>NZ_JCAWEC010000019.1:0-7552 GCF_059690695.1 Mucilaginibacter sp. A5337 | reverse complement strand
AGGAATTAAAAATTCGTGATCTGTTTGTGCACCCGACTATAGCCGATTTGGTAAAACAACTGGAAGAAGAAACAACAACAGCAGCAGGCAGTACGATCCAAAAAGTAAATCCGCGACCTGAATATATTCCGTTATCCTACAGTCAGGAACGGTTGTGGTTTATTGACAGATTGGAGGGCAGTGTTCAGTACCATATACCTGCACTACTGAAACTTGAGGGTAATGTAAATATAATCGCTCTTGAAAACGCCCTGAAAGAAGTCGTGAACCGTCATGAAGTTTTGCGTACAGTGATCAGGGAACATGAAGGCCAGGGCTATCAGCACGTCAAAGAAAACACCTGGGCATTAAAATTATCGACCAAAGAAGAATCAGAACTTACGGATTATATTACTAAAGAAACATTAAGACCATTCGATTTGTCGCAAGACGATATGCTCCGTGCAGAGCTGATTGCAATAGGAGCGGACGAATATCTATTGCTATTGGTATTTCATCATGTTGCAGCGGATGGTTGGTCAATGCCTGTACTGGTATCAGAGTTCAGCAAGTTGTACGGCAGTTACAACAATAACGAAATGCCGAAACTAAAAAGCCCTGAGATCCAATATGCAGATTATGCGATCTGGCAAAGGGAATACCTTGGTGCAGACACGCTTCAAAGCAAATTAAACTACTGGGAACAAAAGTTAGCAGGTTTAACTACGCTTGAGCTGCCAACTGACCATATTCGTCCTGTCGTACAAAGCAGCCGGGGGGCGGTGTATGAGTTTACTATAGGAAAAGAACAAGCAACAAAACTGCAAAAGCTAAGCCTTGAACAGGGGGCAACGCTGTATATGACACTGTTAGCCATATTCAAGGTGTTATTATACCGTTACAGCGGCCAAAAAGATATCTGTGTAGGTGCACCTGTAGCCAACCGCGATAGGGAAGAAACAGCAAATTTGATAGGCTTTTTTGTAAATACACTGGCGTTAAGGACAGCGATAGATGGCAAAGAGACATTTACAGAACTATTATCTAAAGTAAAACAAACCACGCTTGAAGCTTATAGTCACCAGGAAGTGCCGTTTGAAAAAATAGTAGAAGCCGTCGCAAAAGAAAGGGATTTGAGCAGGAGTCCACTGTTCCAGGTAATGTTTGTATTGCAGAATACAGGAACGATCCCTATGCTCGAATTAGGTGATATCAAAATCATGGGAGAAAGGGTGGGTAGCCAGTCGAGCAAATATGATCTGAGCTATAATGCCGAAGAAACCAAAGACGGGATTAGGATCGTAACCGAATACAACACCGACCTTTATGAGGCAGCGACTATTGCAAGATTGGCTGGGCATTATGCAGAGCTGATCAACTCAGTAACTGAAGAACCATCAACTGTAATTAACAAACTGCAACTGCTTAGCAAAGCAGAAGAACAGGAATTAAAAGCGTTCAGCGAAACAACAGCAACCTATCCGAAAGAAGCAAATATTATTAGCCTGTTTGAGGCACAGGTGACAGAAACGCCAACTGCAACCGCGATCATATTCGAAGATGAAAGGGTAACTTATCAACAATTAAACGAGGAATCAAATAAGGTTGCGAACTACCTGAAACAACAAGGAGCCGGTAAAGAATCGCTGGTAGCAATTTGCATTGAGCGCGGCATCAATATGATGGCGGGCATTTTGGGTATCCTGAAAACTGGTGCGGCTTACGTGCCGGTTGATATCGAATACCCCAAAGAACGGATCAGTTATATTCTTGACGATACAAAAGCACCAATTGTATTAAGCAGCAGTACAGGCAAAGTAAACCTGGCGGATGTAAATGCTCATGTTATCCAACTGGATAATAACGAGGAAATACAGGCACAAAGCTTCGGAAATCTAAATATTACTATCGATCCAAATCAGCTGGCCTATGTGATCTATACTTCAGGTTCAACTGGCAAACCTAAAGGCGTGATGGTGGAACATGATAACTTTATCAATTATCTCGTAAATAACAGGACGAAATATATCGGCGATAGCCATAACAAATCGGGTACGTTTATGCATCTGTCTTATACGTTTGATGCCTCGGTTACCGCTTTGTTTATGCCATTGATTAATGGCAGGTTGATGGTGATTGCAGGTGCAAAATATGATAACGTATTTGAAGATGCCAACCTGTTAAAATATGCGCCATATGAATTTATAAAAATTACTCCGGCCCATATCAGCCTGTTAAAGGAAGCTACTTCCATTGAAGACAGGAACAACCTTGCCGACAGATTGGTAATTGGCGGAGAAGCGCTTTGGCTTAACCATTTTGACGGATATCATGCCGGCGAATGTGATAATGAAATAATCAATGAATATGGCCCTACGGAAGCTACAGTAGGTTGCAGCGTTTATAGTTTTAAACTTTCGGACAGTCTTTCTGATATTCCGTTGGCTATCCCTATCGGTAGGCCAATCTCCAATACGCAGCTATATGTGTTGAACGAAGAGGGAGAGCAGCAGCCTATAGGAGTAAAGGGAGAGCTTTACATAGGTGGTGCAGGCATAGCACGCGGTTATCTGAATAATCCCGATTTAACAGCAGCTAAGTTTATAACAAATCCATTTAAAACAAGCGGTCGCCTTTACCGTACCGGAGATACTGCACGCTGGCTGGCCGATGGAAACCTGGAATACTTCGGTCGCGCAGACGACCAGGTAAAGATCCGCGGTTATAGGATAGAACTCGGAGAAATCGAAAATGTGCTGTTGCAAAATCCTGATGTAACACAGGCGGCAGTACTTGCCCGGGCCGATCAACAAGGCATTAAACGCCTGATAGCCTATGTAGTAGTGGATAAAGCTATTTATGATAAGCAGCAATTACAGCAATATCTTCAGGAACGTTTGCCAGAATATATGGTGCCGCGACTTTGGGTAGGAATGGAAAATTTACCATTAACAGTGAATGGTAAAATAGATAAAAAAGCGTTACCTGAAGCAGAAATAAACAGTACAATACCAGAAACCTACGTTGCACCGCGCAATCAAACTGAAGAGCAGCTGGTACAGATCTGGCAGGAGCTTTTAAGCCTGGATGGTATAGGCGTTTATGATAATTTCTTTGAGCTCGGCGGAGACTCTATTTTAACGATACAGGTAGTGAGTAGGGCCCGTAAATATGGTATAGAAATTCAGCCCAGGGATATATTTTATCATCAGGTGATAGCACGCCTTGCCGAAGCTGTACAGAAAAACGGTGTTAATAAAATCAAAACCGAACAGGGTGTTTTAAGCGGAGAGACAGGTTTATTGCCTGTTCAGCAGTGGTATCTTGAAAAAAATGAAACAGAAATCTCACATTATAACCAGGCTGTTTTATTATCTATAGATAAAAATATCAGCGTAGATACCTTGCAAATGTGTTTTGATGTTTTGGTTTCCCATCATGATACTTTAAGGTTGCAGTACACCGATATCAATGGTAATTGGGTGCAACGCTACGGTACAATGCAGGTAAATGTGCAGGTTGAAGATCTGACCGATATACAGGATTTAAATGCCGGCATAAGTGCATACACAAACGAATATCAGCGCAGTTTGTCAATTACCGATGGCAGACTGATCAATGTGGTGCTAATGAAAATGCCTCGTACTGAAATAGCAAACCGGCTTTCTGTTGTTATTCATCATTTGGCAGTTGACGGGGTATCATTAAGGATTATCTTAAATGACTTAAACACCCTGCTTGACAACATCGCCACTGGCGAACAGCCTGATTTAGGTGCAAAAGGTAGCTCATACAGGCAATGGCATCAGGCCTTAACTCAATACAGTCAAAGCGGAAGATTGCTGGTACAACAGAAATACTGGGAGCAGATCGCAAGCAGTTATGAATCTTTACCGGTTGATACAACTTTTAGTGGCAACGCTCAAATGGGCGACATGGTTAATATCCGTGTAAAACTTAATATCTATTATACCACACTTTTGCTGCGTGAAGTGCCAAAGGTATACCATACAGAAATAAATGACTTATTACTGGCGGCCCTGTCCGGCATTTTATGTAGCTGGACTGGTAAACAACAGGTAGTAATAGGACTTGAAGGGCATGGCCGCGAACCAATAACAGATGAAGTTGATGTTAGTAATACCATGGGCTGGTTTACCAGTCTATACCCCGTAAAACTCCGGGCCGAAACAGATGCAGATAAATTGATAAAAGCAGTTAAGGAAGATTTAAGAAAAGTAGCTGATAAAGGCCTGGGTTTTGGAGTATTAAAATACATCAACAAGGCCGATGGTTTGCAGGGAAATGATCCGTGGGATATCATGTTCAATTACCTGGGGCAGTTTGACCAGGCAGTAAGCGTGGGCAATTGGTTTAATTATGCTGAAGAAAATAGTGGAGAAGCGATAAACAAAAGTCAGTTTTCGCCGGTTAAAATCACTATAAATAGCTATATTATTGCCGGAGAATTGATAATAAACTGGAGCTTTAGTAACAAGCATTATATTGAAACAACAATTAATGATTTGTCACTAAAGTATATAACCTACCTGTCACAATTAATTGATCACTGTTTGGAACAAGCTAAATCAAAAATAATATTCACACCCGCCGACTACGGCTTAGGGGCCGAGATAAATTATCAGGAATTGGATAAATTTCTGAATGATAACGATACGGATAGCATCATGAGTTTTTAAGTAACAGGTTTTATGGAAATAGGTGAATTTTTATTAAACCTTGAAAGAATGAACTTTTCGTTATCGGTTGATAATGAAAAGCTGAATTTAAATGCTAATAAAAACAAGGTTACCCAGGAACAGATAAACGCTGTTAAAAACAACAGCGAGGTCATTAATTTTATTAAATCGCATAAAGATGAATTAATCCGGTATATTTCTAATCTGCCCAAAGTATCGGCAGGCAACCAAAAAAATGTAGTTTCCATTTACAGGTTAAGTGGCCTGCAGGAGGGTATGCTGTTCCATAGCCTCTATAACGAACAGTTTGGCAGCTATGTTGAGCAGTTTACCTGCGATATTATTGATGCCGATCTTAATGTTTTCAAAGATGCCTGGGCCGAAGTTATTGCCAGGCATACCATTTTACGTACCGGCTTTTACCATGAATCGTTTAGTATCCCTGTTCAGTGCGTTTACAGGGATGTGATGCTTCCTGTAACCGAAATAGACTACCGTGGGCAGGATCAGGCATCTCAAACTACAGCACTTAATGATTGCTTAATTGCCGATAGGGAAAAGGGCTTTGATTTTAGCGTTGCGCCTTTAATGCGTATTACTCTGTTTCGGTTAAGTGATAACCGTTACAGGATGTTGTGGAGTTTTCATCATATCCTGTTCGACGGCTGGTCGCTACCTGTTTTAATGACCGAGTTTTTAGAAGCTTATGAACTTTTATTACAAGCTAAGGCTGTAGCCAAAGCACCGGAAGATAAGTATGAAGATTTTATCCGTTACCTGGAACGCAGGGATAAATGGGCTGAAGAAAGCTATTGGCGAAATTATTTACAAGGCATAAGCGAGGGGACTTCTTTGCCCTTTGTTAAAAAAACAAATGCTTCACTTTTAAAAGGCAATTTTCTTTCGGTTACAAAAGCATTTGATAAAGAGGCTTCGGCCCCGGTGTATGAATTTGTAAAGAAACATCGTATTACATTAAATACCCTGATGCAGGGTGTATGGGCGCTGCTGTTAAACAGGTATACCGGTAATAACGATGTATTATTTGGTGCGGTTGTATCTGGCAGGCCCGATGACTTGCCCGGTGTTGAGCATCGTGTGGGGCTGTTTATCAATACGATTCCGTTTAAAGCTACTTTTGATAATCAGGAGATAACTGACTGGTTACAAGGTTTGCAGAAAGATCAGGCTGCTTCAAGAAATTATCAGCATGCCACGCTGCAAAGCATAAAGGAGTGGACTGGTATTAAAGCCGACTTGTTTGACAGCTTGCTGGTTTTTGAAAATTACCCGGTGAATGAAGCTATCAACGCCAAACAATGGTCGTTAAAAGTTGAGAACGCCAGTACTTACGAACAAACTAATTACCCTTTAACTATTTTAATTGCTGATGCCTATGGCCTGAACTTTACTTTTAATTATAATGCCGATCTTTTAGAAACAACCTTTGTACAGTCTATCGTTGATCAGTTTGCCCATGTGCTTTTGCAGATTAGCGAAGGTGCGGCAACAAAATTAAATGATATTTCGATTCTCACCCCGGCCGAAGCATCAATTTTAAAAGAGTTTAATAATACTTCTGCATCATATCCGGCCGATAAAAATCTTGTAAGTCTTTTTGAAGAGCAGGTGAAAAAAACACCTGATGCTATAGCAGTAAAGTTTAATGATGCGGCGCTTACATATCATGAACTAAACGGACTTGCTAATCAGTTAGCCCGCTATCTGCAATTGCAGGGCGTTAGCAGGGAAACGCTTGTGCCAATTTGCCTCGGGCGCAGTTTTGAAATGCTGATAGGCATAGTTGGCATATTAAAGGCCGGTGGTGCATATATTCCCGTTGATCCTGAATATCCTGCTGATAGGATTGCTTACATGCTCAATGATTCTGCTGCTAAAATAGTTTTGAGTAGCGGAGCGGGTAGCTCAAAACTTAATGGGGAAAACCTGCAGATAATAAAATTGGACAAGGATTGGCAACTGATTTCAAAACAGGATGATAGTGATCTTGATACAACAATCGATGCTGATCAATTAGCTTATGTGATTTATACTTCCGGTTCAACAGGGAAGCCAAAAGGAGCCATGAATGAGCATGGAGGAGTCGTAAACCGGTTAACCTGGACACAAAATTATTTCGGATTAACTTCGGTAGATACTGTTTTACAAAAAAATACATTCAGCTTTGACGTATCCGTTTGGGAGCTTTTGTGGCCGATATTAACAGGAGCTAAACTGGTGTTCGCCAAACCCGGCGCGCAGGGCGATAGCTTGTATCTGAAATCGATAATTGAAAACCAAAATATAACCCTTCTCCATTTTGTTCCGTCGATGTTGAGTGTGTTTTTGCTCGACATAGAAAAGGGAGATTGTCCGGCGCTTAAGCATGTATTATGCAGTGGCGAAGCCTTGACAACAGCCCAGGTAAAACTATTCAGGAACAAATTGCCTCACGTAACGCTGCATAATTTATATGGTCCTACCGAAGCCGCCATCGACGTTACCTATTGGAGCGATTTAGAGAAAAATCCGGACATAGAAATTGTACCTATCGGCGCACCGGTGTCAAACACGCAGATTCATATCAGGAGCAAGTCAGGTGGTTTAAGCCCAATCGGCGTGCCGGGTGAGATCTGCATCGGTGGCGTACAGGTGGCGAGGGGCTATCTGAATCAGCCGGAGCTAACAAAGGAGAAGTTTATCGCAGACCCGTACAGTGAAGATAAGGAAGCAAAGTTGTACAGAACGGGGGATATGGGGAGATGGCTGCCGGATGGTAACATCGAATATTTGGGCAGGATAGACGACCAGGTAAAGATCAGGGGTTATAGGATAGAGCCGGGCGAGATAGAACAGGTGCTGCTGCAACAGGA
>NZ_JCAWEC010000018.1:0-29180 GCF_059690695.1 Mucilaginibacter sp. A5337 | reverse complement strand
ATCTCAGGACATTATCAAACCTGTAAATACATAACAGGATTATCTTAAAACCTGTAAACTTTTTTTAGGACGAGACAAACCTTTTGCACCTACGGCGCAATTATCAAAGTTTTAGCTTATTGACATTACCATCGGAAGCCCTTGCAAGCATTAGGTTTATTCCCGTTTAATAGCTAAAAAGTAAACTGGAATATCTGTCCCATCGGGACAACAGGTTTGTAGCAACATATAAAGCAACTATCTTAGAGCTCCTTAGGAGCTCCACTTGTAAAACATTCTATTCCGGTAGTTTAAAAATGTATCGTTCATCAAACTCTATATTAAAATCCTTTAATATCTGTTGATACTCATCTAAAAATGTTTTCTTTCTATGATGCTCTTGCTGACTTGCAATATAATTTACAACTTTCTCTACCTATGATCTGCTATGGCTAAAAGCACCATACCCCTGCTGCCATTGAAATTTACTGCGTGTTAATCCTTCTCTATTGATCCATTCAGAAGAATCACTTTTGAGTATTCTTATTAAATCAGAGCTTGCCTGATTAGGATTTAATCCAACAAATAAATGCAGATGATCTGGCATATTATTAATAGCAATCAATTTATGTTCTTGTTTCTGAACAATAGAAGTTATATACTGCCGCAACCTTTCTCCCCATGTTTCATCGATTAAAGATGCACGATATTTTACGGCGAATACAAAGTGGATATATAATTGGGTATAAGTATTTCCCATATTTTTGATAAGGTTAATTAGTTAAGTTAAAGACTTAAACATACATTTTTTCTACCAACCGGCCTCTCTTTCGCACATAATCCTGTTAAACCTTACATTTGTTATCATGCAAACCCTACTCTACGAAGACCAAACTTTCACCAAAATAACCAGCGGTCAACTTACCGGCACCACTTACGAAAACTGCAAATTCATCAATTGCGATTTTTCTCATGCCCAGCTAGCAGGCATCACCTTTGTTGATTGCGTGTTTGATACCTGTAACCTGCTCCTTGCAGAGTTAGGCAATACCGGCCTGCAAAACATCCACTTTAAACACTGCAAAATAAGCGGCGTAAACTTTGGCAAAGCCAACGACTTTTTGTTTGAGGTTCATTTTGAGGATTGCATTTTAGATAATGCCGTTTTTTATAAAAAGAAGAACAAAAAGGCTACCTATACCGATTGTTCCATGATCGAGACCGACCTTACCGAAGCCGATCTGAGTGACTGTAAATTCAATAACTGCAATCTCAAAAACGCTTTTTTCAGTCGTACTGTATTAAAAAACGCAGATCTGAGCACTTCTTTTAATTTCATTATCGATCCGGATGATAACATCATTAAAAAGGCCAAATTCTCTCTTCATGGTTTACCGGGTTTGCTTGCCAAATATGATATCCGGATAGGATAATATTTTGGCGACTTATTAGTTAATGTTATTGATTATAAACCTTATGCAAAAACTTATCCTGTTTTGTTTTTTCGTACTGATAGGGTCGGGGGCTTTCGCTCAACGAGATACGGCTGCTTTTACCAAATTCAACAGCTTTAATAACGCGGTTTTAAACGGCGGCATAAAAAAAGCGGAGGCGCAAAAGCAATTCGATATGGTATTAAAACGAATTGGTTTACTGGAAATGATACGGGCCGAGCGCATTCAGCCAAAACTCCAATGGGTATTCCCACTTAAAGGATATAACAGCAGCGCGATAGGCGGTACACACGGGAATGGTTATTTTGACAAAGGTTATCGCTATCTCGACGGCAATAAACACGGTGCTCATCCTGCCCATGATATTTTTATTAACGATAAAAACCAGGATTGTATCGATGACCGTACACAAAAACCTGTTGATGTGCTTAGTGTCGACGATGGTTGGGTGATAGCCTGCTGTAACGAATGGGAATCAAACAGTGCTATGCGGGGCGGCAAGTTCATCTGGATCTATCATCCTAAGGCCGCTGTTTTTACTTATTATGCCCATAACAGCGCCATTTTTGTTAAACCGGGCAGTTATGTTACGCAGGGGCAGAAAATTGCCGAGGTTGGCCGTACAGGTTATAACGCATATAAAAAACGCTCGCCAACACACCTGCACTTTTCGGCGTTTAAACTGGTAGATGGGATCCCGGTACCTTATAACCCTTATGGACAGTTAAAACAAACCAAAACATTATGAAAGCCCTGATCGCCTGCCTGCTGTTGCTTTTGAATACAAATATTATCCCACCTGATAATGTTGTTAAAAGATTTGCAGTGCCGGCAGGTTATCATCGCATAACAACTGCACCCGGTAGTTTCGGGGCATGGTTACAGGCATTGCCCTTGAAACCTCCGGGTACGCCAACTAAAACCTATAAAGGCGATGTTGCCCGTACCGATGTTTACACTGCTGCGGTTATTGATATGAGTGTAGGTAACCAGGACCTGCAGCAATGTGCCGATGCCGTAATGCGTTTACGTGGCGAATACCTTTTTCAGCAAAAAAAGTACAGTCAAATTTCATTCAACTTCACCAGCGGTTTTAAATGCGATTATGAGCATTATGCCAAAGGCTATCGTTACAAAAACGATCATTGGGTATTAACATCCAAACCCGATTATTCGTACAAAACATTTTTAAACTACATGAACCTGGTGTTCAGCTATGCCGGCACACTATCTCTTCAAAAAGAATTAAAAACAGTAACCGACCCCAACAACGTAAAACCGGGTGATGTATTTATCCGTGGCGGCTCGCCGGGGCATTGTTTTATCGTGCTCGATGTTGTGGAAAATGCTGCTCATCAGAAACAGTTTTTGCTGGCGCAGAGTTTTATGCCGGCACAAAATATCCAGGTACTTCAATATGGCTCGCCCTGGTTTGCCATGGACCAGCACAGTGGTATCCTGTATGGCGAGCTGATCAGTAAAAATTACCTGAAGCAGTTTTAAGACGGCAGCAAACTAATAAACAAAATGTCATTTCGACGAATCGATCGGGTAACGGGGTGGGGTGAGGAGAAATTTTATACGACTCGCAATTCGAACTATGCAGATCGGCTTTTACGATGTATAAGATTTCTCTTTCACCCCAATGCTCAAGCCAGCCCTCGCTCAGTCGAAATGACAGTTTTTATATAATACAGGGGATAATTACCTCTTCTCAACCCTGTGATAAAACTCGCCGAAGCTGTATCTCTCGCAGAGGATCCAGATGTATACGCCAATGCTGATTCGCCCAAAAAACAATTTATACCGGCTTTTATTGCTTATCAACCGGTTCTAAAATGGCGTTATCTATTACCATCAGAAAATGAGGAAGCATATTGCCCGCAACATCTATTGATTTTAATCGCCCCCCTATCCTAAATAGCCTACCCTCATAACCCTTAAGTTCATCTTTTGTAATGGGTTTAGCAGGCACTATACTTTCAAAAGTGAACAGATCCGTACCCTTTCTGTTTGTTCCGGATATTGACAGGGTATCTGTTTTCGTATCGGAACTTACGATATAATTGAGCCCAAATTTTAATGATACTGTACGCGATGGCAAAAAAATGGTGTGACCTGTAAAACCACTGACATTTTTTAACGCCCCCGCCTTGGTTACTTTGCCCATATACATCAACCCGGCTTCAGAAGTAATATACATATACCTTATTATAGCCGGAGCATCATCATCCTGCCTGTTCGCCGGAATTTTCAGTAAAAGATCTTCAGATAATTTGGCAGACTCCTGCCAGTTTTCCTCGTTTAAAAATCCTATTAATTTTTGAAATTGCTCATCCGATACGAGTTCCTGACCGCATGCCACGGTACAAGAAACAAATACAAAAAACAGCAGAACTATGACTTTTTTCATAAGTTTAGGCGGAATCTTTCTTGTTGCTCCCGCCTAAATTTACACCAAAAAATATATAAATAAAATGCAGGCTATCTTTTTTCAACCCTATCATAAAACCCGCCGAAGCTGTTCATTTTTACAGCATCCTCATTGAAAAAATCACCAGGAAAACCTAATTCAATAGCACTAACTTCATTGAGCTTTTTGAAATGCTCAGGGGTTAATTTGGTGTCAATGGCTTTGAGGTTATCATTCAACTGATCTATTTTAGTAGCGCCCACAATCGGGATGCAGCTAAAATCCCTGTCCATCATCCACTGCAATGCAACATGACTTTCGGATACACCCAATTCAGCAGCAATATCAACAACTGCTTCAGTAATAGTTTGCGCCCTGTTGTTGCGACGGTTGCTTTCGGCTTTTACACGCCCCTGCTCTCCGCGCAGATATTTACCGGTTAAAGCACCACCGGCCAACGGGGCCCACGGGGTAACGGTCATGCCGTAATGTTTCGCCATCGGGATCAGCTCACGCTCAGCAGTGCGTGCCAGCAGGCTGTACTCCACCTGCAAGGCGATGAACTGGCTCCAGCCCATCAGTTCGGCAAGGGTATTTCCCTTTGATACTATCCAGGCAGGTGTATCACTGATAGCAGCATAGGTAACTTTACCTTGTTTTATCAGGTCGTCCAATCCTCGCAGCACTTCATCAATCGGCGTTATGTTATCCCAAATGTGCAGGTAAAGTACATCAATAAAATCAGTCTTGAGGCGTTTAAGGCTTTCCTCAACACTCCGCATCATATTTTTGCGGTTATTGCCCGATGCATTGGGGTTGGTGGTATTATCTTTTAAAGTGTATTTGGTAGCAAGTACAAAATAGTCGCGATCGTGATTAGTCAAATATTCGCCGATGATCTTCTCACTGGTGCCCAGTTTATACACGTTTGCGGTATCAATAAAATTGCCGCCGGCTTTGGCAAAGGCATCCATAATGGCAAAGCTGGCATCTTTTTCGGCTCCCCAGCCACCTTCGGTACCAAAGCCCATTGCGCCAAGGCACAGTTCAGAAACTTTAAGGCCCGAGCGGCCCAATAATTTGTAATTCATATGTAGTGATGTTTGGTGTGTTATTACTTAAATGTGTTATCGCGGGTGAAGTGTGACGTTTATAATGATGTAATGTAAGTTGCTGGTTATTGATTATATTTTTCAGAAGCGTTGCTGTTAATTGGGGCGTTCCTGTTAGCTAACGGGCCGGGCTTTCCGTTACAAGTCCTCGCTTTTCCAACCCTATCCCAACACGCGCTGCGGGCTTTACACTGCAATCCCTAACGCTGGCCTGCGCACTATAACTTCAAACAATCCCCAGCTCTGTTTTGTACTATTTAATACATCGCTAATATACCAAATTATGAAAATCATCACCCTCCATACCGATATCGGCATAAACCAATTATACCTCCTGCTTCATGAAAAGCTGAACCCTTTGTTTCATGAACAACGACAAAGCAAATTAAACTTCACGATTGAACGTAAAGATGAAATCGTTGAAATTTCGTTACCCGCTGTTTACGACGGCGTATTATTCAGCATCGTAATTAATGGTCACGAACTGTGGATAACCCGTAATGAGCATTATGTTGATGATGTCAATTCACTCACTGTCGAATCGATCATGAACGAGCTGTTCAGCAATATTGCCGGTGATTTGGGGACGGATTTGGTGCAGGAGGGGTAAATTTAACATAACGCATAGTTGACTCACCCGGTCTACGCTTCGCTGGACCACCCTCTCTATCCTTCGGATAAAGAGGGCAAGAAGCTGTTTAATTTAATGTTTTAAAATGTAGAGGCACATCACATGCGCCTCCCCCATGCAATTCCTGAAGTTAACGATTACGAAGCGGCTTGTCCTATAAGTTTAAGTTAACCCACAAATTGTTTGTCGTTTAATTAGCAAGGCGTTTTGTTTTGACCCTCTGGGGCAAGGGCTATTTCTATATATTTTTATGCTACAAACCTTTTGCACCTCTGGTGCACCTGTCCTTGGGCAATTAATACATGTTTATTAAATTGTAAAAATCCCCCAGAGGGGGGAAAGGTTTGTAGAAAATAACATAACACCCTTTCCCGAACCCCAGAGGGGTTCAACTTATGCACATTACCCAATTTCACTATTGATTTTGTGGGTTAACTTAAACCTATGAGAGACGCATGTGATGCGCCTCCACATAAAAACATCTTAAACAAAACAGCCTCTGAGAAAAATCCCCCTTCTTTGCGCTTGCACAGAGAGGGGTGACAAGCGAAGCGACGTCGGGGTGAGTTGGCACGTTGAAAGGTCAGCACTTTACAAAATCTTATTTCCGCCAAATATTTTTTAGCTTTAACAGAAAAACATCCCTATGCCTAAAATTTATAGCCTGCTCATCCTCTTTCTGTTTGCTGCATTTACCTCACAGGCACAAAAACTTCCCGCTAAAAACGGCGAACCGGTAATTATTAACCAAGATACCCTGTTTAAATTTTACGCCCCGCAGGGATTGTTTAACCCGAAAGAGCGCGCCGGGATTGTTACCCGGCGTATTAAGGCCCTGATGAGCCGGATAGATTTTAATCCCGATTCGCTAACCCTTAAAAACGACACTTCCGTATCGATAATAACCTATAACGGCCAGATGATCATGGGCGTTAACAATACCGATGCATCCTACTCCGAACTTAACCGGCCCCAACTGGCAGCAAGCTACCTATCTATATTAAAAAACAAACTGGGCAACGTTTTTGAAAGCAACAGTCCTAAACAATTAATGACCAACGTACTTGAAGCCGTTGCCGTCATTATACTGCTTATTGTACTGATTTGGGTAGTAAATAAAGGTTTCAGGTGGATAAAACTAAAAATCATATGGGGTTGGGAACGCCGTGTTGAAAAACTGGCAGACAAAGGCGCACCGGTAGCCTACGCCTCGCGCCTGCTTCCGTTTATCAGCGGACTGATCAATATTGGCCGGTTGCTCATCATCCTGCTGCTCGTTTACCTCGCTTTGCCGGTGTTATTTTATATTTTCCCTTCGTCGCAGCCTATTGCTACGCAACTCATCGGCTTTGTGGTTGATCCGTTGAAAAGCATCCTGCTGGCTATTGTACATTTTATCCCCAACCTGCTTACCATAACTGTTATCTATCTGGTTACGCGATACATTGTAAAACTGGTAAAATTTATAGCCACCGAAATCGCTAATGGCGCCATCACCCTAAAAGGTTTTTACCCCGAATGGGCTATTCCAACTTACAACATCATCCGTGTATTGATGTATGCTTTTATGTTTGTGGTGATATTCCCTTATCTGCCAGGCTCGCAGTCGAAAGTATTTCAGGGGGTAACTGTTTTTATTGGTGTGCTGTTTTCGCTTGGATCATCTTCGGCAATATCCAATATGGTATCGGGCATTGTGCTCACTTACATGCGCCCTTTTAAAATTGGCGACCGGATAAAGGTTGGCGAAATTATGGGCGATGTCATTGAGAAAAACCTGCTGGTTACCCGGGTACGTACCATTAAAAACGAAGACGTAACCGTACCCAATGCTTCTATTTTAAGCGGCGCTACAGTTAACTATACCTCGTCATCAAAAACTTTAGGGTTGATATTGAACACCAGTGTTACCATTGGTTATGACGCGCCCTGGGAAACTATCCATAACCTGCTCATCAACGCTGCAGAAGCTACGGATGGGATCCTCGCTAATCCCAAACCCTTTGTACTGCAAACCGCGTTGAATGATTTTAATGTAAGCTACCAAATCAATGCTTATACCGATCAGCCGGGCAAAATGGCTGTCATTTATTCAAGGCTATACCAAAATATACAGGATAAGTTTAATGAAGCAGGGATGGAGATCATGTCGCCGCATTTCACTGCAATACGCGATGGCAGCCATATCCAAATCCCGGAAAACTACGTTACCGATGGATATAAAAAGCCGGGGTATAAGATAGAGCGGGAAGAGTAAATGCAAATTGAATTGCGCTTGTTTTAACAGAAAAAAGATAAAAAAAGACGTCATTGCGAGTAACCATCAGGGAAATCCTGAAAAAAATCGTAATGACGTGCAAGATACTTTTTAGAGATGGTGCGCTGGGTTGCGTTAGGGATGGGAGCGGATACCGGCCTGTGGCTAAGGCCTTGTGCAGTATGAGCGTACAGCCCGGGCCGCAGGCAACGCCCATATTATAAAACTCACTCAAAGAAACACACTTAATAATCAATAACTTACGATCACGTCATTATAAGATACGAAGACAACCGACCGTAGGGAGCTCATTAATACCTATAAAAACAAATTATAATTATTAATAATCCCCGATTTCCAGGTCCGCCCTGTACAGCTCGCGATTGCTTCGTACCTCGCAATGACGCGTGGACAGAGTTCCTCTTTAAAATTTGATTGATCGGTTACCCGTTTATCCAGGTAAACTTGTACTCCAGCATTGGGTTTTTCATGCGCTCGGCTACACGCAGTAAGCGGGCCGGAAGGTTCATAACGTAATCGCGGGCTTTTTCGCCGGCTTCGTCCAAACCTGTTACGCTTTCAATATGCCAGTCGGTTATTAGTTCTTTCAAAATATCCACATAATCGATAGCGGTGTAAATACCTAAACGCTGTGCAGCATCGGTAAAATGGCCAAAAGTTTGACCAACCTTTAAACCAACCTCGCGCAGGAAGTGGGCAGGCATTACAATCTTTTTGCGCATCATATCTTCAAAAGCGATCATGGCTTCGCTTGGATCTACTTCAAATATTTTTTCGATAAAGTATTTGTAAGCTTTAGCATGACGTGCCTCGTCTGACGCAATTACACCACACATTTTTGAAAGCAGCGGATCGCCGTATTTTTTGGCTTGTGAGGCTACACGGCGGTGCGACACATTGGTTGCCAGCTCCTGGAAAGAAGTGTATATAAAGTTACGGTAAGGGTCATGACCGGTACCGATATCAAAACCATCTGAAATAAGGTATTGGGTTGAGATCTCCATCATGCGCATATCCACACGGCCAGACAGGTACAGGTATTTGTTAAGCAAATCGCCATGGCGGTTTTCTTCGCCTGTCCAGTGGCGGGTCCATTTCATCCAGCCACCTTCTTCATTGTCAGATACACCTTCAACCATGGTAAGCCATGATTCGTAAGTAGGCAAAGCCTCCTCGGTAATGGTATCGCCAATTAAAACGGCAATCAGGTCGTACGAAAGGCCTGCGGCGCTTTCCTGCAATTCCTTAATCTCGGTAAAGAAAGAATCCCTTGAAGAATCGGGCAAAAAATCAGACGGCTGCCAAATGGTGTCAATCGGTTTCAGGTATTCATGTATTTTTTCTAACATGAACTTTTCGATGTGCACCATTACTTCTCTGCGCTTTTCTTCAAAAAATCTCATAACTGTATATTAGTGAGCAAAGGTAACTAAATTTGTAACATTAATAGTTAAATTTTCACTGAGCACTGCTAATTGCGTCTTTCATACACAAGGGTAAATTTTCAATAGCCGGGCTGCCGTTAAACAGCGAAAAATTACTGTTATAATCCCAAATCATGCCAGGAATATCGAGTTTCTTTAAAGCTTTGCGTACCGCTTTAATATACCGGCACCTGCTATCCGTATCGGCATACTTGTTGTAAACTCCATATTCGCCGCATATAACAGGAACATCATATTTCAACGCCCAGTTTTTTACAATTAGCAGTTTATCATTTATTGACTGTTCGTTACCATCGCGCGGGTACATATGGTAGTTACTTTCGCCAGCGGTATTTTTTGCTTGTGGATTAAGTGCAGGAAAATTTTCCGCATTGTATGGAAATGATACCCCGGTGGTAGCTACCTGGTCGCCCACCCAGCTTGCCCCCTGGTGGGTAAAAAAGAAAGGTTCGTAAAAATGAAAGGTGTAAATAATATTATCGTCGGCCAGCCTTTCAAACCTGCTTAACTCGTAGATACTGTTATAGTTTGATGCCCCTACAATAAGCGTGCGTTGCTTATCAATTTTACGGATTGCAGTTACAATATTGTATGCGGCATCCCTCCACACTTTGGGGCTGATATGGGGCGGCTCGTTATAGATCTCAAAAAACAGGTTATCGTGGCTTGCGTTTTTATACCTTTTAGCTATTTTTAGCCACAAATCAATTATCCGGGGTGTTTCTGTAAGGTAATTATTATCATTTAAGCTGCCGTAATGATAATCTATCACTAACCTAAATCCATAAGTATGGCATTGTTCAACAACTTTATCTACATAGGTAAATAGCTGCGCGGTTGTTGCCGGGCTAAAGGAAGTAAAAGCAGCCGGCAGCCTGATGCTTTTAAAACCCAATTTTTTGAGCAGCAGAAAATCGGATTTTTTAAGGGCGTTTTGGGGCAGTGAGTTTTCGGCCCAGGTTTGTTCAAGCCATGAAATACTGATGCCATTGTTTAAACTTCGGGCACGTTTAAAAGCAGCAGCCCGGGCTTGCTGAGGAATTGGACGGCTTTTTGCAACAGGAGCAATTACTGTTAATAACAGCAATAACAAACCTGTTTGGATTATCGTATAACAAATATTTTTGTCAAGCAATATTTAACTGAATTAATTTAAACAGCGGCCTTAATTTTTAATTACAATTCAAGATAACAAATAATGTTTGTTCAAATTACTAAAGAAGAATTAATTAGAGAGACCTCAAAAAAGGCGTGGTATCAAACCAATAACATAATCTGGACAATTATATTCCTGTACCCTCTTTTTAGTATTGTTGATTTTATTTATGCCACAAACTTCTGGCTGCAGTTTTTCATCATCCGCATTATAACTATCCTTATTATATATGGCCTGTTCAGCTATTTTCAGCATAAACAGTTCAGTTACCGCATATTGCTGCATATAAGTTTCTTTATGCTTTCGGTAACGGCGGCGGTATTGTGCAACCTGGTAAACATCCAGTTTTTAACCATTTACTTTATGCTGTTTGCCACTACCCTGCTGTTTTTTAACCTGCAGGCCTTTTGGGAACCATTAAACTCCATTATCCAAACCTTAATGGCATTGTTGCTGCTTGCTATTTTCTTTAACCTGCTAAGCGAATACAATCTCGACCTGGTTTTAAGCAACGGCGGGCAAATCTTCTTTATCATTGCCGGTATCTCCTGCTTAATACCCAGTGCAAGGTACAAAGTGATCCAGCGTGAAGTGCGCTCGCAGATCATGATCGAAAAATCAAACGAACAGCTTAAACAGCAAAACAAGGATATCGCCGAAAAAAACAACCTTATCGACCTGCAATATGAGCAGCTCCGCAAACTTGACAGCCAAAAGAACAGCTTCATCAATATTGCCGGGCACGATCTTAAAAACCTTATTGGCTCTATTGTAATGAGCAATAACATGATCAAGGAGGAGGATTTCAGGCTCAGCAATGATCAGAAAGAGTTTGTTGGCTACATCTCCGAATCGGCCGATAAGATGCAGTACATGCTTAACAAGCTGATGGATGTTAAGGAGATCGAATCGCCGGATATGAAATTCAACATGGAGATCTTTGATATCAACGTTGAAGTGATGCATGTTTTTAAAGGCCTGTATGAAACGGCTCTCATGAAAAACATCCACCTCATTGATAATGTCCTGAAGCTGCCCCTCAACGTAAGGCTTGATAAGGTGTTTACAGGCCAGGTGTTCCAGAACCTGTTATCAAACGCTATTAAGTTTTCGCAAACCAATAATAGCATTAAGGTGGTAACCAGCCTGCAACGTCAGCGCTTTGTTTTTGAGATCATCGACGAAGGTATAGCAATAGGCCAGCAGGAGCTGGAAATGATGTTTAACAAGCTTAAAACCCTTAACGATACATCGGGCGTTACCGAAAGCCGCTTAGGTTTGGGTTTATCAATTGCCAAGCTCATGACCCAGGAAATGGGCGGCGAGCTCAGCTATCGCAGTGATGACAGCGGCAATTATTTCAGAGTAGAATTTTACGTAATAAATTAATATTTATAATCAATGAATAAGTTTTTTACCTTATTAGCCTTTATTCTATTATTCAACACGGCTTCGCAGGCACAGGGCAACAGCATTGTATCCTTCAAATCCTATGGCCATGAAGATGACGTGGTATACGGCATGAGCGGCGCTATTTCATTTTACTTCAAGATTACCCCTTTGGTTGAAATGAATGGCAGTAAACTGGTTTTGTTTTTTGAACCGTCGCAGGCATTGATAAAATCGCATTCATATATTAACCTGGTTATCAATAACAAACCGGCATACAGCAGCCGCCTGGGGCCCGATTCTATCCAGAAGATCACCCTTAACCTGAGCCGTGCCGACTTGAGCCCCGACAAGTTCCTGAAGGTACAGATCAAAACCCTGCTCACCATTACCGACGATCAGTGTAAGGATCTGGATAACCCGGCAATGTGGTTAAAGATCAAAAACTACTCATACCTATCATTGGTTAAAAGCAATAAAAACTTTTTTGATAACGTAAATATCAGCAACTGCTTCGATTCAAAAAAAGCTATCGTTTATCCTTCAAACCCAAGTCTGCATGACCTTAAGGCAGTAGCCTGGGCTTATTCGAGGTTAAAAAAGACCCAAACACGTGAAATTGCAGTTTATGAAGAAAGCAAACTACCCGACAGTGTTCGTAACTACATCAGGGTAGGTGCCATTGACAAATTACCTGCCGATGCGCGTGCATTGGTAAAAGTTACCCCGCAAGCTAACCAGGGCTTATTTTATCTGCACAAATCGGTAAGCCTGCTTACAGATACCATTGTGCATATGGTTGATGTAAAAGGGCAGTTAGTGCCGGTTAAAACCGTAACGCAGGAGCAAGCCCCTAAAGAGGTATTGTTTATTACCGGTGGCGATGATACAGGCTACGAAAAGGCTATTACCGCCCTGGGCAACATGAATGTGCTTAACTCAACCTACGGCGATTACCTGCTCATTAACCAGGCCGAGAACACCTTCTTTAAAACCATCGACGAAAACCGTTCAAAGCTATCATTAAAGCAGATTGGCGGTGTGAGCGATTTCCTGTCGGGCATTGGCTCGTTAAAGAGCGCTTACAGCTTTAAAAACAGCGATTTTAGCTTCACCCCTAAAGAAGTGGAGATCCGTTTTATAGCCAATTACAGCGGCCTTGCCCCCGGCGACCGTGGTTTCTTCAACATATACCTTAACGGTTTGCTCATCAGCAGCGAAAAACTGGATGCATCGGGCAAGCTGAACAGCAGTATCACCATTAACCGTTATCAGCACCATAAATACAACACGCTGGAGGCCGAATTCAGGTTTTACCCTACCAACGGTAACTGCCGCAACAGCTTCACCAACTTTTTTGCCGAGGTTGACGTTGATAAATCATACCTCGAATCAAAAAACCCTTTCATTACCAGCGACCTGAGCTTTTACCAGTATCCCGAGGCATTTAACAAGGGCACAACCAAAATTGTAGTAAGCGAGGAATACGCCAAATATGCCGCCGGTGCTATGGGCGAGATCATTTACGAGCTTAACAATAACATCAACGCCAATAACTTCCCCGAGTTTGTTTACTCGAAAGATTTGAAGCCAATTGATCTGAAGCAAAACAATATCATAGCCCTGTTATCAAAAGATGATAAAATACTTAAGGAGTTTCGCGATGCCCCCATCCAGTTCGACAGGAACTTCAGGCTTTACAACACTGATAACAACCAACCGGTTTATTCCCTTTCGGATACGGTATCAAACGGCCTGGCGCAGATCTTTTACGGCGTAAGCAACAATGCTACCCTCGTACTTACTGCTACCGGCACGCATGTTTCCGAAGCCTTTTTGGCGGTATCCAAATCCATTACCGAGCAGCTTTCAACCCTGTCCAGCAATGTTTGTATCTCGGATGTTAACTCCAACAAATACCTGTTCAACATCAACAAATCCAGCGAAAACCTGGAGTACATTGATACCAAGAGCGGTCTTACCCGTTTCTGGGACAGCTATAACCTGTACATTTTGTTAGGCATCCTGATCCTGATCCTGCTTTCGTTCCTGTATGTGCGTTCAAAAGTTCAAAAATCGCAGGATTTGTTTAACGATTAAAACCTCACCCTGCCCTCTCCAAAGGAGAGGGTTTAAGTAAAATGAAGTTAAAGTCCTCTCCTTTGGAGAGGATTTAGGTGAGGCTAAGGCATCATCATAAATACAGTGACAAACCGGAGCCCTCTCTGGAAAGAACTTAAAAAAAGCTCCCTCTCCTTTGGAGAGGGCGGGGGGTGAGGTTTATAAAACACCTAATATGGATACATTGAGTATTTCAATTCCTGATATTTTGGTTGCCGACGGGTTCATTTCGCCGGCCGACCAGGAAAAGATCCATGCTTTTTCGGAAAGATCGGGTATGTCATACCTTAAAATAGCCCTTAACTTCGGCTATGTTTCCCGCAAAAACTATGAACGCTCCTTAGGCAACGCAGGCTACCAGTTTGCCGAGATCCGCAATGAGGCCTTCGACCAAAAGATCCTCGACCAGGTCGACCTTAAATTTGCCAACGACCAGCTGGGCCTCCCACTCCGCATCGAAAACAATAAGGTAGTTACCATCATGGCCGACCCCAGCAATGAGCTCTTCCTCGATTTTGTAAGGTTCACCTATGACCTGGAACCCGAGGTTATCGTAGCATCCGACCTCGAGATTACCTGGCTAAGCCACAAGCTTACCGGACAAAAATATGTGAAGTCATCCGTTTTTGAACTCCTCAAGCGCGACCCTAAAAGTTCGGCCTCAACAACGTTCACCGCGCCGCAGCTTGCTTTTATATTTATTTTGTGGGGATTTACCGCCGTTGGTCTGTTCCTTAACTTTAAAACCGTATCCATCGGCATTAACCTGGTCATCAGTTCGTTTTTTTTGGTGGCTATTATTTTTAAGCTGTTCCTGGCATTGGTGGGTTCGCGGTTCGAGCTGCACCAGGCCGTTACCAAAAATGATCTGCGCGCTATTATAGATGATGAGCTGCCCGTATACACCATACTGCTGCCCGTTTACAAAGAAGATAAGCTGATTAAAAAGCTTATCTGGAACCTGCAAAGTCTTGATTATCCGCGCGAGCAACTGGATATCAAACTGCTTATTGAAGAAGACGACAGCAAAACCCTCGGCGCAGTAAAAAACCTCGATTTCCCTGCCGTGTTTGAAGTTATTGTGGTGCCTTTCCACATGCCTAAAACCAAGCCGAAGGCCTGTAATTACGGTCTGCATTTTTCAAGGGGACAATACCTTACTATTTACGATGCCGAGGATATCCCCGATACCGATCAGCTTAAAAAAGTAGTGGCGCTGTTTCACAAGCTGCCCGAAAATTATATCTGCATCCAAAGCGCGCTCAACTACTTCAACCGTAACGAGAACTTCCTTACCCGGATGTTCACCCTCGAGTATTCGTACTGGTTTGATTATATGCTGCCCGGTTTGGATACGCTGGATATCCCCATCCCGCTTGGCGGCACCAGCAACCACTTTAAAATGGATGTGCTGATTGAGCTTGGCGCCTGGGACCCCTTTAACGTAACCGAAGATGCCGACCTTGGCGTACGTGCCTATGCCAAAGGTTATAAGGTAGCCATAGTAAACTCCACCACGTACGAAGAAGCCAACAACAACTTCTGGAACTGGATCCGCCAGCGCTCGCGCTGGATCAAAGGTTACATGCAAACCTACCTGGTGCACATGCGCAACCCCGCGGCCCTTATTAAAAAGATAGGGGTTCGCGGTTTCCTGGGCTTTAACTTTTTCATCGGCGCTACATCGGCAACATTCCTCATTTACCCGGTGCTGCTGCTCATCTTTATCTGTTACCTGATATTTGATTTTTCAACCATCCGCAACCTGTTTCCTGATTGGGTGCTGTTCATGTCTATATTCAACCTTATGGTGGGCAATATCCTCATGATCTATATCAACATGATGGCTGTATTTAAACGCCGCTATTTCGAGCTCATTTTGTTTGCCATAGCCAATCCCGTTTACTGGCTTATGCACTCGGTGGCGGCTTATATGGGCCTGTACCAGCTTATCACCAATCCGTTTTACTGGGAAAAAACCAACCACGGTTTAAGTAAGGTTAATAACCCCACAAACGTTATTAAATGAAAATTGCCAAAAGTACATACCTGTTTATATTTACCCTGGTACTGGCAGCCTGGTACCTTTTAATAGGCATCTACCTTAACCAGCTGGGCTATTATAACCAGGAGAGCCTTTTTTATATCGAAAAAACCAAAATCGTGTTCGAAGGGCTGGGCAACCGCCTAAAGGTAATGGGCCTCACAGCGCCGCTGCTGCCTTTTTACTCGTCGCTTA
The DNA here is from genome assembly GCF_059690695.1 of Mucilaginibacter sp. A5337. Taxonomy (NCBI): domain Bacteria; kingdom Pseudomonadati; phylum Bacteroidota; class Sphingobacteriia; order Sphingobacteriales; family Sphingobacteriaceae; genus Mucilaginibacter; species Mucilaginibacter sp. A5337. Next base: position 12,963 of record NZ_JCAWEC010000018.1, on the reverse strand, counting down.
TATTTTCGTCGGTAAACAGTTACCTGGCCCCGGTAATAGCATCGGCACTGGGTACGGCAGGCTTTTTCTACCTTATTTCGCGCTCCTTCCTCATCCGTGTTAAGGATGATTTTTACCTCATTATGGTAGCCGTGCTGTTTGTGCTGCATCCCGGTATTATTTATATGGCCTGCTCGGGCAAAGCCATATACCTGGTGGTTATTTGTGTATACCTTTTTTTCCTTAACCTGCTCAAGTTTTACCGCTCAAACACCACGTTTCACATATCCATAGCCAGTATGTGTTTGGTAACGCTTATTTTTTGCGATTACCGTTTTATCTGGCTTACGCTGTTCTTTATTCCGCTGGTACTTTCAATAACGCTGGCCAGCCTTAACCTGGGCGAAAAGGAATCCATCTTCAGGCTGTTCATGAGCTTTAACAGTCCGTCGTTAAGGCGTAAGCTCATTAATAAAACCTTTGCCATTTACATCATCCTGTTCATCCTCCCCGTAGTATCGCTCATTTGCTACAAGCTGCTTAACCAAACCCATGCCAGCGACTACAACTACTTTATGGAAAGCCCGCTGGCCACCTGGAACGTACTTGTCGACAAGCTTAATTACGATACCACCGTAACTGCGGTAAACTACCAGCTGCCTGAGCTCAGCATCCTGGTTTCATTAAGGGTAATTTATTTTTGTCCGCTGATACTGTTTGGCCTGTACCTGCTACGCGAAAGCACTTATCACGTGCTAACCGTTATCACCCTGTTTGCCTTTGTGGAGTTTTTGCATATTAAGTATGATAAGCTGTTCCTCACCTACCAGTACTACCTCATATTTTTATTTGTGGCGCTGCTGTGTATCATATTTAAGGTACATACCATTAAAAATAAGCTGGCGGTTAAACTGGGCCTGGCCTGCGTAATTGTGCTGCAGCTGTACACCGGCTACACGTTTTTAACCCACTCGCTCATAACCGACGAGCGCCGTTTCATCACCACCCTTAACCGCCTGGAGCCCAATACTGATCAAAGCGAAAGCAAGGAAATAGCTGCCTACATCAACAGCTTGCCCGATGGTACGCACATCCTCATGGACGATGCCGTATCATACCCCATTGTGGCCTTTACCAATAACATTAAAAAGCTGACCCTGCCCTATCAGCTCGGCTCGTTCCTGTCGGCCATTGAAACCCCCTACAGGTACGACGACTATATCCTGATAGCCACCCCCAAAAACCCCTTCACCGGCTACACCCAGCTTAACGACAAATACATCCCCGAAATCCGCCGCCTCAACAGCGGTATAAACTACAAACGGGCCTACGAAACCGACGGGTGGATTTTGTATAAGGTGGTGACGTTGCAGTAGGGAGTGGCAGTGGGTAGTGGCAGTTGCAGCATGGCAGTAGCAGTGGACAAAAATTCCCCTCTCGAGAGGGGGCGCGGTAGAAATGCGCGGCAGCAGGGGTGTGTTTATACGCGCGATCAGCAGCATCATGGTTAATTAGCATATAAACAAACTCATTCCATACGCCCCTCCGGAAAGGTAACCCTGAGTACGCATCTTTTCAATTTCATCATCAATAAAAAAGAATGTCATTTCGACGAACCAGGCCCGGGATTTGTGCGCCGGAGGTGAAGAGAAGTAGTTTTTTTAGTGGCAGTGATAGTAGCAGTGGACAAAAATTCCCCTCTCGGGAGGGGGCGCGGTGGAAATGCGCGGCAGCAGGGGTGTGTTTATACGCGCGATAAGCAGCATCATGATTAATTAGCATATAAACAAACTCATTCCATACGCCCCTCCGGAAATGTAACCCTGAGTACGCATCTTTTCAATTTTATCATCAATAAAAAGGAATGTCATTTCGACGAACCAGGCCTGGGATTTGTGTGCCGGAGCTGATGAGAAGTAGTTTTTTCAGTGGCAGTGATAGTGGCAGCAGCAGTTGCAGTGGGCAGTTGTTTTTTAGTGGCAGTGATAGCAGCAGTAGGTAAAAATTCCCGGCTCAAGAGGGGGCGCGGTAGAAATGCGCGGCAGCAGGGGTGTGTTTATACGCGCGATAAGCAGCATCATGGTTAATTAGCATATAAACAAACTCATTCCATACGCCCCTCCGGAAAGGTAACCCTGAATACGCATCTTTTCAATTTTATCATCAATAAAAAAGAATGTCATTTCGACGAACCAGGCCTGGGATTTGTGCGCCGGAGGTGAGGAGAAATACTGTACGCGCCGCTTTTACATTTAGTTTATACGCGCGATGGGGATACGCCTTGATCAGCATCCGGCTTAGACAAGTAATCAACATGCCCCTCTAAATCGTCATCCCGAACTTGTTTCGGGACCCCACAGGACAAGTAAAACGCTTTGCCCTGCACCCGGCTTAGCAAATGAGATGTTGAAACAAGTTCAACATGACGAAAAAAACATCCCCAAAACCTTAAATCCGAAATCGAAAATCCCAATTCCGAAATCAAAACAATGGCGTTGCCTGCGGCCCGGGCTTTACGCTGCAAATCCTCGCCCCGGCCTCCGCGCGAAGGCCTGTGCGGGCTGTGGGTTTTCCGCTGCAATCCCTAACGCGGCCTGGGCTCACGGCCTGATAATTATAGTCAGAAAATGCAAAATCTTTGGTATCGCAAGGCTGCGTCTTGTGGCCAGTTTGCTGAGGGTATTGAAGTGGCTTGCGATAATGGGAGTATTATAAAATCTGATTATGATTAGCCCCTCTCATATAATAATTAATTATGTAAGAGATATTATCATAATAATAATATAATCACTATATTAGTTTAGTAAACCCCAACCTAAGTCATGTCCTTTTTAAGTGGAACCCAATTAGAAACTGTTTTAGAAAAAGCTTTAGGCGATACATATAAGAAAAGTAAAATTTCTCAGGCTGCTTATGAATTGTCATTGGGCAATCAAATATATAGAAGCGACTCGGAGACAAAAAAAGGGAAATCCTTGATGATAAAAATTCGCAAGTAATAATTAATCCGGGGCAATTCGCATTACTTATAACAGAAGAAACCATTAGGATGCCAGAAAATTATTTAGCATTTATATCAATTAAGTTTCACCAAAAAATTAAGGGCTTAATAAACGTATCAGGCTTTCATATTGATCCGGGATTCGAAGGCAAAATTATTTTCTCAGTGTATAATGCAGGGCCGACTCCGATAATGATGGACAAAGGGAGACCTTATTTCTTGCTTTGGTTGACGACTCTTTCCGAATCAATAAAATATACGGGAAAACATCAAGGGCAAAACGAAATCTCAGCTGAGATAATTGAGCAATTAAAGGGTGACTTAGCGTCCCCTAATGCACTATTAACACATATTAAAGATGTAGAAGACCGATTAACAAAAAGAACAGAGGAATTGAGTGGGAAGAAAAATTACCTGACTTGGCTTTATCAGGCATTAGTTATTGTATTTGCAGGTCTTTTTATAACTGAATGTAGAAAAAATGACCAATTATCATTTGCTTATCAAACAGGTGTTAAAGATGGACAAACAAAACAAGGATTAACTAAAGACGTAATCTCGTATATTGATAGTGTAGAAAATAAGCGAAATTCGCTAAATCATGAAGACACAATAGAACTTCGCAAACACAAATAAATATACATCATGAAGATAAGAGACGAAGCATATCAATATTATTTTTATTTCATTCAAGAAAGAATGAACATCTTTTGGAAAAGATTTGACGGCTCACAATCAAATTTCACGAAAGATAAAATTTTAGCGCAACACAAATTCACAAACGTCTATAGAGCTCAAGACAGAGTTAGTCAATATTTGATTAACAGTGTGATTTATAATCAAAACGAATCATTTAACGAGCAAGATACGCTTCTCAGAATCTTAGTTTTCAAAATATTCAACAATATTGCAACGTGGGAATTCTTAGAGAAAAAAACAGGTACGATTAAAATAACCAATTTCAATACCAACTTAATCTCAAAACTCCTAAAAGAAAGAATTATTGAACAACCCATTTTCAGTGCAGCTTATATGATGACGGGCAGTCATCAAAAATATAATATGTATTCTTCCAAACATGAAAAATGGCTGAAGATGGTGGAGCAAGAGTTTCTAAAAGAAAAGCGTATTGATAAGATCATAAAAGCTGATTCTCTTGAAAGTATTTTTAACATACTCTCCGAGTGTTCTTTCCTGGGAGGCTTTTTGGCGTATCAATATACTATAGATTTCAATTATTCAGAAGTGATAGATTTCGACGAAAACACTTTTGTCAAAGCGGGAATAGGATCTATAAGAGGTATAAAAAAATGTTTCCCTGACCTGGGTAAATATTCCTTTGAAGATTGCATTAGATATACACAAGATAATTTTTCAAAATTTCAAGATAAATATGGTTTTAATAATTTTAAAAATCTCTTTGAACGGGAGCCCAAATTAATTGATTTACAGAACTGTTTTTGCGAGACTGACAAATATTTGCGTGCAAAAATGCCTGAGTTAATGGTTGATAACACTCGTATCAAACAAAAGTTCACTCAGCCAAAAGCCCCGATTAATTTTCTTTTTCCTCCTAAATGGGGAATTAACGATAAGATAAAACAATGCACTACAAAGAATTCAAAGGAATTAATTCTTTTTTGACAGGAATGGCAAAGATCCTCTTGAAAGAGTCTGTGGTACGAAACACCAGAGGATTTAAATGCTATGAACTATCAAGCCCCATTGTCGCAAAAATCAACAATCCGTCATCAAGGCTGATAACAATAGCTGAAAGGGAATGGAATTACATTCTTCCATATGTAGAGAGTTTATGGTTGGCCTCTGGGCGAAACGACATGGATATGGTTGGACATTATGTAAAAAAATTATACGATTTTTCAGATAATAATGAAACAATGAGGGGCGGTTATGGCCCTCGTTTGCGTTGGTTTAATGGCGTAGCTGACGATTATGCAACTGGATACCATCAAAAACCTCAAACTCATGATCTTGAATCAATAATGGAAGTTGATCAATTCAAATTTGTTGAACAAAGCTTTCAAAACGATCAATATACTAGGCAAGCAATCATTTCGTTAGCTGACCCGGCAAAAGACTGCTTTGATCAAAATCAGAATTTAAAACGAACAAAAGATTTTCCATGTACAAGAAACATCCAATTTTTAAGGAATAACAATAAACTGGATGTTATAGTTCATATGCGATCCAACGACTTTTTATGGGGTGCAACAGGGGTGAATATATTCAACTTTACTTTCATGCAAGAGTATTTTGCACAAATTCTAAACCTGGAGATAGGAGAATATTATCATATTGTGAACAACTTTCATTATTACGAAAATTTCAAAGACCGAATAGAGACATTCGCTGCAATTGAAAAAGTGGATGACGAATGGCATACTTATAAAAAAGGCTTCAACAATCTGAAAGAGTTTGATGAGCGAATATCCGTACTTGAAACTTTTGAGAAATTGTTACGAGAAAAAAAGACAACTAAAATACCAGAATTCGAAGATGGATTTTTCAACGATTGGGCCAAGGTGATTTATTCCTTTCACTTCAATAAAGCCCCAATTAGTTTTGATAATCCACTTCTCAATCTTTTATCAGAGAAAAAGCTGACAAGTAAAACCATAAAAGAAAACAAAATAGAATTCGATAAAACATTTACAAATCAAAATGATTTATCGTCGACCTATTGGCAAAATTTCATTTAAAGTAATGACTGAAAATCAACCCAAAATGACGGAAGAAGAGTTACAACAGATAACAAAAGAGTTGATAATCATATTATTAAAAAAGAATCAAGATTACGGCGGAGCCAGTTTCGATTTAGGACTGAACGGAAATATGGTTCACCTATGGGATAAGGTCAGACGATATAGAAATTTAGTTGAAAAACAGAATTGTAGTAATATCAAGCCAAATTTCGAGAGCATAGAAGATACTTTGATGGACATCATGGGCTATGCAGCAATAGGCTTAATAATTTTAAAAAATGAGATAAAATGAAAAAGTATAACAAAATACTGCTTAGTAAACAAAACGTAAGTGAAGACGATCTTCAAACGCTTATCCAGCAGTTAGAAGAAAACGAATGCGAGGTAATTTTAAGTGAATTAGAAGAAAAAATAGAACAACTCGGTGACGACGAAGAAATATTTATAATTGAGGAGATTGAGAAATGTGATATTGTATTTGTTTTAATAGGAAACACTGAAGAAGAAAATGAATGTGTGAAAAAGGAAATCGAAGAAGCAGACAAACGAGAAAAATTAGTTATTGGAATATACATGGGTGGTAATGCACAAAGCATCCCTCCAGCACTTGAAAAATTCGGAAGCGGTTTAATCACAAATGACATTATCAAAATCATGTCTGTGCTTCAAGGAAATGAATGTCCATGGGAAGATCTGACAGGGGGGCCGAGAAAACCTACTAAAAAAATTGATACTTCTGAGTGCTGATGCGTTTTTTCTCATATATAGTAGCCAGAGACTATGGGTTTGCACCAAACCCGTTCTGGAATATTTGCACCTTAGCAACCTGTAAGCCAGATATCCGTAAAGCTGCAAATATTGGGGATTGGATATTTGGCACTGGTTCAAAGAGTAATAAAGTTAGCGGAAAATTAATCTATGCTATGCAAGTTTCTGAAAAATTGGCATTTGAAGATTATTGGGAAGACCCAAGATTTCAAATAAAGAAACCTCGAATGAACGGTAGTTTTAAGCAGATGTACGGTGATAATATATACCACAAGGCTAACGACGGTTCTTGGTTACAAGAAGATTCCCATCATACATTGCCGGACGGAACGATTAACCCAAAAAACTTAAAGACAGATACAAGAGGCCTTTTCGTGTTAGTATCAACTAATTTCTATTACTTCGGAAAATCATGTATCAAAATTCCAGATGCCATCTTAGACAACATTTGTTTAGATAGGCAGGGCTTTAAATATGTTGACAATGCATCTGGTCTGGTGCTATTGGAATATTTACAAAACAATTTTATATCTAAAAGGAACGATTACCCTATTCAATTCGATGGTGAATTTAAAAGGTTCGAAGGCAAGTAATCATTCATATTATTAAATTTTCGATACCGAAGTCACTCGATATCACCTTGGATGCTAACAAAAGCCAGCGCCAACGCATGTGTGCCGGGTGTAACCCGTACGCTAAGAAAACATCATCACAAAACTCACAATCTATTATTCCAGTAATCATTCAGCTATAAAGAGAAGGCTATATATCCAACAGCCTTAGCCTGAGGTGACAGCGTTTATTTTTTGCAATCGAAATGCTGTGACTTTTTGTTCGTTCGGCAAATGTTGGGCTGCCGGCGATGTCAGGAATTTACTTTTCAATTTTTATACCATTTTGCAAAGCATAAACGACCTTTGGATCTTTAATCCTATAAGTTATAACACCGGCATCTTGTCCTACTTTTTCTACTAAACCAATCCGCTCCATACCAACGACATAATTTTGTGTTGAACTACCGGTATTAGCTCTCTCATTTAGTTGATTTCTTGTAAAGGTCTCACTATCGAGTTTTAGTAAATGGGCCGTATAAGAATAAAAATCCATTGAGTTAGCTTTAGCATTTTGCTTCCTTGGATAATATTCAAAATAATTAAAATTAGATATAAAATCTTGAATCCCATTTTGACAAGCCTCGATCTCAATTTTGGCTGATTCTGAATTAACGCGGTATTGATTCCTCAAAAGCTTATCAAACAAATGCCAAAGATCTCTTGGGTTACTATTCGCTAAATTAAAAAGAGTATCAAAATGCTCCTGTTTATAATCATCTGTGAACAAAGCTTTAAAATCGTTAATTTTTCCATCAGAAAACACATTAAGCCTATTATTCAATGCACGTTCGAGATCAGATACGGTCCATTGAAGTTTTGGACAGTAATGCTTTTGAGTCCGCACATCTTCGAGTAAGTAATTGAAGGGTGTTGACCACATAGATATTACCAATTGTAGATCCGCATTTAATAACAATTTATTATCTGTTAATAAAGGCTTTATAAACTCAGCGATTGCTTCACCATTATTTTCAAGTCTACTATCTTCATCAACTTTATCAAGCAAAATTACTATTCTATCAAAATCTAATTTTTTAATAATCTTTAAAGTATCATCTAAAAGTTGATACCCTAACTCAATATTGTTAAAATCTTCATCTATATTTAATGGCAACTCAGGAAAAATGTTCTTTATATCATCTAATGCTGTTAATTTGGGAATAGTTTTAAAATGATTAACAATGTACTCTTCTAACATCTTAGCTCCGATCGTAAGACCATAATTTATTGGCTTTCTGGAAATATTAAATACCCTCCTAAATATTCTTTTATACCATGGAACTTGTATTTTTTCAATTTTATCCTTTAAAATTCTTTTGGATACTGTCGATACAAAATTTTTAAGCAAATATGTTAATAGAACTTTTTCTTCATGCGTGATCTTTTTTAGCCTTGAATCCTCAGTAATCAGATTTTCGAATAACGTTGTAGCTATTTTGGATAAAAGGAACTTATAAAAATCTATGGGCAAAAATGGATTCGATAGTGTGGAAAAGTCATCGATATAACAAAAAACGGAGTGTCCCTTTAATAGATTCCTATCAAAATCTAACAAAATAGCAGTCTTACCAGTTCCTCTATCACCAATTAATATTATTGTATTCTTTTGATTAAAGCTTTGAATAATCGGAGAATAATCGCCTGGTTTTATAAATAAATTTTCCTCCTTTCCTATTTCATTTTCGGTAGTGAAAGTCGAAAATGGATAATCTGTGAAAGATAGGCTTTTAACAAAATCATCAAAGCTTGCCATAAAAGGGATTAGGGTAATAATTGGTTAATACAATGATATATAAATTATGTAATATTATTAAAACATATTGATATATTTTATTGTTGATTCATTCTTTATCTCCTTCGCTGGCGCACGCGTGCCTCACCTGCTAAGTCTACATCATCCCAAAACTTGCAATTTCATATTTCCTGTAATAATTCAACAATAAAAGAAAACAGTTAAATTCCGTCTGACACTTACCCCGCTGCCGCAAGCGTCCTCGCTTGTGGCCCTCGTTCAGGTCTACGACATGACGAGCCGCTTGTATAACTTAGCATGCTGCCACAAGCGAGGACGCTTGCGGCAGCATAGGTAGTTTTGATTCCCGTACAGTTCGCGATTGCTTTGTACCTCGCAATGTGATCCACCACTATTTATCCCATAGTTTCAGGAAATCCCTGGATTGCCTCTCCTTTATGGGAATTTTCACGAATTCTTTATAGCAATCATTTAAGTATATAATCAAATCAAAATTGCCGGCGGTGTATTGCCTGACATCCGGGATGTAAAGCGTGATGAAGTTCCGGAGTTCCTGATCCCGGATGGTTAGATAATTCTTGAGATTTTCGGGACTGAAGACTTTTGATATTTCTTCTTTCTTTTGCTCATTTTCCAGGAAACGTTGCGCTTTATTTTTCTTGTTGGCATGGTTACCCAAATTTCTAATCACGAATTTGACACCTCCAACATTACGGCCACTATCATTCGTTTGATAATGAACTACCTGGCTGTTGAATGGCCCAGTTATTGGCGTAGTCTTGAATTTGTCTGTTGCTATTTCCTGAGCACTAACCTTTACTTCATTTAGCAACCGGGTTTTTAATGAAAGCAAAATTTGCAGTTTCTTCGCTGAAGTGATGTAAAGCGTATCCGCTTCGTAATTGGAACTCCAAAAAGCTAAGAGATCACCTACTTTAGCATCTATACTAAAAAAACCGTTAGCATCAGAAACCCCTTTGACATGGGTGTTTAAATTTTCGATGCTTATGCCGGCCAGCGCTGTTTTAGTAGTACCCTCAAAAATTTGCCCTTTAATTTTTTCCTGCGCCATGCCTGCGCAACAAAACAAAAAAGGCAGAAACAATAAAATTAATCTTTTCATGATAAGGTGATAAGAGACCAGGTTTATAGATTGCCATAAATTTGGTCAGAGGTTTCAAAGTTAAATTTCCATATTAACTTTTTAAACTTACCGATATTGCTCAAACCCAAACAAAAACCCCCTTTGCTGGCACACGCGTGACGCGTGTGTCCAGTATGCCGCTAAGTCTGCATCATCACAAAATTCACAATCTCTTATTCAGGTAATCATTCGGCCTTAAAGAGAAAAGGCAATATATCCAATGCCGATAAGACACACGTGCGCCAGCCTAAAGCTTCAAAGTCTCCGCCTCTGGGCTACCCTACATCTTATCAAACCTTCTGATTAAACAAAAGTTTTGTCATTTCGAACGAACCCTAAGCGGGATTGTGTGCCGGTGGTGAGGAGAAATCTTCTGCAAGCAGCCATCCCGCTATTCATGGCGTATAAGATTTCTCCTCGCGCCCAGCTTTTCCTGCGCTAGCTCGTTCGAAATGACATTTTCTTTAACAAAAAAATATGGGTACACGATAGCTCTCCTCGCTGGCGCATGCTTAACGCGTGATCCGTATGCTAAGTCTACTCATCACAAAACTCACAATCTTTTGTTTTGATAGTCATTCAGCTGTAAAACAAAAGGCAATACCTTCAATACGGATAAGACACACGCGACACGCGTGCGCCAGCTTAAGCTTAAAAGTCTCCCCCTCGGGGGAGATTTAGAGGGGGTGATTCAGCATCCTGTTCACGCTGCCCGCGCTCATCCCAAGCCGTTCGGCTATCTGCCGCTGGCTCAAACCTTCATCGCTTAATCTTTTGGCCTCGCGGTTCATGCGTTCGCGCTCCTGCCTGGAGGTATCGCGCAGGTGGTTTTTCTCGTAATCGTTACCCGTAAAAACAAACTTTAAAAAGCCCTTATGCCGTTCAAGCTGCGCAAGGCATATATTATCGGCGCCATAAGTTTCGGCGGTGCTGCGCTGCTTAATTTGCTTCAAATAGCGCTGGCCGGGTATGGAGTGGCTTTCGCCCATGGCAAAGGCGCTGTCGCAGAAATTGATGAGCATTTTACTGCCCTGCAAATCATTGCGGCTAAGCGGCAGGCGGGGGTTACGCTTGGGCGTATGGGCCAGCACCAGGATGCTTACACCATGTCGGGTTTTAAGCTTTTTCAGTTCTTTCATGAGGGTGAGGGCGGCCCCGGCGCTCTCGGTTCCGTTGCGCAGGCAGGTAATGTTATCAATGATGAGCACCCGGGCATCCGTACGTTTAATGCCCCGCGTTAAAGCATCAATCACATATTTGTCCAGCTTTTGATAGTGCGAGTTGGCGCGGTTAAACTGGTTGTATTCGCCGCGGTAAAATTCGGTGGCAAAATAATGGCGGTTTTGTCCGTCGGTATAGCGTTGTTCAAACTGCTTGCCGCTCAGCTCAAAATCAATATACAACACCGGCGAGGCTTCGGCCCCGAGCGTAAAAGGAGCAATGGGCTCGCCGCGGCTAATGCTGTCGGCCAGTTGTACAGCCAGCAGGCTTTTGCCCATATTGGTATCGGCAAACAGGATGCACAGCTCGCCCTCAAGCCAGAAGTTGCCAAACAGCATCTGCGGCGTTTCGTGTTCGGTTTCCATAGTCATCCACTCGTTGGCCGGGTAAATATCAAACACCTCCACCACTGCATCCGGGTCCGATATCATAACCTCCCCCTTACGCGCAAGCTTAGTCGCCGCCTTCCTCACATCCTCCTGAATCATTTGTATCACCAAAGGTTTCTCCGAAGTATGGTTCATAAAAATTAATGCCCCATCCCGCGGTTCTAAAGCAGGATAATCCATCGTTATTTGCCGCCAACCCGCCGGCAATCATGAAAGGCACTCAAATTTACCCACCAAAAAGTTCAGCATTGGTGACACCATTTTGTCAGTGTTCAATTTTTAAAAACCGGGTGTTCAACGTTTTTAAAATGAATTTTGTAAACAACTGATTATCAGATACCATCTGTTCAAACAGGGCTTTTGGAGCGATCTGCAATTTTGTAAGTATCTGACTATCAACCGTTCAATTTTCCCATAAAACGCAAAGTGTTTACACTTTCAAAAATTGAACACCACAGCAAACGGTCCCTCTCGCACATAAACAAAAAAGGCCAGCCCCACGGCCGACCTTTTGAAATTCTTTTACTAAGCTAAAACTATTCCTTGCTTTTCTTCTTAGCCGGTTCAACATACTTTTCACCAAGGGCTTCGAGGGCGGCAATGAGTTTTTTCCGTTCAACGGCATTATCGGGTACGGTAGCCAGCTTTTCGCGGCGGGCTTCCTCCACCTTGCGTATCTTCTCGTCGAAAGCCTTGTTGATCTTATCAAGTTCGGGTGTGGTATCCAGTTTGGCTATTTCTGCTTTAATTTGGGCTGCTAATTTTTCAAATTCCATAGGGCTATTTTTGGAAGCGCAAACATAAAAAAATGATTGTAAGTTATTATTACCACAATAAAAAGTATGTGTGTTAACTTGTATTTTTTGTTGCCAAACCATAGTTTAACCACAATCACTTCCTATTCCCCGTCAGCAAAACAGTTTCGGGCGAAAACGGGCAGAACAATGATGGGCGGTGCGGCTGCAGGGGCATAGCAAGTTTTTGCAGAAGGGAAGGGAAAGCGCGGGCAAAGCAGGGCAAAATAATTGCAGCCCGTGGTTCTGCCCGTTTTGCAGGGCAAAGGCCCTGTGCGGCAAAGAAACCTTTTTGCTGGAGTTACTCACTATTGTTTTTTTGAGTGTGTTCGTTATCTCGCTACGCTCGGTCTTGGTTCTCTTTGTCAAGAAAAAGAACGAAGCCAACCCGCGGCGACTGAGCGGGCCAATGTAAGTTAAATACAACAATGCGTTATCAGGGGCGTTGCCTGCGGCCATGATTGTGAGTGCTTTCCGGTCGATATGCCGGAGCCAAACGGCTGTAAACGCAAAAAGCCTTAGGTATTAGCTAAGGCTTTTGCAATGTTGCACCATTGAAGGTGATAAAGGGTGGCAC
>NZ_JCAWEC010000017.1:0-48245 GCF_059690695.1 Mucilaginibacter sp. A5337 | reverse complement strand
TTAGTACTATTTGATTCAAAATATTTCTGGTAAATATCGTCGAGTCCATAATTTTTTTGATTGACACCGATCACATCTTAGCCTTTTCCAACCAGAAAGCGAACAAGAGTGGCAGTTACATCGCGGCTGCTGGTAAATTCCAGTTCATTTTCGTGGATGCGAATCCGGGTAATGGCTTCCCATGCCTGGAGTTCCGGCTCCTGCTGCCAGGGTTGTATCTCTCAGGCAACTTGGCTTGATTCCGGGAAAGGCAACTTTAGGCAAACTGGTTACCGGCTTTTTAATCGGTCTGCTTATTGCCGGGCTGCATTTGGCTTTAGTACTGATTTTTGGGCATATCAGTTTGATACGTGCAACCCCGTCATTTTACGCGGTCGCTTTATCTTTCCTGCTCTATTTGGTATTGGCGACAAGGGAAGAAATTGCATTTCGCGGTTATGCCCTTCGCAGCCTGTCCTATAAGATCGGCCCCTGGAAAGCGCAGATCATTATTGCCTTCATTTTTGCGCTGGAACACTCGGCTGGAGGCTTTACCTGGCAGCAGGCCTTTTTTGGTTCCGGTGCAGGCTCCGTACTATTTGGCCTGGCAGCCTTGCGCACCAAAGGCATAGCGCTGCCTATTGGACTTCATGCCGCCTGGAATTTTGGGCAATGGTGTTTCGGACTTAAAAACATACCGGGGATTTGGCAGGTTTCAGTCAGTAAGGGATTTGAAGAAAGTAACGAACAAATCATTTTAATTTGCTACCTGGTCGTCATGGGGCTGGCAATAACAGCCTTTTACCTTTATCCTTTAAGAACATCATTAAAAGCCGAAAAAGTATAAGACTAACACGCGGATTGCAGGTATTCAAGTATATTCAAATACATTCAAGAAAAAAATGCACAAAAATTAACCCGATATTTCCCTAAAAAAGTCATCCAATGTATGTAGCTTATTTCAGACCCATTGCAAAAAAAATAGTGTACAACTATTTCTTCGCGATACTATTCCTTTTTTTAGTCTGTTCCGCGAAGGCACAATCCCTTTACGTAGACCCTTTGAAAGGAAATGACCAGGCAAAAGGCACATCAACTGAGCCGCTGGCGAGCCTGAATAAAGCGGTAAGCCTCGCAAAAGATTTTACCGGAAATAGCAACATTGATATTAAGCTTGCTCCCGGTTTATACGTAGTCACGCAGTCATTGAAAATTGAATCCAATACGCAGGCTGTTTCAGGTAAATTCACCATCGGGGCGTTGGTGATGCCGGATGATCCGGATTGGACACCTACTAAAATGCCAGTCATCCAGGTAATAGTAGATTCCAACAGGTTTGGGAAGCTTTCGCATGCAAGCGTCGCCTTTCAGGTGGAACGAAATCATGTGGCGCTGAAATGATTAAAGTTCTTAGGGAACCCCAACCCGGTATCGGTATACTTTTATGCTATTGAGCGAAGGAATAATGCTTTAAAAGATCTGGAAATCTCACAGTGCTATTTTATCGGAGAAAAAAATTCGGCGCCCATCCAAGGAGGCATCTTTGCCCAGGGCGAAGGTATCCATATTGATCACTGTATATTTTACAACTGCAAGAATGCCGTCTTATCATTCCTCAATGTTCATTACGCACTCTATTATTTACGGCGCTTACGAAGCAGCCATATGGCTGGGATATGGAGCTGATGCAGACCTGCCTTTTACCTTTCACGATAACATCGTTGCCAATGGCAATTATTTCTGGGTAGGGGATAAAGGCATCCATAAAAATTACCTGTTCAGCAATTCGGTTATTTCCGGTCAAAAATGAAGCAGGTTTTTTAGGATCAGCGAATAGTCGGTCGACTGAAGATGATAAGTCCTTCGTCCCGCCGCATCCACCATGTTCCTGATAAAACGGTAATCTTTGTGAACCCGGTAAATGGTGGCGTTTCCTTCGAATCGTAACCGGTTCTTTGAAACACGCAGCAGATATTCGCCAGCTTGTTGCGAAAATAACTGGTCAGGTGCGATATAGGCGCCGAACGGATCCTCTTCGGCCATTATTATCTGCCCGTTTTCTTCCCAGTCACATAAAGAGAAAGAGGAGAACAGCCCAAAAGGAGTCGGCCTGAAGCAACTGCGGTTGACATACTTTTTTAAGGTGTTCAGCTCCTTATCGCTTAGTTTTTCTGTGTTGAATTTAACCCCGCGCAGCCGGTTGTAAAAGGTCGGGCTTGCCAAAAAAAGCCCGGCCTGAAAAAGCGGGTTTGACAGGACCGATCTGATGCCCTGCCGGTAAAATGCAGTGGAAAAGACCGGCAGCCGGAGGAGCAGAAATTTAGAAAGATGGTAAGACATGGAACGGTCAAATTCTTCTTCGGCATCAGTCCGACGTAGATAATGTACGGGGCAGCGAATCTTTCAAAAAGCAAGGAGCCCGCATTTAATAAGCGCTACCTGACTATCCGGTACCGGGTCTTGAGGCAGCTCACGCAGAAATAACGCCTGACGGGTAGAAAAAAGAAGATCTTCTGCAACAACCAGCCAGCGGGTAGTTCGTAGCGGAACCTCTCCCGGCATTTCCGGCAGTATGCAGCGGGTGGTTTTACCGGATCATTCATCAAACCGCATTCCCCGCATCTTTAATATCAAGTTGCCCCAATAACCCACCCCCGGACCGGATCAGAACATTATCCAGGTCAGTAAGCGATAAGGTTGTCCGGGTGACTTGCGTTGTGTCTACAATATGGATCGCCCCACCCCCAAGTATGCTGCTGTTGGGAAAAAAAACAACATTCCGGCCTCCCTTTTCATCGACCAGGATGCCCAATTGCTGCGAGTCCTGCCATTGGACCAGGACAGGCACACCGTCATTTTGCTTAACATGCAGTTTTTCCTCCATCATTGATTTGAGGAAATCGTAGCCAGGCATCATATCCAGTACCTGATGTTCAAGCCAGTTTTTTGCGCGGCTTAATAAGGTAATATGAACAAGGATACCTAATGCAAAAACAAAGGCGATCAGGACGAGGAGGACGACCGGAAGCAACAGGAGCAAGCCCCCATGCGCTTTTACCCATGGATTATTTTGCGCATTACCAACAAACGTCAAAATTCCGCTTATTGCCCCGCTGAAAACCCAGCCAAGCGCAACAAGCGGAATTAAAAAAATGATCCCGTTGATAAATGTGTTGCGGATGATGCCGCTGGTTTGCCGTATAATGCTCATGATGCTATCCCTTTTGAAATGTCCATCTCCCCTGAAACAATAAATTGCCTCCTCTTTATTTCATAAAAATAACAAAGCAGGTGAAAAAAGCAAGTGCATTACCGGGCGTTCTTTTTGTTGCTTATTTCATTACGCAGTAGCTGCGCAGTGGTTTCCATTTGTTCCAGCGCCTTGCTCAACCGTATGCCCGCGGCATCATTCCCGCTAAAATATTGGTCTGCTTCAGCTTCAGCGATGGCCATCTGTTCCTTAAGCTCTTTCATCTTTTCCGTATTATAATCATTAAAATTTTTCATGTTATTAAAAATTAGCGGATCATATTAAATTATGCAATGGTCGAGGCTTGTTAACGCCGGCATTGTCAGTGACTATACAATAGTAGCTAATAATCGGTGCAGGCGTTTAAGCTAAGTGTATTGAAATTCGTGACAACAATATCGATAATTACTTATTACACTTCTGAAAATCAGCTTGATAAAGCTGCGTGGTCTACCGGTCCAAAATCAGTTTATTTTCCTGCCCGATCCATCTTTGCTGTACACGCTGCCGTTGGCCACAGCGTCTATCTCTTTGACAATATATCCCTGATCTCGGTAAGCAAAGTTTCTTCTTTGCTTGGAACCGGCGCCGGGGCAGGAGCAGCCACTTCTTTCTTCTTAAGCGCCATGATGCCTTTAACAATAATAAAAATACAGAAGGCAACAATTAAAAAATCGATGACATTATTGATGAACGTGCCGTAATTGATGGCCGTTTCCGGTGTCTTTCCCGCTGCCGGTTTGAGCACATATTTCAGGTCCTTGAAATCGATGCCGCCGGTAAAGTAACCAATGGGCGGCATCAGGATATCATTGACCAATGAGGTCACGATCTTACCAAAAGCCGCGCCGATAATGACACCGACCGCCAGATCGACAACGTTGCCACGCATGGCAAATTCCTTGAATTCTTTTACAATAGCCATTTTTTAGTTTGTTAGTGTTTAATGTATCTGTTAATTATTGTTATTAGTAAACTACCTGTCATTTTGCTTTAGGCAGTCAGCAGGCAAATCCTTGCTGAAAAACCATGAGCTGCCACCGCGATGAACATTTAACTGTGGCAAATGCTGCTGTATAGCAAACCACCGGTCCTCAAACTCCGGCGGCAGCAGCAATTTCTTACCTAACCTGTCCAGCGGTTCATCGACCGTAAAGCCGGGCTGATCCGTAGCGATGCCAAACAACATACCGCCAGGTTCCCGGAAATAGAACGAATTGAAATAAGGACGGTCAAATTTTGCGCCGACCTCCCATCCCAAAGCTGAGATTGTCTGGTGGTAAGCCAATAGTGCTTCGTTGTTCCCCACCTGAAAGACAATGTGATGAACTACGCCGCGCCCTTTTTGGCCGGCTGCTTCGTCCTGTGCATCCAGGAGGTCGATGATATTGGCGCCAGACGAATCGGGCGTAATAAACCGGTAACGGTCGCCCTCTTGTCCAAGCAGCTGGTAGCCTAAGATATCCGTCAACGTATCTGCTGTCGCCTGAAGGTGGTTCGTTGCAATGGTAACCTGGTGCAGGCCATTGATTTCAGGCCGGGTTTCGTTATCCGGCACAGCCGAAGTGCTGACAGCGGTCAGTTCCAGTTTTAACCCATCCGGATCATATAGCGTAAGATAAGGTTCGCCAAACTTTTCCGCTACCGGGTGATGGGATATCCGATAGGTTTCCAGGCGGTCTAACCAGTTGCCCAGACTATCCTGTGGAACAGCAAGACCTACTTCATTGACCTGCCGCGCGCCGCGCCGCCCGCGAAGTACTGCCGGCAGCAGGAAGAAACTCAGCAATGAACCGGGCGAACCTGTTTGATTACCATAATAAAGATGATAAACATTGGGGTTATTAAAATGAACGGTCCGTTTAACCAGGTCCAGGCCCAATACCCCGGTATAAAAGTCCAGGTTGCCTTGCGCACTTCCCGCGACGGTTGTTATATGATGCAGTCCCTGGATCATTTCTTTCAGCGATTCTTTAACCGTGCAGGGCAGGGTGGTGTGGTGGCAGCAAACGCCAAAACAATGTTGGAAAATGAGGAGGAAAAATGACATCCATTGCCCCGGTGAGAAAGTCCGAATTGAACTTTACCCACCCTGGAGACAATAGGAAGGCCGTATATATCCGTTGAAGCAGTAGATAACAAGATGATAGTAATCAGCAATAAAAAAATAGTTCTTCGTTGAAATTTGTTAGCAAACCGCAATAGATCCAATAGTGTTCCGGCAAAAGCTCCAATAGATATACAGTGCAACACAATATTAGCTAATATCAATGAGCAGATTCAGTCAAAAACTATCGAAAATGGTGAAAACTCTGCCATAAATCATTCTTACTGATGAACGATTACAAAGTTTACTGCACCGTCCGTCGTAAAACCATAATTGATTTAATCAATAATATAAACCCCGGAAAGATGGACAAGCCCCGGTTGAGCACAATGCCGTGAAATGCTAAACATTAGGCTCGGAGAAATGAAAAAATGGCAGTACAACAGGATTCAGGTTTAGCAATTTTGCATCAGCGCCCGGTATTCACTTGGTGTCAGCGTCGTTTTAGTTTTAAAGAAATAGGAGAAATAGACCAGGTTTTTGAACCCCAGGTGAAATGCGATCTCTTTGATAGACATCGCCGAACTGTGTAATAATCTTTTCGCCTCCAGCAAAACTCTCTCCTGGATCATTTCCAGTGCCGACATGTGGAATTGCTTTCTGCAGATAATTCCCAGATAATTGGGCGTAATACAAAGGTGACTGGCATAAAAGGAAACGGATTTCTGTGTCCTGTAATGGTGTTCCACCAAAGAGTGGAACTTAAAAGATAAAGGATTGGACTGGTAAGTGACCACATCCCCAAATTTATCTTTTGCCCATAAGGTGATCATCAGCGTAATTAACCTGCATCTGGCATTGATCAGCTCCGTAAATACGGAAGTTGAGCCTAATTCTGTCTTAATGGATAAGAACTCGTTGTTTAATTGCTTGAATGTTTTTGGATCAAGGTTTAATACGGCATGCTGAATAAATTGAGTAAAGGAAAATTGCAGTTTTGAGGAAAAAGTTTCCGTTAGCGCCCTGTTGATAATGAGCTCTTTTCCTTTAATTTCCGGGCCGAACTCCCAATGATGAACCTGCCCGGGCGAAACCATTTGGACCTGCCTGGGTTTTATCTCGTGATCCGTATTGTCAATACGGTGAATACCGCTGCCACTCTCAAACAAAAGCAATACGAATGAATCATCTTTGGGGAATTCAACGTTTGTCCCGCTTTCAAATTCGTGGTAAATAACATAATCTTTCCTTTCAAACCCCGCATCTTTGATCGCCGGAAGATAGCTTTTGATTTTTTTCCTCATTAAAATAAGATAATCACCAGGGGTAACGGATACCATACGGCATCATGGTTGCCCGAACACCAGTTTTGAATTAGAACTGTAGCTAAATTAAACAATAATTATTTTAAAACCTGCCGCTGTCGCTCCGCATACCATTCATGACGGCCTGACTGCCCGGAACAGGAATAACAAACCGGCAAATTACAAATATTCCTATACCTTTCGCTTACTGCTGGGCATTGCCCTGTTGCAGCCGTCGCAGCTCGTACTGCAGCTGCTGAACCCTTTTCAACAAGTGCGTTATCGCCTCCAGACCCTCCATATTGATCTCCAGCTCGTAATGGAGACGGATATATTTTTCAAGATCGGCAAGCTGCTCAAAGCCGATCATATCACCCTGATCTGAACGCATCAGCTCTATTAAACCGTGCTCTCTCAACGAATACACAAATGTTGTCTCAACCTGATAATAAACACAAAATTGGTCAACTGATATTTTTTTATGCGTAGCCATAATTACTTCTTTTGACGCTCCTCGGCCAGTTTATGAAACAATTCTTTTTCCTTTTCAGAAAGGTTTTTAGGGACTTGTACCTGATACGTAACATAAAGGTCACCATAAACACCTTCCTTTTTATAAACGGGAACACCCTTACCTTTCAAACGGACCTTGGTGCCATTTTGGGTTTCTGGTGCCACTTTTAGTTTGACTTTTCCACTCACGGTATCGATCATTTCCTCGCCGCCTAATACTGCCGTAAAAAGATCCAGCGGCTGGTCGGCATACAGATCATTGCCTTTCCGGGTAAACCCGGTATTGTTGTGAATGCTGAAAGTGATATACAGGTCGCCGTTCGGACCGCCATGCTGACCCGGTGCGCCGTAACCGGCGATCTTTATTTCCTGTCCATCCTCAATGCCCGCAGGGACGGTCACACGGATATTCTTGTCGTTAATAGTAAAGGTTTGTTTATGGGTTTTGAAAATATCTGACAAGTTCAGCTGAACCGATGCGCGGTAGTCCTGCCCCTTAAAGCGGGTCTGGCGACCTCCGCCCCCGCCGCCACGGTTACCAAACATGGAGGCAAAAAAATCGGAATAATCATGATCATCGCCGTCGAAAGAATAATACTCACTACCCTGTCCCTGCCCGAAAGGATTTCCCCTGGAACGCCCCTGCGACTGTTGCTGGCGGCGTGCTTCTTCAAATTGCTCCCCATGTTTCCAGTCAGCCCCGTACTGGTCATATTTCTTCCTTTTTTCAGGATCACCCAGGACCTCATTCGCCTCATTGATCTGCTGGAAGAGCTTCACGGCTTCCGGATCATTCGGATTCAGATCCGGATGGTGCTTGCGCGCCTGCTTTCGATAGGCCTTTTTGATATCGTCAGCTGACGCCGTTTTATCCAGTCCTAAGATCTTATAGTAATCGACATATTCCATGCTTCAAAAAAATAGCCTTATTTATTAGTGTGGTTTATTTATAGTTGGCAATGCCTTATCCTTTGACACCTGTCTTTCTCCCGCAATTTCAGCAAACGATCATCTAATGGAAAAGTAGACTTAATAGCCTGATTTAACAGCAATAGTGTTAACCTGACCTGTATTTTTCTTTAAGCCTGACATATAATCAACGATGCTTTTGCATTAATAATGGATATCATCTGACAACCATAGCGCTCAGCTGTTCCAAATGTGCTTTTGCTTGCCCAACGGCATGCCGAAGGTAGCAAATGACGAATGTAAAGTAACCGGGCCCGTCGCCTAATGAATGATTTGCGATATCAAATTCACTCTTTTCGACACCATTATCAAAAGGCGGCTTTTTTTTATTAATTATTATTGCAATATCCGAGTTGGGTGAATTACCTGTATGGGTTTCACCGTTTGCCGGCGGGCATTTCAGGGCTAATTAAAAAGGCTTAGAAAGGTTCGTCAAACAACACCGGGGTCATTGGGTCTGCAATTTGTACATTTCATTCCGTTTGCACAGTAATTGCCTAAAAATCAAAGCAGTAAAAGAATTTTAATTAATTGTTCAACTAATCACTTAAATATTATGGGAAAAATTATTGGAATTGACCTGGGAACCACCAATAGTTGCGTAGCAGTAATGGAAGGCAGCGAACCGGTGGTGATCGCCAATGACGAAGGACGCCGCACGACCCCTTCCGTTGTCGCATTTTTAAAGAATGGGGAACGTAAGGTGGGTGATCCCGCCAAAAGGCAGGCGATCACCAATCCGCAGAACACGATCATGTCCATCAAACGCTTTATGGGGCGGCGTTTTGATGAAGTGACCGAAGAGATCAAGCACTGCAGCTATAAGGTTGTGCGTGGTGATAATGATACGATACGCGTCGATATTGACGGCCGCTTATATACGCCGCAGGAAATCTCTGCTATTATCCTGCAGAAAATGAAAAAGAACGCGGAAGATTATCTTGGGCAGGAAGTAACAGAAGCGGTAATCACCGTACCGGCCTATTTTAATGATGCTCAGCGCCAGGCGACAAAGGAGGCCGGGGAAATTGCCGGTTTAACCGTTCGGCGTATCGTCAATGAGCCGACCGCAGCAGCGTTGGCTTATGGGCTTGATAAAGGAGACCGGAGCCATAGGGTTGCCGTATTTGACCTTGGAGGCGGAACCTTCGATATTTCGGTTCTGGAGTTAGGCGATGGCGTTTTCGAAGTAAAATCCACGAATGGCGATACCCATTTAGGTGGTGACGATTTTGATAAAGTGATCATGGACTGGCTGGCTGATGAATTTAAAAAGGAGGAGAACATAGACCTGCGTAAAGATCCGATGGCTTTACAACGCTTAAAAGAAGCCGCTGAAAAAGCAAAAGTGGAACTGTCATCGGCCACGGAAACGGAGATCAACCTGCCCTATGTCACCTCTGTTGACGGGGTTCCGAAGCACCTGGTTAAAAAACTAACCCGTGCGACGTTCGAGAAACTGTCTGATAAACTTTTTACCCGTTGTTTGAAACCCTGTGAGGCAGCCCTGAAAGATGCCAAATTGAAACCTGCGGATATAGAGGAGGTGATTCTTGTCGGAGGCAGTACGCGAATCCCGAAAGTACAGGAGCTCGTTGAAAAGTTCTTTGGCAGGAAGCCCAATAAGAGTGTTAATCCGGATGAAGTCGTTGCTCTGGGAGCGGCTATTCAGGGCGCCGTCCTGACCGGGGATGTGAAGGATGTTGTTTTACTCGACGTTACCCCGCTTTCCTTGGGGATCGAAACCATGGGCGGCGTGATGACTGCACTTATCCCGGCAAACACGACCATTCCGGCAAAGAAATCAGAAATATTCTCCACCGCGAGTGATAACCAGCCGGGTGTTCAGGTGCATGTTTTACAGGGGGACCGCGCCCTGGCAAAAGACAATAAAAGCCTGGGTATCTTTAACCTGGACGGGATACCCCCGGCACCAAGGGGCGTACCTCAGGTCGAGGTGACCTTTGATATTGATGCGAATGGTATATTAAATGTCAGCGCTAAAGACAAAGGCACGAATAAAGAACAAAAAATACGTATTGAGGCAGGCAGCGGACTGAGCAAGGAGGAGGTTGAAAAAATGCGGGAAAGCGCCAAAGCAAATGAGGCGGCTGATAAAGCGGCCAAGGAGAAGATAGAAAAACTTAATCATGCCGACAGTCTCGTATTCCAGACCGAGAAACAATTGAAAGAGTTCGGTGATAAAATCTCCGGCACCAATAAGGAGGCGATTAATGGCGCATTGTCCGCTTTAAGACAGGCGCATGAGCAACAGGATATCGCCGGCATCGACCGCGCTGTGGCAGATCTGAACGCGGCCTGGAGCGCCGCCAGCGAAGAGATGTACAAAACCGCTGATAATACAGGCGCTGGCCCGGAAACAGGCGGACAACCGGCCGGCGGGGATGACGACGCAACGGATGTACAGTTCGAAGAGGTCAATTGATCGAAGGGAACATACGGATCGTCACAGGTCTGCATTTGATACCGGTTTGTACATCTTTTTATTGATTTATATATGACGGGGCGTAAGAGCGCCTCGTCATATAACAGATATAACCGGAAGAATACTTATAATTTTTAAATTAATGTCCAGATCAATAAAGGCGTGCATTTGAACTAAAACGACTATTTTTATATTAATTATCATTTTCGCCTGATTAGGATAAGCAATTGCCGATTGATTTATTTTATTATCATTCTAATAATCAAAATTAATTATGACCGATCTGCCATTAGTTGGAACAAAACACAAGCCTATCCGGAAAGTGAATGGCTTTATCGGGTCACCCTCGCTGGATACCCTTTCGATAGAGGAACCGCTCGAAATAGGGATAGGCTATGGACCAGGAGCAGATAGAATGCAAAAAAATATCTCGGTAACCATGCGTACTCCCGGCAACGATCTGGAATTGGCACTGGGGTTCCTGTTTACGGAAGGCATCATTTCCTCTTATCACGATGTAGCTAATGTTTATCATGTTGATATGGCCTGTTCCTCCCAAAAAGAGAACATTGTTCACGTAGAACTGACGGAGGCCTTCAGCCCTCAGCTGATGCAATCGGAAAGGAATTTTTATACCACGTCCAGCTGCGGTGTCTGCGGAAAAGGGTCTATCCAATCGATAAGGACGGTTAGCCCGTTCAGTGGCTGGGCCAAACCTGAACTGAGACTGCCTACACCGGTACTCTACGAGTTACCCCGGAAATTAAAAGCTGCACAGAGCGGGTTCGCTGCTACTGGCGGCATTCATGCCTCCGGTTTGTTTTCACTGGCCGGCGAACTGCTCTTGCTGCGGGAAGATGTCGGGCGGCACAACGCGCTCGATAAATTGATCGGCAATGCGCTGGCTTGCGACATGCTGCCTTTGGATCAGCATATTTTATTGCTAAGCGGCAGGGCGAGTTTTGAATTGATCCAAAAGGCAGCAATGGCCGGGATCTCCATTGTGGCCGCCATTGGTGCACCATCGTCCCTTGCGGTCGAACTGGCCACGGAATTCGACATGACGCTCTTAGGCTTTTTAAGAGAAGACAGGTTCAATATTTATAGCTCAAGTGAACGGATCTTAATACCGACATCTTATGAAAATTAGAATAAAAGGCAATTCACTCCGCTACCGGCTGACACAATCGGACGTAACCCGGCTGAACCAGGAAGGTTTTCTCCAGGAACAGACGGAATTTGCCGGGAAAACATTAACCTATGGTATTGAAGTGACCATCAATGATAGCCTGGCAGCCGATTATACCGGTGACCGGATCTTGCTAAGTATGCCCAGGACAATGATCGAAGACCTGGCAACTACTTCCAGGGTTGGCTTTGACGACAGTACCGGCCCGGTAAGCCTGTTGGTCGAAAAAGATTTTACCTGTCTGGATAACGTGGAAGAAGATCAAAGCGATAATTTCCCCAACCCCTTACTTACCCAATAATCAAATACGCAGGCCATGAAAAAGACAAAAAAAGAACCGTCGGCAGAGCCGCCCTACAAACTGTTGGATCTAAAGGTGTCACCGATAAAAAAATGGGCTGCTGGCATACCGGCGGTCATGGCGGCTTTCAGTGACCTGTTTGAAGAAGGTGTTCCGGTCAGGGGCACCCGGGCTTTATTCTCTATGAATCAACGCGGCGGTTTTGACTGCCCGAGCTGTGCCTGGCCCGATCCTGACGATGAACGGTCACCAGTGGGTGAATACTGTGAAAATGGGGCCAAAGCACTGGCGGAAGAGGCGACCACCAAAAAGGTAACGGCCAAATTCTTTAAAAAGAATTCGGTCTACGATCTCGCTAAACTAACGGATTTCGAGATCGGCCGTATGGGAAGGCTGGCCGAACCTATGTATATGCCGCAAAACGGGACACATTATCAGCCGATCAGTTGGGATGATGCTTTTAAAAAAATAGCAGACCACCTGAATCGCCTGGAATCCCCTGATGAGGCCGCTTTTTATACTTCAGGAAGAACAAGTAATGAGGCATCATTCGTGTACCAGCTTTTTGCCAGGGAGTTTGGGACCAATAATATGCCGGATTGCTCCAATATGTGCCATGAAACATCCGGAACAGCGTTGTTACCCACCATCGGTATCGGCAAAGGCACTGTAAAGCTGGATGATTTTTATGATACGGATGTCATCGTGATCATTGGCCATAACCCCGGCACCAATGCCCCCCGGATGATGAGCGCGTTGGAGAAGGGCAAACAAAATGGCGCTAAGATCATTGCCATCAATCCTTTGCCGGAAGCGGGGCTCATGGGTTTTCGTAATCCGCAGCAACTCAATGGCGTGATCGGGCACGGCGTTGAGCTCGCTGACCTTTACCTGCCTGTGAAAATAAACGGGGATATGGCGCTTTTAAAAGCCCTGGAACTTTTATTGCTGGATTTTGAAAGAAAATCCCCCGGTGAGGTTTTTGACCACGAATTCATCAATAGCAAAACCGTAGGTTACGAAGATTTTATAAAACAGTTTGAGGCCTATGAACTGGATAAACTTGCCGAAGAATCCGGTTTATCGCCCGCCTCAATTTACCAGGCTGCGCAAATGCTGGCCTTTAAAAAACGCATCATCTTTTGCTGGGGCATGGGGCTTACCCAACAGCCCAACGGGGTAGATATGATCAAGGAGATCGTTAACCTGCTGCTGCTTAAAGGCAGTATCGGCAAGCCCGGAGCAGGGGTATGCCCTGTGCGGGGCCATAGCAATGTTCAGGGGAATCGCACCATGTTGATCAATGAAAAGCCGACTAATGAACAGCTGGACCGACTGCGGGATTTCTATGGCTTTGAACCTCCGCGGGAACACGGCTACGATGTGGTCAGGGCCATCAAAGCCATGCATGCGGACAAGTTAAAAGTGTTGTTCTGTATGGGCGGCAATTTTCTATCCGCAACGCCGGACACTACATATACCGCGGATGCGATAAGAAAACTTCATCTGAGCGTATGTGTTTCAACGAAATTAAACCGGACACACCTGGTACACGGTCAGGAGGCTTTGATATTGCCCACCTATTCCCGAAGCGACCTGGACATCGTGAACGGCGAGGCGCAGTTCATCAGCACCGAAAGCTCCATGGGCATCGTCCAGTCCTCTAAAGGGATACTAAAGCCCATATCAGCTGACCTGATCAATGAAACACAGATCGCTTGCCGGATGGCGATGGCGACACTGGGCTCCAGATCAGTAGTTGACTGGCAGCGGTATGCAGATAGCTATGATGCGGTCAGGGATGCTATCGAAAAATGCATACCGGGCTTTGAGAACTACAATATAAGGGTTCGCGAACGCAATGGGTTTTATCTGCCCAATGCTGCCCGTGACGGCAATTTTGTTACTGCCCAATATGGAGACCGCGCTCCGTTTACATTGACAACCGTTCCGGACAATACACTTGCCAATGATGAATACCTGATGGCGACCACGCGTACGCACGATCAGTTCAATACGACGATCTATGGCCTGGAGGACCGTTATCGCGGGATTAAAAATGAACGGCGCGTTATTTTCATGAACCAAAAAGATATTGATGACGGCGGATTTGTGAACGGCGAAAAAGTTGACCTGTTCAATTACGATGAGGGTATTGAGCGGATCGCGCCACTTTTCATTATTGTGGCCTACCCGATACCCGAACGCAATACGGTTACTTATTTTCCGGAAACCAATGTGCTGGTATCGATAAATAATGTAGTCGGCGAAAGCAATATGCCGGCTTCAAAATATGTAAGGATCAAGATCAGGAAGCATGTTCCGGAGATTTTTGAACGGGTCGAGAAAATTCAACAAACCGAACGGAGAAATGAATTGATGCCTGTCTGAAATCGGCCGGCCGTGAAAGGTTTAATCATTTGTTCATTCGGCTTAAGCCTGTTGACCGGCTTTATTACTAAACATGATCACAATGCTGAAAGCAATGACCTAACCTATTCGGATCTGCCGTTATGGATACCCGTATAAAAACGCTGTCCGCCGGCGGCATGCTGATCGCGTCAGGTATTATTTGGGGCGACACCGGGACATCCCCGTTGTATATTTTCCCAGCCCTCCCGGAAGAAAGCGGCCGGATCAAGGAGGCCTTTATTTCAGGATAGATCTCCTGTATTACCCCTGAAGGTATACCTATCCTGTGTCCCATATCCTGCCTCAGCTATTTTATTTATTAAGATTACATGAAAACCAACCTGGATCTCCAACGATTTTACGAACATACTTATGGCTGGCTGATCAGCTATGTCCCACGTTTTATCATCGGCATGCTCATGCTGCTTGGCGGCCTCTGGCTGATCAGGGTCCTGCTGAATCAGCTGCTCCGGAAAATGCACGCCAAAGAGATTGACCCCACACTCAAACCTTTCCTGATGAGCATGCTTGGCGTCGCTTTAAGGATCATGCTTATTATTGGGGTAATGCAGGTCATGGGCATCCAAACAACCTTGTTTGCCACATTGCTCGGAACATTCGGCGTGGCGGTCGGTTTGGCCCTGTCCGGTACTTTACAAAACTTTGCCAGCGGCATACTGATCTTATTGTTAAAACCTTTTGCGGTAGACGACCAGATCAACACGAAAGGCATCGAGGGTACGGTGACCTCGATCCAGCTATTTTACACGATCCTGACCACCTTCGATAACCTGGTCGTGATCGTCCCAAACAGCCAGCTTTCCAATCAGGTGATCACCAATATGAGCCGTCAGCTTACCCGGCGCCTCGATATCAGTTACCAGGTGCCGAATAATATCAATGCCGGCGACCTGACCCGGGTCATCAGCCAAACCCTCGAAAATTGCGATCAATGTCTTAAATCGCCCGCGGTACGCATCGGCGTAGGCGAATTGCTGCCCGACGGCTACGCCTTAAGCATTAGTATCTGGACCAGCGCCCCTGATTTTTACGAGAATAAGCTTTTGATCCAGGGCATGCTGTTGCAAGCCGTAAAAGATGCGGGTATCAAGATACCCGGCATGTAAAGGATAGACTTAGTAGCGCTATAAATTCAGGCCAACATCCATGACAGAGATCATATACATATTAGAAATTGATACCGACGTTTCAGCTTTAATGCAGTCTATACTGGAGGATCTGGGCTATGATGTGGTTACAGAAAGTATTGGTTCATCCCTGTCGGATTTCGAAAGGTCGAGGGCTGACCTGATCTTTCTCGATTACCGGATCGTTAAAGAGCATCCTGAAGTTTGCCGCAGGCTTAAGGACGATCCGCTGACGGAACTTTGTCCCATTATCGTAACAACTACGGAATATCAGCCTGAAAAACTTCTTCGATCTCTTATGGTGGACGATGTCTTATCAAAGCCTTTCGGTCTTGATGAACTGGTGGCCAAGGTACTGTACTGGTTAACCCAACCCCGGATATAACAAATAAAGCCCCCGGTCATTTGCCGGCCGGCTCATACGATATACAAAAGTAAGTTAACTTTGTCCCCGATATTTATAGATAGATAATACATGATCATCAGAAAAAAAGAACATTGGTTTAAGATGCTGTTTGTGTGGCATGGCTCTGTACTACCCAGGATATTGCCGCGACTGTCCCTGCTCTTTCTGTTATCGCTCATTATCGTTTATCTGCACGGTATTATCTTTTCATTTAAGGTTCCTTTGAATCCGACGCCGTTAACCTTGTTTGGTTTTGTGCTGGCGCTTTTTCTGGGATTTCGCAATAACGTCAGTTACGACCGTTTTTGGGAAGGACGCAAACTTTGGGGGGCATTGCTCAACGACACCCGCTCACTGGCCCGTCAGGTGCTGACATTGCCTGAAAAAGCGGATGAGCCGGAAAGTGCTAAGCCATTCGTGCTGATGCTTGTCGCTTTTACCTATGCTTTAAAGCATCAGTTAAGGCATACCAACCCGTCCGGAGACCTGCAGAAACGCTTAAATGAAGCGCAGTTTGAATTGGTAAAAAATGCCCGGTTTAAACCCATCCTGATCATGAAGTTGATGGCGCAATGGGTACAGCAAGCGCGTCAGGAAAAAAAAATCGATTCTATCCAGCAATCCCGCTTCGATCAGAATTTTGATAAATTGTCAGATATCGTAGGCGGCTGCGAACGGATCCAGTCGACTCCCATGCCGTATTCCTACCGTGTATTACTGCACCGCACGATCTATTTATATTGTTTTTTATTGCCCTTCGGTTTGGTAGACAGCCTGCAATGGCTTACGCCTTTTCTTGTCGTTTTCATAGCTTACACATTCGTTGCTTTTGAAGCTATTGCCGATGAGATCGAACAGCCATTTGGAAAAGAACCCAATGATCTGGCCCTGAATGCCATGTGCCGCGTGATCGAATCCACCTTACTGGAAATGATCGGTGAAAACCTGCCCGATACAAAAATGAAGGAAGGGGCGGTCATCGACTAAGCCCCGCCGCAGGTCAGGACGAGAAATCGTCCAGCATGTTAAATGGCGGTACAAAAAACATCGTCCCGGTTTTTGCCGTACTGAAATCGAGGATCCGGTCATAGTTCCCTTCCGGGATCCCGATGAACATACTGTTCAGCATTTTCTGTACCGTGGAAAAGGTGCTCGCATAAGCGATAAAATAGGTGCCCATATCGTTGGTAGACATGTTTCCGAAGGGCATGTTATCCCGGACAATTTTGAAATCGTCGCCAACGTTGGCCAGTGCGCTATGTGAATTGGATGGCTTCACATCATCGGCCATTTCAATGTCGTTTTCCTTTGATCTTCCGATTACCTTTTCCTGGTCCTCTGTGGACAACCCTTTCCAGGCACTCAGGTTGTGCATGTATTTCTGCACGAAAAGATAACTGCCGCCCTTGTAAGCCGGATCGTCATCGCCCACAATGGCGAAGAACTCGCGGTCCAGGCCATGCGGGTTTTCCGTCCCGTCAACAAAACCTAAAATAGACCGGCTGTCCCAATACCGGAAACCATGTACCTCTTCAGCACAGTCCGCCACCGGCACCAGGATCTCCGAGATCGCCGCCGCCATATCATAGCAGATACTCGCATTGTCAGCTCTGATATGCAAATGCAGGTCCCCGCGGGTCGCTACCGCGGTATGCTTTGAGCCGGTAACCGGGGCAAAACTGACCAGTTCTTTAGGCAGGGGCTTGGGCAGGCCGAGTCGCAGCCAGGCATCATGCCCGATCCCGAGTACGCAACTGGCCCGTGATACCGGGAAGCGGACATTGGCGGAGTTATTCAAATTAATGACCAGCTTACAAAGCCGGTTGAACTGATCTTTGACCTGCATATCATCTTTGAAGTTCCACACCAGGAAAATGGTGTTATTATTGGTATAGTCCGTTACATTCTGTGAATCTGGTGTCATTAGGTGCGATTAGATGAATGATGAAAATAAATCAGGCCCACGGAAAATCCCCGGAACTGTTTGATAGGATAAATATAGACAAGAAAAATATATAATCAGAAAAGGGAAGGACGGATCAGTGTGCCCCTTTCGCCGCAGCTTTTTCATCGAAACTGATCCTCCAATTGATACCGAACTGATCAATAACAGCTCCAAAATAAGCGCCCCAAAAGGTATCCGCAAGCGGCTGCGATACCTGCCCGTACTGCGAAAGTTTATCAAAAATAGTTTGCGCCTCCGCCTTGCTGTTTGTCGAAACAGACACTGCAAAATTATTTCCTTGTACCAGCGAATCACCATATTCATCCCCCGCATCGCACC
This sequence comes from Mucilaginibacter sp. A5337, assembly GCF_059690695.1. Classification (NCBI taxonomy): domain Bacteria; kingdom Pseudomonadati; phylum Bacteroidota; class Sphingobacteriia; order Sphingobacteriales; family Sphingobacteriaceae; genus Mucilaginibacter; species Mucilaginibacter sp. A5337. Next base: position 29,997 of record NZ_JCAWEC010000017.1, on the reverse strand, counting down.
CCATGAGCACCGTATTCCCGATCGGCAATGCGATGTGCAGAATTTTATGCTGATCGCTCTGCGATACCACATACCCTTCACTGGGCGGGATCGTATTGAACCGGGACAGCTGCGTAAATTCACCGCCAAATGTAGCTTTGTAAACCGCAAATGCTTCTTCGCAGAGGCCGTCAAATGTCAGATAGGTGCTTGTTGTCGCCATTGATTTATCTTTTTATTGTCGCCTGTACTTCATGATGCCATAGCCGATGCCCGCATCCCTTCTATTATTTGCGACGGGTACTTTCCATTCAAATTTAATTGATAACGCAAACCATTGATGCTTTAAATGAAGCAATAAATAGTATTCGATACTATTCTCACGGTTTGCGATAGCTATTAACTGGGGGTACAAATTTCTTAGGACCTATATTGGTAATACAGGAAAGGGGAGTATGAGCGAAGGTTAATATAGCCTGCTTACCTGACATTTAAATGGGTCTGGATACCATTACCGGTATGCATACACGGCACTTATGAGAAAAAATAACCATAATAAAAAAACTACAGGCACAGGTGATAAAACGGATAATCAATATCAAACCCGGCCTGAAGAATCGCCGGGTTATGGCTATGCGAAATACAGCGGACTTGGTATCCAGATGCTCGTTATTATCGGCGCATTTGCCTATGGGGGTTACAGGATAGATACGGCTGCCCGTCACCGTATCCAATGGGTTACCTGTATCCTGTCATTGGCCGGCGTTTTTATTGCCATTTACCTGGTCGTAGTATCCCTGAAAAAAGACTGACCATCAATAAACGGTCAGGAAACAAAAGACCAATGGGCCACCGGTTAATCCGGCAGGCTTTAATCAACTGAATATGATATATGATCATAAAGAAAGATGAAAGTAAATAGTCAACTGATTCAAACGCTGGCGATCGATACCGTAAGGGTCCTGGCAGCCGATGCCGTGCAGCAAGCAAATTCCGGCCACCCGGGTACGGCCATGGCACTCGCCCCGGTCGCCCATGTCCTGTGGACATCGTTCATGAATTACGATCCCTTTAACCCCCAGTGGGCGAACCGGGACCGTTTTATCCTGTCCAACGGGCACGCCTGCATTCTCCAGTACGCCATGCTTTATTTGACGGGCTATGACCTCACCCTCGATGACCTCAAAGCGTTCCGTCAGTTGAACAGTAAGACCCCTGGACACCCAGAATATGGGCTGACACCGGGAATTGAGGTCACCACGGGGCCATTGGGCCAGGGTTTTGCCAATAGCGTTGGCTTTGCGATTGGTCAAAAGCACCTGGCTGCGCGCTACAATAAGCCGGGATTTGAGCTATTTAATTACAGAATATTCTGTATCTGCGGGGACGGTGATATGATGGAGGGGGTGACGTCGGAAGCCGCCTCCCTTGCAGGTCAGCTGGAATTGGGCAATATGATCTGCATTTATGACGACAATCATATTACTATTGAAGGGGATACCGATCTTGCCTTTACTGAAGATGTTGGTAAAAGGTTTGAAGCCTATAACTGGCACGTACAAACCGTAGCCGACGGCAATGACCTGCCGGCGATCGCCGAAGCAATACGGACCGCGATCGGGGAAACCAGCCGGCCTTCCCTGATCAGACTGCGTACCCAAATCGGCTATGGCAGCCCCAATAAGGTCAATACCGCTGCAGCACACGGCTCGCCGCTGGGCACCGGTGAATTAAAACTTGTCAAGCAGTTCTTCGGCTTTGACACGGAGCAATCCTTTGTCGTACCCCAGGAGGTATTGAAATATTATCGTGATGCCGGTACAAAGGGCATGGGGCAGGAAAAGCAATGGAATGATCTTTTTAAATCCTATAAAGAAGATTTTCCCGGGTTAGCTGCGGAATATGAGCTTTTCAGCAGTGGCGGCTTGCCTAAAGGATGGGAGGCCTGCCTGCCGGTATTCGAGCCGGACGAAAAAGGGATGGCCACCCGTGCCGCTTCCGGCCAGGTGCTCAATGCCATCGCGGAGCGCTTACCCGCCCTTGTTGGCGGCGCTGCTGATCTTTCTCCATCCACCGATACGATCTTAAAGAATTACTATTCCTTTAATGCAGAACACCGGGAGGGCCGTAACTTTCATTTCGGCATCCGCGAACATGCGATGGGAAGCGCGCTCAACGGCATGGCGCTGACCCGGGGGTTGATACCTTACGGCGCGACCTTCCTGATCTTTTCCGAATACATGCGGCCCCCGATCCGGCTGGCGGCCATTATGGAGATACGGCCTGTATATGTATTTACCCACGACAGTATCGGCCTGGGCGAGGATGGCACTACGCACCAGCCTGTGGAACAGCTGATCTCCTTGCGTTCCATTCCCAACCTGGTCGTGATCAGGCCGGCAGATGCCAACGAAACAGCCCAGGCCTGGCGTGTCGCTTTGCAGCGTAACGACGGCCCGGTCGCACTGATACTGACCCGCCAGAATATTCCGGTCATCGACCAGGCCAAATATGGCCATGCGGATGGTCTTGAAAAAGGAGCCTATATACTTTCCGAAGCGCAGGCTTTCCCGGATATTATCCTGATGGCTTCCGGCTCCGAGGTCGCGCTGATCCTGGAGGCACAGGTCCGGTTGGAAAGGGAAGGCATTGCCGCGAGGGTGATAAGCATGCCCTCCTGGGAGTTATTCGGTAAGCAGGACAGCGCTTACCGCGAACAGGTATTGCCGAAGGCGGTTAGAAAACGCCTGGCGGTCGAAATGGGTTCGCCGCTTGGCTGGCGCGAATATGTGACCGATGAGGGTGACGTATTGGCGATGTCGACCTACGGCCAGTCTGCTCCGGCCGCCGATCTTTACAGGGAATACGGGTTCACCGTGGAGAACGTTATCCGAAGGGCGAAGGCTCTTTTAGAGGTTATTTAGCCTGTTTCCTCACATGGCCTAATCTATGATATATGAGCAAAACAAATAAAAAAGACGAAAAATACGATTTTGGATTGATCGGCCTGGGGGCCATGGGAATGAACCTGATCCTCAATATGGGCGACCACGGCATCCATGCCGCCGGCTACGACACAGATCCCGCTAAGTGTGGATTATTGGATCAGGAAGGTAAGCACACCCATCTCAAAGGTTTTAATGATATCACGGCATTTGTAGCCAGCTTAAAAAAACCGCGGGCTATCATCATGCTGGTTCCCGCCGGCAAAATTGTAGACAATGTGATCGCGGAATTGGCTTTCCTGATGGAAAAAGGGGATATCCTGATCGATGCCGGCAATTCTTATTTTAAAGATACCGAACGCCGCTCAAAAGAACTGTCGGCGAAAGGCTTTCATTTTATAGGTATGGGCATCTCCGGCGGTGAAGAGGGAGCCCGCAGGGGCCCGAGCCTGATGCCCGGCGGCGATACAGAGGCATTTGATGTGATCAAACCCGTACTAACGGCCATTGCCGCAAAAGTTGACCGCACGCCCTGTGTGGCCTACATCGGCCCCGGTGCTTCGGGCCATTTTGTCAAGATGGTACATAATGGTATTGAATATGGCCTGATGCAGCTGATCGCTGAAACCTATGAAATACTGAAAAAAGGCTTAAAAATGGATAATGAAGCCATCGCCGCGCTCTTCGGCAAGTGGAACTCCGGCAGGCTACGGTCATTTTTACTGGAGGTCACCACGTACATCTTCACCTATAAGCAAAGCGGACAGCAACATTATCTTTTAGATGAAATTAAAGATGAAGCCAAGGGAAAAGGGACCGGAAAATGGACCTCGCAGGTGGCCATGGACCTCGAAGTACCCGTTCCGACGATCGATATGGCCGTAGCTATGCGCGATCTTTCCAAATATAAAAATTTACGGAAGCAGGCCGCTGAATCTTATGATGAACCGGCCAGGCTTGATGTGGACCGGGACGGATTCCTGGCTGCACTGGAGGAATCTTTCTACGCCTGTATGATCATTACCTATGCGCAAGGCATGCATTTACTGGACAAAGCTTCCGATGTCTACGGCTATCAGCTTGACCTGGGCGAAATCGCCCGGATCTGGCGCGGCGGATGCATCATCAGGTCGGCATTCTTAAACGATATCGTCAAGGCCTACCGGGCAGAACCAGGCCTACCGCATCTGTTACTCGACAAACATATACAACACTTGATCGCTCAGGCGGAAACGGGTGCAAGGAAAGTGGTGTCCGCAACAGTCACCGCCGGCATTGCCACACCCGCCTATGCGGCATCGCTAAGTTATTTTGATGCCTTCAGAAGCCAGCGGATGCCTGCCAATCTGATCCAGGCGCAACGCGACCTGTTCGGCGCTCATACTTATGAACTGATCGGAAAAACAGGTGCTTTCCATACCCGATGGGTATTGGAAGAAGAACGCGACCATCGCCTGATATAGTGACATTTTTAACGGTTAATCCTTCGGATCGGAAATCAGACAAAAGATATCAATAAAAAAAATATGCTACCCAATACGGATTTTACGAAAACCCCGGCTTATGAAAAGCTGGTCAGACATTATAACAATATTTCAAAAAAGCACATCAGGGAGCTCTTTGCCGCAGACCGGGATCGCTTTCAGAAATATTCCCTGGTCTTCCACGACATCTTACTGGATTTCTCGAAGAACCGCATTAATGATGAAACCCTGACGCTCCTGGTACAGCTCGCGCGGGATTGCTCCCTGGACACCGCGATCCGGGAGATGTTCACCGGCGAGAAAATAAACCTGACGGAAAACAGGCCGGTGCTGCATATCGCTTTACGCAACCGCAGCAACACGCCGATCTACGTGGATGGGAAGGACGTCATGCCCGAGGTCAACCGCGTGCTTGAACAAATGAAGGGCTTTAGTGAAGCGATCATTTCAGGGAGCTGGAAAGGCTTTACCGGTAAGGCTATCACGGATGTCGTTAACATCGGTATCGGTGGCTCGGACCTGGGACCGGTTATGGTCACCGAAGCCCTCAGGCCCTATAAAAATCACCTGTCCATGCACTTCGTTTCTAACGTAGACGGAACGCACCTGGTCGAAACGCTAAAGGAACTTGACCCGGAAACAACGCTGTTTCTGATCGCGTCCAAAACCTTCACGACGCAGGAAACCATGAGCAACGCCCACAGCGCGCGTGCATGGTTTCTGAAAAGCGGGGCAACAGACACCGACGTCGCCAGCCATTTTGCGGCATTGTCGACCAACGCTGCCGGCGTGGCGAAATTTGGGATCGATACGAAAAATATGTTTGAGTTCTGGGATTGGGTAGGCGGGCGTTATTCGTTATGGAGCGCGATCGGCCTCCCTATCGTTCTGAGCATCGGCTATGATAATTTTATTGAGCTGCTGAGCGGCGCGCACGAGATTGACGAATATTTCAGATATGCCGACTTTGAAGAAAATATACCCGTAATCCTTGCCCTGATCGGCATCTGGTACAATAATTTTTTTGATGCCCAGACCATCGCGATCCTGCCTTATGACCAATATCTCCATCGTTTCGCCGCTTATTTTCAGCAAGGCGACATGGAGAGCAACGGCAAACATGTCAGCCGTGATGGAGAGCCGGTTGACTATTCCACAGGGCCCATAGTATGGGGGGAGCCGGGAACCAATGGCCAGCATGCTTTCTACCAGTTGATCCACCAGGGTACGAAGCTTGTACCCTGCGATTTTATAGCACCGGCCGAATCTCATAACCCGATTGGAGAACACCACGAAATGCTGCTTTCCAATTTCTTTGCGCAGACGGAGGCTTTGATGAACGGGAAAACGACCATTGAAGTGGTTAATGAAATGATAAAGGCAGGCTTTACCGGTGAGCAAATTGAAAAAATAGCGCCGTTCAGGCAATTCGACGGGAATAGGCCGACGAACTCCTTCCTCCTGAAGAAAATAACGCCCAGGTCATTAGGATCGCTGATCGCCATCTATGAACATAAGATATTTGTGCAGGGCATCATCTGGAATATTTACAGTTTTGATCAATGGGGCGTTGAGCTCGGTAAGCAGCTGGCCGGGAAAATACTTCCCGAGCTAAAGGCTGCCGGCGAGGTCAAAAGCCATGATCAGTCCACAAACGGTCTGATCAATCAATATAAGGCATGGAGATAAGAGATGGAGGTGCAATTTAAAGAAGGAAAAGCTTTGCTGTTTACCGGCTTGTAATCATAAAAACTATGTTAAGCATCACTACCTTAATTCTGACATTCACCTTTTGCCTGTTATTCTTAATGACGATCCGGCCGTTCATGGCCAAAAACGGAAAATCAAACAGCCTGGGTAGCTTTTTCGGAAATGTGTTCTCCCTGTTTATAGTAGTGGTATTAATTATTACCGTTATTCTGAAATTTTATCATAAATCTTAATCAATATAAGCCATGAAGACTGCGACGCGAAGAAATTTAACAGGGTCACCTCATCTGTTATTAAGGAGGTTCTTGTGACGATAAATGATCATGGCGGCCAATAGAGATCATTTGAAATGGGAGGCAGATCGCATGTTATTTTCAATATTGATCCATATATTTATTATAGCATTGCCGGCCTGGTTAACGTGGCCGAAGAACTTGGCAGGGGCGAACACCGTAAGCCAGGTAGTTGAATATTTAAAGCAAACAGGCAGAAAAGCCGGATGGGGTTATCCACGGGATTAACAATACCGCCAAGCCCTGACCGGATGGAGCGTTAAAGGCCCGTTTTCGGGGTAACATTTATTACGTTCCGCCTAATTAAAATATTTAGTTCATTCATTACAATTTAAACCCTTTAATCTTACTTTACAATGGCACTCACTACAAAAAATTGGTTTCAAAAGCACAATGACTCCATGACCTTCGGCGAACGTTTGGCCGATTCCGTGGCAACGGGCATGGGCTCATGGCGGTTCATCATCATTCAGACCATCATTGTCGCCCTATGGATGACGCTTAACGTTGTTGCTATTATTTATCATTGGGATCCTTACCCCTATATTTTACTGAACCTGCTTTTCTCGACCCAGGCGGCCTATGCCGCACCGATCATCATGATGGCGCAGAATCGCCAGAGTGACCGCGACCGCGTTAAGGCTGACGAGGATTTCAAAACCAACGTGGAGGCAAAAAAAGACATCGAGGATCTGCAAATACGTCTTAATAAGATCGACGTAGATAAACTGGATAAGATTTTGGCCATACTTGAAAAAATGGATCAGAAATAGGCTGGTAAGAGGTTTGGGTTCACCAAATTGTACAGGCTCAGCGACTATTGCCATGACTCATTTAATCGCCCCCTCTATACTCGGAGCCGATTTTGGCAACCTGCAACGCCAAATAGAGATGCTCAACAACAGTGCCGCCGACTGGATCCATGTGGATGTAATGGACGGCCTGTCCGTGCCTAATATCTCGCTCGGCTTTCCGGTGATCGGGGCGATAAAAAAACATGCCCGGAAACCGCTAAACCTGCATTTAATGATCGTTGATCCTGATCGTTACCTGCAGCGGTTTAAAGCTGCAGGAGCTGACCACATCCTTGTCCATTACGAGGCCTGTACGCACTTGCATCGAACTATTCACGCGATAAAAGAGCTGGGCTGCCTTGCCGGCGTGGCCATTAATCCGCATACGCCGGTCGCGCTGTTAGCGGATATCATTGCCGATGTGGCTATCGTACTGGTCATGTCGGTAAACCCCGGCTTTGGCGGTCAGCAATTTATTGAACAAACCTACCGGAAGATCAGCGAACTGAAGAGCCTAAGCGACAAAAGCAACCCCGGGCTCCTGATCGAAGTTGATGGCGGCGTTTCTCCCCAAAATGCCGCAAAATTAATAGCGGCCGGCGCCAATGTCCTGGTTGCCGGGAGCTTTGTATTTGCCGCTGAAGATCAGCCGGCGGCAATTTGGTCCCTGAAAAACATTTAGCTTTACCCGCTTCGCCAATTGCAACTAGCCGCGTTGTGACTATCAATGGAGTTTCTTTGCAGAAAGCGCCATCGCTTCCAGTGCCTTTTTATATTCCTTGCGGTAAATGTGCCTGGTCAGGGGGACTGTGCTGCCCGCCGCGCCTTCAACGACCATTTGCAAAAAGTAATCAATGGTAGAGCCGTCGCGGTCCCGGACAAAATAGAAATCAGCGCCTTTGTTCTGATTGTGGCTTTTTAAGGCGAATGTATTGAACAAAAAGGTGACCAGTTTGGTGCTGAATTTCTGATGTTTCACATTACCCGAGTCCAGGATGTTCGCCCGCAGGCCATGAAAATTCAGGTGCATTCTTCCGCTGGTCAGGTATTCATTGCCCGCAGCGCTCATATACATCGTATCCACATAGCCTGATCTTGCCTGCATCGAAACCAGTGGTGCCAGAAACCCGTTCAATAAGGCCGCTTTGCCGCGCCCCAACTGCATATGCAGGGCAAGCCCGCCCTTATCATCGTGATAGGATTGGGCCATGTTTAAGTTCAGGGGCATCTGGTCCAGGAAATTAGCTTTAACAGCGACCCGCAGGCTGTCAGTAGCCGCATCCCACCGCGTGGCCACGTTGCTGATCAGTGCATTGATGGCCGTGAAGTAAACTTGTCCGGTATCCCGTGAAACCTCGTTCAATTCCGTATAACCGATCTTTGCATTTTCCACCTGTAATTTTTCCACCTGCAAGGGCATCGGTATGCTGCCCAAAGCCGCTATCGGCAGCGGCTGCTCGCTTTCGCTCCCCGGCTTTTTTAACTTATTGCTAAAAATGCTCAGAACCGGGTTTTTGATGTCCATGTCCGCTATATGCAGCTGACCGCCGGTCGTTCCGAGACCGTCTAAAGTGATCGCCCCTGAGCCCAGGCGGATATAGTCCTTCCGGTAAATCAGTTGTTTATAAAACTCCTCCCTGTTTTTTCGCGGGTCGAGGCTAAGTGAACCTATGCTGGCGTGTCTTTCATTTTGACTGAACGTGATGTCCCTTGCGGTAAGGTTGTTACCCACGGTTTGCCAGCGCAGGGCTCCCAGGCTGATCGTTGCCCGGGAATGATCGGCCAGCCAGGGCAGCCAATGTTTCAGGTCATCGCTGGTCGCCCTGACCCCCGAAACATGTAAATGATCCGCCGATAAGGAAACCGTACCGTGGCCAGCATGGGTATTAAGATAGGACATACTATCCGTCAGGAATTTATCCAGCTGTATTTCCCAGGCCTTAGTAACCGGGTGAAATAAAATAGAATGAAACCCGGCCGATAATGCACCGGCGGCTTTTATCGCCTGCTTGTTATCCGGCATAACCAGCAGGCCCCTGGTATTTATCTGTACCTGGTCAACGGAAACAGCATCGTCCGCCCGGGTAGCTATCCTATTGATCTTTAAGGACAGGTCCGCGATCTTTATGACGGAAGAATTTTGACGCAGCCGCACTGAAGCATCGTTTATCCCGATCCCGGTCAGCAGGAGTCCGGGAAAAGTGACCGATGGCGATTTTTCACCGCTTTGACGGCTTACACTTTTCGAAGAGTAGATGATCTCTGGCCGGTTGACACTGATCTTACCGATCGTTATCTTTTGAGATTCCAGGGACCGTTTGATAAATGGTTTGAAGCTGAGTTCGGGAATACGGACGAGCAGGCTATCGCCGGGTCGCTGCTGTTGAATGCTGACATTTTTGAGCATCGAGTTTTCCCCGTCCCGGAGAAAAAAATTGGTGCATTTCAGCTGGCCTGCGCCGGAGTTAAGCAGCAGATCGCTGCCCCCGATCAGCAGATTTTCCAGTTCCAGCGGCTTGCCGGGCTCTTTCCGAAAGTGCTGCCCGGAGATCGTTTGGATATAGGCCTCCGCATTCAGGGTTTTATTGGCAAAACTCAGCCGGGTGTTCTTTCCGGAAATATGATCTACCCACACCCCGGGCGGGCTTTTCCTGCTGCTGTCATTTGCCCGGGATTCATGGCCTGCGTTGACCTGCAGGTTCCCATCTTTCCAGGAAATGCCGTTGATCTTAAGCCGGTCGCTTTCAAAAGAAACGGCATTCAGTAAAACGCCGCTGAGGGCGACCCTTGTATGCCCGCTGTCCGCAGCCATCCGCAGCTTGCTGAAGGAAAATTGCTTTTCCCTGCCGTTCCATGCCCCTTGGTCGACGTTCATGCCGGTGCCGTCAACGGTAGCAGCCACATTTTCAAAAGACAGGCTATTCAGCGACCTCATCAATTGATCCGGTGATCCGGCTTTTTCCAATTGGCCCGCGTGGACGTCCAGGCCTAAATTTTTAACATGCAACTGAAATTTACCGGCATTTTGATAAGCGAGATCTCCATGCACGATCCGCAGCTGATCCAGCGACAGTACCTTATGCAACAGCGATAAATTTTGGTAAATCGACCTGCCGTCAGTCTTACCCCTATCAGGATCACTAATGCCCCCATCGTTTTTGATCAGGCGTATCACCGGGTTATATAAGGCCGCTGACCTTGCCTTGAATTTGTTTCGGAAAATAAACGAAAGCCAATCCATCCCGGTTATTTCAAACCGGGGGACCGTGTAAGTTTGTTGCAGGCCGGTGCCGGCGCGGCGGTCGGTCGCAGCGGCCAGGTTGTAAAGCACGATCTTACTATCCACAAATTGCAGGCTGTCGAAACCAAACCGGAGCAGGCTATCCGGCGTGTAGCCGACGTAATTGCGAACGGTATAATTAAAGCCTTTAATGGTCAGTCCCTTTTGAGTGGAATCATTTAAATGAAACCCGGAAATACTGATGTCGTCATTCCGGGTACTAAATGATGTTACTTTCCCCGCAAGATGAAGGTGAATGGCGGCATTGCCTTTGGACATCACGATATGGCTGATATTAAAACTAAGCGGCGACTTAGTCAGCAGGCCGTTCAGCGGGGCGACCTTCAGCCCGGTTTGTTTTTTGGGGGTATCGCCAAAAATATCGTAATTGCTCGTCAGCCCGTCAAGGAAAACGGAATCGGCCTTGATGAACTGCCGCTGGTAGAGTGCATTAAAATCAAGGCCTGTTACGCCGATCTTATTGGCAAAAAATGCGAGCCTGTTCCTGCCACCTTTCGAAGGCAGTATTTGGATATCCGGGGAAGTGATCCGGATGAACTTGTCCCTGGTATTGATCAGCAGTTCCTTGAAACCAACGCTGCCGTGGTTACCGGGCAAAGCAATGTGCTGGTCGGTGATGCGCAGCCGCACCTGTTCCGAAAAAACGAACCGCGATTTGTTCTTTAAGCTGGCGGAGTCTATTTGCAGCTCGTTGATCGTAAAGTTGATGTGGCTGATCTTTAGCGGCTGGCTGGCATTTGCCCCGGCATCATTAAGCTGCAGCCGTCCGTCTTTGATCTCAAATAACCGGAGATTCAGGACCCTGAGCGAGCGGAGGATCGTCCGGTACAGGTTCCCGATCTCCCGGGTCAGCGCGATTCTGGGGCCGGACACCGTTTGTTGAACATTCGCCTTCCTGGTGACGGTAATATCGGGCGCATTAAAGGTAACCGCGTCGATCACCAGCCGTTTATGAAACAGCAGGTCCCATTTGGAGTGGATCTTCAGGTGAAAATCCTGTGTGCTGAAACGATAGGAGGTTGCCTGTTGGACAGAGTCCGTATTAAAAAAAACGATATCCTTTACATCAAGGTCATTGCTGAGATAATTGATACTTACCCGGTGAAGCGTGCACTTCACTTTTCCCTTCGAACTCCACGTGATCAGCTCATCGATCGCGCTTTCAGAGTGACGGATGAACCATAAATGAAAGCCAAACAACAGCAATAGCAGCACCACCACAATGTGCCAGATAAAATCCCACAGTAACTTAACAAAACGTTTTAATGCTTTCACCTATGCAAAATAAGGGTTTTGCGGCTGGTTTCGATGGCTAATAAATGATGGGCACTGGCAATTGATGAGGAGCATATAGCGCATCATTTTAGGAATTAACTGCCCCGAACAAAAAAACGCCGGCTGTCATACCTGCGTTTAAGCTTACCTTAAATAACAGAGCGCTATCAATACTTGTCTTTCAAAACTTCAATTTCACCTAAAGCGGCCCATATCCCATCTCTTTGCCGGACAAGCAACTTCAAATGATCCGCGTGATCCTTATGATCAGCGATACATTCGTCAAATTTAGCAATAGCAGCCTGCTCACCTGTTACGATGGCTGCCAATAGATCAGCGTCACTTTTGCCCGTTAAAGCATCCTTGATCGTGATCCAGGTACGGTGCAACCCGCCCAATACACCCCCTTCCTGATCATGGGCTTTTCCGCCATGAAAGGCAATGTGTTCTTTTAACTCATTGGCATAAGCTTCTCTTTCATGCGCCAACTTCAGGAAAAGCATGTGCAGTGCCGGCGTTTTGGTTGTTTCGGCTGCATGCTGGTAGCCTTCCTTACCATCGTAAACTAAATGTAAGAGTTCGGTAAGATCACGAATGACCACTTTGGGGTTTTCTGAGGATTCTGTTAAATTTTCCATGGTTTCTTTTATTGATGCGGAGGATTATCCGCCAGGTCCGCCCTTTTTTGGGCATAGCTGGAAAATATCTCCCATCGTGTTATTGTTTAATAGTTATAAAGAATGCATTACAATATTAAATAATAAACAAATGGTTGTCTTGGGGTAAAGCTGTCGAGATCGGTGAATATGCTATCGGAAAACAAGTAAAGTCATTTTTTCAGGTGTTCTGCTTTTGGACCAATAGCCCACAATCGCTTTTCAATTAAGAACACCGAGGTTCGTAAATAGAGCAAATATTAGGTAGTAGACTGTGTTAGCTTGTTGCTTCTGACTGAGAATACTAATTCTTTGCCCCATTTTCTAGGTTCCTAATCATGGATTCGTCATCAATAACGAAAGTGGTGATTCATCAGGCCCCGTTATTTGAAAATCTGAATGGTAAAAGAGTGTCCCATACTGGTACTGAGAGTACCAGTATGGGATTTTTTTTAAACTAACCACTAATCCCGATAGGGTATAAAACAAGCATAATTTTACTATATAGTCCCGATAGGGTATAATTATGATATTAACAGAGGATATAATCCCGATAGGGTATAGTTAATAAACTTTTATTTATATTTGTACCCGAAAGGGTATAAATATGTTGTCAGAGTATTTGAAGAAAAAAAGGAAATCACTAAATCTCACACAGGAAGACCTGGCATCCAAAGCGGGGGTCGGACTTAGGGTCGTTCGTGAGATGGAACAGGGAAAACCAACATTGCGGATGGATAAAGTGAATCAGGTGTTGATGTTATTTGGCGCAGAACTCGGAGTGGTATTAAAAGTAAAAAATGATGAGTAAGAAAGGTTTGGTGTATTTTCAGGACACGCTGGCTGGTGTACTTGCGGAAACTGATGATGGTTACGAATTTACTTACCAGGCGAATTACTTAGAGAATAAAAACGCAAAACCGGTAAGCTTAACGCTGCCATTGTCAACCCAGAAATATGAAAGTAAAGTATTGTTTGCTTTTTTCGATGGCTTAATACCGGAAGGTTGGCTACTGGATCTGGCAACAAAACACTGGAAGGTCAAAAGCAATGACCGGTTTGAATTATTACTATTAACATGCAGGGATGCAATCGGAGCTGTAACGGTTATTCCCGAAATAGATTAAGCTATGGCAAATTGTTGGTTTTGTTATCAGGATGCAGGTACATCGTCTTATCATGAAAAATGTTCAAGGCGATTTTTTGGTACGGCTAAAGTACCTGAGCTGGAATTGAATAATAAACTTTTGAAAACGTTGGCCGAACAGACCATCAACGAGAGGATATCTGTGACCGGAGTTCAGCCAAAGCTTTCTGTTACCCTGGAAAAGGCAAAGGAGCAGAACCGTTTGACGATAGTAGGACTTTGGGGAGAATACATACTTAAACCGCAGCATCCTGATTTTCAGGAAATGCCGCAATCAGAAGATCTGACGATGCATTTGGCAAGGCTATTTAAAATGCCAACTTGTGATCATACTTTAATGGAGGCGTCAGACGGTAGTTTGGTTTATCTTGCCAAACGATTTGACCGGGTAAAAGGCCATAAAGTTCACATGGAAGATTTCTGCCAGCTTTCTGAATTTTTAACAGAAAACAAATACAGGGGCTCTTATGAAAAGATCGGTAAACTTATCCTGAAATACTGTACTCAAACTGGTTTTGATGCACTGACTTATTTTGAACTGGTATTATTTTCTTTTTTGACAGGCAACAATGATATGCACCTGAAGAACTTTTCTGTGCTATATACGGACGAAGGAATAAGCCTAAGCCCTGCCTATGACCTTTTAAATGTAAATCTTGTTAATCCACAGGACGATGAAGAATTGGCCCTGACAATAAACGGCAAAAAGAAAAGAATTGGATTATCTGATTTTGATGTGTTGGCAAGAAGTATGAATATACCTGAAACCGCCGTTCGGAATACCTATAACAAATTTTCCTCCGGTAATAAGGAGGTTGGTAAGATGATTGAAGCATCATTCCTGAGCCCCGAAAAAAAGGCACTATACCTGGAAATTTGGAATAAAAAGCAACGGTTGTTTAATAATTGACAAGCGCTCACTGCACGCCCTTCACATTCCGAGCTGGACAGTATGCTTCTCATGTAACTCAAAGTGGCGAACGGATTTTAAATTTTATATTAAACACGCCCCAATCTCTCATTATAGGGAACCTTATATCTCGTTCATTTCTCATAGAACCTTAAACAGGCAGACTTTATCGGATCAATCAGGAGTTTATGGAGATTTATTTCAATTTCTGAAACTCACTGGCGTGCTATTGGTTTGCTTTCTGAAAAAGTAATTAAGGTGCGTTGGATCATCGAATCCCGGGCTAAAACCGATCTCAGCTACTTTCCAGTCGTAATGATAACGTTTTTACTTTCAACGAATCCTGGGATCTATAAACCACTAACATCGGAAAATTTCAATGTTGTATTGCATTTAGACTTCAAAATACTTAACATGATTTTCCCCGCTGAAGCCGGTAAAGATATTCATGCAATTTTTACAGAACCCAAGACAGATGACGTTTCCTGGCCCGAGTTGCCTGCGCTTCAGCCGACAACACCGCCTTTTGTTCAGCCGACCCGCCTGCTGATTCGTTAACCTCGTTGATTACCTTATTGATGGTATACAGGTTACTCATATACAATTGCATGTCAACGGATACATATCTCCTAAGCTAAAATCAAACCAATTACATCAGGCCCTTATGTAATATTTGCGCCAGCCAGGTTATTTTGCTTTCAAATTGTGGAAACTTTCCGAAAAGGATAATTTCCTGATCAAAGCACTTGAAAACACTTTGTAAGGTTTCCGCCAAAAATTGGCTGTCTTCTTCATTTAGTTCCGCTATTTCTTTGTTTTCCAATGCCCATTTGATCATGAGTTTCACCACCAGGATCTCCTCTTCAGACATAATGCGGGACTGCATGATCAACAGCGAAGGATCCTGCCTCATGTCTTCTATAACCAGCTTGTATTTTAAAACGACTTCACGCAGGCGTTTGATCTTTACTTCGTTAAATGATTCTATATTGGCTGAAAAAGAACGTCGTTTGCTTATCGTGGCTTTGCTTTCCTCCAGGCACTGGGAAAATATTTTGTGACACAACGCATCAAGCACCTCCGCTTTATTCTTAAAATAATGATAAAGTGTACTTCGCCCTTTTTTGCATTCATTTGATATATCCTGCATTGATACCCTTACAAAGCCGTAACGCTCAAATACCGCATCGGCTGCCGCGATAATCTCCTCCCTTATGCTGTCGTTTTGATCTACTTTCATTATTCGACAAAAATACAAATTTTGTTGATGTCTTTTTTATTAATGAATGCCGGATTATACAAGATTAATAATATGACAGAATTATTAAAAAATCACAAAGACAAATAATGTATAATTGTCGAAAATATCTAAGCAAGGACAAAGATTACATATTAAGCTTTATTTTAACTTTTTTGAAGCTTTATGCGGTACTCTTAGAGATTAATAAACTGTGGAATAGTAATCGACAAAAAAACAAATAATGTTCAATTTAATTATATGAAAACCAAACTTACACTTGCAGGAGTAATGATAGCTGCTATCTGGATTTCCGGCTGCTCAGGCAAAAAAGAGCAAAAGAACGGCCCGGACACTTTAGCGGTGAACGTATTTAATTTGAGTGCGGAATCCGTGCCAAACAATGACCGGATCGTTTATGATGGAACGCTTGAAGCTGAAAAGACAATTGATTTAAGTTTCCAGGTTTCCGGAACTATTCTGTCTTTCCCGGTACTAACCGGCGATTTTGTTAAAAAAGGACAACTGGTAGGTGTTATAGATGAAACGGTATACCGTAACCAGTATAACGCACAGCTGGCGCAGGCTAAACTTGCCGAAGAAAATTACACCCGCATCAACGATGTATTTAAAAAAGGCAGCATTGCCGAAATAAAAATGCTGGAAGCCAAATCGAATTATGAGCAAGCAACCTCTACAGCCCGCGCAACCTACCAGAATATAACCCACACCCATCTTTATGCACCGGTAAGCGGTTATATTGGTGAAAAGAAAGCTGAAGCAGGGGCCGTTGCCAACCCAGGGCAACCGGTTTTGCAGCTGCTGGATACCCGTTGGGTGAAAGTATTGGTTGCAGTGCCTGAAAGTGAAATCAATCACTACAAAGCTGGAACTCCGGCTACGGTAAAAATCGATGCCTTAGGGAATCAGCCTTTGCAGGGCAAGGTATCCGAAGTGGGTGTTTTAGCGCTTAGCGGCAGCGCCAATTATAACCTTAAAATATCGCTGGCCAATAATGAGATGAAGTTAAGGCCCGGCATGCTTTGTAAAGTATCTTTTGATGTATCCGATAATAAAAGCACTAAGACAGCTGATGTTAAGGAAATTATTGTACCCGTACAGGCTGTGCAGGTAGATGATAAAGGAACCAACTTCTTATTCATCATGAACGCCCAAAATAAGGCAGTACGGAAAAATGTAACTACCGGCCAGCTTTACAGTAACGGTATTGCCATCCAGTCCGGACTTGCCGGAAACGAGCAGGTGATCACCTCCGGTTATCAGAAACTTGCCGACCAAACCCCTGTCATCGTCAATAAATAACAGCAGATCATGAAAAAGAAAGGTAATTTAATTGAATGGGCTATGGAATACCATGTATTTCCGCTTGCCCTGTCTGCCATATTTTTTATACTCGGTATCGCAGCCCTTTTCAACATGCCGCGAAACGAATTCCCTGATTTTACCATCAGGCAGGGACTGATCGTTGGGCAGTACCCCGGTGCTTCGTCAAAACAGGTAGAAGAGCAACTGACAAAAAAAGTAGAAGAATATTTATTCAGCAATAATGAAGTAAATAAGAAAAAAACATATTCCTATTCACGCGATGGGGTAATGTATGTATTTGTTGAAGTTGCCGACAATTTAAATGCTATCCAGACCAAGGCATTCTGGAATAAGATCAAAAACGGCATGCTCATTTTGCAGAGCCAGTTGCCTAAAGAGGTTAAAGGTTTTTATATCGACAGTGAGTTTGGCAATACATCAGCCATGCTGATGGCTGTTGAATCGAAAACCAGGCCTTATAAAGAGCTACTCCGTAATGTTGAAGATATCGAGGCCGAGCTCAGGCAAGTGCAGGATGTCGCCAAGATCTCGCATACCGGGAACCTGAATGAGCAGATCACAGTTTACGTGGACAACAATAAGCTGCTGCAAAAAGGCGTATCAGTGAACAATATTATGCAGATACTGCAAAAAGAAGGCGCTATCAATTCCACAGGGAAGGAAGATGGCGAAGTAGTTGACCAGCCGATCCATCTGAGTGCTTTCTATAAAACAGAAGCAGAACTTGCAGAGCAGATCATCCGGCAGGATGCCAACGGGAACTCGGTACGACTGCGCGATGTGGCCACGCTGAAACGTGAATACGATGAGCCCGACAGTTATGTCACATCCAACGGCACCAAATCCATTGTGATATCGCTGGAGATGATTACCGGTAAAAACATTGTGCAGTTTGGGAAAGAACTGGAGGAGCGCATCGACAAAGTAAGCAAGCATTTGCCACCGGATATCCAATTGGTTAAGCTGGCAGATCAACCCCAGGTTGTGGATGATTCGATCAGCCACTTTATGAAAGAGTTTGCTTTCGCGCTTATCGGCGTGGTATGCGTTGCATTGCTGTTGTTGCCCTTTAGGGTTGCAGCTGTTGCCGCAGCCACCATTCCTATTACCATAGCTGCAACGCTGGCCATTATGTATATGGTTGGTATAGAGCTCGACACAGTAACGCTCGCAGCTTTAATTGTGGTATTGGGGATTGTTGTAGATGACCCGATTGTGGTGATCGATAACCATGTGGAAAAACTGGATCATGGCATGTCCGTTTGGGATGCTGCAAAAAGCAGCGCGCAGGAATTATTCCCTTCTGTATTTACAGCTACACTGGCCATCTCAGCCACTTTTGTACCGCTGGCTTTTTTCATGACCGGCGTATCCAAAGATTTCATCCGGCTTTTCCCGGTAACGATCATGATCGCGCTCACCTTATCATTGATTATATCCATGTTGCTGGTGCCATTTTTCAATACCCTCTTTATTAAAAAAGGTTTATTACATGGTAAGAATGATGAAAAAAGATCATTTCTGGACCGGCTGCAGGATTTCTTCAACAACCATATCGGTAACTCCATGAAACACTACAAGCTGACCGTGTTTTTTGGCATCCTGGCGGTGGTCATTGGGATTGCCATTATGGGGGTATTGCCCCAGCAGCTGTTCCCTAAAGTGGAACGTAACCAGTTCGCAATGGAGATCTATCTGCCTTCCGGGTATAACCTGTCGCAGACAGACAGCGTTGTCAAGGGCATGGAGCGGATACTAAAGCGGGACAAACGTATCGTCACGTATACCAGTTTCATTGGCAGCAGTTCTCCGCGTTTTCACTCGGTATATGCCCCTAATCTTCCGGCCAAGAATTATGCCCAGATTTTAGTCAAAACAGCATCTGAGGATGCTACGGCCGAGGTCATTGTAGATTACCAGCACAAGTACAGTAACCTGTTTCCGTCGGCGTATGTCCGGATGAAACAGCTGAACATGATCAATGCGCTTGCACCGATTGAGGTCAGGATCAGCGGGAACGACATTTCGGCCTTAAAACAGGTTGCAGGGCAGGTTTTGGCCATTGGCAAAACGCATAAGCAGATAACCTGGGCCAGGACAGACTACAATGAAATGCAGCCAACCCTCCAGGTTGATGTAAAAACGGCCGACGCAGCGCGCCTCGGGCTGAGCAAAAACGATATTGCCAATGCGGTATCAATGCATTCGGAAGGCATCACGGCTACCCAGCTTTGGGAAAATACGTATGCAGTGGATGTAAAGATCAAATCCCCAAAAGCTGCAAGGAGCAACCTTTCAGATTTGCGGGATCTTAATATAGTTTCCCCTCAGACAAAATCGGTTATACCATTAAGGCAGGTAGCCGATGTAAACCAAGAGTGGGAAGATGGGCAAATCACCCGCAGGAACAGCGTACGCACACTGACTGTCCGGATGGACGTAACCCAGGATGCGGTAGCCAATAGCGTTTTAATGGATATTCAACCGGCTATAGAAAAAATTAAGCTGCCTCAGGGTGTCGAGATCCATTACGGAGGAGAATTTGAGTTGCAGGGCGAAAATCAGGGGCCCATGGGCATTGCTTTGGGTGTAAGTATCATATTGATATTCCTGATCCTGCTTTGGCATTTTAAGCATCTTAAACATGCACTTTTAAGCATAACCACAATGCCCTTAAGTATACTCGGCGCGTCATTCGGCCTGCTGGTTGCAGGATATCCGTTCGGATTTACTTCATTTCTCGGCTTGCTTGCCCTTTGCGGAATTGTGGTCCGTAACGGTATCATCCTGATAGACTTTGCCGAAGAATTGCGGATACACGAAGGGAAATCTGTATTCGAAGCCGCAAAACTATCCGCAGAACGCCGGATGCGGCCAATTTTCTTAACCTCATCAGCTGCAGCTGTCGGGGTAATACCAATGGTAGCCAGCAGGTCTTCGCTTTGGGGACCGCTTGGTACAGTGATCTGTTTCGGCTTACTGGTTTCCATGCTGCTCACGCTGTTTGTCCTGCCAACGCTTTACTGGCTGTTCTTCCGCAAAGAGGATCAAAACAGGCCGGTAAGCACAACACCGGAACCTGTAAACGTATAAGTCCATGATCATGAAAACATTCCTATTATCAATATTCACTTTTACATGTCTGCAGGCTGGAGCCCAGCAGCATATCATATCCTTGCAGGAAAGCAAGCAGGCCGCCATTGCCTACAGTTACGCTTTAAAAAATGGTGAGCTGAGGATAAGCTCAGCAAAAACTGATGTAGCTGCAGCCAAATCAGATTATCTCCCTTCGGTTAGCGCGACCGGGCTCGGTTTGTTCGGGTTTAAAGATTTCGTATCGGCCGCGCCGCCATTATTAGAGAAAGGCATTAATAATTTTTACCTGTTTGGGGTAACCGGTACCGAGTCGCTTTACGCCGGCGGTAAAATTAAAACCGGTAACCAGTTGGCGGCATTGCAGTTACAGGTAAGCCAGATCAGGAAAAAACAATCAGCGGATTCTGTGATTTTACTCACCGAGCAGAAATACTGGAACCTGGTCAACATACAGGAACAGCAGAAAACGTTACTGGTCAATGAAGCATTGCTTAATGCGGTGCTGAAAACCCAGAAAGATATGCTGGCATCCGGCCTGATAGCCCGGAACGACCTGCTGAAAGTAAAGGTTCAGCTTAGTCAGCTGCTCGTTAATAAAAGCAAACTGCAAAATGGCCGCCGCGTTGCCCTGCTGGATTTTTCCATGTATACAGGTATAGCTTTTGATTCGCTCATGGTGATGCAGGACACACTGAATAAAAACAGCACCCCGGTATTACCAGCCTTGCAGCCGGACACCATTTTAGACAGGAATGCTAATTATCAATTATTGACCAAACGTATAGCAGGTGAAAAATTACAAACACGTTTAGCTAATGGCGATAACCTGCCCAGTTTAGCAGTTGGTTTAAGTGCATCACAGACAGGATCGATCAACAGCGGGATCGGGAGCAATTTTGCACCGGCCAGCTTTGTTACTTTGAGTATTCCCCTCTCCGGCGGTTTATGGGGCCGGGGTAAGCAAAAGATGCGGAAGCAAAGGATCAATGAGCAAATAGCCCAGAACGATTTCCGCGACGGCCAAAACCAGCTGAGAGTAGGCATTATACGCTATTGGTATGATATGCAGGACCAGCTTACGCAGATCAGCTATGCAAAAGACAACCTGGAGCAGGCTACCGAAAACCTGAAGGTTAACCAGGATAATTACAAAGCTGGTTTGGCTACCATTTCTGAAGTACTGGATGCACAAGCCGCTTATCAGCAGGCTTCAAGCACGGTTGCTACTGCATTTGCTGATTTTTATGTAAGGGCAGCCATATATAATTATGTTACTGCGAAAACCGAAAATCAGCCCTGAGGCTGCCTTGAAAAATAGCATCCCTGAAGCGTTGGAAGTAACAACTAAAGCAACCGGAATGGAAGATAAAAGAAAACGCCTAATTGGTATTGCAATTCAGCTTTTTATCAATCACGGCATCATCAGTGTAACCATGGATGAACTGGCGAAAGCTGCCGGTATGTCAAAGAAAACCGTTTACCAATGTTTTTCCAATAAGGGAATCCTTGTCGAAGCCGTTGTTGACCAGCTGATCGGTCAATCTAAAAGCATCATCAGTTCAAATATCGATGCCGCGGATGACCCGGTACAGGAGTTGGTTCTTCAGCAAGGGCTTTTTAAACATTTGATCGCCTTACGGTACCTTTTTAACGACATGATGTTGAAAAGGTACCCGAGGGCCATGAAAGCGTTCCATGAGTTTAAAAACAATCACCTGAAGGCAGTTATCGAATCAAATTTATCAGATGGTGTAGCAAAGGGGTTGTACCGGCGGGGCCTGGATGTTCCGGGCACAGCAAGCATCTACGTATCGGTAACAGACTTTTATTTGTTTAATAACGTAAAGACTCCGGCTGACATATTTGAAGCACTCCAACTATTTATAAACGGTATAATTACCAGTAACGGACGACGTCTTCTCGCAAATTATAATAAGTAAAAGCAAACGGATCTCTTCATAACCTATTGTTAAGCAGGCTATGTCCGATAGCGCCATTTCAATTAATTTTCAGGATCACAATGATTGTCACCTTCATATCATAAAGAATACAATATACTAAAAAGTCTTTTTAATTAAACTTTTTAGTATATTTTTGTATTGAAAATTTATGAACATGCTTACTAAGGCGGAAAGAACAAAAAAATTCATCCTGGAAACAGCAGCCCCTATCTTTAATCAGAAAGGAATATCCGGTGCTAATATAGACGACGTGCTCGCTGCCACAAAATTGACTAAGGGATGCCTTTACGGTCATTTTGAAGGCAAGGAAGACCTGGCCCTGCAGGTTGTTGACCACATGCTGAATACTAACGGCGAGAAGATGTTGTTAACTATCAGCAAGGGTAAAACAGCGAAAGCTAAAGTATTTGCCTTTCTCGATTTTTACAAAGATCCTTTAAATACTTACCTTAAAGGTGGGTGTCCTGTATTTAATATTGCGGTTGAATCCGATGATAACTTTCCAGCCATTAAAGAAAAAATAGCAGGAGTCATCCGGCATGGACAGGAGTTATTTGTTAGTATTTTAAATCAAGGCATTGCCGAGGGTGAATTTTCTGAAAAACTTGATCCGGCTATCTATGCGTTCAAAGCGGTGTCTGCCGTTGAAGGTGCTGTTGTGATGTGCAGGGCGATGAATACAGCAAAGCCGATGGCCGGTTTGCTTAGGAGCCTGAAAGCGGAATTAGAAAGTTATGCGATATGATTTTTTTCGCTATAAAATATACTAAAAAGTATTTTTTATAAACACGAGAACTATTTTGCGACAGCGTACTCAGCCCGCTACCGCTGGCATTATTTAGTAAAGATTACAAACAATCAAAACGAAATAAAATATACTAAAAAGTATAAAATAACAATTAAACAATGATGAATCAAGGTTGCAAACCTGCTTCCTGATACTATTTAAAATTAAAACAATGAATGACCAAATTATTTTCGAGCCATATAATTTAAATGGCCTTGCACTGAGCAACCGCATCGTAATGGCACCAATGACCCGCAGCCGTTCGGCTAACCCGGGCAATGTGGCTACAGAACTCACAGCACGCTATTATCAGCAGCGCGCTTCGGCCGGTTTGATCATCACCGAGGGAACTTATGTCAGCCGTGACGCCGTAGGGTACCTTAATGTGCCTGGAATCTATACAGCAGCGCAAGTTGAAGGTTGGAAACTGGTTACAGATGCAGTGCATCAGCAAGGTGGGAAAATTTTCGCCCAATTATGGCACGTAGGACGATTATCGCACCCTGACCTGCTTGACGGTGAGCTTCCGTTGGCACCATCAGCATTAAATCCGCTGGCCAAGGCATTCACACCTGAAGGTTTTAAAGACACGGTAGATGCCAGGGAGATGACACTGGGGCAAATCAAAAAGACCATTAATGATTTTAAACAGGCTGCCGCAAACGCGGTGGAGGCAGGTTTCGACGGTGTTGAACTGCATGCAGCCAATGGCTACCTGCTGCACCAGTTTTTCAATCTTTATTCCAATAAACGCCAGGATCAGTACGGCGGCGCCATCAAGAACCGTGCGCGCATATTATTCGACGTCCTGGATGAACTGTATACGGTAATCGATATGAGGAAGGTAGGGGTAAGATTAAACCCTTCTCTTCACGGTATCCAGGGTATGATGCTTGACGAGGAAACTGTGGCGGTGCATGATTACATCGTTGCTAAATTGAATGAATACGACCTGGCTTACCTCCACCTGACCGAGCCTTTTACCGATGTGTCGGGCAATCCTTGGGCTATTGAGGAAGTTGCCAAACGTTACCGCCCGCTTTATGATGGCACGATAATCATTAACCGCGGATTTAACAAGGCCACAGCCAGCCAGGTATTGAACGACGGTGATGCCGACCTGGTATCATTCGGGGTTCCCTTTATTGCCAACCCTGATCTTGTTGAACGTTTTAAAGCAGACGCGCCGCTCAGCCAGGCCGATCCTTCGACTTTCTACACGCCGGGAGAAAAAGGTTATATTGATTATCCGGTCATGGCCGAACAAGAATAGTTTATAAAATATTAAAAAAACAGAAAAGTGAAACAAACAGTTTTGGTCACAGGTGCCTCATCGGGTATCGGGCTGCTTGTCGCCAGCAAGCTACACGAAAATGGCTACCAGGTAATCGGCACAAGCCGGGATCCGGAAAAACACCAGGCAAAATTACCATTTAAGCTACTGCTATTGGATCTGAATGATGACCATTCCATAGCATCTTTTGGCAAACAGCTGTTCAGTGAGATCAAAACTTTAGATGTGCTGATCAATAACGCGGGTTTCTTAGTAAACGGACTTGCCGAGGAAACCCCCATTGAGTTAGGCAAACAGCAGTTTGAGACCAACTTTTGGGGAACGATCAAAATAACTAACGAGTTGCTGCCCTATTTCAGGAGGCAAAAACATGGAAAAATAATTACGCTTGGTTCCTTGCTGGGTTTAGTGAGTCTTCCAAATACTTCCTACTACTCGGCTTCCAAACATGCCCTCGAAGGCTATTTTAAGGCACTTCGGTTTGAATTGAACCAATTTAACATCAAAGTGGTTATGGTTGAGCCGATCAGCTTCAAAACCAATATCGGCGAAAGTGCAACTATAGCGAAAGGAACGATCGCGGACTATGATCAGTTCCGGCAGAAGGTCATCGCGTATACCAAAACGGCCTTTGATAAGGCACCCGAGCCCACGCCGGTTATCGATACTTTATTGCGGGCAGTGAAGGAAAAAAATCCAACGTTTGGTTACCCTGTCGGAAAAGGATCATCAATCGTACTCCTGCTTCAATATTTCGCCTATAAGTTTTTCGAGAAATCCATTCTGAAATCGATTAACGCTTCAAAATAGAATTAACAATAAGAAATTAAAATCATGCAATTAAAAGGAAAAACGGTATTGATCACAGGTGGTGCATCAGGTATCGGGCTGGAAGCAGCAAAACAATTTTTAGCCAATGGTGGAAAAGTGATCATCACCGGCAGGAACCAGGGGAAATTAGATGAAGCAAAGAAGTTGTATCCGGCAATTACAGCTATCAGAAGTGATGTATCAGACGCGGGTGATGCGCAAAAGCTTTTTAACCAGGTACAGCAATTGGGCGGTATAGATATTTTATATAATAACGCAGGGGTATTAACTGACCCGATCAACCTCGGTACAGCAAACGATCAGCATTTTGAGGACGCGGCTTACGAAATGAACGTCAATTACCTGGGGGTGATCCGCCTTAACAACCTTTTCATTGATATGCTGAAATCAAGAAAAGAAAGCGCGATCATCAACACAACTTCCATACTCAGTTATGTTCCGTCATTACTGGAAGCCACTTACTCAGCTTCTAAGGTAGCATTGCGGTTTTATACAGAAGCATTGAGAAAGCACCTGCAAATTTTAAACAGTAATCTGAAGGTATTTGAGCTTTTGCCCCCTGTGGTGGCTACAGAAATGACGACTGATAGAGACGGCAAAAAAATGACTACAGAAAGTTTGGTAAAAGCGCTTATCGCAGGTCTCAAGAAGGATCAGTTTACCATTCGTGTAGGAGATACAAAAGCATTGTACATCGTCAACCGGCTTTTTCCAAAAGTGGCTTTTAGTCTGGTTAATCCGAAGAAAAGTTACAAAGTAATAGCCTCGTAAAACCATTATAACCATAAAAAAATGAAAGCATTCATTATAGACAAGTATAAAAGCAAGGATGGCGGGCGCATTGGGCAAATACCCGTTCCTGTACCACAACAGGATGAAGTATTGATAGAAGTACATGCCACTGCAATCAACCTGCTGGATTCCAAAATCAGAAACGGGGAGTTCAAACTCATTTTGCCGTATAAGACACCGTTTGTTTTAGGTCATGATGTGGCAGGTGTTGTAACTAAAGTTGGAGCACGTGTTCAACAATTTAAAGTTGGAGACGAGGTTTACGCCCGGCCAGCGGATCATCACATTGGCACATTTGCCGAGTTCATTGCCATTAAAGAAGCCGATATTGCACTTAAGCCAAAGAAATTGAGCATGGAAGAAGCCGCATCCATCCCCTTGGTGGGCCTGACTGCCTGGCAGGCACTGATTGAAAAAGGTAACCTAAAGAAAGGTGAAAAAGTATTCATCCAGGCAGGCTCCGGTGGCGTAGGTACTTTTGCTATTCAACTGGCGAAACATTTGGGTGCTACCGTAGCTACCACTACAAGTGCAGCCAACATTGAGTTAGTAAAAAGCCTTGGTGCAGATGTTATTATCGACTATAAGAAAGATGACTTTGAGAAAGTGCTGCACGGTTACGACCTGGTTTTGAATAGCCAGGACGGAAAGACACTCGAGAAGTCGCTGCGCATATTAAAGCCTGATGGAAAACTCATCTCAATCTCTGGTCCACCTGATCCGGACTTTGCGGAAGAAATCGGAGCCCCTTGGTTCGTAAAATTAATTATGCGCTTGCTGAGCTCTGGAGTAAGAAAAAAAGCAAAACAACTTAAAGTGGGCTTTTCATTTCTATTTATGAAGGCAAATGGAGCGCAGTTAAAAGAGATTACTTCTCTTATAAATTCTGGTACTATAATACCGGTTGTGGACAAAGTTTTTCCGTTTGAATCGATCAAAGAAGCGATGGCCTATGTTGAAAGCGGAAGAGCTAAAGGAAAAGTTGTTGTTAAAATTAAATAAAGTTGTTGCTTGTTCAACACAATGCCTCCCCCCCATAATGATGAAAAAGATAAGAATAATATTAGTGCTATGCCTTTTTATAGTAACAAAAACTTTTGCACAAACACCCGAAGCCCATAAGATTTTAGGCGTATGGCTGAGCGAAGATAAGACGGGTAAAATTGATGTTTATAAAGCAAACGGCAAGTATTTTGGCAAGCTGATCTGGGGTAAAACGATGTACGAATCGGATGGAACTACTTCCCGGAAAGATGTTAAAAACAAAGATGAAAAATTAAGGACACGTAACCTCAAAGACCTGATCACGAATGACCACTTTGGGGTTTTCTGAGGATTCTGTTAAATTTTCCATGGTTTCTTTTATTAATACGGAGGATTACTCACCAGGTCCGCCCTTTTTTGGGTCTAACTGGAAAATATCTCCCATCGTGTTATTGTTTAATAGTTATAAAGAATGCATTACAATATTAAATAATAAACAAATGGTTGTCTTGGGGTAAAGCTGTCGAGATCGGTGAATATGCTATCGGAAAACAGGTAAAGTCATTTTTTCAGGTGTTCTGCTTTTGGACACAGCACCCCGCAGCCGCTTTCAAGGCAGCAGTTCCCGGTTGCGTTGCCTGCTGAACGTGGTACGGTTAAGCTTTTTCGTGTTGTCCGGGCAGGCACCGATCCATTCCCGCGGCATACCGTTTTAGTGGCTTTGTTGTTCAGGCCGCTTCCGATCCCCTCCCAACCTTAATTCACTTACTTTTTACCTCCCCGCTTAAAACCTTGCTGATATCTTCATAGCTATAATACAGGATTCCGCCGATCTTGGTAAATGGGATCGTACCGTTATCCCTTAATGTTTGCAAAGTGTTATCCGATATTTTTAACAGCTTCTTTACCTGGTAAGACTTTAGCCATTTCTTAGGCTCCTCAATGCTTTGCCCCAATAGTCCTTTAATCTGATTAAGGAGATTTTTGCCGAATTCCTGCAAGTCCTCTTTGGTGATAATTTCTGCTGCCATAGCTTTAGCTTTTAAATTTCAACTTGGTGGTTGTCATAAATACCAACTACCAGCCATCACAAATTTGCCTCAAAAGACAGCGGGTTTTATCCGAGTTTATCCGAGTCGGACGGCAAGTATTTTTGATTAGTCAAAACCTTCGCTAAAAAATTCAAAGGGAGTAATCCCGAATACTTTAATTGTCTTTTAGCTTTGCTGCATGAGGCTTGCCGTTAAGGTCGGATCGTAATTTAACGCATTATTCCGGTTGTGCTGGCTGGCCACACTTCATGCTATTCTGCCCAAAAAACTGCGCCTGCCTGCATTCCTCATTGATCCTTTTTTGATTTGCACAGGTGCGCCCCTGACGAAATACCCGGCTGGAAGGAATACCGGGCCCTCCGGGTGCCTCGTCCGGCAACGGTAGCCGGAAGGGCAGTTTCCTTTCAGCCGGTTCAGATCAATTGCGCAGATACCCCAAAGCGTTTCTCCATTGCCGTTCCCGGACTATTACAAGTTTTAATTCCTTTTCATTTAGCCTTTGCTTGAGGCAAATTTACCCCTCTTCAGCGGGCAAGGCCATGCGAATGCCGCTTAAAAAATCTCCACACCTCCGCTGCGCTCCGGGTCGTATTTTTTGCGGCAGCCTTGCCCCGCTCACCCCCCGCGCAAGTTTTTTGCCTCTATCAAAGGCCAAATGAGGGTTCCGCCGAAATGATCATTGGATAACAGTTTTTTTCAATTAAAAATTAAAAGCGATGGAAATCACAGGAAGACTGGTAGCAGACGCTACCGTGAGAGCAGTAAGCGAGGACAAAAAAGTAACAGGGTTTAGGGTTGCGGTTAACCGCACTTACCAATCAAAGGGCGAACGTAAAGAGGAAACCGCGTTCGTGAATTGCACCTACTGGCGGGGCGAGGGCATCGCACCCTATCTAACCAAAGGCATGGTCGTTCAGTTATCGGGGTTTATGACCGCCGAGCCCTGGGTAAGCCGTGACGGTGAGCCGATGGCAAGCCTGAAATTCCGCACCGAACAAATCAATATGCTGATCAAATCAGCCTGACCCCACCCAAAGGAACAGATTTATTAACCTTTAAAAATCAAGAAAATGGCACACAATCTTTTTTATAACCAACAAACAGACCAGCACAGTTTTTTTAGTGTTAAGGAAAAGGCATGGCACGGATTATGGCCTTTACGAAATCCTTGTCTACTAACTTTTCAAGATCATTATTGTGCTCATCAAAAACCTCCAGGAGCATCCGGCGCTTTTCTTCTTCTCCGGTATACTTGCGTTTGATCTTTTCGGCAGTTATAAAATCTTCGAGCCTCTTTAGATCTTCGAAAGCCCTGCGTATACCGTAGATCGCTTCGGAAATGGTGGCATTGACATCTTTAGCATCCTGGCCGCTCCCTTTTAAATACCCGCTTTCTGCATCCCACTTTTGGGGGGCGACTTTTCTGCCAAGTGAAATTTCCGAACGTTTGCCTAAATAGGTGATCCGTGCATAAAGGGGAGCCATTTCCTGTAAATCTGTTTTCCGTTTGTCGGCCCAGATCAGGACCGAGAATTTCTGTACATTTTTCATTTGAATGAATTTTAAAATACTTGTTTAACTGTGATGGCTTGGAAACTCGCTTTCCTTGACCTTCTTTTTTAATATCAAGTGCTTTAAAATCAATCAATTAACCTCTTATTCGGTGACCTTTTTTAAGGTTGTTAAATAGGTCACCGAATTGGACATAAATACTGCAAAAACAGCATTTTTTGCCGGAACCGGAACCCTCGGAGCAAACGCTTCCGTGCGTTTGAGCCCTTTTGATATTTTCCAATTTTCAGATCACTTCTGAAGCCAAAAATTTGATATAAATTGAGGTGTTTTGAGTCCAAAATTTATGATTATAATTATTTGACTATCAATTAGTTAATCATTGATTTGGTGACTAAATTAGGAGGTTTGAACCAGTCGCCGAATAGGTCACCGGATGGGTCATAAATGCTGAGGTAGTATGCGGTTTTTTGAGCAAAAAAAACGCTTAGACCAGAAATCTAAGCGTTTTTGAGCATTTTTAAGGCTCTTTTAGCGGAATGGACGGGACTCGAACCCGCGACCCCATGCGTGACAGGCATGTATTCTAACCAGCTGAACTACCACTCCT
>NZ_JCAWEC010000016.1:0-58234 GCF_059690695.1 Mucilaginibacter sp. A5337 | reverse complement strand
TAATGATCTTTTCCACTGTGTTTACTTTAATGTAAACCCATTTCCGGACAAGACAAACCTTTTGCACCTCTGGTGCATCTGTCCTTAAGCACCTCAATTAATACCTGATTATGTAGTAAAACCTTGCCGGCCCCAGCGGGGCCACGTGTTTATAATATTAAAAGATGACATTTTTTGGCTCCGTAGGTGCCTCCTATTGAACTTTCAGGTTGGTGAATTTTGTGGGTTAACTTAAACTCGCAGAGGACTCTGATGAACCTTATTCCTATTAAAACCCTATCGAATTACCCCCATCAACCTGTAATACAACCCCGGTTACATATTTGGCGCTGTCTGTAGCCAAATAATAAACGGCTTCGGCAACATCGGCAGGTTCGCCTAATTTACCCATTGGAGTGCGGCCCATAACCTTTTGCTTGCGGACCGGATCATTATCCAGCGCCTTTGCCGACATATCGGTAGATATAAAACCCGGAGCAACGCAGTTGACCCTGATGCCTTGCGGTGAGAGCTCGGTAGCCATAGCCCTTGTCATACCCTCAATAGCAGTTTTAGACGCGGAATAAGCAATAACATATGGAATGCCGTATTGCGCCGCCATCGAACTGATGTTAACTATACTTCCGCCGCCTGCTTTTAACATACTTTTTACCACCTCGCGGCTTATGGCAAATACCGAGGTAAGGTTAGTTTGGATCACCCTTGAAAACTCTTCGTCAGTAACCTCGGTAAAAGCCTTTTTATGGTTAATGCCTGCATTATTAACTAAAATATCGGGCACGCCAAATTCAGCTTCAATCTCAGCTATTAATTGTGGGATGCCGGTTGTATCGCTCAAATCGTATTGCCTGTAGGCGCAAAGCTCTCCAAACTGCTGTGCTGCCGAAATGAGTTTTGACTCGTCGCGACCGATAATAATAGTTTTGATGCCCTGTTCTATGAATTTCTTGGTGGTGGCAAGTCCAAGGCCGGAAGCTCCCCCGGTTACGATAGCAAGTTTGATTTTTGAGTTCATTAGGGTTTAAAAAATATTATTTTCTTCTGGAAGATTCACGCACTATCAATTCCGATCTGAGTATGAGGCTATGCGTTTGCTGCAGATCCTGCCGGTCTGCCAGATGGTTGATGAGCATACTGGCGGCCGCTTCGCCCATTTCATATCCTTTATAATTTACGGTAGTAAGATTGGGCTCAATTACACAGGCTGCCGGGTCATTATTAAAGCCGGCAACAGCTATTTGTTCGGGTATTTTGATGCCCGCTTTTTTCAACACTTGTATGCAGCTTACGGCACTCACATCGTTAACGGTGAATATGCCATCAGGAAGGGGATTCATTTTTAATATGGTTTCGGTAGCCGCTACAGCTTCTTTCGCGCTCAGATCATTGATGATCACTAATTGCTCATCAAAATCAACGTGGTGTGCTTCGAGTGCTTTTTTATATCCGCGAAGGCGTTCGGCATAAACATTACGCAATTGGTTGCCGGTGATATGCACTATTCTTTTACAGCCCTGTGTAAGCAGGTGATCAGTTACCTCGTAGGCAGCCTTGAAGTTATCTATATAGATTTGTGGGTATTGCTCATGCTCAAAAATCCTGTCGAAGAACAGTACCGGGATCTTACGCTTAATAAAGGGTTCAAAATGCTCAATGCTGGTAGTGTCATAAGCCAGTGAAACCAACAAGCCGTCAACCCGGTTATTGAGCATCGCCCTGGCATTACTGGCCTCTTTCTTCATCGTTTCTAACGACTGGCTGATGATGAGGTTGTAATTGTTGTTATTTACAACTTTTTCGATGCCGGCAATAACATCCGACATGAAACTACTGTTGAGCCGGGGAACAATAACGCCTATAATATTACTGTTTTTCCTGCGTAAATTACTGGCAAACGAATTGGAACGATAACCCATTTCTTCGGCAGCCTTAACGATCTTCTTTTTAGTATTTTTATTAACCCGGGGATGATCTTTAAGCGCACGGCTAACTGTAGCTGCCGAAACATTTAACTTTTCGGCAATATCATATATGGTTATCTCTTTTTCGTTGTCGTGCATATCAGTGATCTAAAGCAGATAAACGATGTTGCCGGGTGATTACTACCGGTGCAAAATGGTTTACGGGATAAAAGTATAAAAATATTAACAGATTATTCAAATTTATGCAATCGGTTGCATAAATTTATCGCGTTAATAAATATCCGTTTAAAATAGTATGGTACCAGATTTAGAACAAACCTTCAGGTGGTTTGGCCCGG
Source organism: Mucilaginibacter sp. A5337 (assembly GCF_059690695.1). NCBI lineage: Bacteria > Pseudomonadati > Bacteroidota > Sphingobacteriia > Sphingobacteriales > Sphingobacteriaceae > Mucilaginibacter > Mucilaginibacter sp. A5337. The sequence goes on along the minus strand of NZ_JCAWEC010000016.1, from coordinate 55,974 downwards.
CCGACCCGGTAACTTTAAATGCAATAAAACAAACAGGTGCAAGCGGGATAGTTACTGCGCTTCATCATATAAACTGTGGTGATGTTTGGAGCCGGGAAGCGATCAGGCGGCGGAAGGTTATAATTGAAAATGCGGGTTTTAACTGGGCGGTTGTGGAAAGTGTAAATATTCATGAAAGTATTAAAATCGGCAATGCTCAGCGTGATAAGTATATCGATAACTATATCCAAACGCTGCAAAATTTAGCACAGGAAGGAATTTTTACCGTTTGTTATAATTTTATGCCGGTATTGGATTGGACCCGCACACACCTTGATTATCGTTTAGCTAACGGTGCCTCGGCATTGCTTTATAATGCCCCTGCTTTGGCAGCGTTCGACCTGTATATTTTAGAGCGGGAAAATGCCTTTAATGAATTTAGCGCCGAGCAGCAGGCCGCCGCAAAGATTTATCTCCAAGGATTGAATGATAGTGATAGAACACTATTAACCAATACGATATTGGCCGGCCTGCCCGGAACTGATGAGGTTTTTACTATTGCCGAGTTTAAAGAACATCTTAATAAATACAGTGGGGTAGATGCTTGCGCATTAAAGGAAAACCTGTTTTATTTTTTAAGGGCGATCATTCCCTATGCCGAAAAGCTGGGTATAAAAATGTGTATCCATCCCGATGATCCTCCGTTTCCTATCCTTGGATTACCAAGAGTAGCATCTTCCTTAACCGATCTTACTGATATTGTAAACTGTTATCCTTCAATTGCCAATGGTATAACGCTTTGTACCGGTTCGTTAGGGGCATCAGGTACAAACGATATTCCTCAAATTATAGCGGATTTAGGGGAGAAGATCCATTTTCTGCACCTGCGTAATGTAGCCCGGCAACAGGACGGCAGCTTTTATGAGGCTGATCATTTAACCGGCAGTGTTGATATGTTTGCTGTGATGAAAGCTATAGTTAATGAGCAAGTAGCACGCAAAAATGCAGGCCGGACTGATATAGCGATCCCTGTACGGCCAGATCACGGGCATAAGCTATTGGATGATTTTAATTATGATACCTATCCCGGTTATTCAGTAATTGGCAGGCTAAAAGGCCTGGCCGAGCTCCGCGGATTGGAGATGGGGGTAAAGCGCATGTTGTACTATGGGCTTAGGGAATAAATAAATTCCTATTTGAAATATGTGATAGGAATTATATCTTGCAATCGATTGCAAGATATAAAAATTTATAAACCGTGCTAAATGAGGCGGGATCTTAGTCCGTTTCATTCATGAATTTTTCAACAGATCAATTGTAGTTTTTTATAAATCGCTTAGTGGTTTATGAAACTGAATTAATAATGCCATGGCCAAATATTCAATAAAGTACATGTGTTTACTTGCACTGCTTTTCATAGCGGCGATAAGCAAAGTTTATGCAGACAATGGCTATAAACTGTGGCTTGAATATAATAAGGTAACCAACACGCAACTGGCTGCCGGCTACAGGCAGCAATTGAAATACATGATCTTCCCGGCACAATCAGATCAGCTTAAAGCTTCAAAAACCGAACTTTTAACCGGCTTGGACGGAATGCTGGCATTAAAACCTGCCGAGGCTAAAAATATCATGAACGGGCAGACTATTATAATAGGTACGCCACAAACATTAAAGGCGTTTTCGATAAGTGTTCCTGATAGCATTGGCACCGAAGGATATCTCATTAAAACAACATTGATTGGCCAAAAGAAATGCATTGTGATAATGGCCAATACCGATTTAGGGGTTATGTACGGTGTTTTTAATTTTTTAAAACTGATCCAAACCAACCAATCCATAAATAAACTGGATGTATCTGACCATCCGCGCATCATGTACCGGGTGCTGGATCATTGGGATAACCTGAACCGCACTGTGGAGCGGGGGTATGCGGGTTCGTCCATCTGGAACTGGCATAAACTGCCGGGCGTTATCGAACAGCGATACATCGACTATGCAAGGGCCAATGCCTCGGTAGGGATTAATGGCTCGGTTGTTAACAATGTAAATGCCGATGCCCTGATCCTTTCACCTCAGTATTTGTTAAAGGTGCAGGCGCTGGCCAATGTGTTCAGAACGTATGGTATCCGGATCTACCTGTCGGTAAAATTCAGTAGCCCGGTTGAGCTTGGCGGCTTAAAAACTGCGGATCCACTTGATCCTGCAGTACAAAAATGGTGGGCCGATAAGGCTGATGAAATTTATCATTACATCCCCGATTTCGGAGGTTTTTTGGTGAAGGCTAATTCGGAGGGGCAACCCGGCCCGCAAAGTTATGGCCGCACCCATGCCGATGGCGCAAATATGCTGGCCGATGCTTTAGCGCCGCACCATGGTATAGTGATGTGGCGTGCCTTTGTTTACGATAATAAAGTGCCGGATGATCGCTTTAAGCAGGCCTATAATGAATTTAAACCCTTTGACGGCAAGTTTAAGGACAATGTGATTATCCAGGTAAAGAATGGCCCGATAGATTTTCAGCCGAGGGAGCCATTTCATCCCCTGTTTGGCGCTATGCCCAATACGCCGCTGATGATGGAGTTTCAGTTAACCCAGGAGTATCTCGGCTTTTCGACCCACCTGGTTTATGAAGCGCCGCTGTTTGCCGAATGCCTGCAATCAGATACATACACACATGGCAGAGGCTCAACCGTAGCGCGGGTTGTTAAAGGCGATTTTAACAGGAAACTGATAACCGGAATGGCGGGTGTAGCCAACATCGGTACAGATTTAAACTGGTGTGGCCATCCATTTGCACAGGCCAACTGGTATGCCTTCGGCCGAATGGCATGGAACCCCGATCAGTCATCGGCTGTAATTGCCGGCGACTGGCTCTGGATGACGTTTACAAATGATGAAAATTTTGTATCCCCTGTAAAAAGCTTCATGCTGCAGTCAAGAGAAAATACCGTTAATTATATGACACCGCTTGGGCTGCACCACATCATGGGCGTATCAACGCACTACGGCCCTGGCCCATGGGTTGATAATGCCGGTCGCCCGGACTGGAACGCTACTTATTATCATAAGGCCGATTCGGCAGGGATAGGTTTTGACCGTACAACTTCAGGAAGTAATGCGCTATCGCAATATGCACCCGAGGTTAAAGCGCACTGGGAAAACCTGCAAACCTGCCCTGACGAATACCTGCTGTGGTTTCATCGTTTAAGCTGGACATACAAAATGCGCTCGGGCAGGTCATTATGGGATGAATTGGTTTACCACTACTACAGTGGGGCCGATTCCGTTAAGCAAATGGGGCTTACCTGGGATAAAATGCAGGGCAAGATAGACGCCGAACGTTTTACCGAAGTAAAACAGTTGATGGAGGTTCAGTTAAATGAGGCTACAACCTGGCGTGATGCCTGTGTTTTATATTTTCAAACATTTTCAAAAATGCCTGTTAATGATACCTATCCCAAGCCGGAACATCCGCTGGATTATTATAAAAAGATGAAATTTTATTATGTGCCTGGTATAGGGGGCAATAATTATATGACCAATTAATGATCACCATAAACCAAACACCAATGAGCAAACAATTTATCACAGCAAAATTAGTCCTAACGCTTTTTACGCCGTTATGCATTTTGAGTGCGTGTAACTCATCAACTAAAAAAACAGCCGATGCGGCAGACAGTACAAAAGCGGATACAGGCAAAAAAGTTAAATACCTTTCCCAGCCGCTTATCAGTTCCATTTATACTGCTGATCCTTCGGCGCATGTATTTAACGGTAAGATTTATATTTATCCATCGCATGATATCAATGCGGGGATCCCTGAGAATGATAACGGCGATCATTTTGCCATGAAGGATTATCATATCCTGTCGATGGATAGCATTGGCGGTAAGGTTACAGACAATGGTGTGGCGCTTGATATTAAAGATATCCCCTGGGCAGGCAGGCAGCTTTGGGCACCCGATGCAGCTTATAAAAATGGGACCTATTACCTGTACTTCCCGGTGAAGGATAAAAAGGATGTTTTTCATATTGGTGTAGCAACTTCTGCTAACCCGGCGGGCCCCTTCAAAGCCGAGCCTGAGCCAATAGCAGGAAGTTACAGCATTGATCCTGCTGTATTTACGGATACAGATGGAAAAACCTACATGTATTTCGGTGGAATCTGGGGAGGTCAGCTTCAGCGCTGGACAACCGGTAAATACGAGGCAAACGGATCAAAAACCGATTCGAAACAGGAAGATGCCCCGGCCATAAGCTGTAAGGTAGCTTTGTTAAAACCAGATATGAAAACCTTTGACGGCACTGTAAAAGATGCTGTTATTGTAGATAGTCTTGGTAAGCCGCTGCTGACCAAAGACCATGACCGCCGCTTTTTTGAAGGTTCATGGATGCACAAGTACAACGGCAAATATTACTTCACCTATTCAACCGGCGATACACATTTCCTTTGCTATGCTATAGGCAACAGTCCGCTGGGGCCATTTACCTATAAAGGTGTATTTATGAAGCCGGTACAGGGCTGGACAACTCATCATTCCATTATCGAAATAAAAGGCAAATGGTATATATTTTATCATGATACCCAGCTATCGGGCAAAACGCATCTGCGCAATGTGAAGGTAACCGAACTACAGCATAACGCTGATGGATCTATTAAACTGATTGATCCGTTTTTGTAGGAGAGCATTCAATAAAATGTATGAAAATAAATGGGGCTGCTTCCATGTGAAGCAGCCCCATTTATTTTCAGTTCTTTTGTGCCGGCGTTATCCTAAACTCAGTTTTATAGTTGTTCCTAAGGATGCCGATATATTGGAACTGGCCTATTTTATCCTCGGTAAGCATTTTAAATAGACTGTCTGATGTTTCAACCGGTTGGTTGTTGAAGGAATAAATAATATCCCCGCTAAGGATGCCAGCCCTGGCGGCAGGACTGTCTTTAGCAACCTCCGAAACAAATAACGCCTGTTTATTAGATACCTCATGAATTGCCCGAAGTTTCGGAACCAGATCTATCTGCTGCATAACAACACCAAGGTATGCCCTTTTTACCTTGCCAAACCTGATGAGCTGATTGGCAATATCCTTGGCCGTATTAATACTGATGGCAAAACAAATACCTTGCGCTCCTCTGATCACTGCTGTATTTACACCTACTACCTCGCCATCGCCGTTAACTAACGGCCCGCCTGAATTTCCGGGGTTAAGTGCCGCATCTGTCTGGATCATGCTGTCCATCAACCTGCCGCCCTGGCCTTCTAATGTTCGGCCTAAGGCGCTAACCACGCCGGCAGTTACCGTATGCTGAAAGCCTAATGGGTTCCCGATAGCAATGACCAACTGACCGATCTGAAGCTGATCGGCATCTCCTAATTTTACCGGTGTAAACTCTGCCCCATTGATTTTAATGATGGCTAAATCCGTATCCGGGTCTTCGCCAATAAGTTCGGCCGTGTGTACGGTACCGTCATGCATTTTTACCTTAATCTTTTTGGCATTGTGTATAACATGGCTGTTGGTAAAAAGATATCCATCCGAAGAAAATAGGAACCCTGATCCCGTTCCGGCAGTCTGTTCCTTACCATTAGCATTACTGAAAATCTCGATTTTTACAACTGCTGTCTTCACCTTGTCAACAGCATTGATAATTGTAGCCGAATAGCTATCCATAATAATCCTTTCAAAAGGCAGCGCTCAAATTGCATTCCCTATTTTAAAAGATCATTAATTGTGGCGATTTTACGTCCTTTTGTCTGTTGTAGCCTCAGAGCGTGGTTATTATGTCAGTTTTATGCTTTGCATGATAGTGCTGTGGCCTTTGATTTTATTAAAGTAAAAAGCTGCTCCGCTAATGAGGTCAGTCATAAACGGGCAGCTTCAACAAGATTTTAATTAAGTCGATGTTTTGTTAAAAAGTAGTTGGCACATTGTTATGCGTGTAGTTTGTCCAGCATAAAAAGCCAATATCGCCATTAGGCAAACCATTGCTGTCGCATACATAATTGCTGGCGATGTAGCTGGTTTCGGTAGTTCCGTAATGGCGGTTAGCCACCTCAATGCCCGGCCAGATTGGGTTGTTAACATTGCCGTTTGGCGAACATGGTGGTGATACGGTGCCGTGCATCAGCTTATACTGGTAATTAAACCCGGTTAATAAACGGCTGCTGCTTGCCGAGTAAATAGACAGATCGCCCTGAATGCCTGCAATGTTTGCGGCATAGCTCAATCCTGTAAGCGAGTATTGATAGTGCACATAGTCATTATGTGATCCGCAGATCTCGCCATTCATTGAACCATCAGATGCTATTACATTAGGCAATACGGTTTTTACAGCTGTGATACCGTTTTGGTATACAGTTTGGCTGTCTTCAAATACACCTATAGCCATTTTTGCGTATCCGGCAGATACGTTCCAGTTGTTGTTAAAGTTGGGCACGTTATTGATGTAATTATCTTTCATGTTGTTCAGAAAGTTTACAAACTGCGTGTTTTCGGCAGTGGTCCAGCCGCCGCCAACACCGCTGGCCGGAATGTAGTATTTAATAATTTCTGCAGCGGCTGCAAAGGTAGGCGCCGCCCATGAAGCCTCAAGCGATGCCTGGTTAGGCTGTGAACCGGTTACACTGAAATTTTGAAAGCTATTGGCCCAGCCGTCAAGAATTTGTTTTACAGTGGTTGCATAGGAGGCGGTACCGGTTTTAGCCCAGCGCAGTGCCAGGGCATAGCTTAGCAAAGCATCGCCTTTAAATGCAATTTCATCGGGTGTGGTAACGCCGCCTGCAACCTGTACGGTAGCTTTATACGCACCGCTGGGGCTGTGGTTGTTGCAGTAGTTGAGCACAAACTGATAGGCAGCCAGCCGGTTGGCATCGTTTGAGTTTGCTTGCTGGCCTACATAATCAAGTGTTTGTTGAGTGTTAAGGATCCCGGGGTGGATAAAGCCGGTAGCCTGGGTTTTTAATGCCGATGAGGTTGCATTCTTGTCTGCCGCCGCCGGTGTCACTTGTTTTTTAGTGCAATAAGTGAAAAATAGAGCCACAAAAAGGGCTAAACCCAACAGGGTTACACAGGTAGTTTTTGGTTTGTTGTTCATAAATTGGTTTTTAGTTTATAATTGTTATTCCCGGCATAATGCCATAAAAACAAGCCGTTTACGGGTTAATCGGACCCGGCATTTTTTTTGCTTAGCATACGGTCTTACAGTAGTTTTGGAATACCGGGCAATTGGTTTGACAAAACAAATTTATTGTAAACTATTGATTAAAAGCAAGATACATTGTTGTCGATACGCTTGATCCGCAAAGGCACTTCGCGGCTGCGTGGCTGTTTTAATGGAAAAAAAAGTTGAATTTTTTTTGCCTGATACGGTTTATCCGCATAATAAAGTGAGAATTAAGGGTTGTTCGTGCTTCTGAATTTATTTTAATTAGTGTGTTATCGGCGCGATTTTATCTGACTATAGCTACCCAACCCGACTTTACCGGCGATTTATCTTTGAGGTTGATAACATAATAATAGGTGCCGGTGGGCAGCGGGCTCCCACCCAACTGGCCATCCCACTGCCTGCCATAACCAATAGACGAAAATATCCTGGCTCCCCAGCGGTTAAATATGTCTACGGTACAATTTGAATAGTATTCAATGTACTTTATAGCCCAGGTATCATTTATTCCGTCGCCGTTGGGGCTGAAGGTGTTAAATACAACTACTCCTGCCGGTGTTATGGTAAGCACTCCGGTTACATAGGTAAAGGTGTAATTAGGCGATTCCGCTCCGCTTGCAAATGAAATGGTATATTCTCCAACAGCCGATGCTGGTGTGGCCATTGTTCCTGTTACCGGTTTTTTTATAAGGTCCGATTCGTTTTCGTTATTTACAAAGCCGCTGTATGTGACGGTGAATGGAGGGTTGTCTGAGCGGTAGGGGCGGGTTTTGTTATCTGCGGTAACTATTACAGAGGCGGGGACAACCGTGCTGTTAGGTACAGGCAAAATATTTGCCGTACCACTGGTGTTTAACGAAACGTTACCGGAATAACTGCCAACGGTGGTTGTTTTCGCCAACCTGATATAAACAGTGGTGCCGGTAAGTGTACCTGCACTACCTATGGTTACTGTGTTGTTAAAATTTATACCATCTGTACTTGCCTCAAAGCCTGCAGGCGGAGTGATTGTTACGCCGGATAATAGATTATTTCCCGATACACTGAAGCTGCCCGAAGCGGATGGTGTGCCGTAAACTGTATTGAGCGATGATAAGTTGCTTGTAAATGTTATTGCAGGTACAAGGGTAGGTTTAATAGTAATATTAAAAATAACAGGGCTTCCTGTACACGACCCGCTTGATGGCGTTACGGTTATAGTTGCCGTAATCGGGTTTGTTGTATTATTGACGGCCGTAAATGATGGTATGTTGCCTGTGCCAGTGGACTGTAGGCCTATGCCAGGCATGTTGTTTGCCCATGTATAAGTGGTAGCTGTACCGGAGAAATTGATGACTGTTGTAGCCGAGCCGTTGTTAAAAGCAAAAGGTGGCATAGGATTGACGATGGGCAATCCGTTAATATTGCCAGATACATTAACTGTTTTATCGGTGGCCCCTGCTGATGAAATACTAACTACTCCTGAGCTACTGCCTGCAGGGGCGGAGGCCGAAGAACGTACGTAAATAATAGTATTGCTAACTTTTCCGGCTGTTGGTGCGAGTGTAAGCATAGTTGTATAGCCGGTGGCCGGATTAAGAGATATTTCAAAATTTGCAGGGGCTGCTATCTGCATATCGCTTACAAGACTATTGCCTGTTACCGGAAACTGCTGGAGATCCGGACTGGAAGATGCTGATCCCTGACATGCAGTAATGCTTCCGCTTACAGCACCTGTTGTCAGGGATGGAGGAGTTGGAATAATATTGATTTTGAAGATTGTAGAATTGCCTGTACATGTTGCATTTAGCGCCGTAACTGTAATGGTTGCGCTAAGCACCGTTTGCCCGTTATTGACGGCTGTAAACGAGGGGATATCGCCACTGCCATTAGAAGGCAAGCCGATAGCCGGGTTCCCATTGGTCCACGTGTATGTAGTTGCCGTGCCTGTGAAATGTATAGGTGTTGTTGCAGCTCCGTCGTTAAAGGTTTGAGTAGATAACGCATCAACTACAGGCAGGGCTTGCACCGTGCCGTTTACAGGTACACTTTGATCTGTGGCGCCGGCAGATGACAATATCACATTGCCTGAAATATTGCCGGCGGGGGCTATATCTGCTATTCGTACATAAATTTCTGTATTGTCAACTTTTCCGGCACTTTGTGCCAGCGTAAGTGCGTTGGTATATCCTGTGTTTGGATTAAGTGATATTTCAAAATTTGGAGGTGCCGCTACCTGCATATCTCCGGTTAGGTTTGCACCTGTAACGTTGAATTTTTGAATATCCGGACTGACTGAAGGTGAGCCCTGGCATGCTGTAATATTACCGGTTACTGCGCTGCTTATTAAGGTTGGAATTGCCGGCTTTATATTGATTTTGAAGCTCATGGAATTGCCCTGGCATGAAGCATCCGAAGGTATTACAGTGACGGTTGCGGTAACTACGGCCTGGCTGTTATTGACGGCCGTAAATGATGGTATGTTGCCGCTTCCACTGGCGGGCAAGCCAATAGAAGGTAAATCGTTGGCCCATGTATAAGTTGTTGCTGTTCCGGTAAGGTTGATGGCAGCTGTTATGCTTCCATTGTTAAAAGTTTGATCATTTACCTGATTGGCGATTGGCAACGGACGGATCACCCCATTTACAGTAACCTTTTTATCGGATACCCCGGCGTAGCTGAGCACTACATCGCCGGAAATATTACCCGAAGTGCCTGATGCTGCCGAACGGACATAAACAATTTGATCCGTTACAGTGCCGCCCGTTTGCACAATGGTTACGGTATTTGCAAATCCGCTGGTCTCACTTAACGACATTTCGAACCCGGCAGGCGCTGTGGCTGTAATGTCGTTTGATAAGTTATTGCCGGATACCTTAAACTGCTGCGTATTTGTTGATGCCGAACCGGCGCATGCTGAAATAATACCCGTAACGGTACTGGCTGTGATAACCGAAATTCCGTTTACGGTTATGGTAAATTTAGTTGGTATACCCGTGCATCCGGTTCCGGGGACAAAAAAGTTTCCAAAGCTTTTGCTCAACTGCCCGGTTACGTTGATCGTGTTAATTATTGAATTAGTAGCAGTGCTGATAATATTTACACCACTTGAACCTTCATTTGCTACATAAACATATTTTCCGTCGGGAGTTATGGATACGCCAAAAGGGTGGTTGCCTGTGGGTATGGTAGCAATTACTTTATTGAGCTCGGCATCTACTACCATCACGTTGTTGCTCAGTGTATTGGATATATACACTCGTTTACCATCCGGGCTAACGCAAACACCGGTAGATACATCGCCGACGGGAATGTTAGCTATAACTGTTTTTGTTGCCGCGTTTATTACTTTGAGCGATCCGTTGTATTGTGCGCTGGTGGCATATACACGGCTATTATCCGGGCTTACCGCAACCCCGGTAGGGCCAAAATTTACTTTGATCTGGCTTGTTTGATGTGTTTGGGTATTAATAGCAATTATCGCATTTTCGCCGGTACTGCCAACATAAACAGTTAAACCATCAGGACTTGCGGCTATGCCATAGGGGCCAAACCCAACATAAATAGGTGGTTCGGCTGTGGCTGTGGCTACATCTATGATGGTAACGTTAGAGGTACGCTCGTTGACTACATAAACCTTTTTTCCATCCGGACTAAAACAGATTCCTATAGGGGTAGAAACGTTATTAACAGTTGACACCACCTTATGGGTAGTTGTATTAATAAATTTGACAGCATTGGCATTGTAATCGGTAATGGCCACCAGGGTGCCATCAGGGCTAACCGTTGTTCCGATTGGCTGCCCGTCGGTATTGATAGTTCCTGTTTGTTTATTATTATCGGCATCTACCAGGATCATATTATTTGCTCCGGCGAGGTATAAGTATCCGTCAGAAGAAGGTGTAACTGTAATGTTGGCCTTTACCGGAAGTATGCCGGTATTTATAGCGGTAAAAGACGGGATATCACCGGTGCCGCTTGCTGCCAGACCGATTGATGGCTTATCGTTGGTCCATGTGTAAGTATTAGCTGTGCCTGTAAATTTAATGGCGGCTGTTATATCGCCGTTATTGTATACCGGATTGTCAGTGGCATCTGTAGTAGGCAGGTCGTTAACTACACCTTTTACGGCTACGCTTTTGCTGGTTGCTCCTGGCGTACTTAAAACCACATTGCCCGAAAGTTTAGCCGCCGTGCCCGATGCTTTTGCACGAACATAAATTACCTTATTGGTAACTGCGCCGCCGGTTGGTGTAATATTTAAAACACCGGCAAAACCACTGGTTTGACTGAATGAGATCTCCAGCCCTGCGGGAGACATAGCAGTTATATTCCCCGACAAATTGTTGCCAGATATTGTAAATTGCTGAAAACTTGTTGAAGGGGCGCCTATACACGTGGTAATAAGCCCCCCAACTGTTCCTGGCGTAATAGTGGTAGGCGAGGGGTTAACCGTGATCTTAAAATTGGTTGGACTACCGGTACAGGTATTTATGCCGGGTGTTATAAAATTGCCCACAACATAAGGGAATATACCACATGGTATGGTGGCAGAGACCGTATAATTTGACGTGTTAATAACCGACAAGGTGCCGGAGCCAGCATTGGCAACATATACATATTTACCATCCGGAGTAATGGATAAACCTTCGGGTGATTGCCCGACGGGTAGGGTGGTCATAACAGCGTCGTCAGTAGCATTGATTATGGTTACAGTACCCGCAGTTTGATTGGTAACATAAATACGGGTGCCATCAGGACTTATGGCGATTCCTTCTGCATCAGCAGTTAAGCCGATAACTGCTGAAAGGGTATTGGTGGCGACATCTATTACGTAAACACAATTGGAGTAACTTCCGGTGAAGTAAACCTTGCTTCCATCCGGGCTTGTAACAGCATAGCGTGCCCCCTGGGCCGGAATATTGATGCTCGGGAGGTTGTTACCGGTATCATAAATCCGTATATCACCATTAGCGAGGTTGGTGGTATAAATCCATTTTCCGTCGTCGCTTAAGGCAATCCCGGCCCCACCCGAAGGAAATGTAAGTGCCGTTAATACAGCATCATTTGCAACATCTATAACAGTACATTCGCCACTTTCACCGGCAACGTAAGCCCTGGTTCCGTCATTGCTGAATATCAGTGCTGTGGGATTATCAAAAATTGATATATCCTTAGTCTGGTTAGTCTGTGTGTTGATTATGGAAATACTTCTGCCAGATACGTTGCCAACGTACACTTTCTTCCCATCCGGGCTAATGGCAACGAATCTCGGATTGGCACCCACGGGAATATTGGCAATAACTTTATTGTTTGTGGTGTTAATTGCCAGAACCGTGTTCGAGGCATAATCGGGCACATAGGCAATGTTGGCTTTCTGGGATGTTACACTGATGTGCGCCACTACAGGGCTGGAGCCGGTATTTGCGGCGGTAAAGGAAGGGATATTATCCTGTCCGCTTACAGGCAGGCCAATAGCGGGTTTATCATTTGTCCAGTAAAAAGTATTCCCGGTACCGCTGAAGTTTACCTGGGTGGTATTGTCTCCGTTAATAAAAGTAATATCTGATATATTATCGACCGTTGGAGGGCTATCGATAATACCCTTTACGGCGACATTTTTTGTAGTACCCCCCGGTGTAGTTAATGTTACAAAGCCGGAGAGGTTAGCCGGGGCACCCGCAGCTTTGATGCGTACATATATTGTCTTTTGGCTTACCGAACTGCCTTGTGCAACCAGGAAAAAAGTATTGGTAAAGCCACCGGCGGGGTTAATTGAAACCTCAAAGCCTGCAGGTGCAGTAACAGTGATATTACCTGTAAGGTCACTTCCTGAAACGGTAAACTGCTGTGTGCTTGCAGAGGGTGAGCCAATACAGGCCGAGATTACCCCGCTTGCTGCGCTTACTGCAATATCAGGTGCCGCAGATCCCGGTTTTATTTTACTTATCCGGCTATAGTTAAATTTAACAAAAGAGGGTGTTATTATATTGCTTTGACTATGATGATCCGGTAGCACTGTTGGCTCGGTTATCCGTGTTGCCGGAGTAAAAAAAGCAGAAACTAAACTCAATAAAAGTAAAGCTTTACACATGACTAAGTTAGGTTGAATGCAGGTTTCAGTAGTCGAATTTACTCAGTATGAAGTTATTACTTTAATTGTGAAATATAAAACACTTATTAATTAGGATGTTTTTTTGAAGAATGAATGCTAAGGTTAATACTGTATGGTGATATTGTAAAATTTAGTTACTTATCATATTTTTTTAATCATGATAGACGAATATCGAAACAACTGGCAAAAAAAAGCCTGCAATTAGTTACAGGCTTTTGATAAATTGATATCAGGGGATAGGGGTTGTGCAGATATAAAGGCTTTAGGCCTTCCGCTTTTAGCTTTAGGCTTTTCTGTTATTCATTGGTCAGAAATCCGCCTTTGCCATGATAAAGGTCAAGTTTGCCGTTAAGTTCAATTTTTATTACCGACATATACTTATCCTGCTGGCTTTCAGGAATTGGGATGTACAATAAGCCCGGTACCGCGCTCCATGAAATTTTGCCAACGATTTTATAGGTTAGTGGTGTATCGCTGCCAAGAACGCTTATTTTTTTGATGCTGTTTTTCAATCCTTTCACCAATACCGGAGCACTTGTTTTAGCCGGAACAAACAGGTATACCGTGGTTGAATCTTTTGACAAGGTACTCGCACCGTAATAGTGGCCCTGTGGCATGCCGGCTATGGTATTAAAAACACCTTCGCCATTTTTCTTGTTCCAGGCACCCAGCTCTTTGAGCATGTTCACTTCCTGCGGCGGAATGCTGCCATCGCCTTTAGGGCCAATGTCCAGCAGTAAATTGCCACCGTAGCTTACGGCGTCAGTAAAAATGCTGATGATTTCATAAGGGGTTTTAAAATTAGTGTCCTGTGGCTGATAGCCCCAGTTATCATTAATGGTCATACAAAGTTCCCACCATTTGTAATTAGGTCTTGACACCGGGAAGTTTTGCTCAGGGGTGTCATAATCGCCAAAGCCCTGCAGGCGTCCGTTTATGATAGTGTTGGGGTTGTAACCTAATAGTTTTTGTCGCACTGCCGATGCGTTCCATTCCTCGGCGCTATGTTCCCAATCACCGTCAAACCACCAAAGGTCGGGGTTATATTGTTTGGCCAGTTCATCAAGCTGCCCGTTCATAAAGGTTAAATATTTGGCCCATTTCGCCGGTTGGGAACTAACCTGGTACCTGCTGCTGTCTTTCAAAAAACCCGGATAATCGGCATGGCTCCAATCAATAAGCGAAAAGTAAGCTCCTGCTTTTACACCACGTGCACGTAAGGCATCGTATAGTGGTTTTAACAGGTCTCTTTTTGCAGGAGTTTTTTTCACCACATTCAGCGGGCCGTATTTGCTGTTCCATAACGCTACACCATCGTGATGTTTGGTGGTCATTACCGCATAGCGGGCCCCGCTTTCTTTTATCAGCTCTGCCAGCTCATCTGGTTTATATTGATCGGCTGTAAAGCCTTTTAGCTGGTTCATATAATCCGGATAGCTGATCTTTTTGTTATGAAAACTCCAGCTTTCATCAATTCCTTTTACCGAATAGATGCCGTAATGAATAAATATGCCCAGTTTGGCATCGGCAAACCATTGCATTTTTTCTTTGATTTCATCAGGATTTACACCGTGTTGCGCCTGTGCATAACCCGTGTATAACATGGTAAATAATACCATGAAAAGGTGTGATAGTTTTCTTCTCATTTTCAAAAGTAATTATTGCTTTTATAAATCTTTACTATACTTTTTAAAAAAAATAAAAAGTTTTCTTTGGTTATTAAATTAATTTATTTAAATATGCAGATATAAACCCCCTGCTATATGTTTCTCAAGAATATCGACCTTATTAAAGGGCTGTATTACAGCAAGGCTGCTTCCCTTAATGACCTGAGTATTTACACAGGCAGAAGCATCCCTTATGTAACCAAAGGGATAGCTGATTTAATTAAGTTAGATATTGTAAAGGAGGTTGGCATACGGGCCTCAAGTGGCGGCAGGAAACCCGCAACCTACTCATTGATAGCCGAAACCGGCTTTATCATTTCGGTAGCTATGAACCAGTTTTTGACAAGGATTGTAATTGTCAATATGAGTAATGAGTTTGTAGGCGAATTGCAGGAGTTTGAATTAAAGCTGAACGATAACAAGGATGCTATCCATTCATTGATAACCTGTATCCAGACCGTAGTTGTTAACTCAGGATTGCCAAAAGATAAATTTTTAGCTATAGGTATTACCATGCCGGGTTTTATTGATGCGTTTTTGGGTAATAACCTGAGCTTCCTTAAATCGCCGGAAGAAACATTGGTAACTTACATTACCAAACAAGCCGGGCTACCTGTGTTTATTGAAAACGACTCGACGGCTATAGCCCTGGCCGAGCAAAAATTTGGCCTTCCCATCGCCCGTAATAACTCTATGATCATAAACCTTGGCTGGGGTGTTGGCCTGGGGATGATCATCAATAAAGAGATATTTAAAGGGCATAGCGGTTTTGCGGGAGAGTTTAGCCACCTGCCGCTTCATAAAAACGGAAAGCTATGCTCATGTGGCAAGCAGGGGTGTTTAGAAACCGAAGCTTCTTTGCTGGCCATTGAAGCCAAGGCTGTTGAAGGCTTAAAACAGGGCGAAGTTAGCAGCCTGGTAAAATATGATACATTATCGGCAGATGATATCATTACCGAAGCGCTCAAAGGCGACGCATTCGCTATAAAAATAATTTCGGAAGCAGCTTATTTTATTGGTCAGGGGCTGGCCATATTGCTGCACCTGATGAATCCCGAAAGTATTATTTTAAGCGGGAAGGGAAGTGTTATAGGCAAATTATGGCTTAGCCCTATTCAGCAGGCCATGAATGAGCATTGCATCCCACACTTAACCACTTACACCCAATTGGCGGTTTCAAACCTTGGCAACAACGCACAACTGTTAGGGGGCGTAACCACGGTGATTGAAAACCTATATAAACTTAGTCCGCAGGCCGGTATTTCCGAACCTGCATAAATATACCCAAGAGCTTTTTTTAACTCAATTAATCAATTTTCATGCAACAATTTTATCTAAACTTGAAAAGGTGGGTGGTCCTGCTACTGCCCCTTTTTATCTCGGCAAATTTATTTGCCCAAACAAATGTTACAGGAGTGGTGCGCGATGATACAGGGCCATTACCTGGCGTAACTGTAACGGTAGTGGGTACCACAAATGGTACGCAAACCAACGCAAACGGTGCTTACAGCATTAAAGTTGCTAAAGGCACGGTACTTAAATTTTCATCTGTAGGCTACACCCCCAAAGAAGTTACTGTTGGCGATAATTCCGTGATCAACGTAACGCTGGCCGCAGGTAAAGGCGAGTTAAACGAAGTTGTAGTTACCTCATTCGGTATCAAGCGCCAGGAAAAAGCCCTGGGTTATGCCACTACTACCATTACGGCAAAACAGTTAACCGAGGCAGGTAATACCAACTTTGCTTCGGCATTGTACGGTAAAGCTCCTGGTGTTAAAATTACTACTGCTCCGGGTGGTTCAAGCAGTGCTGTAAACGTGCAGATCCGTGGTATCAACTCACTTAACTACAACACTCAACCGCTGTACGTTGTGGATGGTGTTATTATCCGTAACAACAGTGAGGCGGGTGCCGGTGGTTCAAATAACGACGGTTACTGGTCTGATCAGCGCATCAGGGGTAATGGCATTCTTGATATCAACCCACAGGATATCGAAAGCCTTACCGTATTGAAAGGTGCGAGTGCAACAGCGCTTTACGGATCTGACGCTATGAGCGGCGCTATCGTGATCACCACCAAAAAAGGTTCAAAATCAAGGGGCCTTGGTGTTGATTTCAACTATGTAGGTACTGCAGAGCAAGTAGCGTTTACTCCAAATTTTCAAAACGTTTATGGCCCGGGTTATGATCGTGCTACCAACCTTGCAGGTGGTTTTACCGAAGATGGCTGGTTAGCTGATGCTAATTCACCGTCAGGTTACAGGCCACGTTTTAGCTCATATGCACAATTTGGCCCTAAAATGGAAGGTCAGAAGATCAGATGGTGGGATGGTGAGATCAGGGATTATACTCCGCAGCCAAATAACTACAAAGATCTGTTTCAAACAGGCTATAGCTCAAACGCCAACATCGCTATATCAAACCAAACTGATAAGGTTAACTACCGTTTATCGGCAACCCGTTTGGATTATACCGGTATTCAGCGCGGTCAAAAGCAGCAAAAAAACTCATTTAACTTAAATACTACAGTTAAATTGAGTGACAAAATAAGCACAGACATCGTTGCGAGTTATGTAAATACTTTAACTCATAACCGTCCGTACCAGTTAGGTCGTGTTTTAGCCAACTTTGGTGGCTTCTTAAACCGTTCGGAAAAAGCGGATGTATTGCTGGATAACTACCAAACATCTGAAGGTTATAAATACGTAA
The DNA here is from genome assembly GCF_059690695.1 of Mucilaginibacter sp. A5337. Taxonomy (NCBI): domain Bacteria; kingdom Pseudomonadati; phylum Bacteroidota; class Sphingobacteriia; order Sphingobacteriales; family Sphingobacteriaceae; genus Mucilaginibacter; species Mucilaginibacter sp. A5337. Next base: position 38,357 of record NZ_JCAWEC010000016.1, on the reverse strand, counting down.
CGCTTGCTAATGCTGCCAGAAACCCAGCTGAAGCTTTCAAATACAATATGAGCGGTGCCGATATTATGGACTTTTTCTGGACGCAGTTAAAGAACAGCGAAGATGAAAACGAAAATCGTTTGATCACCAGTGCTACTTTAAACTGGGACGTACTTAAAAATGTAAAGTTCCGCGGACGTATCGGCAGTGATTACACCGGCCGTAATACCGAGTCACAACAATACAATGAATATCCTACCGCATTTAACGGTTCATCAAGCACTGGTTATTATGGTGTTACCAAAGGGCAGTATTCTGTTACTTACGGTGACTTATTGTTAACCTATTCGCCAAAATTGACCAAAGACCTGAGCCTGTCTGTTAGCGGTGGTTACACTTCACGCAGCGAAACTTACCGCGATCAATCTTCTGGTACTAATGGTGGTTTGGTTACCGAAAACTTCTTTTCTATCTCTAACTCATACGGTGTGCCAAATACAAGCGCAACCCGCGGTTACCTGAAAAGCCAGGCCTTTTTCGGAATCATGAACTTTAATTACAAAAATTACCTGTTTTTAGAAGGTACTGCACGTAACGAGTCGGCTTCAACACTTCCAACACAAAACAATACCTATTTTTATCCATCGGTAAACGCGGGCTTCATATTTACAGATGCGTTTAAAATGCCTGAGTTTATCAGCTACGGAAAATTAAGGGCGTCATACGGCGTGGTTGGTAACAAAGCTCCAAGATATGTTCCTAACGTATTGTACAACCAGTCATCATTACAAACACAAAATGGTTCAGTAACTCAACTTACTTTTGATGCTACTTATGGTAACCTGCAGTTAAAACCAGAGATGAAATACGAGCAGGAATATGGCTTGGAGGCCCGTTTCCTGAAAGACCGCTTAGGTTTGGATTTCACTTACTACAACAACCAGGTTAAAAATGTAATTATGGCGCTTAACGTTGCGCCAACAACAGGTGCTTCAAGCTTATTAGCTAATGCTGCAACGTTACACAGCGATGGTTTGGAAGTTGGTTTCAGCGGTAAACCGATAACCGGTAAATTTAACTGGGATGTGCGTTTAAACTTTGCTGTTAACCATTCTAAAGTAAACAACCTTGCGCCAGGTTTTGACAGGCTTACCTTCTACACCGGTGATCAATCTGCATTATTAGTTGTTGCCCAGCCAAACCAACCTATAGGTAATATATTGGTTTACCCGATCGCTAAAGACGCTAATGGCAACAAGATTGTAAACAGCGATGGTTTATACACTATTGATAAATCAAAGTATGTGAACGTAGGTAATATACAGCCTAAAATTGTAGGTGGTATTGCCAACACTTTCAACTACAAAGGTTTCTCTCTTGATGTATTGGTTGATTATCGTTTCGGCGGTAAAATGGTGTCAAACCCATTGAAATATGGTACTGCTGCAGGTATGTACGAAAGTACTTTACAGTATCGTGATGCTGCCCACGGTGGTTTAGCTTATTACATTGATGGCAATGGTGGCAAACATTTGGGTACTGCTCCAAACGGAGGCAAAACCTATAATGACGGTGTTATACTTCCGGGTGTAAATGAAAACGGAGAGAAAAACACTACGATTGTTGACGCAGCTTCATACTATCTGAATACTTATGACTGGGGCGAAAACTCTGTAAACGAAAACGCAGTATTTAAAAACAACTACGTGAAATTGCGTGAAGTTGTGCTGGGCTACAGGTTGCCTGCAAGCGTAAACAAAGCGCTGCACCTGAACAACCTAAGGTTCTCTTTAGTAGGAAGAAACTTATTGTATGTGTACCGCACACTTAAGAACCTTGATCCTGAAGCGCCAATTGGCGACAAATGGTACAGGCAAGGTGTTGATGAAGGTTCATCACCTGCTACCAGGAGTTTTGGATTCTCATTAAACGCGAATTTTTAATAGCACAAGTCATTAATTATGAAAAAGAATTTTAAAAATATAGGATATGCGTTGCTGCTTGCTTTATCATTGGGAAGCTGCAAAAAAAGCATCGACGAAAAATTTAACAACCCGGAAAAAACAGCCGTGGTAACTATCCCGTACATGTTTACCGGTATGTTAAATAATACCAGGGTAAGGGCCGAGTACTGGCATTACAGAACATTTGTATTAACTGCCACAGCTGATTTTTCACAAACATGTTTCCTGCCTAATACCAATACCGTATATCAGCCTAATGATGGATACATGGGCAATCGCTGGGAAGATTTTTATCATCCAAATGGTTCCGCTAATGGTGTAATGGCTTTATACCGTACCATGGAAGTTACCTACAACCAGATGTCGGCTACGGATAAGGCAACTAATGATGTGATCATGAACGCTGCCCGTGTGGTTTTATATGATCAGGCATCAGAAATGGTTGACTGCTGGGGCGATATTCCGTTTAGCGAGGCGGGTAGCCTTGAAACAACTGCTGCAGTAAAAAATCCAAAATTTGATGACCAGATAGCACTGTACAAAAGCTTCATCTCAGGTTTGGATGCTGCTTCAACATATTTTAAAACAGCTACTTTATCTGGCCAGTCAAGCAAAGCATTTACACAACAGGATATCTTGTTAGGTGGTAGTGTTGATAAATGGAGAAGGTATGCTAACTCTATCCGTTTGCGTATGCTGATGCGTATGTCTTTTTATGACGAAGCGGGTTCAAAAGCTGAGGTTGCCAAAATGCTGGCCGATCCAACATCATATCCATTGATTGACGGCGGCAACGTTGCAGCTTACAGTCCGGCAGCTACCGACGTTTTATTAACGCCGTTAACTACTTATACCGGGTCATTACAAAACGCGCTTACCGAAGGTGGCAGTAACTATGCACCAGATTACCTGTTAAATACAGTATTATTACCGGCTAATGATCCAAGGATCCCTGTATTGTACGACAAAAACGGTAACAAAACATACAAGGCAATGCCGGTAACTTTCACAAGCGAGCAGGCCTCAACTGAAGCTGCAAAATATTCGGTAGTTGATTCAACCACTTTCTTAACCAATAACAAACTTCCGGGTATTGTAATAACTGCGCCTGAGGTTAACTTCCTGAAAGCTGAGGCTTTTGAGCGTTGGGGCGGCGGTGATGCTAAAGCTGCATACGAAACTGCGGTTAGTCAGTCTGTTTACTATTATTTTTATCTGAATAGTTTAGGTACTGGCGATAAACCAACTTTGAATGCTGCTGATATTGCGACTTTGTTGAGCTCGGCTTCAGTAGCTTATACCGGTACGCAAACCGAGAAGCTGGTGAAAATATGGACACAGAAATGGGCGCATTTCGGCTTTATGCAAGGTACACAGGCATGGAGCGAATACAGGCGTACTAAATACCCTGTATTGAATTTCCCAAGCACCGGTAAACTGGCTAACTATACTACGCCGCCAACCCGCTTAGTATATCCGAGTATCGAAACTGGCTTTAACAGTCATTATAGTGATGTAAAAGCAAAAGATACACGTACAACAAAGATATTCTGGGATGTAAAATGAGATACCAGATAATAGTTGATTGAGAAAGCTGCCCACGTTTGTGGGCGGCTTTTTTTATATGGGGCAGTTAATCAAATTATCAATCTTTGCTATAACCGGTTTGAGGCTGAAGTTTTTCCAAAGCGATAGCTTAATGTTACTTCATGAGTGGCCAAATTAAATCTGCCAAGATTTTGAGAGGAGGTACCGAATTCATAACTGTATCCAATATGAAATTGGTCGAAATTAACAGTCATTATTCCGGCAGCTTGTTTATTTGTCCGATAATTAACGCCGAGCCCAAACTCGTTTTTTAGATAAAATGTGCCGGAAATATCCGCAGTAGTAGGTAGCCCATTGGTGATAGAGATCAATGTGGCGGGCTTAAATTGCACATCTTCGCTAATTGGGGTTATTAAACCGCCCGAAATGTAATAATGGTTTTTGAATGGGATCCTGGACTTATCCGTAGACGATCCCGAAGCCCTTATAGCAATTTGAGGGACGGAGATACCTGCATAATACCAATCACTAAAATACATAACGCCTACTCCTACTGTTGGATCGGTTTGCCTTACATCGTTGGCAAACTGCGGGTCAGCTGAATCCAATGACGAATAATTGGCAGAATAATTCATAAATCCGGCATTCAGGGATACAGCCAGAAATTGGTTTTTCCCTACTTGTACAGCTTTCGCAAAATAGCCGGTTACGTTTGTTTGACGTTCGATCGTAAATTTATCATTGTATACTATCAAACCGGCTGATGCATTGATGGAAGGCACGGGAATGCCGGCATCAAATAAAAACGTTGTTGGTGCACCGTCTATACCCACCCATTGTTTGCGCACCAGGGTGTTTACAGACCCAACATTATTCACGAGCGAATATGCGGAATTGAATGGCCGCTGATTGTCCATATACTGTGTATACACAATTGGCTGTTGCTGCCCGGCAGCCTTTATAACCGAAATTATAAGACATGCAGTAGTTATCATACAGGCTCTAAAAGCTCTTTTTGGAATCATGGTAGTGTATGTGATAAGTTTTATAAGCTTAGTATTTTAATATAAAGTACCCTGTTTTTCTTTTCTTTTCGCCTTTGTCGGTATACTCTACCAAATAGAAATATGATCCGGCCTGTTGAAGTGAACCTGAATTGGAGTGGCCGTCAAAAACGCGGGTACTATTATCGTAGTTTTTGACATGGAATATATTATTCCCATTGCGGTCAACTATGGTAACGGAATTATCGGGGTAATTCTTTATACCTTCAATATACAGCTGTTCATTGATGCCATCGCCATTAGGTGATAAAGCCTGATGAACAACTATATCATCACCCAAGTCATCAGTTACAGTCACTACCCGTGTTACGGCTGCAGCTGCTAAGTAATTGGCATCTCCGGGCTGCGATATTGTTATTGTTGCTGTGCCAATGGCAAGTGCCTTTAATGTTTGCCCGTTTACAGAAGCAATTGTAGCGTCGGAAGTGGTAATCGTCACAGGCAACCCGGAACTTGCGGTAAACACACTCAAATCAAACTGTCCGCCTTTTGTTAAGACAGTTATCACCGGCCCATTAATAGTTTGATTTGCCTTGTTAACTGTTAATGATCGGGCTACAGGTATGGCAGCATTGTAATTACTGTTGCTGTCAACACTTGCTGTTATTGTACTGGTACCTGCACCGGTTAGGTGTATCTTACCGTTTACTATGGTAGCCACTGCCGGGTTACTGCTTGTATATGCAAGTGCAGCCCCGCTGGTAACGGTTGCACCAGGAGCAAAGTCAGCTGTGCCGTAATCCACATTCGCCAATGCATTAAAGGTTATTGTTTGATCTGCCTTTGCCCTGTTCACCACTATGGTATAGGTTTGTGCCAATCCTCCATCAGCTGATGATACCGCTACTTTGATCGTATTTGCATTTGTATGCAATGGAATAGCAGCGGAAGCAGAGCCGGATGTAACAGCTGCACCATTTACCTTTATAATGGCAGAAGCATCTGTAGCTGTCGGCGTTACCTGTATACTTGAAACCGCGTTGGTTACATTCGCTGTATAATTCAAGGCATTGCTTGCAAAGGTTGGTGTTAATGTGCCTGCACTCAATGTTAAGTTACTAAGCGAATGATCGTCGACTGCAATATTCACTATAGTCGAGGTCTTTCCGGCTTCATTATATGCAGTTATAGTATAAGGGGTCAGCGCACTTGTTGTGGTTGGTGTGCCGCTTATTATACCCGTAGTATTGTCAAAGGTTAAACCGGGCGGCAAAACAGGGCTGATGCTGTAAGAGCAAAGCTGAAATTTGACTATTCTGCCCGGTGTTTGGTTCTGAGCCGCATATATATTTCCGGCGCTATCAAGTGCAAGACCATATCCCGACGTAAAATCAGTGACAAGGGTCTTGGCCGGATGTCCGTTAGCGGGTATCATATATATGGCTCCGCCGGTATTAGTAGTGTAAACATTTCCTGTCACATCCACCGCAACGCCGGTTACCTGGCTCAAATCTAAATTATAGCCCAACCACGCCCCTTCAAGCGCCTTGCCGGGGCCAAACAGTAAAACAGCACGGGCACCGGGATCAGAGGCATAATAAGTTACATCTGCCCTAACAACAGCAAGACCTGTGGGATGTATGAGCGGTATAATACCACCATTGTGGGGAGTAGTCAGCGTATAATACCCATTCGCCGCATCCAATACACTGACATCGTTCGTCTTTATTGCGACGGCTACTGGACTTGTAAATGAACCGTATTTTACAGGGGCACCTCCACCAGCAGGGATTTTAGCTACTTGAGCGTCATTTGGCTCCGCTACAAAAATATTTCCGCTCGCATCAACAGCTAATCCGCTCGCGTTATTTATTGCAGGGCTTATTGATACGGGCGCACCTCCGCCGGCCGGTATTTTCATTACAGGGGCATTACCGGTGCTGCCAAAATATACATTACCGGTATTATCTACAGCCACACCTGCGGGGGCATTTAGCCCGGACGCCAGCACAACAGGGAAATAGCCCGATTTGGTTACGCCACTACTTGTGGGCGATAATGGCGAAATAGATGTATTCACTGTATAATATTGAGAGCCGCCGCTGTAGCTTATTACCGGTAATGGAATCTGATCCACAGTGATGTTAATGGTAGTTGAGGCGCTTCCTGTAGAATTATATGCGGTAACAGTATAAATGGTTGACGGGCTGCTTACAAGTGGAGTCCCGCTTATCGCACCAGTATTGCTATTAAAACTTAGCCCGGAAGGTAACATCGGGCTGATAAAATAGTTGCCTGTCGGTTGTAATTCCTTAATCAGGTTATTGCCTCCATCTGCAACAAACAGGTTCCCCTTACTATCAACCGCAATACCTGTGGGGCTGTTGTATCCTGCAGCCACGAGAGTGCTCGTGCCGCCTTCGGCCGGGATCATTCGTACAGTATTATTACTATTATATGTAGCGTAAATGTTGCCGCAAGAGTCAACCGCTATTCCTACTCCCCCCCGATGAACTCATTGCCAATTTTTTCAGGAATACCACCTGAGGCTGGTATTTTAAATATGCCGCTGTCACCTGAGTCATTAAAATAAACATTGTCATTGCCGTCGACAGCTATCCCGGTCAACAGCGTATAATAGGTACCTGAACCGAATATATTCACGCTAATCTTCAGCGCCGGGCCGCCGCCGGCAGGTATACGCCTGACAGATTGAGAACCTTGATCAGTATAATAAATATTTCCTATGGCGTCAACCGCAATGCCATAGGGCTTACCGACATTATTAATCGCTACAATGCTTCCGTCAGAGGCTAAGATCTTTTTTATAGCGCCATTTCCCCAATCGGCCACGTATAGGTTGCCCGCTGCATCAAGTGCCACGCCCGTTGGCTTGTTAAATCCCGAACCTAAAACAATAGGTGCGCCGCCGCCCGCTGGTATTTTTTTTACTAAATTGTTAGCATAATCGGCAACGTAAATGTTGCCTGCTTTATCAACAGTTACTCCCGTAGGGTTGTTAAATCCAGAGCCTTTGATTACCGGAGCCGAATAAGACCTTGCAACTACGCCGGTACTGGTCGGTGTAAGCGGGGTAATAGCCGCATTGACTGTATAATGCTGAGAACCGCCGGTGTAACTTATCGTTGGTAAGGGAACCGGCGCTACGCTGATGTTGATGGTAGCAGTTCCTCCGCCTGTAGGGTTGTAGGCAGTGACAGTATAATTGGTTGATGGGCTGGCAGCGAGCGGCGTTCCGCTTATTGTGCCTGTGTAGCTATCAAAGCTTAGGCCGGCAGGCAGCATGGGGCTGATAAAGTAATTGCCTGTCGGTTGCAATTCCTTGATTGCATTATTACCCGCGTCGGCCACAAACAGATTTCCCGCGGCATCAACCGCTAAACCAGCCGGGTTGTTATACCCTGAACCTATCTGGACACTATTACCGCCGTTGGCCGGAAACATGCGTACAGTATTATCAGACCCAAAGGAAATATAAACATTTCCGGAAGCATCAACTGCTAATCCGGCCGCTTTTGCTATGGGGGGTGAAATAATCTTAACACGAGACCCATTGCCATTGGCCGGTATTTTGTATACCGCGTTACCATCCGCGTCATTAAAATAAACATTGCCATTTCCATCAACGGCTATACCGGTGAGTATATGATAGTAAAAATTATTATCGGTAATGCCGGTACTTATTATTATAGGCGCGCTGCTGCCGGCCAGGATCTCCTTAACAGTTTTTGAGGTTTGTTCGGTAAAAAAAATATTCCCTGCTGCGTCAACTGCAACACCGTAGGGGGTGCCAAGATTGTTGAACGCTACAATACTGCCATCTGAGGCCAGGATCTTTTTTATCGCCCCGTTTCCCTGGTCGGCCACATATACGTTACCCGATGCGTCAACAGCAACACCGGTGGGGCTGTTAAAGCCTGAACCTATGTTGACCGGCGCGCCACCGCCAACAGGTATTTTTTTCACTAAACTGTTCGCATAATCGGCTACGTAAATATTGCCTGCGTTATCAACAGCTACGCCCATCGGATTGCTAAATCCTGAACCCTTGTTCGCCGCAGCCGAATATGATTGCGCACCTACCCCGTTACTGGTTGGTGTTAGTGGGGTAATGGCCGAGTTAGCTGTGTAATGCTGAGCACCTCCACTATAGCTTATTGTTGGCACAGCAGCCGGAACTACGGTGATATTGACCGTAGTTGAGGCACCACCCGCAACATTATATGCAGTAACGGTATAATTGGTTGAGGCCCTGGCTACGAGCGGAGTTCCGCTTATAGTACCCGTATTACTATCGAAACTTAACCCCGAAGGCAGCATGGGGCTGATAAAATAATTGCCTGTTGGCTGTACTTTCTTAACAGCATTGTTGCCGCCATCGGCCACAAATACCTTCCCTGCAACATCTAACGCTAACCCTGCGGGATTATTATATCCTGCACCTACCTGAATGTTGTCGCCACCATTGGCAGGGTATACCCGTACGCTATTGTCGGCCGTTGAGGACACGTAGACGTTACCGGAGCCATCAACTGCCAACCCAACCTCCTGAATTATTGGCTGCAGGTTTACCTTAACGGCGGTACCACCACCGGCAGGTATTTTATATACAGCCTGGCTATCCGAGTCGCTAAAATAAACGTTGCCGTTGTCATCCACAGTTATTCCGGTTAGCCCATTGTAACTTGCGCTAAATGTTTGGGGGGAACTGCCACCAGCAGGTATTTTCCTGACCGTCAGATTTGCCTGGTCAGTATAATAAATGTTTCCTGCCGCATCTGCCGCAACGCCGTACGGCGAGCCAATGCCATTGAACGCTACAATGCTTCCGTCAGAGGCTAAGATCTTTTTTATCGCGTTGTTTCCCCTGTCGGCCACGTATATGTTACCCGAAGCATCAACAGCTACACCTGTAGGTTTATTAAAGCCCGAACCTATAACAACAGTTGCACCACCGCCTGCAGGAATCTTTTTCAGCAAACTGTTCATATAATCGGCCACGTAAATATTGCCCGAAGCGTCAACGGCTACACCTGTAGGATCATTAAATCCTGAACTTTTTGTAACCGGGGTTGAATATGAGGCTGTAGCTACTCCTTTGCTTGTCGGCACCAGCGGCGTAATGGGCAAATTGGCCATATATTGCTGAGGGCCACCATTATATGTTAAAAGCGATATAGGAGCAGTAGCCACCGTGATATTAACAGTAGTTGAAGCTCCTCCGGCAGCGTTGTATGCGGTAACTGTAAAGTTGGTTGAAGGACTGTCGGCAAGTGGCGTTCCGCTTATAGTGCCTGTCGCGCTATCAAAAATCAGCCCCGGCGGTAACGTTGGATTGATAAAATAGCCTCCTATTGCTTGTGATTCCTTGATTGCACTATTACCCTGGTCGGCTACAAATACATTTTGATTTGCATCTATCGCTAACCCCGCCGGAATGCTGTATCCCGAACCAACCAGGACACTGCCGCCGCCATTGGCAGGATACATTCGTACGCTATTGTCATAGGTAGAGGAGGCATAGATGTTCCCGGAGGCATCTGCAGCTAATCCTACCAATCGACTTATTGGCTGCGAGTTAATCTTAACAGGCGCGCCCCCACCTGCAGGTATTTTATATATTGACAGCCCGCTTACATCGCAAAAATAAACATTGCCACTTCCATCAACGGCTATTCCTGTTACCGAGTTGGAAATTGAAGTGAGTGTAATGGGGGCATTGCTAAGGGCAGGTATCTCCTTAACCGAGTGGGTACCCTGATCTGTATAATAAATATTTCCTGTTGCATCTACAGCAATGCCATAGGGTAAGCCAAGATTTTTATACGTTATAATACTGCCATCAGATGCCAATATTTTTTTTATTGAGCTGCTTCCCCTGTCAGCCACGTAAACATTTCCTGATGGATCAACGGCTACGCCAGTAGGGGCGCTAAACGTACCCAGAGCAACCGGCGTTCCACCACCCGCAGGTATTTTTTTTACCGGACCGCTCAAATCTGTTACGTAAATATTTCCGGCATTATCTATAGCCAAACCTGTAGGCTTATTAATCACCGAACTCTTGATGACCGGTACAGAGTATAAGGCTGCAGCTACTCCTGTGCTTGTCGGCGTAAGCGGGGTAATGGCTGAACCGGCCGTGTAGTGCTGGGCACCACCACTGTAACTTATTGCAGGTAGGGAAGGTAAGCTTATAGTGATGTTGATTGTAGCCGACGTGCTTCCTGTTGCGTTATATGCAATAACTGTATAATTGGTTGGCGGACTGGCTGCAAGCGGTGTACCACTTATTTTGCCTGCGCTGTTATCGAAAATTAGCCCTGAAGGTAACGCGGGGTTAATATAGTAATTTCCCGTTATGTGTAACTCATTAATTGAGCCACTCCCATCGGCCACATACAAATTTCCCCAGGTATCAAATGCTAAACCTGACGGGGAGTTGATGCCAGAATTATTTATCAAAACACTACTACCGCCGCCGTTGAAAGGGTACATTTTAATCGTACTGGAAAAAAAGTACGAAGCATAAACGTTGCCGGAAGCATCAACTTGTAATCCTGTACCCCCTGAATCTGTTGTGGCAAATTTGACCGGCACATTGCCTCCGCCAGTCATTTTATATATCGCTTGATTAATTGCATCATTAAAGTACACGTTACCATTTTTGTCAACTGCTATCCGGGCTATCCCTTCAAAAATTGCGGAGGTCAGTACTGTTGGTGTACTGCCGCCAGCAGGTATTCTTTTAACAGTTCCTGATGCTTGATCAGTGTAATAAATATTTTCTTCTGCATCTACTGCAATGCCCAATGGTGAGCCAACATTATTGATTGTTACAATACTACCATTTGAGGCTAAGATCTTTTTTATCGCATTGTTTCCCTGGTCTGCTACATACACATTCCCCGATACGGCGACAACTACCCCTGTAGGCTTATTAAAGCCGGAGCCAACACTAACAGGTGCACTACCATCGGCAGGTATTTTCTTTACTGAATTGCTTCCAACATCAGCTACATAAATGTTCCCGGCATTATCGACTGCCACATCATAAGGATTGGCAAAACCTGAACCTTTAACAATCGGTGCGGAATAAGATAATGCGGCCACTCCGCTGCTTGTGGGTATCACCGGGGTAATGGCCATACCAGCTGTGTAACTTTTCGGTGTGCTGTAACTTAGGGTTGGCGCTTGTGCCGATAAGCCATCGGGCGCCCACACCATCAAAAATAAAATGCACACAACAAAAATAATGGGATTGGATGCCAGTGGCAGCTTAATCGCATGTAAAGGAAATTTCCTATTTTTCATGAAAGGTTCGGAATTAGTGATAAACGAGACGTAAAGGTTCGTAAAGACCTTACTAAGATACCAAAAACTTATAAACGTCATCGATTATGCAAGAATATTGTTGCATATGCTTTCATTTATTCTGTTCCGCGTATGTAAATGAAATAGTCAATGATAGTTTTGATAATGAGGATAGATTTTCTGGTGATATGACCTGTATGCTTTTCAGATAGATGATATTCATTTCGGAGCTGGGCCGAGATTGGTAAAAAGAAGGATAGGGATTTAGAACATTCAGAAATCTCGACGGTTGACTTTGGGCGCTTGATTTAACCGATTTTTGACTTTTGGTACAATCAGCGGAGAGGGAGGGATTCGAACCCTCGATACCCTTTTGGAGTATACACACTTTCCAGGCGTGCTCTTTCGACCACTCAGACACCTCTCCGTGTAAATGTGGAGTGCAAAGGTAAAATATTTGCCCTTACAATCAATAAAAAAGCGAAGCCCGTTTAAACCGGGCCCCGCTTTCACAAAAACTTAACTCTACTTACAAAAATTGCACTCGCATTGGTATGACTATTATGATATGCTTTGGTTTAATTTGAGTAAAAAATAGTAGGCTGTAATGCAGATACATAATTTTAGCTTATGTTTGCTCCGCACTGTCACAAGGCGGTGGTTAACATAAAATACTGTTTTGGTTGCAATGCTGAGCATCAACGACATTAAAAAACCTATTGCTGCTGATATTGATGCGTTTGAGGAGAAATTCAGGAACTCGATGAAGAGTTCTGTTCCGCTGCTTGACCGCATTACACATTATATTGTAAAGCGTAAAGGCAAGCAGATCCGCCCTATGTTCGTGTTCTTTTCGGCCAGTATTTGCGGGGGCATCAATGAGGCAACGCACCGTGGGGCTGCATTAGTTGAACTGTTGCATACGGCATCACTTGTGCATGATGATGTGGTTGACAACTCCTATCAGCGCCGCGGCTTTTTCTCTATCAATGCTTTATGGAAAAACAAGATAGCCGTTTTGGTAGGAGATTACCTGCTTTCAAAAGGCTTACTGCTTTCTATCGATAATAATGATTTCCAACTGTTGCGTATCGTATCCGACGCTGTTAAGCAAATGAGCGAAGGTGAACTTATGCAGATTGAAAAGGTGCGCCGTATGGATATTGGCGAACCGGTTTATTATGATGTAATCAGGCAGAAAACAGCATCGCTTATCGCATCATGCTGCGCCTGTGGGGCTGCATCTGCCGGAGCCAGCGATGAGATTATCGAAAAAATGCGCCTCTTTGGCGAGAAGATTGGCATAGCTTTCCAGATTAAGGATGATATGTTTGACTTTGGTACTGATGATGTGGGGAAACCATTAGGAATCGATATCAAGGAGAAAAAAGTTACTTTGCCGCTTATTTATGCGCTGGCCAATTGCAGCAGTTCAGAAAAAAAGAGGGTGATCAACCTGGTGAAGAACCATAATGAAGACCCTAAAAAAATAGCCGAGATCATCAAATTCGTAAAGGATACCGGCGGCCTTCAATATGCCGAAACGCAAATGAAGCGTTTCCAGGATGAGGCTTTCGAAATCCTGAATACTTTTCCTGACAGTGATTCGCACCGCGGGTTGGAGCAACTGGTAAAGTTCACTACCGAGCGAAACAAATAATTAATTTATGGCTTTTGTAAATTACTGACTTTTTAAAGATGTACTGTTTATCTTTATCATAACCGGTATTTACAATTATGACAACAACAGTCCCTACGTTGTTTGAGTGGGCGGGTGGTACACCTGCTTTTGAACAGCTTTTCAATCAATTTTATGATAAGGTTTTGGCCGATGAACTGCTGGAGCCCGTATTTAAGCATATGTCGCCTCAGCATCGGATGCATGTGGCTCATTTTGTAAGCGAAGTTTTTGGCGGACCTAAAACTTACAGCGAAACCGAAGGCAGCCACTATGCCATGATCAATAAACATTTGCAAAAGCATTTAACAGAAGCGCACCGCAAACGCTGGATTGAACTGTTGCTGCAAACTGCGGATGAGCTATCGCTGCCAGATGATCCTGAGTTTCGTTCGGCTTTTATGGCTTACCTGGAATGGGGTACTCGGATAGCGGTATTAAATTCTCAAACGGATAATACAACAGAAAGCCCGGATACGCCGATGCCGCAATGGGGCTGGGGCGTGCCAGGAGGCCCTTACAATCCCTGAAAAGATAAACACGGGTATGTAAAATGGTTATTGCTGTTAACAGGTTGATCATATTTACCCGCTTTCCGGCGTTTATGTTCGGGTAAACTTATTAACTTCGTAAATGCAGTCCTTACAATCTCTCTTTCCCAAAATAGGTTTCTTCTCTATCCTTGATGTATTGCTGGTGGCATTGATTATTTACCAGTTGTACAACCTCATCAGGGGGACTATTGCGGCCAATATCTTTATCGGTTTTGCGGTGATCTTTGCCCTAAACTTTGTAGTGAAGGCATTGGATATGAAGCTGCTTACCATTATCCTGGGTAAGTTTGTTGATGTGGGGATCATTGCCATTATCGTAGTGTTTCAGCAGGAGGTGAGGCGGTTTTTATTATTGGTAGGCAAGAATGCTTCACTACAGCGTAATAAAGCCTGGTGGCAGTATTTCTTCGGAAAATCCGAAGTTGAGAAAAACAACTATGCCCGAATCAAGCCCATTATTGATGCCTGCAAAAGCCTAAAGCAAACCCGTACCGGGGCGCTTATCGTTTTTGCCAAGTATTATGATGAGCAGTTTTACCAAAACAGCTGTGAGGTTGTGGAGGCTAAAATTTCAAAACGCTTGCTGGAAAGTATCTTTCAAAAAACCAGTCCGCTGCATGATGGGGCGGTGGTAATTTCGGAGAATAAAATTAAATCGGCCAGTTGTATTTTGCCGCTTACCGAAAAAACAGACCTGCCGGCACAGTTTGGTTTGCGTCACAGGGCAGGTATAGGTGTAACAGAGGCTAATGAGGCAACTGCCATCATCGTATCTGAAGAAACCGGCGAGATTTCATACGCTAAGCAGGGCCGGGTTAAAATGAATATCAGCTTTGCGGAGCTGGAGAAGGTTTTGAATAAGGATTTTTGAAGCTGAAGAAAGTCCAACATCTCAAGTGGCGCAAGTCTTGTGTGGAGGATAGTGCTGGGCCGACTTGTGACGCTGCAATTAATGTACCGTCAATCAACTATATATGAAACCTGTAAGGTCTTATTGTTTAAGGATCTGGTTTACCTCTTTCTTAATTGCTCCTGTTATTATATTGGTAGCGCAGTTGCCATTTGGCGGTGAGGGCAATTTTTTTTCTGAACCTCTGTGGTCAATGCTGCAATTAATGTCATATATGCTTTATATGGTATTCTTCGGATTGTTGCTATCTGTGCCTGGCTTTATATTGTTTTATTTAATAACAAGCTTGCTTAGTAAGATCATCTTAAACAGAAACTTAGTGAAGCTAACATTATCTGTGATTGGTATAGCACTTTTTGTACTTTTATTTTTCTTATTGTTCCATACACGGTCATTTTTAAACAAAAGGGGCTTTATTGCTTATTCAGCATATCCACTTCTCTTTTTGTCTGGAATATGGTTTTATAAGTTGAATGCGGACAAAAGCATTATCACGGAGTAACTTTATCTTTCTTCACCTTAACGCTATCCGGATTAACTACGTCTATTCTTTTAATCAGCATATGATATTTCATTCCCGGCTCATCTGTTTTAACAACGGGCATATTATCACTCGGGTAAGTTTTAACTACCGGCATACGGCTGTAAACAGGTTCATCGGCGATAAGCTCTCGGGTATTTAACAAGGTGTTATTATTTAGGAGCCCGTTTTTCGGAAGTATCGGAATCAACTTCGATAGATTAGTATCTGCCTTTAATGGTTTCAGGTTAAAAAGCTTATCGACAGGATTATTATTGTTAGGCACTTTATTAAGCGTTTGTGCTTTAAGCTGACCTGCACAGGCTATCAGAATAACAAAAAATAAAGTTTTTTTCATGGCGATAATATTTTATACTAATATACCTATCATTCAATAATATTTAAATGTTAAATAATGTTATTAAATGTTAAATGCTTTTGAATTGTACCCAAATACCAAAGCTGTAAAATCATAGATTTTGTTACTTTTGTTGAAAATTTAAAAACCGATGAGCGAACTCATTAAAAAACAAGTGAACGATGCAAAGGCTTTGATGGAAAAGGCCATTGACCATGCAGATAGCGAATTAAATAAAATACGTGCAGGTAAGGCGAGCCCTTCATTACTTGACGATATCAGGGTTGATTACTATGGCACCCCAACACCATTAAGCCAGATAGGCAGTGTTAACACCCCTGATGCCCGTACCATTGTTGTTCAGCCATGGGAAAAATCATTGTTAAACCCTATCGAAAAAGCTATTAAAGAAGCTAACTTAGGTGTTAACCCACAAAACGACGGTATCATTATCCGTATCAATGTACCACCACTTACCGAAGAGCGTCGTCGTGACCTGGTTAAGAAAGCTAAAGCAGAAGCTGAAACCGGTAAGGTAGCTGTTCGGAACATCCGTAAAGATGCCAACGAAAAGATCAAGAAACTAAAATCAGAAGGTGTTTCTGAGGATGAAATAAAAACAGGTGAGGCTGAAGTTCAAAAACTTACCGACGCTTACATCGCTAAAGTTGATCAGCTTTCAGAGGCTAAAGAAAAAGATATCATGACGGTTTAATATTAACCTTATGTCAAATTAAAAGGGAATGAGCTACTTAGCCATTCCCTTTTTTTATGTTTGTTGCCGAAACATGAATGTATTAATCTCTTACTTAAAAAAACACCGCTGGATTGTGGTATTTGCACTGTTCCTGGCGGCAATGAATATAGGCTTTTCATTGTTGGACCCATGGATAACCGGTCGTATAGTTGACCGCGTTATTGAACAGCGCACCTCCCTTCACTATGACGAATATTTAAACAAAGTATTATTGCTTGTAGGGGCAGCTATTGGTGTTGCCATGGTATCGCGGATAGCCAAAAACTTCCAGGATTATTTTACCAATATCATTACCCAAAAGGTTGGCGCCGAAATGTATGCCGATGGCTTAAAGCACTCGCTTGAGCTGCCGTACCAGGTATTTGAAGATCAGCGCAGCGGCGAAACCCTGGGCATATTACAAAAGGTACGGCTGGATTGCGAAAAGTTTATTACCTCTTTTATCGGGATCCTGTTTGTATCGTTAATCGGGATGGTATTTGTAATTGTTTACTCTATCAATGTGAGTTATAAGGTTACGCTTGTTTATTTTGCTGCAATACCCGTTATTGCCTTTGTAAGTATGGCCATGAGCCGGAGGATCAAGAAAATCCAGAAAACAATCGTAGCCGAAACAACTGCTCTTGCAGGTTCAACTACCGAGTCGTTAAGAAATATCGAACTGGTAAAAAGCCTGGGTTTGGCAAAGCAGGAAATAGCAAGGTTAAATAATACAACCTACAAAATCCTCGACCTGGAACTGAAAAAAGTGAAGTACGTGCGCAGCATGAGCTTTGTACAGGGAACCACGGTAAATTTCGTGCGCAGCGTAATGGTTGTGGTACTGTTAATGCTCATCTTTAAGAGTACTATTTCGCCGGGCCAGTACTTTAGCTTTTTGTTTTATTCCTTCTTTTTATTTAACCCTTTGCAGGAGTTGGGCAACGTGATCCTTTCATGGCGCGAGGCCGAGGTTTCTCTTGGTAACTTCAACAGGATATTGAGCATCCCTATTGATAAAAAACCTGAAAAGCCGGTGCTGCTTGAAAAAGTAGATAAACTGACCTTTAACGATGTTAGTTTTAAACACCTAACGGCTAACCGTAACGCGCTTAATCATATCAGCTTCGAAACTAATTCGGGTGAAACGATAGCGTTTGTAGGGCCGTCGGGTTCGGGTAAAACAACGCTGGTGAAATTACTGGTAGGTTTGTATCAGCCTTTACAGGGGGATATTTTATACAATGGTACGGTAAGCAATGATATCGATCTTGATCAGTTGCGTGAGAAGATTGGTTTTGTAACCCAGGATACACAACTGTTTTCCGGTACTATCCGCGAGAACCTGCAATTTGTGCGTCCCAATGCTACCGATGAGGAATGTATGGATGTACTGCAACGTGCCGCCTGCCAAACCCTGCTTGCCCGCGCTGATAAAGGTTTAAGTACTGTAATTGGCGAAGGTGGTGTAAAAGTTTCGGGTGGTGAAAAACAGCGTCTTTCCATAGCGCGAGCGTTACTGCGCCAACCGGATATCCTGGTATTTGACGAAGCTACCTCATCACTTGATTCTATCACCGAAGAGGAGATCACAGAAACCATCCGTAATGTATCCGAAAAAGAAAATCATATCACTATCCTGATCGCTCACCGATTATCAACTATTATGCATGCCGACAGTATTTATGTACTGGAGAAAGGCCGCATTATTGAAGGCGGTAAACATGCCGATCTGATTGCTCAAAAAGGTTTGTACTACGCTATGTGGAGGCAACAGATAGGAGAGAAGGATACAGCAGATGCGTTGGATTGAAATCCCCATTTTATAAAGAAGGGGCTGTAGCATAATCGTGATACAGCCCCTTCTTATTTTGACTTATTCGGATACTTAAGTGATAGGTAGTTTTGGGTTGACTCTACTGACAGAAGGGGGTTAACAGGGTTAACAGAATTTTGTGCCTATTTTTACTTATATCGCTTGTAGTCAATTAGTTGGGTGTTTTTTATGCCAAAAAAGTGTTAACCCCCCTTTTTAGTATAAATATTATCGGCTAAGTTACAATTCAAAGGTAACACAACACCAGGGGTGGTCAATTTGATTTTTGATACAGCGTCTTCTTATTTTTCTTTGTTTCATTATAATGACGTGATCGTAAGCTATTGATTATTAGGTCTATTTTTGATTTTTTTTGTGATATGGGCGTTGCCTGCGGCCCGGGCTATCCGCTGCAAGTCCTCGCCTTCCCTGCCCGCAAACCCAACCCGCGCTGTGGGCTTTACGCTTCTATCCCTAACGCTGCCCCCACGCAATACCCTAAAACATAGATTAGACGTCATCACGATTTTTTCAGGATTTTCCTGATGGGTGACTTGCAATGACGGAGTTAAACCTTTATACCTCCGGCGGTGCAAGTACTACGGTAGTAGTAGCTATCTTAGTGTTTGCCATATGCTCAAACAAACTTACAGCATTTTTTATCGCTGCTTCGTGTTCAGTTTCAGGTATCGTATTAAGTACCTCTAAAAATTGTTTCCACTTTAAGCCAAGCTGATCGCCATACACCTGGTAATAATGATAGTTCAGATTGTAAGGCAACAACTGCTCATTGGTTTTGAGGCGTTTTGCTATGACGCTGCCGCCAAGCGTTGCGCCTTCCAACACATACATGGCACCCAAAACTGAGGCATCACTGTTTACGTCGATAAAACCGGGGGCAGTGTTTGGCGCCCCCCCCACTGCCGAATTGATCTCCTCCAGGTCACGTAGTAATGCCGGTAGTTTTATCCTGCTTTCGATATGCAGTTTTTGACGCAGTTTATCGCTAAGAGCAGAAAACAAAAAATCTTCTGTTGCGAGGTGAGTAGCATAGTTTACTGTCAATATGGTTTGATACTGCTCAAATGTAAGCGAGCCATCTATAATCTGGCCCACAAACATTTTTTGCTCAAGCTGATCATGCAAATGGGCTGTAGCCTGTTTTATTTTTTCATGAAGCATAGATATGCGTGTTTTTTACGCCGCTAAGATACCATCTATGCATTTGTAAAGATCATCAAGTGCAAAAGGTTTCGCGAGGAATGAAGTTGCATTGAGCATTTTAGCGAGGTGTATAATATTTTCATGACCAGAAAATAATACAAAAGGTATAGTCCTGTGGTCATCATATTGATGAATTTCTTTAATGATCTCCCCGGCCTGCCGCTGGCCAATATAGTTATCGAGTATGATCAGGTCGGGCAAAAAGTTTTCGATTTGTGCTACAACCTCGTGGCCGTCGCGTTTAACCTCAACCTCATATTTATCGCCCAGAGCGATGCCCATGATGTCGGCTATATCGGCATCATCTTCAATAACTAATATTTTTTTCAATGCTTTAATTGATATTAAGGTTTTTAGTGAACCAAAAGTTATAAAGTGATTCAACGCAACTTACCAGGTTTAAATAACCGGCGGGCTTAGTTAAATAGGCATTAGCGCCAAATTCAAGCGATGCTTTAACGTCTTTGGGATTATCAGAGGTTGAAAAAAATACCACAGGCACATACTTTAAAAATGGAATTTCACGGATACGTTTTACCAGATCGAGCCCCGAAAGCCCCGGCAAATTGAGATCGAGCAGTATAAGCTTCGGTTTAACCCTGGCTTCGGTAAGCTGCTTTAATTGCTCAAGCGCATCTTTCCCATTATCAATGATCTTTACGGTAAGTCCATTTTTTACTTCTTGTACGGCATGCTGCATTATAAATGCAAAATCTTCGTCATCTTCAACATATAAAATATCAGGCGAACTCACAACTAACTAATTTTAAAAGATATATAAAAAACTGTGCCAAATCCTAATTTGCTTTCAAACCAAATACGTGCTTTGTGTTTTTCAACAATGCGTTTTACAATGGCAAGGCCAACGCCTGTGCCCTCAAACTCCAGTGCGTTGTCCATGCGTTTAAATAATTCAAACACACGGTTATAATAGTTAACATCAATACCAACGCCGTTGTCAGATACGGAATAAACTATTTCGTTGGTTTTAACCACTCCTTCAATTTTTACTTTGGATGGGGTTGCTTTTGATGAATATTTAACGGCGTTATTAATCAAATTGGTGAACACCTGTGTTATCATTACACTGTCTCCTTCAATTGATGGTGTTTCGCCAATGGTAAATTCAATATTTTCAGGGTTCAGGGCCGATAGTACTTCCCTTTTAATTTCATTTAGTAACAGCTTCATGTTAATTGGCACCGCTTCAATTTCGGCACGGCCCACACGCGAGTAATGCAGGATCTCTTTAATGAGCATATGCATTTTGTCGGTACCCTTTATAATCCTGTCGAGCATTTTCTTAGCCTGTTCATCCAGGCTTTTGTTGCTCGATAGCAGCAACTCTGAGTAATTTTTTATAGAAGAAAGTGGGGTCCGCAGGTCATGCGATATGGTATAACTAAAAGTGTCCAGCTCATCATAGGCCAGTTGCAAACGTTCGTTCAGGATCCTGATCTCGTTTGCTTTACGGTTAATGGCATAAATGATGTCTTCCCGTACCCGTAAAACTGCAGTGATCTCATCTTGTTTCCACTTTTCTGAGGTGTTTTTGACGATTTGTGTCCAGCTTTCAAATGATTTCCTTGGTGATAGCTGTAATAAGCCATTTGCCGTTTCTTCAACCGGTTTTTCGGGATTGCCTGCCCAGTTAATAGACTTTATTTGCTCCGGTTTAAACCAGATGATCATTTCGCCAAGTTCTCTTGACAATGAACAGGCCAATATACCACTGGCAACGCCGCTGTAATCCTTTGCCGCCGGGAATATCTCAGGGAAACGGTGCGTGCTGTAAACGGTATCAACCATATTTACTTTAAGCCATTCAATTATGTCGGTAATTTGCTCTTCTGTAGGCGCCTGTCCTATGATGTTTATTTCGTCATCATATATCAGTGCTGCACCTGTTGCTGTGGTAACATCTTTAATTGTAACCTTATTGCGGGTTAATGCAAAAGTGAAATCGGTGTCTTTTTTTATATAATCGGCAATGGTATTGACCGCCTCACCCAGTTCATGGAGTTTTGCCGAGTCTTCTTCGTCTTGTCTGTATTCCAAAGCTGATGACAGGATTTGGCCGATCAGTTTAGAGGCATCGCGCGATTTATAATCTATAAATCGGGGCGAATAATTATGGCAGGCGATAAGTCCCCAAAGTTCACCGTGGGCGATAAGTGAAATACTAAAGCTCGACCCAACCCCCATGTTTTTTAAATACTGGATGTGGATAGGTGATACTGCCCGTAATACCGAATGGGTAAGGTCGAGCGGTACAGTTCCTTCCTCATAAGTAATAATAGCCGAACTTTCTGAATTTACATCGGCTATGATACGGGTAAGATTGATCTTATAAAGCTCGCGGGCCTGTTTGGGGATATCCGATGCCGGATAATGTAAACCTAAAAAAGGTTCCAGGTCGTCGTTCTTCACTTCGGCAGTTACCTCGCCGTGCCCGTCCTCATTAAATTTATAGATCATTACCCTATCATAGTTGATGATCTTTTTTATTTCAAAGGCAGCGTTTTGCAGCAATATGGATAGATTTTTACCACTTAAGATCTCAGCTACGGAGCGACCAATAGTTTTTTGGATGTCATACCCCAGGTCTGATTCGGTCGGCTCAAATTCCAGCACCAGGTCATTAGTTGAATGACTGATGATGAGATTATAATTAACGCCTTTTATATCAATAGCCAGTGGATTAATGGTGTCCGAGCTTTTTGAACCTTTGGCCAGGTTTAGCAATTGTTGTAAGGATGCGGTATTGCTTGCTATGGCTAATTGCTCTTCCAGCTCAGCAATATTTTTACCTAACAGCCTGGCGGCATTAACACCGGTGTAGCTTTCAATGTTTTGGCTGATGTAGGAAATGTTGTACGATTGGCTGTTTACAGCGATCAAAAAACCGTGCGATTGGATCTTTCCGGGGATATTGATGGGTTCTCTGTCGCAGTTGGTCAGGTCTACCTGGTAACTCATAGTATGTTTTATAGGATCAATGACCGTGTAAAATACAAAAAATTCACTTTTATGAAATATATTTTTTAAATAGGTAAGTTGTAAGGAGGGGGGTATTTGCGGAATAAATAAATCATGTCATTGCGAGTACCCATCAGGGGAAGCCTGAAAAAAATCGTAATGACGTAAAAAATATATTCCAGCGATACTGTGCGGGGGCCGCGTTAGTGATAGTAGCGGATACCGGTCATGTGGCTAATGCCTGTGCAGTATGAGCGGATAGCACGGGCCGCAGGCAACGCCCACATTCACAAAACTGATAAAAAACATACTTAATAATCAATAACATACGATCACGTCATTATAAGGAGCCGCGTAGGCCTAAGTTAAGGGGTGACGTGGCAATCCCGTAGTTATATTGAGCGGACATGCATTGGCTACAAGGTTGCCACGCTGCGCTTAAATGTCGTGTTTTTATAAGTGTTGGTATTATTTGCGAATCAACGTTAACCCCTAAATATTCTTATTCTCAATCATCCGGAAAAACTCGTCGCGGTAAGTGTCGCCAACGGGGATGATCTTCTCACCTATCTGGATACGGCTCCGTTCAATGCTGTCTATTTTATTGAGGGCGACGATATACGATTTATGAACCCGCACGAAATGTTTTTCGGGTAAGGCATCCTCCATCTTTTTCATGCCCTGCAGGGTGATGATCCGCTCAGCAGAGGTGAAGATGCTGATATAGTCTTTCAAGCCTTCTATAAAAAGGATATCGTGCAAATAAACCTTCTGAATTTTATGCTCGGTTTTTACAAAGATAAAATCGGTTGAAAAATCATCCTGCTGCACAGGTTCGGCCTGTACAACTACCTGCTGTGGCTTAGCCACTACCGGTTGGATAATGCTTTGAGCCTTTTGCACCGATTTAAAAAAGCGATCAAATGCGATAGGCTTTAACAGGTAATCAACCACGTCAAGTTCATAGCCCTCAAGCGCATATTGCGGATAAGCGGTGGTTAAAATAACTTTGGCCTTGCCGTTGGCTATTTTCAAAAACTGGATGCCGGTAAGCTCGGGCATTTGCACATCTAAAAATACCAGGTCAACTTCTGCGGCCTGAACCATGGTAAGCGCCTCGATAGGGTTGGTTGTGGCTTTAACCAATTGCAAAAAAGGCATCTTGGAAATATAGTCTTCCAAAATATGCAGCGCCAAAGGCTCATCGTCAACTACCAAACATCTGATCATAGCGTAAAAATAATGTAATAATGGATATCTTAAATTTTTTAATGTGCTGTTTTGTTATAACGGTGTCAAATCAACCGATTTGTACCAAATTTCTGCCCCTTCCGATTGTAGCAGGATCCGACCGTGCGATAAGGATGCTATCCCCCAGTTTACCCGGTGCCCGTTTATATAGTGCTCAATCTGGTTGCCGTTACAAATGATTTCGATGGTGTTCCACTCGCCGTGCGGGTTTTCAAAATTTGCCGTGCGGTAAACACGCTGCTGGTCCCACTCAATGGCCGATTTATTAGGTGTAACAACACTGGTATGCTGTACGCACCAGATATCGCCGCAATCACCTTCCTGGATTTGGCACTCTATCGACCTGGGCCATACCACATCTTTATCGCCTTCGCCAAAATGGTATAAGATACCGGCATCGCGGGCTCCTTTTTCGCGTGGGTGGTATTGTTTGGTTCCCCATTTAAACACCACCTTCAGGTAATAATTATCGTACGATTTTTTGGTAGCCATGTAGCCAAAGTATTTGCCCATAACATGTACCATCCCATTTTCTATGGCGAAGTTATTATGGATGTCATTGTCCTTGCCCAAGGTATCCAAATAAGTATACCAGCCTTTTTTATCCTTACCATTCAATAGTTTTTGAACACCAAGCTCCCTGATCCAGATATTACGGAACGATACCGGGAATTCATGTTCCTGCAACAAAAGCGGCAACGCGAAAGCATGTTTTTGATATTTAGGCTGACCAACATGCGCTACTGTACCTTTTATAGCCACGTGGTTTTGCACCAGCACACCATTATGCATCACCGTAATAAACGCAGGCGTTTTAACCGAGCTATCAATATTAAAACGCGGTGCGGTATAAATGATATCATATTTTTGCCACTCGCCCGGTTTAAGCGAAGCATTCACCTGCGGTACATATTGTTTGTAAATGGAACCGGCCTGCCCGTTAGAGTAAGTGCGGTTTTTATAGCTATCAAGGATCTGCAGTTCGTACCGGCTTTGCATAATTACACCGCTATTTCCGCGCTCCTGCCCTTCGCCTTTAACAACGGTCGGGGTGCGCCATTCGATATGCAACTGACAATCGGCAAAGTTTTGTTTGGTGATGATGGAGCCGCTGCCCGGCTTAACAGTTACTATACCGTCCTTTACTATCCAGCCCGGTTTGTTGCCCTTCTGATCTGTCCACTTATCAAGGTTTTTGCCATCAAACAAAATAATAGCATCAGACGGAGGTTTGTCGCCTGCACCCGGCAAAACAACTTCTGGTTCGGGGTCCCAAACCTCGGTTGCTTTTGGATCTGTTTGTGCACGGACTGAAAACGCCGATGCGGCTAAAAACAAAACTGTGAGTAAATTTTTCAGATAGGCCATGGTTATAATGGGTTATAACTATAAAACTATTGATAATTCGCAAGTGTAAGTATATTCTTCGTCCCTGATTTTTAATGAATACCTGTTGGGATAAAGCAAGTCGAGCCGTCGTTGTACGTTGATCAACCCAATGCCCCCAACCGCATCGCGGTTATGGTTATGTTTTTTGTTTTGGATATAGAAATGCAGCTTGCCGTCGGCCACATTAATAAGCAACTTTATGGGCGAAGTGATATCATTGGCAACGCCATGCTTAAAGGCGTTTTCAATAAAAGCAATCAGCAGCAAGGGTTCTATTTTCTGATCGGTAATATTGCCATCCACCTTAAAGTCAATAAAGGCTTTGCTGCCGAAGCGGATCTTTTGCAGGTCGATATAATTTTGCAGGTACTGGAGCTCTTTGCTTAAATCAACTTTATTATCGTTACACTCATATAACATATAACGCATAATTTCCGAAAGCTTCAAAATGGCTTCGGGGGTAGTTTCGGAACGCTGGTAGGCCAGCGAATAGATACTGTTCAGGGAGTTAAACAAAAAATGTGGGTTGATCTGCGACTTCAAGAAGGCGAGCTCTGCAATGAGGCGCTGGTTTTCCAGATCGCGCTGGATCCGTTCGTTCAGGAACCAGTCTGTACTGAACTTCAGGGCGGTACTTAAAAAAACAAATATCAGGCTGGTGAAAATACTGCTGTAAAAATAGGTGGCGAAGCTGGTAACGTGCCCTTTTTGATGTACTAATACAATATCCTTAAATAAAAGGCCTACCCCATATTTGGCTACACCATAAACTATGATGCTTGTAAGCACAAAAGTGGCGTATTGCCAATATCGTTTTTTATTGAGGAATTTTGGTATGAAAACCAGGTAGTTAAGATAAAACAGGCTGATGTTAATAGTAGGATAAAGCAAAAATATCACCAGTAATTCCTTGGTACTGAGCATTGCATCGTTAAGCCTTGCCAAAAAAACAAAAAAGGATATAATGGCCGCCCAGAAAAACAGGTGCCAA
The DNA here is from genome assembly GCF_059690695.1 of Mucilaginibacter sp. A5337. Lineage (NCBI taxonomy): Bacteria > Pseudomonadati > Bacteroidota > Sphingobacteriia > Sphingobacteriales > Sphingobacteriaceae > Mucilaginibacter > Mucilaginibacter sp. A5337. The sequence goes on along the minus strand of NZ_JCAWEC010000016.1, from coordinate 12,121 downwards.
AAAATTATCCATGCAGTTTTGATGCCTGTTCTGGATTTCGGTAATGGTAATGAAGCCTCCATTCGCTGTTTTTAAATCCCTTTTTTATTTATGGGTGTGGCATCTAATTTAATATTTTGATAATGATATCGGCCTGTTATTTATATATAGCCGCCCTTTTTTTCGATGAACTGGCTTTTATTATCGATGAACCGGTTAAAAGATGCAGAAAAGCGTTCATCTATAAACAAAGTGTGTTGGTCTAAATGATTTTAGCAGGTTATTTTTTTGATATTCCTTTGTTGTATAAAATCACCACTCACAATGAAAACGCTTATCAAAAATTCAAATCCTTTTATAATGTTATTGATCCCGGTAATGTTTGCCCTTATTTTGGGGGTAAGCTACCAGTTCGAGCAAAAAAAGGAAACAGCAATAATTGGCCGCACAGCAGTACATGCTACCTCATTGTTTCACAAAGGTTTTGTAATGGTTAAAACCGTTTGCTCAATTGCAAAAAATAATATATGGTAATTAAAACCGAAGGGCTTTCCTTCACCTTTGGTAAGCAGCAGGTAGTTAAATCGCTGGCGCTGCAAGTTCCGGAAGGAAGTATATATGGTTTTCTCGGTCCCAACGGTGCCGGGAAAACCACTACCATCAAGCTTCTGCTTAACCTGCTAAAACCTGATGCAGGCAACATCAACATCTTTGAGCAGGACATCAAAACAAACCGCATCAGCATACTTTCACAAATAGGCTCGCTTATTGAGCAGCCTGCTTTATATCAGCATTTAACCGGGAGAGAAAATTTATTGAACAGGGCCTTATTGTTGCAGGTACCCGCTCAACGCGTTGAAGATATGCTTAACCTTGTGCAGCTAAGCCATGCTGCCAATAAAAAGGCCGGCCAATATTCACTGGGGATGAAACAACGCCTTGGCATTGCACTGGCGCTGCTGGCCGATCCTAAATTGTTAATTTTAGATGAGCCTACCAACGGACTGGATCCCAATGGCATTATTGAGATCCGCGAGTTGCTGAAAAAATTGGTTGCTAAACACGGTAAAACCGTTTTTATATCAAGCCACCTATTGGGTGAAATTGAACGCATGGCTACCCATGTGGGTATTATTAACAACGGCGCTATGCTTTTTCAGGGCAGTATAGCCGATTTGCAGGCCATCAGTAAACCGCTGGTACGTGTTGAGGCAGAGAATACTGTCGACGCTGCCAACCTGTTAACACGCAACCATATCAATGTAACTGACGTAACCGACGAACATTTACTGGTACCCTACATTTCCAAACAGCAAATGGGCGAGATTAATACGCTGCTGAACAAAAACGGACAAACGGTTTACAGCATCAGCAAACAACAAAAAGACCTCGAAAAACTATTTTTAGATATTACCCAACGCGCCTAAGCCATGAAAGGATTTATACTATCATTCCGTTCGGAGTTTTATAAAAGCCGTAAAACACTTGGCTTTTGGGCCTCTGTTATACTGCCTTTGCTGATAGGGGTTTTGCTGTTTGCCGGGTTTTATACCAAAAGTGAAAAGTTGGTATCATTGCCGCCAATGATGCTTTGGCTACAGTTTGCTGGTGCTATTTTGGCTGTCATGGGGTCGCTAATATTGCCGATATATATCATTTTTATTGCCTACTCAGTAAATAGCATTGAACACAGGGCTGATACCTGGAAAACGTTGTTTAACCTGCCAATTCCGCGCTGGTCAGTTTATGCAGCCAAATATTTTTATGCAGTATTCCTCGTGTTTTTATGTTTAACGCTGTTTGTACTGTTCACTATAGGTTTTGGTAATTTGCTGAGTATAGTTAAACCCGAACTCCGGTTTGATAATTACCATATGGAAAGTGAACTGGCGCAGATCTATTTTAAACTTTTTTTATCATCGTTAGGTATCCTTTCTATCCAGTTTTTGCTCAGCCTGTTTTGGGCCGATTTTTTAAAACCGATGGGGATAGGCTTTGTATGTACCATAGCCGGAGTTGTAGCAGCTACAAAAGGCTGGGAGTATAGTTACTTATTTCCATACGCTCATCCCATGGCAGCTATCAGCAGCATGTTAAAAAATAATCATGGTGATCCCTCTAACAGGTTACAGATAGATGTTTTTACCAAAGACGTATTTGTAAGTATGGCGATAGCCCTGGTGGTATTTATTGCCGGATATTTTATTGTGCAGCGTAAGAGCGTGAAGTAGCTGTTAGTGATTAGAGGCTGGAGGTTAGGAGCTTTTTCCCAAATAGTTATTGCAAGGTATGAAGCAATCGATTAGCACAGCCGCTCTGTATAGCATGCGATTGCCGCGCTGCGCTCGCAATGACATGGGTTTTTTAGTATGCAATTTCCATCAATTTATCTCACAGGCTTCGGAAATACAGGTAAACTCTCATGCCCATCTGCATCAACTGACTGCACCGCAAAAAAATAATTATCCTTTGAGTAATTCAGCGTAGCCGAAGTATCGGTTACATAAAATTTCTTTTCCCAATAAGGGCTGATAGTTTCACGCATCAGTATATAATAGCCAGCCGGTTTTTTACCCGTAGCTGGACTTTCCCATTTCAGTTTGGTTTTGTTGGTTAGGTCACTTGTTATTATACCCACACTTTGAGGCTCGGCTGGGGCGAAAGCAAGATTGGCCAATACCGCAAGGTTCATGCGGGCCACCTTTTGTACATAAGTAAAATCGACAAAATCGGGAAGGTCGCCGTATTCAATGCCATTTTCCGTGCGGATATTCTGGTGCTGACGGTTAAAGTTTTCATTCATTTCGGTAAACCTTACGGCAGTAAAGCCCTGTTCTAAAAATGGCAGGTGATCACCGCCACGCAGGTAACGGTCGCGCCGGTAAATAAGCTTTACGTCCAGTTGGTCAACATAGCGTTCACCAATTTCTTTGGTATATCGTGCCAGCTGCCTCGATGGACTATCATTTTCCCCTCCCAATGATTTTAACGCTGCCACCTGCTTATCCGTAGCAGCCGTAGGTACACCATCACTGAAAACCCGTACACTGCGGTTGTCCTTCAAATCGGTTTCCATGCCGTAGGTATTGCCTACGATGTCATTATTCAGCATGGCATCTACATCCCAATTTTCGGCTTTGGCGCGTTTGGCAACATTGGCCGATCCGTAAAGCCCTTGTTCTTCGCCAACCACGGTCATGAAAATAATAGTAGCCGGGAACGACCGTTTGGCCATCACTCTTGCCAATTCCATCGAAAGTGCCGTGCCCGAAGCATCATCATTGGCTCCGGGCTCAATACCGTTGGCATCCATCACGTCGTTAATCCGCGAATCGTAATGACCCGAAACCAGGTATACCCGGGTATCATTCGGATCTGTACCTTTTAATATAGCCAGTACATTTTTTAATTTGATAGGTTTATCAACGCGCTGACTTTTGGACTGTGTGAAAGTATCAAACTGAACGGTCATCCGCCCGTTTGATTCCGCGGCATATTTCTCCATTTCAGCTTTGATCCAGTTTCGGGCTGCTCCGCTTCCGGTGCTTTTGCTGGTGGTATCACTCAGCGTATGGCGGCTCTTGAAGCTTACCAGCTTGCGAATGGTAGCTTCAATATTTTTGGCCGATACCTCATCAACCATTTGTTTAATAGCAGCATCCTGTTTTACGATGGTTTGGGCGGTGGCCGGGAGGGTTAGGATGAGGAGGATAAATGGGAGAATGTGTTTCATAAAATGATGTCTGAACCCGAATTTATGGAATTAATGAATTGACAGAATGAAACGCATTGTAATAATCCCGTGATGGTGTTTTTTTAATGACGTCGCACGTTCAAGAGTTCACGCAATAGCCGTTAACTCAAGGAAGCAAAAACGCGGGATTGTGCGATTCCCCTCTTGAGAGGGGCGGAGGGGTGTGTTTCTGTTTTGATAAACTTATAGCAGAAACACACCCCAGCTACCACTTGTTCCTACGCGCTCCCTCTCAAGAGCAGGGCTGTTGCATTCTAAATCAATGTGCTTTAAAAATCGCACGGTCGAGCATCCACGCTCGAGTGTTGGCCCTTTTTGAGCGTCCACGCTCGCGTAACAACATCAAAAAGGTAAGCGTGGACGCTTACCGGAGCCATAATTCAAGCGAAAGACGCTTGAACTTGCGACTAAACATTAGAATGCAACAGCCCTGCTCTCAAGAGGGGATTTTGAAAATATTCTTTTTATTCCCCTTCCTCCTCCGCAACAATCCCTAAAATCTCATCGGCCTGTTTAAAATTGCTTTTTACAAAATGGCACCAGTCGCATTCTTTTTTGCCGCAGCCTGTGCTGAAATTGTGCGCCATGATCTGTTCATAGGTATCTTTGATCTGCCCGGTTACTATCTCTACATCCTCAGGTGTTATCACAAATTTTTCGCTGTAATATTCACCATCGCTTATCGGTTCAACAAAATCAAAAATGGTGCTTATCACCTGCCAGTCGGTAGCGCGGTCATGATCTATCAGTATTTTATAAAATACAGCTTGTCGCCAGTAATCGCCCCCGTTTGGTGCATCATTGGTTGGGCGCAGTAGCTTATCTTTGGCATTTTTGGGTTTGCCGGTTTTATAGTCAACAACAGTAGCCTGCTTGCCGTCAAATTCAATTTTATCCAGGTTACCTTTAATAGGTACGCCTGCTACTTCGATGTTTTTGATGGAGCGCTCGGTTACCGCTATTTTATTCCAGTGCGGTACATTTTGCTCATAATACGGAGGCAGGATCTTTTCGCCATAAGCTGAGCGTAGCTTGAACTCATCTTTAGTAAATGAATCGCGGTTGCGGGCCATATACCATCTGAATTCACGCATGAAATTTTCTGTACTCAAAAACTCGTTATCATTATCCTTCAACTGCCTGTAAGTTTTGTTAAGCGCCCAGTGCACTGCCTGTCCAAATGTAGCCGCCGGACTTTTGCCCGATGGCACCCTGATGAGGCACTGAAAATAAAAGCGCAGCGGGCAATCCAGATAACTGCTTAGGTGGGTTACCGATAAAGTATAGTTTTGCAGCAGCTGATTAATATAGTTTTTATCCAATAACTCAACTTTAGGTTTGTCGGTTTCGCTAAACTGGGTTGCCTGGAAGTCGATCATATCATCGGCGTTCACTTTTGGATATTGTACCTGCAGGTTGGTACTGGCCAGTATCTCACCTACAAACTGGCTTGCTTCCTGGTCTTTGTCTTTTTTATCTTTAGCAGCGTATGAGATTACGAGGTGCTGCTTGGCGCGGGTTACGGCCACGTAAAACAACCGGCGGGCTTCCTCTTTTTGAGCTATATCGTCGGCCGCGGCACGGGTAAGGGTATCCGGGTAACTGAAACCGCTGTTACGGCCTTTGCTGTCCCAGGTACGTTTATCGCAACCAATAAAAAACACGTATTCAAACTCAAGGCCTTTGGAGCCGTGTGCGGTAAGGAAGTTAATGCCGTTTTCAGAAAAGATACTTTGGTTGAGCTCCAGGCGAATCTGGTGCTTCTTCATCATCTCAATGGTCTGGATCAGGTCATTTAGACTGATATCGGGCCTTTTGCGACTTTCATCCTTCAGAAAATCAAAAAAGCTGGTGAGCATTTGCATGTAGCTGCCCTTGTCCTGCTGTTGCATGATGTATTTCAGGATGCCCATTTTGGAGATAACACTTTGGAAAAGCTGCTGCAGCGTAACGCTCACGGCTTCTTTCAACAGGTAATCCACATTGCTTACGAGGTATCGCATTTCCTGTTGTTGATCGGGCTGAAAAAGGTCAGCTTGTTTGGGTGGCCTCATTTCGCTCACATAACGGCGGATGGATGTTTTAGGCTGATTGTAGGCCAGCGTACCAAAGTTTTCCTTAAATACCGCTACACTTGCTTTGGCAATTTCAATAGGAGGGATATTGAAAAAGTCATAGTGCATGATCTCAAACAGCAGTTCATCACCACTGTATGGTGAGTCGAGCTCCATGGCAAGGTATTGTAAAATATTGATGATCTTTTCGCCGAAGGGCTGAGTGAGTATATCAATTTTACGTTTGGTATTTACCTGGATCTTTTGCACATCCAGGAATTTGATCATTTCTTCAACCTGGTTGTGATTGCGATAAATCACGGCTATCTCTCCTGGATGTATACCTTCGGCAACCAGTTGTTTGATCCGGAGGGATACATCAACCAGTTCTTTATCGGGATTTTCATACTCGCGGATCACCGGCTCAACCAGCAAGTCATTAAAACGAGGGTGTGATGATTTTAAAGCTTTATCTAAATTAAGCTGGCTGGTCAATCGCTCAAAGTTATTGTCGATAAGGGCTTTTGAAATATCGAGGATCTGCTGGTTGGAGCGATAGTTATGTTTTAATACTACAGTATACAGCGTATCTACATAATCATTAGCAAAATCAAGGATGTTTTTCATGTTGGCACCCTGAAATTTAAATATCGACTGGTCATCATCGCCCACCACAAAAACGTTTGGCGTATCCCAGTAATTAAGCAAAAAACGTAACAGCTCATTTTGCGAACCGCTGGTGTCCTGAAATTCATCTACCAAAATATATTGGTAACGCTCCTGGTAACGGCGTAATATTTCTTCATTATCACGGAAGGCACGCAACACCCAGATGATCATGTCATCATAATCATAGCGGCCGCGGTTTTTCATCTTTTCAGTATAATTCTGGTACTCGCCAACGGCTGCCAGCAGCTTTTTCATTACGTCATGCGCGGCATCGATATCTTTTTGTTTAGGGTCGCCAACCTTGATGCCTGCTTTGGCATTGGCCCGTTTATAAATAAACTCTTCGCGGTTGGGCAAGTCTTCCAGGTATTCATTTACCGCCTGTTCAATCATAGCGGCATCCCAGTTTTCCCGTTTCATAGTGCTGAACAGGCTTTTGAGGCGGGGCACATCATAATAAATATCGCCGGTAAAACGCTTCAGCAGGTGATCGTTCGGGAATTCGTCAACCAGTTCGCGGAAAAGCATAGCCGATTCCAGGTCCGACAGTGATTCCAAATTCAGTTTGCCGAAATACTCGAGGTTCTCCTGGATAATCTCGTTACAAAAAGCGTGGAAGGTATATATATTAATACGGTAAGCATCGGGGCCTATAAATTCAAAAAGGCGTTTACGCATGGCCACAGCGCCGGCGTCGGTATAGGTTAAGCACAATATCTCACTGGGCGAAGCGTCAGTATCAGTCAGGATCTTGCCTATCCGGGCCGCCAGGATCTGGGTTTTACCGGTACCGGGCCCTGCTACTACGAGCACCGGGCCATCCATTTTATTAACTGCCGCCAATTGCTCGGGGTTTAATCCTGCTAAAGCTTCTTTAAACTTGTTATTATATTTATTGAATGTAGATTGCATAGGCCCCCTCTAAATCTCCCCCTGAAGGGGGAGACTTTTAATTTGGTTATTAAAATTCCTTGTATTCTGATGTTTGATAGTCAGGCGTGCTTAAGATACTTATCTGAACACCAAAGCTGCCGGTATCAAAATTAGGACTTAAAATGGAAATTGATTACTTCCGTTATTATTATACTTAGAGCTCCCCCTTTAGGGGGCCGGGGGGAGCTACAACCCCATCCCCGTCGTAAAAAACGCATTCACGCTTACAGGCAATTTGCCGGTAGGTTTTAACCGACCGTTCAATACTTTGGCTGCCGACTGTTGCAACTCGGGCGACATCTGGTAGCAAACCATTAAGTTGCCTGCTTTTTCAAGTCCTGGCAACCCGGCAATAGTATAGGCATTAGCAAACACACTAAAGGCCGTGTTTTTGCGCGATGCCAGATCGGCTATCATCAATTTTACATCGCCGCTGTAATCGAGTTTGCTTTGCGGGCGCAGGCGGGTATCATGTATGCCCACAATTACCTGCTGGTATTGTTTTAACCAGTTCAGGATATTGGTAACTTCAATCGCCGGTGCATCTTTATTAACTATAAATATGCGGCTGTTCGGGAAACTTTTTGCCACTTCCATCTGAAAAACAGTTGGAGAGCTAACCCCTATACTCACTATGGCCGTTTTTAAAAAAGGATTAAGCTTTGGGCCATTATTTTTTAATTGTGTTACCGAGGCATCACTTAATTGTTGAACTAACGTTTTAGCAGCATCGCTGTTAATATCCTGGCTAAGGTTAGTTAAGGCCGTTGGCTTATATTGGTTAAGCCCCGCCCAAAATTTAGCGAGTAAAATCTTTTTGATTCGTGCTTCAAACTCTGCGGCGCTAACACTGCCGTGTCTCAGGGCTTTACGGATCAGGCCAATGGCGCGGTCGGAGTTTTCAGATAGCTCAATGATATCGTTGCCTGCAATAAATGCCTTTACATCGGCCTCGCCATTAGGGAAGTATTTTGTCACACCTTTCATTTCCATCGCGTCGGATACCACCAGGCCTTTAAACTTTAACGAATCTTTCAGGATGCCGGTAATGATAGGGCGCGAAAGGGTAGAAGGGAGTTTGGGCGTATTATCCAACGAGGGAATATTCATGTGGGCTATCATCACGCCGCTGATGCCGGCATTGATGGCTTCCCGAAATGGATACATCTCCAATGAATCCAACCGCCCGCGGCTATATGGCAGCAAAGGCAAATCAAAATGCGAATCAACATTGGTATCGCCATGACCAGGAAAATGTTTGGCTGAAGTAAGGAGACCGGCATCCTGCATCCCCTTAAAATAAGCAATTCCCTTTTTTGCCACATTGTACATATTATCACCAAAAGAGCGATAATTGATAACCGGGTTATTGGGGTTGTTATTAACATCCATATCGGGGCCCAGGTTCATTTGCATGCCCAGGCGCTTAAAATCATAAGCCACCTGTTGCCCCATTTTGTAAATCAGGTTATTATCCTGTATAGCGCCAAGCGTCATTTGATATGGATACGATATGGTAGAATCGAGGCGCATGCCTAATCCCCATTCGCCATCCATCGTTATAATTAAAGGTACTTTAGCCAGTTTTTGATATTTATTAATAAGCGCAGCCTGGCGCACCGGTCCACCCTGAAAGAAAACAACACCGCCCAATTGCTGCTCTTTAATCACCTGCCCTACCGAATCCTCATACATTTTCCCTTTGTTGGTGTGCGCTCTTACAAATAGCAATTGCGCAATCCGTTGTTTGCGGCTCATTTTATTATACACCGAATCCACCCAGCGGTTTTGTTTGCCTAATAACTGGATATAGCTTTCCTTTTGAGCAAAAGCATTGGCAGTAAAAAATGTGAAGATGATAATTAACGGATAGAAAATGCGGGTTTTAGAAGCTTGCATATGCCAAATGTAGCGTTATTCTGAATTTTTGATGAAAATGATGTTATAACTATAACAAAAATCAAACTCATAATAAACCTTTGTGTTTTTTATTAATCTATCACGTTATTAACATACATACAAGGAAAAGCTGTTGATAACCGGTAAGCCATCGGGGCAACGGCTTTTCCCCGCCACTTATTTAAAACAGAGAAAGACGATGAAAAAATTACTTTTTTTGGCGATTGGCCTTTTTACCGTTGGCACAGTTAGCGCGCAGGGATATTATTATGGCCCGCGTCACCGCCGCCCGCCCCGTGTTGTTGAAAGGCGCGAGCCTCAGCGCCGTTATGATGATTTTTATACCCCAAAAGTTGGCATAGCAGTAGGTTTAAATGTTTCAAACACGGTTGACGCTTATAATAGCAACTACAGCTCAAGTTCACTTGCCGGCTGGCACGCAGGTTTAACATTTGATGTGCCTATTATTTATCCGCTATCGTTTGCTCCCGAGGTATTGTTTTCGCAAAAGGGATATGAGGTAAATGACAGGGACGGGAAATTTACGCAACGCACCAATTATATTGATGTGCCGTTGCTGGCTAAGTTTAGGGTAGTACGTGGCTTTAACATCCTGGTAGGGCCGCAGCTTACTTTCTTAACTTCAACCAAAAATACGTACGAAACCGCTGTGGGCACCAGTATCGATCATATCGACAATGATGCCGATCATAGCTACGTAGCCGGCGTGGTAGGTGTAAGCTTTGATATTAACCGAAATGTCGAGATTCGCGGCCGTTATAACATCGACCTTGGCGAAAATCGCCCATATGCCGATCAGGATTTGCCAAACTATCGTAACCAGGTTTGGCAAATTGGTTTAGGGTTTAAGTTTCAATAAGTAATAAGGTACTGTATTATAGTACTTCATTTTCGCGTAAAGGCGCCGAGCCGCAAAGTTTGAAATAGCTTCTCTTTGCTACTTAGCGCCTTTGCGTAATTTTTAGTTCTAAGACTATATTTTAATAATTATATCTATTATGGCGTTGCCTGCGGCCCGGGCTTTGCACTCATACGCCTGCAGGCATTTCGCTCGTGGCCGGTATCCGCTGCAATCCCTAACGCTGGGGCTACCATTCCCTCGGGGGATGCGCCGACAGAATCCTTATTTCTTTAGGATAATAATTATTGATACGGTTAGGTAGTAATTTGGCCCAACCCAGCGCGTGCCCTTCAAAGGTCATCAATGTCCAGCCTTTATTCGTTGTGGTCAGGTCTATATTATCCCGGCGCAGGTATTGAATGGCTTGATCCTTATTAAGGGGCGTTTCCCAAACAGCATCTTTATTAACTATAAGGCTTAGCGCCAATTCATGATCTGGGATCAGGTCTTTACCGGCAAGCTTACCTATAATTACGCCCGATTTTTTAATATACAATTGTCGCTGTAATATATTAAGACTTTCCTTATGCGCCCGGTTAATAGCCATCCAGTCGTCGTTTACTTTGAAGTAGTAAAAGAGGTCTGGGTCATTAATGTATGAGCGTATCTGGTCAAGTTCCTTGCCCGGTAATTTTTGCTGGGTGTTGTTTTTAAATGATGTAAGGTCGCCGCTATTTTCTTTTTTGCGAAGGCAGGAAGCAAATAAGCCTTCGCCTTTAACTTTGCCCGGATAAAAACGGTAACCCCAGGCTTTCTTCTCCGGCGATTGGGTTTCAACAATCCCCCAGTCGTTATTAATTGGTATGCGGATACTTTGCATTTCAAATTCCGTACAAAGCCAGTCCAGGATATCCTCGTTTTCCTGGTGCGAGTAGGAGCATGTGCTATATATAAGATAACCATCTTCCTTTAAGGCCGGGTAAATATCAGCCAGTATGCGTTCCTGCCGCTGATGACAAAGGTTCACATTCCCTTCCGACCATTCGTTCATCGCATCCGGATCTTTGCGGAACATGCCCGAACCCGAGCAGGGGGCATCAACCAGTATAATATCGAAAAAGCTTTTTAACCTCCCAAAATCTTTGGGATCGTTATTGGTGACTATGGTATTGGCCGTGCCCCAGCGGTTTAAATTATCTGTTAATATGGGTACGCGCGTTTTAATGATCTCATTTGCTACTAACAAATCGGTAGGCTGCAGCGCCGAATTAAGGAGTGTACTCTTACCTCCTGGTGCTGCGCAAAGGTCAAGTACTTTTATTTCGTCATCGTTATTTTGGTTGATCGTTTTAAAAATATGATCGATAAACATAGACGATGCTTCCTGTACATAATAACACCCGGCATGAAAAAGCGGATCAAACGTGAACGATGGACGGCTCTCCAGGTAATATCCGTTGCTGCACCAGGGTACATTTTGTGTGCTTTTTGAGGTAGATGACTTAAAAGGGTTTAGCCTTATAGAGGTTGGCGCATCCTCAAACTGGTGTGCTTTTACAAAATTTTCTTCGTCGAAACCGTTTTCTGCGCCCAATGAAGCGATGAAATGCGGAGGGAAATTAAGCTCATTCATATGCATTTCAAATATACGCATTAGGTAAATGCCCTTCCTTACCTAATTATAACAGTAAGTTTATGTTTATTTAACCTTAATTTACAGCGAGTTGCAGCGATGGTGATGTTTTTTTGAAAATATATCTTGGTTGGAAGCTGATTTTCTGTGTACATTTGTGGCCGCCTTTGAGAAAAAGGTGTTGTTTTTTGAAGAGTAAAGGCGAATAAAAAAGATTTAAAAAAGTGAAATTTTCACTTGCTAAATCAAAATAGAATTCACACCTTTGCAGCCCGCAAACGAGGGAGCGGGGATAGTTCTTTAAAGGTTGAGAGTGAGTTAGGGAAGAGGAGAAAAAA
>NZ_JCAWEC010000015.1:0-73300 GCF_059690695.1 Mucilaginibacter sp. A5337 | reverse complement strand
TCACTACTCACTATTCTCCACTAACCCGCACAGCGCAGAAGATGATCCTTCGTCCCTCAGGATGACAATCGGGGTAATGCAATTTAACATAGTAGTTGATGAGCCATCATAACACCTAACCACTCACCATCTCTACCCAACACTCATCTCAAACCCGCGTTAGGGATAGTAGCGGATACCGGCCCCGTGCGTAAGGCCTGCAGGCGCATGAGCGCATAGCCCGGCCGCAGGCAACGCCCATAAACTCATTTGTGGTATTTAACTTACATTGCTCTGCTCATTGGCTTTGTTCTGTTTCTTGATGTAGCAATAAGCATTAATCTTATTTCTTTTTTTATCACCTGAATATATATTTATCTTTCAAAACCTTTTATTACCATGGATAGAGTAACTTATATAATCGATGAATCGAAACTTAGCGGCTTAGTAAAGCGTATGTTAACGGGCGCGCTTAAAAGAATAGGAATAATAGCTTTATCAGTTTTTGTTCTGCAATATCTTTCTTACGGCAGAGGTGAGTTTGGGTTATTGGTATTTTCTTTTGGTATCACTACATCATTTTTAATACTAATGGTGATGTTTTCCGTTAAGCGAAGGCTGATCAAAACTTATAAAAGCTTTAAGTTGGTTTTAGATAATGAGGGTGTTGAGGTTAAAGCCGAAATGATACCTTATAGAAGTATCTCGTGGCAGTATCTTGAGATTAAAGAGCAAAGCAACGGTATCATTGATCTTTATGATAACCGTATTTCAAGTTTTTCGAGAAGATGGAATGGAAAAGGGTGGATCAGAATACAGCCGGAAATAGAAGACCGCGATTTATTATTAAGCGAATTAGCTAAACGGGGAGCGTTAGTCGTTTAATATCGCCCCAACGCCCCAAATATTTCGGCACTGAGCAACCCGCTTCCTCCGCCAAAATGCTGGACAACTTTGATTTCGGGTTTTTCAGCGCGGAAATATTCATTCAATTTTCTTTCTGAAGCTTCATCAACTCCGCCCCCCATTAGTACCAATTTAAAGTCCTGCATTGGAAACGCTGCAATGGCTTCCTCATCGCTGAGGCAGCCTGTCGCGTTCCAGTCAGGATTATTGTTTACGAGCCGTACTACAGTGGCCAGTATTTCCGGGTGCCGGCCAATTACAAGGATTTGTGTCTTTTCCATGATCTTAAAATTTCATTGGTACATCTATCAGTAAAAACTCAGTGTCGGTACCGGCTTCAATAGTAAATTTGTCGGTGTCCCAAATGCCTAAAGCATCGCGGCTGCTCAATGTTTCGCCGTTGATGATCACTTCGCCGCTTAAAACAAACGCGTAAACACCGTTGCCTTCTTTTTTGATGGTATATTCGGTATTTAAACCTTTGTCGAATTTACCCAAATGCAACCATGCATCCTGGTGGATCCATACTCCGGCATCATCCGGGTTTGGCGATAATACCTGTTGCAATTTATTATGACGGTCTTCAAGGTTTAATGAGATCTGATCGTAACGCGGTTCAACATTCCTTTTATTAGGATAAATCCAGATCTGTAGAAACTTAACTTCGCTCGTACGGTCAAAGTTATACTCGCTATGGAAAATTCCTGTACCTGCACTCATGGCCTGGATATCGCCATTTTTAATGACAGCTACGTTGTTCATACTGTCTTTATGCTCCAGGTCGCCTTCCAGCGGAATGGATATGATCTCCATATTATCATGCGGGTGTTTGCCAAAGCCCATGCCCGGATCAACCGTATCATCATTTAATACCCTTAAAGCACCAAAATTCATTCGTTGAGGATTATAATAACCTGCAAAACTGAATGATTGATAACTGTGCAGCCATCCGTGATCAGCGTGTCCACGGGTGTTAGCTTTATGTAAAATGGTTTGTGCCATGATGTGTTTTCTTTAAATTATACCGCAAATTTAAGGAGGGCATTGCCCGACGGCACTTGATGTAGGTTAAGAAATTGGTGAGTAGTTGATTGGGAGAGTAGTGAGTAGTCGTAGCTTAACCACTCACTTAATAAACCTAATCAATCATTCACTCATATTTTTCCAACCATTCACCTACTTTTTCCTCACCATCACACTTTTCATCCGGCTAAAAAATTCGGGGGTTACGCCAATGTATGAGGCTATTTGTTTTTGGGGCAGATGATCAATTAATGTAGGATAACGTTTGCAAAAGTTATTATAACGTTCTTCAGCGGTAAGGCTTAGGCTGTCTATCAATCGTTGCTGGCTGGCCACTAATGAGTTTTCCGTCAGGATCCTGAAAAAATGCTCGAATTTAGGGATTTGTGTATATAATTTTTCCTGGTTTGTTTTTGATAGCAGGAGGATATCGGTGTCCTCCAGCGCTTCAATGTTTTGTATGCCAGGCTTTTGCGATATAAGGCTATACATGTCGGCAATCCACCAATCGGCGGGGGCAAAACTGAGTACGTGTTCGATACCGCTTTTATCTACCGTATATCCCCGTAAACAACCGGCAGTTACAAAAGCCGAATACTTGCATACCTCGCCATAAGTAAGCAAAAATTGTTTACGTTTTATTTTTTTGGGCTGTAAATAGGCCGTGAAAGTTTCCTGTTCTTCGCGGGTTAAGTGAATGTGTTTTTCGAGATTGCTAAGTATCAAATCAAGCGGCATATGCAAAAATGTGGTTTATTTAGCTCATAACCGAACGATGAGCCAATTAATCTATCCTGTTTTTTACAGGTATAGGCATTTATTTAATAAATTTTAAATTAGCTTTATCAACCGCAGGTAAGCCATGCCAAAATATGCGAATGTTATGCTTATAAAGCGGTATGGATAGCAAAAAATTATCAATATGATTGTGAATGGCTTTTTAAACGTAGCCTGAAGCATAAACAAATAAACCTGGAGCGCATTACCAATTACTGCGTTAATTGATTTTAAAGATAAGTTTTATGGTGAAAAATTATTTTTTAACGATCTGCCTGTGTGTTATTGTAGCTTCGTTTGTTAATGCGCAGCAAAAATTTAATGGTTTGGATGTGGGGCTCGGAAACCTTTATCGTACATCTGATGCCAAAACCCGGTCTATAAGTCCTGAAAATTTCAACGGCGAAAAAGGTAAAGGCGGCATGGCCACTACGGGGACCGGCGCCAATGCTTCGCGCGATTTGGGGCAGACCTGGAAAGTAAGTCCGAGTGTTATCATCAAAAAACATACAACATTTACTGTTGCCGAAATTAATGGTTCGGGAGCCATTCAGCATATCTGGATGACGCCCACAGGTAACTGGCGTTATTCGATAATCCGTTTTTATTGGGATGACGAAACTACACCATCTGTTGAGGTGCCGGTGGGCGATTTCTTTTGTATGGGCTGGGGTAAATATGCGCCGGTGACCTCACTGGCTGTGGCCGTAAACCCGGGCAGCGCATTTAATTGTTACTGGCCGATGCCTTTTCGCAAAAAATGCCGTATCACTATGGAAAACATTGATGATGAGGATATGGTGCTCTATTACCAGGTTGACTATACCCTGACCGATGTACCCGAGGATGCAGGTTATTTCCATGCGCAGTTTCGTCGTGTAAATCCATTGCCGTATAAGAAAGATTTTGTTTTAGTAGATAGTATTAAGGGGAAAGGGCAATACGTAGGTACTTATATCGCTTATGGCTCGAACAAAAACGGCTGGTGGGGCGAAGGTGAGATCAAGTTTTTTATGGATGGTGATACCAAATTCCCTACTATCAATGGCACTGGTACGGAGGATTATTTCTGCGGATCATATGATTTTGATACCCGCCACAAGGATGCCGATGGTAAGGAGAAGCCAGGCACTGAATATACCGAATTTTGCAGTCCTTACAGTGGTTTACCGCAGGTAATCCGTGGCGATGGGCATTATAATATTGCCCAGCGTTTTGGTTTGTACCGCTGGCATATTGTTGATCCTATCCGCTTTGAAAAAAGCTTAAAAGTTACCATACAGGCTTTGGGCTGGCGGCATGATGGCCGGTATATGCCTTTGCAGGACGATATTGCTTCAACGGTGTTTTGGTATCAAACCGGCGAACATGGCCCTTTCCCTAAATTTCCCTCAAAAGACGAATTGGAAGTAAACTGATGAAATTATATAAACTGGCAAAAGGCAGCTTACTGCAGCATAAAGGGGCATCATATATTATTGATGATGAATGGGACAAACTGATCAATCGTGATGGTTTGGCCGCTTACCTGGAATCGGTAACTACAGATACTACAGCTTTAAACGCCGAAGTAGAAAATGAACATCTAAACGGCAATATTTTGCCGCCTATTGGCAACCAGGAAGTATGGGCTGCGGGAGTAACTTATTTACGGAGTAGAGACGCCCGGATGGAAGAGTCAGAAACCGGGGCAAGTTTATACGATAAGGTTTATGACGCAGCCCGGCCAGAGCTTTTTTTCAAAGCGCTTGCACATCGGGTATCCGGTCATAATGGCGAGGTTTACATCCGCAAAGATTCAGAATGGAATGTGCCCGAGCCCGAACTTACGCTATTTGTTAACAGCGATGGTAATATCCAGGGATATACCATTGGTAATGATATGAGCTCGCGGAGTATTGAGGGCGAAAATGCTTTATATCTGCCGCAGGCTAAGGTATATGAAAAAAGTGCCGCTCTTGGGCCTTGTTTATATGTAACCTCCGAACCAATCCCCGGTGATACCGTGATCAGCATGAACATTAAGCGTAAAGGGGGGTTGGTTTTTGAAGATGAAACAACGGTATCACGTATTAAACGTTCTTTTGCCGAACTTACCGGGTATTTATACAGCGAATGTGATTTTCCTTACGGATGCTTTTTAATGACAGGCACTTGCCTTGTACCGCCGCCAAGCTTTACTTTGCAAACCGGTGATGTGGTTGAGATCAGTATTGATCATATCGGAACGATGGTAAACGTGATCGGCTTAAATACTAAACATAAATAACCCGGTATATGCAGCTTTTAAAAAAGTCATGGTTAGTTTTGCTGATTAGCACTTTTGCTGCATGCACTATGTATAAACCACCTGTGAAAAAAGGAAGTTTTGAATATGACGAGGAGTTTCTGCGGAAGCGGGACGATAGTCTGATAGTTTTAAGTGACGGTGGCTTAGGAATGGTTATGGTATCTCCAAAATATCAAGGCAAGGTTTTTACATCAACCGCAGAAGGTTCTTTAGGTAAAAGTTTTGGTTGGATCAAATATGAAACTTTTGATCAGAAACAGCCCGACCCGCACATGAATGCTTTTGGAGGGGAAGACCGCTTGTGGCTTGGGCCGGAAGGCGGGCAGTTTTCATTGTTTTTTAAGCAGGGCACAAAGATGGAATTTGCCAATTGGCATACGCCTGCTGCTGTTGATAGTGAAAGCTGGGAACTGGTTTCATCGTCGGATAAGAAGGTTTCGATGAGCAAAAGCACACATCTGCAAAATTATGCCGGTACTGAGTTATCAATAAAGCTGGAACGGGATGTGGAGATCATGGAGCCAAATGCCATACAGCAGGTACTTGGTATTGATGTCGACCCATCGGTAAAGGCGGTTGGCTTTAGTACAGTAAACTCTATTATTAATACAGGTGATAAGGTCTGGGATAAAGCCACAGGTGCACCTTGCTTATGGAATTTAGATATGTTTACCCCATCGCCCAAAGTAGTGATCGTGGTGCCATACAATGAAAGCGCTGTGGGTAAAGTGGCTACAACCAATTATTTTGGTGAGATCCCGAAAGACAGGGTCACGTATAAAAACGGAATCCTGCTGTTTAAGGCAGATGGCAAAAGCAGGGGTAAATTAGGTATTCCTCCTCATCGTGCAAAAAATATGGCTGGCAGTTACGATGCCGAGAACGATGTTTTAACTATAACTATGTTTGATGTAGACAGCACCGCATCATACTTAAACCAGGAATGGAAAACAGATACGGCGCCTTACAGCGGTGATGCAGTAAATGCTTATAACGATGGCCCGCTGGCCGATGGAAAACAGATGGGGCCTTTTTATGAGATAGAAAGTGTATCTCCGGCAGCGTTCCTGAAACCCGGCGAAAAGCTTACACATAAACATAGCGTGTTCCATTTTACAGGCAATAAGGCCGCACTAAATAAAATTGCATTAAAAACGCTGGGGATTTCGTTAGATAATATTTCGGCAGCATTTAAATAAAAAGATCAATATATAACCAACCAATAAACACTAATGTCAAAAAACAACGCCCTGTTCGCAGTAGCATTAATTACCTCCCTGTTTTTTATCTGGGGATTTGCGCTTAATCTTAACCCGATATTAATTCCGCACTTAAAAAAGGCTTGTCAGCTTAATGACTTGCAATCTTCGCTTATAGATTCGGCTTCCTATATTGCCTATTTCATATTGCCAATTCCCGCCGCCCAGTTTATGAAAAAATATGGTTATAAGGGCGGTATCATTTTAGGTTTGATACTTTTTTCTACAGGTGCGTTCCTGTTTTTCCCTGCGGCTGCAGTACGTAATTACGCGTTCTTTTTAACTGCGCTGTTTATTGTGTTTTCGGGTGCTGCATTTTTGGAAACAGCTGCCAATCCTTATATCACAGTGTTGGGCGATCCGGCTGGTGCCGAGAGAAGGATCAATTTTTCGCAATCATTTAACGGTTTGGCAGCTACGCTGGCACCATTGATTGGCGGTAATTACATTTTATCGGGTAAGGTATTAACAGATGCTGAATCAAGCAAAATGTCGCCCGAACAGCTGAACGAATACCTTAACCATGAAGCAGCATCCGTGCAAATTCCTTTTGTAGTAATTGGTGCAGCCGTGCTTGTGGTAGCATTTTTAATATATCGTACACACTTCCCGCCAATTGTTGAAGAAACCAGCGATGAAGCTGTTAATGATAATCGCTCACTTGGTGTAAGAATTGCCGAATTATTGCAAGTGAAAAGTTTAAGGGCAGGTATCTTCGCTGAATTCCTGTACGTAGGTGCACAGGCGGGCGTTAGTAGTTTCTTTATCCGCTATTCAGAAAAAGTAGCCGGATTTGCCGAAAAGCCAGCCTCGTTTTATCTCACTATCGCTTCTGCAGGTTTCATGGCAGGCAGGTTTATTGGTACGTTGCTCATGCGTTATTTCAACCCTGTTAAACTGCTTATTACTTATGCGGTTATCAATATTTTCCTGATAGCTATGGCCGTAACGTTAAAAGGCGAAGTTGCTGTTTACGCACTAATGTGTACCTGGTTCTTTATGTCGATCATGTTCCCAACTATATTTTCGTTAAGTATCCGTGGTCTTGGTGCCAAAACCAAACTTGGTTCATCGTTGGTGATCATGGGGATTGTGGGCGGCGCTATATTCCCGGTAATCATGGGCAGGGTATCAGATGCTACACACAATATTCAAATGGCTTATATAGTGCCGGGCTTCTGTTTCCTCGGCATTTTAATCTTTGCCGTCAATAACCACAAAGTTAAAAAGCTGGTGATGGCCGGCAGTCATTAAATATATCTATCATACTAAAAAATGAATTTACAACTTACAGATAAGGTAATTATAGTTACCGGCGGGGCCAAGGGCATAGGCGAGGGCATAGTGAAAGTGTTAGCCGCTGAAGGCGCTATCCCGGTTATTGTAGGCAGGAGTGAGGCTGATAATCTGAAAGTGGTTCAGGTTATTGAAGCGGCAGGCCATAAAGCATACCAGGTAGTGGCCGAACTTACTGATCCTAAAGCAAGCGAAAACGCAGTGAATGAAGTGGTAGCCAAACTTGGCCGCATCGACGGATTAGTAAACAATGCAGGTGTAAATGATGGCGTTGGTTTGGAAAGCGGCGATTACGAAGGCTTCATGGCTTCCCTGCATAAAAATATGGTACACTACTACCTGATGGCCCACCATGCACTGCCCGAACTAAAAAAATCAAAAGGGGCTATCCTGAATATTACCTCAAAAACTGCCGATACCGGCCAGGGGCATACTTCGGGTTATGCGGCATCAAACGGTGGTCGTAACGCCCTTACCCGCGAGTGGGCTGTTGAACTTTTAAAATATGGTATCCGCGTAAATGCACTGGTAGTAGCCGAATGCTGGACACCGCTTTATGCCAACTGGATCAAAACCCTTCCCGATCCGGGTGCAAAACTGAAAGAGATCGAAGCGAAAATTCCGTTGGGTAACCGGATGACCACATCCGAGGAAATTGCCAATACTGTAGCGTTTTTATTGTCGCCTTTATCAAGTCATACAACCGGCCAGTTGATTTATGTTGATGGTGGTTATGTTCACCTGGACAGAGCGCTGGCCAACGCGTAGGGAATTTCTCCGCATTGATCGTGCCCCCAGCGATGGGTGTTCGGAAGATTTTTTAGTTCCCTCACTCGGGAGGGGGGCGGCTGAAATGTGCGTTGGCTGGGAGGGGTTTATGCGTCAGTCTACCGTATAAACCCCTCCCTACACCCTCCCAGGGGAGGGAATCACACAATTCCCTGCTTTTTTAATTTTTCCGAACACTGATCGTGTCCTCACGATCAACCTTAATACAATAAAAAAGCGCCCGTGAGGACACGGACGCGGGGATAAAATAAAAATATGTCATTGCGAGGAACGAAGCAATCGCACGGAAGCATAGCTGCTCTGTATAGTATGCGATTGCTTCGTACCTCGCAATGACATGTTTTAGAAATCTGTGGATCTCCTACAAAGAAAACCCTTTCAGATACTGTTTCGCATAAGTTTCGCCCCAATCTTTCATGGCGTTTTGCAGTACAGTAAGAAAACTTTTGTTATTACCCGCTTTTCCTTTTTTAGGCGCTGTGAGCGATTTCTCGTCCACCGGTTGTTCGGTAACTTTGGTTGCAAACCAGGTTATATTTTCATGCGGTAATGCAACTCCCAATATCATACCCGGCAGACCATTAAACGATTCGGGGCCGCCGGAAACAGGGATCTCATCGGTATAAAAAGCCACTACATAAATTGAATCAAGGATCAGTCCGTTCGCTCTGCGGCATGGATAGCCTGCAATTTCACGTGTTTCGCCGGTTAGTTTCCATTTAATGTGCCTTGTGGTGTCTTTTACCAGGAAAGTTTCTTCAAATACCCTTTTTTGGCTGGTGCTTATTCCTGTATTAAAATCGGTGTATATTGTATTATTCTGTATGGCCATCGGCAGTTCGTCGCCAAAATTGTTGGGTGTGTACTCCGGTTCAATGGGGGTAAACAGGGTTTGGTTATTGCCAAACTTTAAAGTGCTTTTCAAAACCTTAAATTGGGGCTTGTTCTTTTTGTATTGATCATACATGGGCTGATACCAGGTTTCATTATCCTTATTGATCAGTTTTTGCAGCAGCGCCCACATATTTGATGTTTTATCATACTCAATGGTGCCGTGAAATGTAAAGTGCTTGTTGCCTTGCGCCAGTAAAGGGTTTGCGCTTAGTAGCAGTAAGGTTACTATGGTTAAAATCTTTTTCATGATAGGTTATTTTTTAGGTGCGCCGCCTCCAACTTTGTTAAAATCCCATGTTAGGGAGAACATAAAATATCTTCTGATGGTAGTATAACGCTCCTGGGTAAGCACATTGGCTGATCCGGTGCGGTTATAGCCGGTATTTTGATTGAGCAGGTCATTACCTGAAATGGTAGCTTTCAAGGCATCTTTCATAAACGTCCTTGATACATTGGCATTAAGAAGAAACCTTCTGAAATCTTGCGGGAATGATTTTGTCGGCGCATTATAAGTATAGTTTCCGTCCGATCCGATCTGAAATTTGCCGGGCAGGTAGATATTAAACCCTCCGTTAGCATTAAACCCGCGACCATTATTATTCAATAAGGTGTTAAGCGATGACGAGTTGATGGTATAAGTTGGGCCTGCCGATACCCATGCGTCATACTTCTTTTCCTTGTATTTAGATAGCCTGACACTGCCCGAATAGCTATATGATTTGGTTTCGTTCAGTACATCGTTAGACATATTGTAATAGGTATTACCATTAGCATAAACCTCCAGGCCTGCATTAATTCCTATTCCCGGAATCTTCCTTTCAAAATAAGTATTCACCCAGAAATTGTTGGTTGATTTGTTTTTAAGGTTTGATGATTTATAGGTGCTGATACCGGTTGTAGTATCGCGCATAACATTGCTAACGATAGGGTTGCTGGTAGTTGAGTATGATCCGCTGATCCAGATATATTGATTACTGATCACCTTGTACGAATTATAGCTGATGTTATACCTGTTGGTGAAAGACGGCTTTAAATCGGCGTTACCCTCCTGTATATTCAGCGGGTCGGTATTTATTCTCACCGGCTGAATTTGATCGATATTAGGTTGAGTTGTATTACCATTATAGCTTACACGGATGCTTGATTGCTTGGAAAACTTGTACTGGAAGGAAGCCTGCGGGTACCAGTTGGTGAAGTTGCGCACCAGGTCAGAGACTCGTCCAAACTCATCAACCTGTTTAAACTTTACGCCGGCTACCTTGGTGCCAAAGTTGAACGAATATTTTTGCTTTTGCATATTAAATACCGCACCACCCTGGTTTGAAAGCTGGTTCAGTTTATAGTCACTGCTGTAAACACTGTCTAAAGCGGTGTAAATAGCAGCCGAGCTAACCGGTTTGTTAAACGTACGCCTGTCGGCAGTGGCGTTATTAACCGCTAAGGCATAGCTCAGGGCAAGGGTGAAATCCTTGGCCAATGGCTCGGTATAGGTAATGTTGGTATTGATATTGGTACTTTTTGTTTTATTCACCTTGTATTGATCAATGGTGTCTTTGTTTATATAAGTACCAACCGAGTCATAGAATTGCGTGTTGGATTTCAGGAAACCTTTGGAGTCACTTTCGTTATAAGCCGTTCTGAAGTTTACCGAAAGTGTACGACTTTTCTTCTTAAATTTTTTGGTATAAAACGCGTTTGCATTAAATACTTTGCCATCAACATTGGCACTATTTTCACGATCGTTGCTGTTGATCAGGCTGCCATCTAAACGACGCGTTTGCGTGGCAAAATTGCTGCGGGTATTACTGTTTTTTAATGTTCCGTCGGCAGTGATCTTCAGGTTCTGCATCGAATCGATCTTTACCTGGTAGTTTACATCCAGCTTTTGGCGGAACATGTAATTATGATTGTTTTGATCGCTGTTCACATTCGATATGTTACCGGGGAAGTTATTTTGCTGTTGGGTGTTTTTGGTGCCATCAACAGTAAGCGAACCTATTTTATAGTTGGTGTTAATGGATTCTTTATCATTATTCCATTTGGTATCATAATGAGCGCCGCCGGTACGGGCAACAGGTTTGCCTTCACCATTATACCTGCCATCAAAGCTGTCAAGGTCATCACCACCGCCACCGAAGATATAGATGCCGCCATCATCGCCAAATTCCATGCCGCCACCGCCTCCGTATTTGTTATTATCTTCCCAGCCTAAACCTGTTTTGCCTGTGTTGCCAAGGGTACCGTAAACAGAAAATTTCTGTTTGCCTTTAAAGCGGTTAAATAAAGCCTGTCCCTGGTAATAACCATCAGTACCTATGCCGCCGTCCAACTTGCCAAAGTAACCGTTCTTTTTATCTTCTTTTAGTTTAATGTTAATGGTTTTATCTTTTACCCCATCATCAATACCGGTAAAGGCAGCCTGGTCGCTTTTTTTATCATAAAGCTGAACCTTATCAACCATATCGGCACGCAGGTTTTTAGTAACCAGTGTAGGGTCATCTCCAAAAAACTCTTCGCCATCAACCAATACTTTTTTTACAGTTTGCCCCTGTGCGGTGATCTTCCCGTCTTTATCAACCTCAATGCCGGGCAGCTGTTTAAGCAGGTCTTCAACTTTTGAGTTAGGCTGGATATTGTAGGCAGCCGGATTAAACTCGGTGGTATCGCCCTTAATTTTAATGGCTGCCGCTTTGCCTTTTACAATAACTTCCTGTAAAAGCCTTTCTTTAAGGAGCATGCTGATACGGCCGAAATTATGTGTTGTGTGTGCCGAATCTAAAGTAAAACGTTCTACAAAATCGGCATAACCAGGGTAGGTAGCTACAACAATGAATTTGCCCTTGCTTAGATTCGCGATAGAAAAAGTGCCGTCATCCTTAACCCGGGTAAATTTTTGAAGGATAGAATCTTTTGCAGTAATAACACTGATGCTGGCGTTGGCTAATTTTGAGTTTGAAACGGTATCGGCTAACGTTCCTTTAATGTTGTAATTGGTTTGGGCTGATAAGTTTGCTGCGCCCACGAAAAATAGTAATAGTCCAATAATTGTGATTTTCATAAGGTCGATTATGAAAGCCAAAATATAACTAAATAATTAGTTGTGCAAGGGATTTAACACTTTATACTGTAGATTTAACATTTCATCGCCAAAATTTAACATTTGGTCGTGGTTGGAAGTGTTAAATTCCTGTGGGGATAGCATGGTGTATACAGCCGATAGCCCGGGTATTATAAATAATTACGCAAATTCGCCCTATAAGTTACAGGGATGAGGTTACATCCAAATTGGCCAGGTAAAAATACATGCCATTAGTATAAATGATCGAATCTACCTCGCCTGTTACCCGAAAAAATACATATTTTAGCACATTATTCTAACCTGTGGCGCTGTCCGGTCAGCGAGTTTAAACATGTATTTTAAATGGTGAAAAAAAGTAAGGTTTTAGTGCTTTCAAAAAGGGCATGTAAGCTTATATTGCTTTTTGTTATGCTGCTGCCTGCAATTAAAGGCAGGGGACAGGGTTTGCAGTTTGGTTCAAACGACAGCCTGATGAGCAAGCGCACCTCGTACCAGGTTTTTAAGGATGACTTGCCAACTTTTCATGACCGCCTGGTTATCAGTTTCGATCTTTCACTATGGGACAACCAGCACCTTGGCTACATTTTAAATTTAACCGATGATAAAGGTAACTCATACAGTCTGAGTGCCATTTACGATCATGGCTCGTTCCTTAACTTCAATATCGACAGCCGGAGCAACAAGCTCAATATTCCTCTTCCTGATGCTTTGCTGAAAAGACGTAAATGGTTTAAGGTGATTGTTGATCTTGACCTTAAAGGTGATAAGGTAGGTATCGCCGTAAACGGAAAATGGTATCGGGCCAACGAGTTGGGTTTTACCGGTAAAATAACTGCAAAGATCACTTTTGGCAAAAACGAGCATTATTCGGATGTGCCCAATATGGCCATCAAAAACCTGGTTGTGAGCAATGACGATAAAAGCTATGCATTCCCACTTAGTGAATGGACGGGTAACGATGTTTTTACTGCCGGTGGTGATAACCTGGGCCATGTTGATAACCCGGCATGGCTTATCAATGAGTCATATTTCTGGAAGCAAAAGTTTGAGCATACTTTTAATGAGGTTGCCGGGATCAACTTTAATGAAAAAAATGAGCAGTTCTTTATTTTTAAAAGTGATTCGCTTATGTTTTATGATGCAGGGCGTGACGCGGTGGGAACCAAGCCATTCAAAAATAAATTGGCGGTGCCGTTGCACCTCGGGAAAAACATTGTAAACCTTAAGGAAAATAAGTGCTATTTATATGAAGTGCTCAGGGCCCCGCAACCTGCGCCAAGTATCGCTTCTTTTAACCTCGACAGCCTTAACTGGGATTTTTATGGCAAATCGACCATAATGGAGCAAAGGCATCATCATAATATTTTTTACGATAAAGACTTTAATAACTTTTACCTGTTTGGGGGGTACGGATCGTTTAAATACTATAATAATTTTTTTAAATACGATAAAGCCACAGATACCTGGCAGCAGCAAAGCTTTACCGGCGACGTGATTAATCCGCGGTTTTTCTCGGCTGCAAGTACGGCTGACAGCAATAACGAAGTTTACATTTTTGGCGGTTACGGCAACCAATCGGGCAACCAGGTAGTAGGCGGGATGCACTATTATGATTTGTACCGAGTTAATCTTAGCAATCGTACCATCAAAAAACTATGGGAGATTAAACCCGATGAGGAGGCTTTTGTACCGGCCAACAACCTTATCGTTTCAAAGGATAAGCAGTTTCTGTATGTGCTATGTTATCCGCATGAACGGCCTAAAACCAGTTTGCGCTTATATAAGTTTTCAATCAGGGATGGTTCATACCAGATTGTAAGTGGCACTATTCCCGTTGTGTCCGAACGGATAGAGACGGATCATAACCTGTTTTATAACGCCAAGCAGGATGTGTTTTATTGCACAACACAAGAGTTTGAAACCCCGTCGCGATCAACCATAAAAATCTTTGCGCTTACTGCGCCACCTGTGAGCCAGGAAGCGTATATGGCAGCCCATGAGCCAAGGAAACAATCCTTTACTTTATACAGGGTTTTAGGCGGAGCATCTGCACTAGTATTGTTATTTGGTATTGTGACATTTTTTCTGAAGAGGAAGAAAGAGGATGAAGAACCTGTACCTGCTGTAAATGGAGAGACCGTTATTGAAGACGCCGAAGAAAAGGAGATAGACAATAAGGTCAACGCGGTTTACCTGTTGGGCGATTTTACAGTTTATGATAAAAATAAGCGGGAAATTACGTATTTGTTTAGCCCAAAGATCAAGCAGCTTTTTATCCTTATTTTATTAAACAGCCGTGAAAAAAATGGGGTGGTATCAAAAAAGATCTCTACTACATTGTGGCCTGATAAGGATATAGTCAAAACCAAGAATATCCGGGGGGTAACTATCAATCACCTGCGCAACATCCTTTCGGATATTGATGGTTTGGAGCTTGCTTTTTTGAATGATACTTATAGTTTTATCATTACCGAAGGTTTTTACTGTGATTACTTTGTAGTGAGGGATTCCCTTAAACAAGCTAATGGTAGCGAACCGGCTGTGTTCAATTACTTTGACCTGGTGGCCCGAGGTGGTTTGTTGCAGCATATCCCTGAAATTTGGCTCGACGATTTTAAACAGGAATATGAGGAAGCGTTGATGCCTGTTATTTTACCGGTGATAAAAAAGGTTTACGATGCTGCTGATTATAAAAAAGCGTTGGAGATTTCCCGTATTGTATTAAGTATTGATCCCTTCAATGATATTGGGATTAAGTTTAAGCTTAAAGCATTACGCCGGACTAAAGGTATTGAACATGCACGCAAGATTTATGAGGAGTTTAGTGCCGAATATGAGAAATCATTGGGCGAAGAATACCCTGTTCCTTTCGAAAAAATCTGCTCCAATAAGTCTGACCAACGCTAAATTAAAAATTTAAAAGCCTGATAATTAAGTGTGTTTTGAAGAAAATTAATGTTTTATGAATAAATACTACTAAATATATGGATTTAATAGAATATTTATATATTTGCAACAGATTAGTTTGCAAATGGGGTTCATTTTTTAAACTAAATGGCAGGTGCTGGCCGGCAGCAAACGGATGGTTCGACTCCACCCCTGCATCTCTTCTCCACTCATGATTTATGTTTTATAATTGGTTAGCAAAAAGAGTATTCCTGCCCATCAGGAACTCTTTTGCCTTTTATAAACAATTGATTGGTGATTTTAATTGCGTAGAGGCGCATTACATGCGTCTCCCGTATGACAAGCTGATAGGTAGTCGATAATCTGAGCACACGAGAAGACTCATGTGATGCGTCTCTACATCAAACTTAATTGTTGTAATGCAAATTTTAACCAAACTTCCCATCAAACAACACCTTTCAGGATAAAATACTTATTAAAAAAATTTAAAAAGTTCTTTTGATTCAGATTTTGTTTTAGTAAGTTTGTATTGATAA
This sequence comes from Mucilaginibacter sp. A5337, assembly GCF_059690695.1. Taxonomy (NCBI): domain Bacteria; kingdom Pseudomonadati; phylum Bacteroidota; class Sphingobacteriia; order Sphingobacteriales; family Sphingobacteriaceae; genus Mucilaginibacter; species Mucilaginibacter sp. A5337. The sequence goes on along the minus strand of NZ_JCAWEC010000015.1, from coordinate 57,565 downwards.
TGCACAGCATATTATTATACGCACTTTACTTTATTCTCATGTCGGTGAGGATAAACATTTTTGTTAATTGGTTTGATAAAAATCCTCGCCCATGGCGGGGGTTTTTTGTATAGCGACTTTTTTAAACTTTAACATATAACATATAGGTTTTGAACAAATTATGGCACGATTAAATTTATTGGAAGAGACGCGTTACGAGAAGTTACCTGTGAGCGTATACAGCAACCAGCAAGAAGCCTCGGTGGCAGTAGCGAACCGGATAGCAGACCTGATCCGCGCAAAACAAGCCAAAGGCGAAAAAGCGGTATTAGGGCTTGCTACAGGTGTAACTCCTATCGGAGTATATGCCGAACTGGTAAGGCAGCACAAAGAAGCAGGTTTAAGCTTTAAAAATGTGATCACTTTCAACCTGGATGAGTACTACCCGATGAAACCCACAGCAGCGCAAAGCTATGTGACATTCATGTACGATAATTTGTTCAGCCATATTGATATTGAAAAGGAGAACGTTCATATCCCTGACGGTACACTGGATAAAGACGAAGTTGTAGCATTCTGCTTACAATACGAAAAGCAGATAGAAGAACTGGGCGGATTAGACTTACAGATCCTGGGCATCGGCCGTACAGGTCACATCGGTTTTAACGAGCCGGGCTCGGCACCAAACTCCGGTACCAGGATGGTAACGCTTGACGACCTGACCAGGCGTGACGCCGCCCGTGATTTCGGTGGTAAAGCTGATGTGCCAACCAAAGCTATTACCATGGGTATCGGTACTATCTTCAAAGCAAGGGAAATCATATTGATGGCCTGGAACAAAAAGAAGGCTCCGATCATCAAAAAAGCGGTAGAAGGGGAGATTTCGGGCGAAGTACCTGCAACCTATCTGCAATTATCACAGCATGTAGAATTTGTGCTGGATGCAGATGCTGCATCAGAGCTAACAAGGTTTGATACCCCATGGTTGGTAAAAGACTGTGTATGGGATAACCAGTTAAAGAAAAAGGCTGTAATTTGGTTAGCTAATGAGGTTAACAAACCGGTACTGAAACTAACTGAAGAAGATTACAATAACCACGGCATGGCACAGCTTGCTGTAGAGCAAGGCCCGGTATACAATATCAACATTGATATCTTTAATCAAATTCAGCATACTATCACAGGCTGGCCGGGAGGTAAACCGGATGCTGATGATTCACAAAGACCGGAAAGAGCATTGCCGGCCAAAAAACGTTCAATCATTTTTTCGCCGCACCCTGATGATGACGTGATCTCAATGGGGGGCACCTTTATCCGTTTGGTAGACCAGGGCCATGATGTACACGTAGCTTACCAAACCTCGGGTAATACCGCGGTATGGGATGATGATGTGTTGAGGTACATGGAATTTGCCATTGACTTTACCAACAGTATTGGCGAAGACACTACTCATCTTCAGAAATCATATGAAGATATGCGTGCCTTTTTCCCAACCAAACAACCAAACGAAATTGACACCCAGGAGATCCGCAATGTAAAAGGCTTTATCAGGAAAACAGAAGCTATTTCAGGTGCAAGATATGCAGGTTTACAGGACGATCATATTCACTTCATGGCCCTACCCTTCTATGAAACAGGCAAAACCAAAAAGAATTCAGTAGGCGAGGAAGATATCCAGCTGACTATCGATTTGCTGCAGAAAATAAAACCACAACAAATCTTTGCGGCAGGTGATTTTGCCGATCCTAACGGAACCCACCTCGTGTGCTTTAAAATCATCTTAGCTGCATTAGACAGGCTTAAAGGCAAAGAAGCCTGGGTAGAGGATTGCTGGTTATGGATGTACCGCGGCGCATGGCATGAGTTTGAAACTTACGAGATAGAAATGGCTGTGCCACTTTCTCCACAGGAGGTGATCCGCAAGCGTAACGCGATCTTCAAACATCAGTCGCAAAAAGATACACCGGTATTTCCTGGCGATGATGCGAGGGAGTTCTGGGTAAGGGCAGAAGACCGCACGCGCGACACTGCTCAACGCTACGACCGCCTTGGCCTTGCCGAATATGAAGCTATGGAAGCGTTTGTAAGATATAAGTTTTAAGTTAAAGATCTTAACGAAAAGCCAGATTTACGAAGTTTTTAAAACTTCGTAAGTCTTACAGCTATCAAGAAGTCCTTACATTTTGTAACGGCCGTACGGTTTACCATACGGCCGTTTTTTTATGAAAAATTAATACATTTATAAGTAATGAGGGCAAGGTTAACAAAAGTTAAATCAATAGATTTAAAAAAGGTTACTGTTGAAAAAGCAGTAGCAGAAGAAACGAAGACGGACCAACAATCGGATAGAATAGTCATTTTCGTCTTTATCTTGCTTGGTATAATCTTTATAGTTTTGGGACTAATCTTTGGATTCCAACGAAGATTGTATGTTTCTCAATAACGCTTTTTTTAACGTTTTGACCAACAAAAAAAGCCTCCCCAATAGGGAAGGCTTTCAAATATTAAATCCGAAATCAAAATTCCGATATCCGAAATTAAGATGCCATTTGCTTGCGGATGATGTTTAACGCACCACCTGCTTTAAACCACTCAATTTGCTGCGCATTGTAGGTGTGGTTTACAGGGAATGATTCGGTTGAACCATCTTTGTGGTGTAATACAACGGTTAACTGTTTGCCTGGAGCAAAAGTTGTTAAGCCGGTGATATCGATGTTATCATCTTCCTGGATCTTTTCGTAATCGTTAGGATCAGCGAAAGTGATACCAAGCATACCTTGTTTTTTAAGGTTGGTTTCGTGGATACGGGCAAATGATTTTACCAATATAGCACGTACACCAAGGTGACGTGGCTCCATAGCCGCGTGCTCACGTGATGAACCTTCGCCATAGTTTTCGTCGCCTACTACGATTGAACCGATACCTGCTGCTTTGTAAGCACGCTGAGTAGCCGGAACAGGACCATACTCGCCGGTTAATTCGTTTTTAACGCTATCGGCAGTAAGGTTAAAGTAGTTGATAGCACCGATCAGCATGTTGTTTGAAATGTTATCCAGGTGACCACGGAATTTCAACCATGGGCCGGCCATCGAAATGTGGTCGGTAGTACATTTACCTTTAGCTTTGATCAGCAATTTCAGGCCTGTAATGTCGGTACCTTCCCATGCTTTGAATGGCTCAAGCAATTGTAAGCGTGATGAAGTTGGAGAAACGATAACTTCAACTTTGCTGCCATCTTCGGCTGGCGCCTGGTAGCCTGCATCTTCAACCGCGAAGCCTTTTACCGGTAACTCGATACCTTGTGGCTCGTCAAATTTAACCTGCTCACCGGCTTCGTTAGTTAAAGTATCAGTAAGCGGGTTAAAAGTTAAATCACCCGCGATAGCGAAAGCAGTAACAATTTCCGGTGACGCTACGAAAGCGTGTGTGTTAGGGTTACCATCCTGGCGTTTAGCGAAGTTACGGTTAAACGAAGTGATGATAGAGTTTTTGCGGGTAGGGTCGTCAGTATGACGGGCCCACTGGCCAATACATGGTCCGCAGGCGTTAGCCAATACCACACCGCCCATTTCGGCAAAAGTAGCAAGGTAACCGTCACGGTCAACAGTGTAGCGCACCTGCTCAGAGCCCGGAGTGATGGTAAACTCGGCCTGGGTTTTTAATTTTTTATCGATAGCCTGTTTAGCGATAGAAGCTGAACGGGTAATGTCTTCGTAAGATGAATTGGTACATGAACCAATCAAACCAACCTCTAATTTGGTAGGCCAGCCGTTTTCTTTAACAGCGGTAGCAAATTTAGAGATAGGCCAAGCCAGATCCGGAGTGAACGGACCGTTTACGTGTGGTTCAAGCTCGCTCAGGTTGATCTCGATAACCTGGTCGAAATATTGCTCAGGGTTAGCGTAAACTTCTTCGTCGCCGGTTAAGTGTTCTGCAATAGTGTCGGCTAAGTCAGCGATATCGGCACGTTTAGTACCTTTTAAGTAAGCAGCAGCTTTTTCGTCGTAACCGAAGATAGAGGTAGTAGCACCGATTTCGGCACCCATGTTACAGATGGTACCTTTACCAGTTGCCGACATTGAGCGTGCGCCTTCACCAAAGTATTCAACAATAGCACCGGTACCACCTTTTACGGTAAGGATACCAGCAACACGCAGGATAACGTCTTTTGCTGAAGTCCAGCCAGAAAGTTTACCAGTTAATTTAACACCGATTAGTTTAGGGAATTTAAGCTCCCATGGTAAGCCGGCCATTACGTCGCAGGCATCAGCGCCACCAACACCAATAGCAATCATACCTAAACCACCGGCATTAGGTGTATGTGAGTCGGTACCGATCATCATACCGCCAGGGAAAGCGTAGTTTTCCAACACTACCTGGTGAATGATACCTGCACCGGCTTTCCAGAAACCGATACCATATTTATCAGATACTGAAGCCAGGAAATCGTAAACTTCACGGTTAACGTCAACAGCAGTACTTAAATCTTCAACAGCGCCAATTTTAGCCTGGATCAGGTGATCGCAATGTACGGTAGACGGAACAGCAACCTGCGGGCGACCAGCTTGCATAAACTGCAAAAGGGCCATCTGCGCAGTAGCATCCTGCATGGCTACGCGGTCTGGTGCAAAGTCAACATAATCTACCCCGCGACCGAATGCTTTTTGAGCATCGCCTTCGCTAAGGTGGGCATATAAAATCTTTTCGGTTAAAGTTAGGGGTTTACCGGTCGCTTTACGGGCAGCCTCAACGCGGGTGCTGTAGCGGTCGTAAACCTTTTTGATCATATCTAAATCAAAAGCCATTTGTATTTGATTTTTAGGTGAAAAGTAAAAGAAATTGACGTTAAGCCCATTAACTGGCCTTAGAGCGGCGAATTTACAAAAAATAACATTTGAAAGCGGTTAGTGGTTTATACAAATGTTATTTGGATATGTTCTAAATAAGTGATTGGGATGATAGGTAAAGAAAATATATAATTCTTTTGTGCAAAAAATTATCTTCGTTTAACCTTTTCACTATGCGCAATTTATTTTTCTTTTTTATAACCATCATTTTTCTCTCGTCCTGCATTACTGTGGTTCAACAAAAAAATCCCGAAGATCAGGAGGCAGAAAAGAACAAGCAGATAGATCACGACTTAGAACTGGCGACGCAAGCCATGAAAGATATTGAGAGTCGTTATAAACACCAAAAGGGTATAAACCCTGATCCACAAATCCCAATCGTAAGTTATAAACTCACACAGTCAGAGTTGATGACCCATATGGTCATAAAATTTAAAAATAAATCCAAAGAATCCATATCACACATCGAATTTGTTTGGCGAATTTTTGACAAAGATGGGAAGGAGCTACGTTATGATAAAGATCAACGTGGTATCGGAGACGAGTTAGTAAATCCTGGCCAGGCTTATACGGGAGAATGGTCATTTAATAAAATTCCTACCGCAAAAACAGCTGAAATCAAGCTGAAAACGGTGCAATTTGAAAATATAATTAAGGACTATTGACATATAATTACCAGTTTTTATGGCAGTGGCAGTTGATAACCGCAAACTATTGCTAACCAAACCGCCACTGCAACAAAACCTGCCACTGCTACTTCAACTGCTTCAAAATCTCCTCAATAGCCCTATCCAACTGCGGGTCTTTATTTTCAATCCTGTCTGCAAAATCTGTTTTTACATAGATATCCGGAGTTACGCCTGTTTTTTCGATGTCTTTACCATCAAGGGTGTAGCAGCCCCATGCCGGGATACGGTAAAAGGAGCCGTCAACGAGGCCTTTGCCGCTGGTGAAAATGATCCAGCGGTAGGTTTCGGTGCCGATGATCTTACCCAGACCCAATTGCTTAAAGCCTTGTGAGGTCATTTCGCCATCGCTTAGGGTTTGCTCGTTCATTAGCAGGATAATTGGTTTAGCTGCCGGTGCAAAGTTTGATTGCTGCGCTTTTTTGCCATCGCGGTAAGCCCATTGCAGGTATGGCTTTTGCGACAGGAATTTTAAAACATTATCATGCACGTTACCGCCGGTATTATACCTCAGGTCGAGGATCAGCGCATCTTTATTATAAGCATCGTCAACCATATCTTCCAGAAAATCTTGCAAAGCGCCGTCGCCCATATTTTTCATATATGAGTAAGCAATACGGTTTTTACTTTTCTCGGCAACAGTTTTAGCGTTGGTCTTGATCCAGTCGTCGTAAAGATTGCCCGACAGATCGCCGGTTGATTCGGGATGAAGTTTTACTTTAATATCCTTGCCGCCACGGTTAAAGGTTAGCTCAATTTCCTTATCAAGCGATGGCTTACTGAAGTAATAGTTGCGGTCTTGTTTTTCATCAACGGCAACACCATTTACTGCTTTTAGTATATCGCCCGGTTTCACATCGATACCTGCTTTATCCGCATTACTATGGATGGCAATACTGCTCACTTTATATGGCGATTCATTATCAAAAATGATCCCGGTTTCCATGGTACGGTAGGAGATGGTTTTTTTCTCCTCGCTGCCGTTTGAGTAAAAGCCCTGGTGCGATGAGTTGAGCTCGCCAAGCATATCATTCAGCAACAGGCGAAGGTCTGCACGGTTTGTAATGTATGGCACAAAGGCTTTATAGGTATCATGCACCTTTTTCCAGTCGGCACCGTGGAAATTACCATCGTAGTAATTTTCATCCAGACCGGCCCAGGTTTCGTCAAACATCTGTGCAAACTCGCCTGCCATGTTACGGGTGAAACTGTAATTGATCTCTACTTTATCAACTTTGTTGGCATCAATGTTTAATGTATAGATATTGCCACCCGCCGTTATAAAATATTTATCGCCATTGCCAAAAATATCAAAGTTGCCAAAATCGCCGCCGCCAACTTTTTCTGTTTTAGGCTGTTCAAAGTTTTCGAGGGTGGTGCGGTAAAGTGCTGCTTTGCCCTCGCTGTGGTTGGATGCATAATATATCAGCGTTTTATCTCCCTTTTGAATTACATATGAACCCTGTGCCTGTCCAAACTCCGGACTGATCCGCTCCAGGCGTTTCATCAGTTCTTCGGTATCTATGGTAATATCATCGGGTGCCTTTGGTGTAGGCTGCTCAGATAAAGGTTTCTTTTTGTTAGACGCTTTTTTGTCCTTATCCTTTTTGTCTTTATCGTCCGAATCTTTTTTCTCCTCTTTAAACAAAGCGGTAAACTTATCCATCTTAAAAGGATCGTCATACTTTTGCAGCGGCATCCGGTAAATATGGGCATCTTTTGAGCCATAAGGATATTCCGGCTGTGTGCGCGATGATGTGAAATAAATATACTTTCCATCCGGCGACCAAAACGGCGCAGCCTCAGTAACACCGCTGTTGGTGAGATTAGTGATCTTTCCGGTTTTTATCTCATAAACAAAAATATCCATTTCAAAATTGCGGTAGGCATTGTAAACCACATATTCACCGTTTGGTGAAAAGCGAGGCTGCGGATTATAAAAGCCCCAAAACTCGTCGGTAACAATAGTTTTTGAAGTAAGCGCATTCAGATCCAATAATTTCAACTCATTGCGACCGCTCAGGTAAATAGCTTTTGACCTGTCTTTGTTCATGCTCAGCAGGCGGTCGCTGCCTTTATCGCCGGTAAGTTGTTTTTCAGAACCTGTGCCGTCGGCTGCTATCGTATACCAGTTAGGGAAGCCGCCTAAAGTTTGACCAAAAATCAAGGTTTTATTATCGCTCATCCAGCTAACTTCGGTAACCCGCTCGCTGGTATTACGCTCCAGTTTTTTGCCGAATTTACCTTCGGCATCACTTACAAATAATTCGCCGCGGGATACAAAAGCCAGTTTCTTGCCATCGGGTGATAATGCTGCCGACTCAATTTTGCCGCCTGTTTCAAACGATTGATCCTTAGGCAATACATTATTGCGGAACAGGTTTAAGTTTAACTTTTGTGTTTGTTTTGAAGCAACATCGTAAACAAAAATCTGGTAATCTTTTTCAAAAACAATTTTGCTACCATCGGCACTCACCTGCGGGCGTTTGATCGAGGTTGGGAACTGGGTTAAAGCCGTTTTTTTGCCATCGATAAATGTGTACAGGTTATATTCCTCATTGCCCTCATCGGATATGAAATAGATATTCCCTTTTTGATCTATGGTTGTCCAGAAATCCTTGCCCTGCCAGTCGGTATATTTTTTATACGCCTTGGTTTTAGGATTGTACGATTGGATATCGGGATTATAAGCACCTTTATAGTGCTTGCGGGTTGGGAAATAGATACTTTCCCATGTATTGCTGAAAAACAATTCGCCGGTTTGCGGATGCTCAACAACGCCGTGTATGGTATTGAAATAATGCCCGAACAACCTTACAGGCGTGCCTCCGGTTGCTGCTACCTTATACTCGCTGAAACCATTATAACGGGACGAGTTGAAGTAGATGGATTTCGAGTCCCAGGTCCACGAATCAACATTATCGCCGGCATCGTTATAGGTAAGCTGTTTGATGTCACCGCCGGCAAGGGGCATCACGTACACATCATTGTTGCCAAACTGGTTTGACGAAAAGGCAAGCCATTGCCCGTCGGGCGACACCCGCGGACTGGTTTCTTCTCCCTGCATAGCTGTTAACCTTGTTGCTGCCGGGCTGTTAATATCGGCTTTCCAAAGGTCGCCTTCATAAGTAAAAATTACGGTTTTGCCGTCGGGAGTAAGGGTAGGATTTGAAGTAAAATAGTTGCTGGTTGTTTGAGCTTTAAGATTTGTTTGACACAATACTGCCGAAAACAATACAATGTATAGTTTCTTCATATGGTTTAAGTTTTATGAATAAATGTATTTTTGAGCCATGTTAAAAGTGGTGCACCTCAATACGTATGACGGCAATGGCGGGGCGGGCAGGGCCTGCATGCGCCTTAACCGGGCATTACTAAGCCAAAATATCGATTCTAAAATTATAGTACATTATAAATTTGGAAATAATCCTGATATCAAGACTTTTAACCGTAATGTTATCCAAAAATCATACACGGCGGCAACCATTATTTTGGAGCGCATACTGGCTAAACGCTTTTTAAAACCCGATAGCCGCACACCATTTTCCTTTACCTGGTTTGGTCGTTCGGTAATTAAACACCCCGATGTTAAAAATGCCGATATTATTCACTTGCATTGGATCAATCATGGCTTTTTAGATCCCAAGCATATAGCCGAAATTAGAAAGCTGGGTAAGCCTGTAGTGTGGACTTTTCATGACAGCAATGCCTTTACCGGAGGATGCCATGTGCGCTATACCTGCGATCATTACCAACAACAATGCGGCAATTGTCCATTGCTGATCAACGCAGGAGATAATGATATTTCGCACCGCATCTGGCAGCAAAAAAATGAAGCTTACCAGCAGCTGGGCTTTAACATTATAGCGCCAAGTTTGTGGATGCAGGCTTCTGTAAAGAAAAGCAGTTTGATGCGGGATATAGCTACATGTAATATTCCGAATACGCTGGAAACCGATGTTTTTAAGCCGATGGATAAATGGGAGGCAAAAGCAAAAGCCGGGTTGCCAACAGATAAGTTCATTTTTCTAAGCGGTTTCATGCCATCGCGCAAAGATCTGCATAAAGGGACCCAATACCTGCTGGAAAGTATGGAATTACTTAAGCAACGTTTAGGTGCAAATACAGATCAGGTAGAACTGGTTGTATTTGGGAACCGCGGCACAGAAAACCTGCCCGACTTCCCTTTTAAAACCAGTTTTTTAGGAACCATCAATAACGATGAAAAGCTGGCCTTGCATTACGCTGCTGCCGATGCTTTTTTAATCCCCTCGCTTGAGGATAATTTGCCTTACACCGTGATGGAAAGCCTGAGTTGCGGCACACCGGTAATAGCGTTTACTACCGGCGGTATCCCCGACATGGTGCAGCATCAATACAGCGGTTACTTAGCTACCTATCGTTCGTCCGAAAGTTTTACTGATGGAATGGAATGGATCATTAAACATCCTGAAAAGGACAAGTTGAATAGGCAGGCACGGCAAACCATAATGGATAGATTTTCGGAAGAAGTGATCGCCAAAAAACATATCGAAGTATATCAACAATTACTAAACACGGGAGGTAACAATGGTTAACCCCCGGTTAAGCGTTATCACCATTGTTTATAATAATGTGAGGGATATTGAGCGGACTATCCGCTCGGTGATTAATCAGACATATACCAATATTGAATATGTTATTGTCGATGGTTTATCTAACGATGGTACCCTACAGGTAATTGACAAGTACAAAAGCAAGGTAACCAAATTCATCAGCGAGAAGGACGAGGGTATTTATGATGCCATGAATAAAGGCCTTACCCTGGCAACCGGCGATTATGTGATCTTCATGAACTCGGGAGACGAGTTTTATGATCACGAAACCGTTGCCGCTGTTTTTGCTTCGGCACATGACGCCGATATTTATTATGGTGAAACCGAAATGATTGACGATGATGGACATAGTTTAGGTCAACGCCGGCATAACGCCCCCGCTAAGTTTACCTGGCGTGGTTTTAAATATGGCATGAGCATCAGTCACCAGGCTATTTATATCAGGCGTTCATTAGCCGAACCTTATGACCGCCGTTATCAATTAAGCTCAGATATCGACTGGATAATCCGCGCAGCAAAAAAAGCCAAGAAGATCGTCAACGTTAACCGTTACGTGGCCAAATACCTGGTAGGCGGCATGTCGAAGAAAAAGCACCGACAGAGTTTGATGGAGCGCTTTGACATCATGAAGCGCAATTATGGCTTGATACCAACCGTTTTTAACCATTTTGTTATTGCCTTTAATTTAGGCTGGTATTGGTTAAGGAACAGAAGGACGAATGATTAATCGAATGCGAGAATATGTTCTTCTCTGGCGCAAGTGTTGCGTGGTTGGCTGAGCAAGGCCCACTTGTGGCTGCGTGTATCGGAAAGCACAAGTCAGCAATCGCACATCTCTCTGCTCAAGACTTGCGCTAACGTAAGGAATAACTGATTGAATAAATCTCACAAAAAAAGCGACGAGTATCAACCCGTCGCTTTTCTTTTAAAGACAAAGCTGTTTATGCTTTTTTCTTATCAGCAGGCTTTGCAGCCGGGGCTTTCTTTTTGTTTTCGGTATAAGCAGCACCGCCTAAGGCAAGCACCAATAGGATTGAACCTGCTAATGATATTTTTTCTCCTGTGTAATAAGAAGCCGGCTCGAATTTAAATTCAATTGTATGATTGCCAACAGGAATTTGTGCAGCACGCAAAAGGTAATCAGCACGGAAGTAAGGTTTTTCAACGCCGTCGATATACATTTTCCAGCCTTTGTTATAGTATACTTCAGAGAATACCGCGATTTGCGAAGCAGTTGAACCGCTTTTATAAATCATATGATCGGGAGAGTAACTGGTTAGCTCAATTTTACCCTCGCCGGCACCTGCTCCTAAAGTTTTTTCATCAATAACGCTTTTGTATTGTTTATCAACAATAGCTTCATCTTTTGGTGTAAAGCTGCTGATGGCTACCATTTCCTGATCTGCATTGTCAGCATATTTAATGCTTTTAACAAACCATGCATGACCGCAGGCGGTTTGGTTTACCTGCATACCTACGTTTTGTGTTTTTGGATCAGAATTGATGATGTATTTAACATTCATCATGTCCAAAACATCCTGGTTAATGCTTTTGGTTAACTGGTTATCAAATAGTTCTTGCCAGCGTTTTAACCTTGCTGCAGAATAGCCACCTAATGATTTGTAGAAAAATGGTGTAAAGCCATCACCCGGAAGGTATTGGGTTGCGTCAAACACATGGAAGTCAGGATCTTTATCTTTCATGATAAACTGATCTACCTCACGCGCTTGCGGGGTTTCGTTATCCTGTTTAGGTGCAAAACTATCTTGATTCAGATACCTTTTATCAATAGCCCACAGATCAATTAAGATAAGCGCCAGGAAGCCAATTGACAGGACGCCCGGTTTGATCTTGTTTTTAAGAAATGCCCAGGCAAGACCGAAAGCGATAGCTATAAAGATAAGTGAACGAACAGCATCGGCTTGTGCTATAGATTCCCGATCTGAAATTAAAGCGCGGGTAACGGATGCGCCATCGATTTTAAATTGCTGAGCTATTTGAGAGATAATACCGGCAGTTTGTTCACGGACGCTGAACGATAGGAGTAATGAAGGCACAACTGCAACAATAAGTGTAATACCGCCGGTGATGTAAAAAGCTATTTTGAGTTTTTTAAACAAGTTTGCTTTGTCTTCATTCACTATGGCTTCGTTCACTGCTAATACTGCAAGTATAGGGAAGCAGAAACCTGCAACGGCCAATATTGACTCTACGGCGCGGAATTTATTGTAAAGTGGGAAATAATTAAAGAACAGATCAGACAGGTAAGGCCAGTTTCTACCAAAAGATAGTAACATGGTTAAAACAACGGCGCCTAATAGCCACCATTTGATACGGTTTTTAACAATCATTAAGCCCCACACAAACAACAGGCAAATTACAGCACCAAAATAAAACGGGCCCTCTGTAAATTGTTTGTCTCCCCAATAAAGCGGTAAATATCGGGCCGAAATTCCAATTACTTGATTAGGGTCAACACCAGTACCGCTTAGTGCCTTGATTACGTGCGAATCCGGATCAATTGAACCCTGACTGCTGCCGCCATAAGCATTAGGGATTAAGAATGTAAGACATTCGCCCACGCCTTGGCTCCACTCGTAAGCGTAGTCTTTTGGTAAACCGTTATTTGGCTCTGATGTTTGCTTGGTAAGGTTTGATTTACCACGGATACTTTCGCTTCCATAATCGGCGGTGCTCCACAATATAGATGCGTTTACTGCCACCGCCAAAGCAAGGGCCGCTGCTATGTATCCAACAGATTTGATGAAACTGTTTAAAGTTTTATTCTTAATAGCGTGGTAAAGCTCAATCCCCAGCATGATCAATAGGGCCAGCATCAGGTAATATGTCATTTGTACGTGGTTGGCCCTGATTTCCATAGCTAAAAACAACGCGGTAACTGAAAAACCTAACAGATGTTTGCCGCGTAGCGTGAGAATAATACCCGCAAGTATGGGCCCAAAAAAGGCTATAGCAAATGCCTGATTTGAGTGACCTGCTACCAAAAGAATGATGTTATACGATGAAAACGTGAATGCCACCGCTCCCGCTGCAGAAAGCCATGGATTTACCTTTAATACAATGAATAAAAAGTATGTGCCTAGTAAAAACAGCAATACTGTACCTATAGGTGCCGGAAAGGTGTGATTAATACCATCTACGATGTGACTGGTCAAATTGGCCTTGTAGGGTGCCCATATCTGGTAAGTTGGCATACCGCCGTAGATCTGGTTCGTCCAGAGTATGGTGGTGTCTTTAGCTTTGTAATCGTTAATTTCTTTTTGGGTTGATTGCGCCCTTGTAACGTCATTTTGCCCTAAAGTTTTACCCTGAAATGCCGGGGTTAAATAGATAAAGCAGATCACTAAGAAAATTGCAGCTATGGCAAAATGAATGCCGTTACGCTTAAACCAGTTATTCATTTAAATTTTTTGAAATGGATATTATATTCCTCAAAAATAGAAATTACAATGAGAATAGGAATTATAAGTTTTGTTAAGGAATAACTTAACAGGTTTGCGCACGGCTGCGCAGCAGGAAAAACATGGCTATCAACACAATGATAGATATTACATAGGCAATAACCTGCGCCTTGCCATAGTCCTCGCGGAATTTGCGGATATTATAAAAGTTATAAACACCCAATGCGCCCATAACAACCCAGTAAAAGGTACTGATCTTAGTGCAATTGGCAAAAATTTGAGTAGCAACAATAAATACTATTACGTTGGTAATAATCAGTGTAAAAGATTCAGGCGTGTTATTATGATTTTGGCGCCTTCTAAATACCGGGTTGGTGTCCATGATTTATTGATTAGGTTTATTTTACTTCTTCGTAATCAACAAATTCACCTTCACTGTCGGGCACGCTGCCTTTTTTTGGCTGCGGAATATGGTCTATCCTGATTTTTCCATCAGATTTGGGGCCTTCGTTGTAATTACGTTGCTGCTGCTGATATTGTTGCTGGGCTTTATTCACAACGCTTTCAAAAAGAAATGGCAGCAGGTAACGAGCCAGGCTGCGGATAATGTATAATATACAGATAGATATGATCAGGAAACGAATAAGAATCATACTGTTAATTTTGAGCTTACAAATATAAGGTATATAACGGTAAAATTGTTTTATTATGATTTGAGGATAGCTGATGCTGTTTTAATTTGAAAATGAAGCAATTTGAAGATTTGAAAATGTGAGATTGTCGTTTTCAAATCTTCAAATCAATAAATTTTCAAATTAAAATTTCTCCTCCATCATTTTTTCCAAAGCAAACATTTCGTCGCGCAGCTTGGCAGCCAGCAAAAAGTCCATATTTTTCGCAGCAGCAAGCATATCCTTTTTGGTATTGTCGATCGATTTTTTCAGATCGGCTTTGGTCATGTACTGAACAATAGGATCGGCGGCAAGGGTAACAACATCAGTTTCCACATAGGCTTGTTGTACGCCGCCCTTAAAGTCAACCACCGATGTTTGTTCCATAATTTCCTCGCGCGATTTGCCAACGGTTAACGGTGTAATACCATGTTGCGTGTTGTATGCAATCTGGATTTCGCGGCGTCGATTGGTTTCATCCATCGTGATCTGCATCGAATCGGTTATGGTATCTGCATACATGATCACCCGGCCACGGTCATTACGGGCAGCGCGACCGATGGTTTGGATCAATGAACGCTCCGATCTTAAAAAGCCTTCTTTATCAGCATCTAAAATGGCTACTAATGATACTTCGGGTAAATCAAGGCCTTCGCGCAATAAGTTGATACCTATCAATACGTCAAACTCACCAAGTCGTAATCCCCGTAAAATTTCCACACGCTGCAGAGTTTTTACCTCCGAGTGAATGTAACGGCATTTAATGCCGAGCCTGTCCATGTATTTAGCCAGTTCTTCGGCCATGCGTTTGGTCAGGGTGGTTACCAGTACGCGGTCGCCCTTTTTAATGGTTTTATCTACTTCATCAAGCATGTCATCCACCTGGTTTATCACCGGCCGAACGTCAATAACAGGGTCAAGCAGTCCTGTAGGGCGAATCACCTGTTCAACCACTACACCGCCTGATTTTTCCAATTCGAAATCGCCCGGGGTCGCACTTACATAAACAGTTTGCGGTGCCAGATTTTCAAACTCCTGGAAATTAAGCGGACGGTTATCCAATGCTGCCGGCAGGCGGAAGCCATAATCAACCAGCGAAATTTTGCGTGACCTGTCACCACCATACATGGCCCTGATCTGCGGAACAGTTACGTGGCTTTCATCAATCACCATCAAATAGTCTTCCGGGAAATAGTCAAGCAAACAGAATGGCCTTGCGCCCGGCTTGCGTCCGTCAAAAAAGCGGGAGTAGTTTTCGATACCAGAGCAATAGCCCAATTCGCGGATCATTTCCAGATCGTAGTTGACCCTTTCTTCCAGGCGTTTGGCTTCCAGGAAACGGCCGTCATCAATAAATTGCTTTTTCCGCATTTCCAGTTCTTCCTGTATTGCCCAGATAGATTGCAGGAAGCGCTCGCGTGGAGCAACATAGAGGTTGGCAGGATAAACTACCATATGCGTCATTTTTTCGATGGTTTTGCCTGTGCCGATGTCAAAGGCACTTAGCTCTTCAATATCATCGCCAAAAAAGGAAATACGGTAAGCATAATCCAGGTAAGCCGGGAAAATGTCTACGGTATCACCCTTCACCCTGAATGTTCCTCGTTTAAAATCGGCGGTGGTGCGGGCGTATAAAATCTCCACCAGGCGATGTAAAAAAGCGTTCCTGCTGATGCGCGTACCTACAGCAAACTTAAAAACCGAATCGGCAAAGTCGTCCGGGTTACCCATACCATAAATGCAGGATATGGATGATACCACGATAACATCGCGCCTGCCCGACATTAAAGCAGATGTTGTGCGTAAACGAAGTTTTTCTATCTCCTCGTTTATCTGCAAATCCTTTTCAATGTATGTATTTGTAGTAGGGATGAATGCCTCAGGTTGATAATAATCGTAGTACGACACAAAATAGTTCACCGCGTTTTCTGGGAAGAACTGCTTGAACTCACCATACAACTGAGCTGCCAATGTTTTGTTATGGCTCAGTATGAGTGTTGGCTTTTGCGTTTGCGCTATAATATTGGCAACCGTAAACGTTTTGCCCGACCCGGTAACCCCTAAAAGGGTTTGATATGGGTCGCCATTGTTGATACCTTCCACCAGCTGCCGTATAGCTTCGGGCTGATCGCCGGTGGGTTTATATTGAGATGTTAATTGAAAATCCATGTTGTTATGTAAAAATACAAATAATCCAGGAACAGGGTTTGCAAATCAAAATAAGTACATGGTAATGACAACCGTATGTCAACATTGTTGGGATGTGGGCAATAATTTACAATCAATAATTGCAAGTTGGAGCCTGTGGTGCGGTGTTATCACCGTACCATATGATTTGCATGATGTATTGCTAATTGAAGAATGATGATAGGCAAAATGGTGCGGTGATAACACATGCTGCCGCTCGGCTCAAGCCGAGCGGCGGCGTTTTTTTATTTCTTCTAAATATCGATGAAAGTAATAACCACTGTAAGCTAAAATCAACTACATCTCCGCTTTCAAGCGCAACGCTCTATCCAAAAAGCTTTGTTGTTTTAATTTTTCTTCTGCTTCTATAATCGCTTTCATCAGGTTGTTTTGAGTGTCAGTAATTTCGGCGGCAGCGGCTTTCATAATTTCCCAAACGGGTTTCATACGCACAATAAGTTCCTGCCCCTTTGTTGTTAGCATGATAAGCCGCTTCCTTTCGTCGGCTTTGTCTTTTTTTGAGCGGATCAATTTCTGTTTTTCAAGCTCTTTTAACAGACTTATGGTAGAGGGGTGTGTATAGCCAATTTCTGCTGCGATTTCCACCACGCTTAAAAGGGGCTTAAAATGTAAAGTGTAAATAACCGGGAACCATTTGGGTTCAAATTCAATATTGTTGGCTTTATATATGAGCACACCCTCTTTGCGTAACTGCTCGGCCAGGCGCTGCAGCCTTGTTGAAATTGCTAAAATTCCCGATTCGTCAATAACATTCATTATACTGCTGTTAGTTGTTCAAATGTAATTCATAAAAGATAGTATCTGCAGCCATAAGTGGGAATGATTTCGGCAAATCATGTTTAGCAAGGCGCGTAAACCCATTTCTTTCATAAAAGCGATGAGCCGCTTTCAGCACTTCAACCGTACCTAAATAAATGGAGGTGATATTGTTTTGTCTGCAGTAAGCAATAAGATTATCAAGCAACAGCTGCGCAATGCCCAGCTCTTTGCCGCGATATTCTTTACGCACAAACATTTTGCGTATGGCGGCTGCATTTTTTTCAAAAGCAATAAGTGCTATGGTGCCAACAAGCTGCTCATTATAGGTAGCTCCCCAAAAATTGCCGCCGGTTTGATGGTAGTTTGTTTCAATGTCAAGCAGGTCGGGTTGATCTTCAAGCGTAACGGGTACATTAAATTCTATTTGCTGAATCGGCAAAATGATATCAATGACCTGCTGGCAATAGGTGTTGTTTAATGGGCTGATAACCGGTGTAGTATTCATGACTATAATATTTATGTACAAATCTACGTAGTTAACTACATATATTCAAAATTCAATTTCTTTTTAGCCAGGCGATATGACATTTAGTAAACAAATAATGATGCTATTGCCAAAAAACGTTTAAATTTAAGCATGATTTTCATCCTCAATAAAACCGATACCATTGCCAACCAGTTTCTGGCCGAATTGCGGGATGCAGTTATCCAGCAGGATAAGGAACGTTTCAGGCGAAACCAGGAGCGGCTGGGTGGCATACTGGCTTATGAGTTAAGCAAATCATTACATTACGAAACCAAAGAAATTCAAACCCCGCTGGGCACTGCCAGCGTCAATATGCCTGCCGATGAGCCGGTGCTGGGCATAATATTACGTGCCGGCCTTCCCTTTCACCATGGCTTTATGCAGTTTTTTGACCGGTCTTCCTCTGCGTTCATCACTGCATACCGTAAAATAAAACGTAACGGCAGCTTTTTAATCCAGGTTGATCATATCGCCACGCCTAATCTTGATGATAAGATCTTTATTTTGTGCGATACCATGCTGGCAACCGGCCAAAGTATCGTAGCTGTTTGTAAAGAGTTGACGGCGCAATACAAAATAAAAGAGCTGCACATTGCCGCCGTGATTGCCAGTACCGAAGGTGTGGCCCACGTAAAGGCTAACCTTCCTAAAGCAAAATTGTGGCTCTGCGCTGTTGATGATGAAATGACCAGCAAATCGTATATCGTACCTGGCTTGGGCGATGCCGGGGATCTGGCATTTGGCGAGAAAGCGTAGCTTGATTTCGGATTTCGGATGTTCGATTTCGGATTTAGTAGGATTGAATTTCTTAATTTTGAATTTTTAATCAGGGAATAAAAAATTCCGAAATCGAAAATCCGAAAATGAATAATTCCGAAATCGAAAATCCGAAATCCGATATAAAGTATAAACACATTTTCTTTGATCTCGACCATACCATTTGGGATTTTGATAAAAATGCCGAGGAGGCCCTGCACGAATTATATGTTATTCACCAGCTCGGTGAAATAGGACTGCACTCTGCCGAATTGTTTATCGAAACCTATACCCGTAACAATCACCGCCTTTGGGCGCAATACCATATTGGCGAGATCACCAAAGATGAGTTGCGCGAGGCCCGTTTCAAATCAACTTTTATTGATCTTGGCCTGCATCCTGATTTAATGCCGGTTGATTTTGAGGATGCTTACGTAAAACTTTGCCCCACCAAAACCAACCTGTTTCCGCACGCGCACGAAACCTTGCAGTATCTGCAATCGAAATATACCCTGCACCTGATCTCGAACGGGTTTAAAGATTCAACCCGCATAAAAATAGCCGGAACAGATCTGGCCAAATATTTTCAAAATATTATCATCTCCGAAGATGTAGGTGTTAACAAGCCTGATAAAGCCATATTTCAGCATGCGCTTGATTTGGCCGGAGCATTGAAAGAAGAAAGTGTGATGATAGGGGATAGCATTGAAGCCGATATTCGCGGGGCACTTAATTTTGGGATGGACGCCATTTATTTTAACCCTTTTAATGCAGAAAAACCTCATGATGTAACCGTACAGATTGCTCATTTAAAAGAGTTAACTTTACTTTTATGAGTATCGCCAAAGAACGTAAAGCTATTGATGCTGCCCTTGATGAATACCGCAAACAACTGGATCTAATCCCGGATGAATTGTTTGATGTTACTCCCGACGAGGGTGGCTGGTCCTTTGCTGAAGTGTACAGTCATATTATGCAGGCTACGTTGGGTTCATCGATAGCGCTTGAACGTTGTACCCACGGTAATTGCGAGCCCTCCAAAAAAGGCATTAACTGGGAAGGGCGGATCCTGTTGTTGTTAGGCAAATTTCCGCCGGTTCAAACAACAGTGCCTAATGCGGTAAATGATAAAATGGCTGCCAATAAAATCAGTAAGGAAGATGCCAAAAACCTGATCATTAAATGCCGCAAACGGGTTGAAACCACCATGCCACTCATTGCCGCTTCTTTACCGGCAAATAAATACAAACACCCGCGTTTGGGAATGCTGAATGCCAAACAGTGGTTTAAGTTTATCCGGATCCATTTACAGCACCACTTAAAGCAACTTGACAGGATCAAAAATAAATTTCGTTTGGCAAAGTAACCTTTTACATTTAATGTAGTCTTAACAGTAGGATAATGTTAGATTTCAGACATTTGTAAAAATCTTTGTAATGAATTTTGAGTATGCTTATTTGGTAGTTATAGGGTTGCTGATATTGGTCGGCTGCTTCTACGCAAGTCCATATGAATTGACAGTTAACGAAGATGAAGACGACGAGTAATCGTTGCTTTATTAATAAAATATTGTTTTTTCCGGCTAACCAAATCATGCCGGCCTGTAAAATAGCCCCTTTAATTTAATGGCAAAACGCGAAGTTGATATTGTAGTAATATCTGATGTGCACCTTGGTACTTACGGCTGTCACGCAAAAGAATTGCTTAAATATTTAAAAAGCATAAAGCCCAAAATCCTTATCCTTAACGGCGATATTATCGATATTTGGCAGTTTAGTAAATCGTACTGGCCGGAAGCCCACATGAAGGTAGTACGCCGGATCCTTAAGTTTGTTACCGATGGCATCCCGGTTTATTATTTAACCGGCAACCATGACGAGATGCTGCGTAAGTTTACAGATTTTAACATGGGTACTTTTCAGCTGCTTGATAAGCTGGTGCTCAATATCGACGGCAAAAAGGCCTGGATTTTTCACGGGGATGTATTTGACGTTACCATGCAGCACTCTAAATGGCTGGCCAAACTGGGCGCCGTTGGCTATGATACACTCATTTTGATCAATAGCTTTGTAAACTGGTTCCTTACTGCTATCGGCCGCCAAAAAATGAGCTTTTCGCAAAAAGTGAAAGCCAGTTTTAAAGAGGCGGTAAAATTCATCAATCAATTTGAACAAACTGCGGCCGACCTGGCCGTGGATAAACAGTATGGCTACGTAATTTGCGGTCATATTCATCATGCCGAGATCAGGGAAATTACATCAACCCAAAACACAGGATCGGTACTTTACCTGAACTCGGGCGACTGGGTAGAAAGTTTAAGCTCGTTGGAATATCATGATGGTAAATGGGAAGTGTTTAAATACAAGCCTGATGATTTCAATACCGATGCGGATGAAGATGATAAAACCGACTCTGAAGATTTGAACGCCATGCTTGATGTTAAAAACTTATTGGAGCGCTTTAAGCACGAACACGATTAAATTACTCACCGAAAACATTTTCTTTGCTAAATTAAGCCCCTGAATATTGTTGCAGGCAAATCAGCGAACCTGTTGTACCTGCGTGGCGCAATCATCATCCTTTTGAAAAGAATTTATTTTAATGAAGATACTGTTTGGTATACAGGGAACAGGTAACGGGCATATAAGCCGGGCAAGAGAAATTGTGCCCTTGCTGCAGCAATACGGCGAGGTAGATTTGCTGATAAGTGGCACTGAAGCCGAAGTATCATTATCACAACCTCTGAAATATCGCTTTCATGGCGTTAGTTTTGTATTTGGCACCAATGGCGGGGTGGATAACTGGGCCACCTGGAAAATTATGAACCTGCGCCAGTTTCAGCGCGATTTGCGGAGCCTGCCATTAAAGCAATATGATCTCATTATAAACGATTTTGAACCTGTGAGCGCCTGGGCTTGTAAACTACGTGGAGTGCCGTCGGTATCACTCAGCCACCAGTGTTCATTTGTATCTCCCAATACTCCGCGCCCCGAAAAGAAGGACCCCTTTGCCCAGTGGCTTTTAAAAAATTATTCGCCCACCACTTATCATGTGGGGTTCCATTTTGAGCGTTATGATACCTTTATCAACACGCCCGTAATCCGCAGTGAAATCAGGCAAATGGAAACTTCCGACCTTGGGCATTATACCGTTTATTTGCCGGCATATGATGATAAAACCTTGCTTAAATATTTGGGTGCCCAAAAAGATGTTAAATGGCAGGTATTTTCAAAACGGCAAAAGCAGGCTTACCAATCGGGCAATGTGGAAATTTTTCCGGTAAACAATGAAGCTTTTAATAAAAGTTTGGCAAGCTGCACCGGCCTGCTTACTGGCGGCGGCTTTGAAGGCCCTGCCGAAGCCTTGTTTTTAAAGAAAAAGGTAATGATGATCCCCATGAAAGGGCAGTACGAACAGCAGTGTAATGCGCTTTCGGCCTCTAAACTGGGAGTACCGGTAGTAAGCGAAATAAACGATAAATTTACCGGGCACTTAAATAACTGGGTGAACGACAGCAAAAAGATTGTGGTAGATTTTCCTGACGAAACGGCTGCTATTGTTGATAATTTGGTAAAGCAATATGCAAGAGCTTAAAGCATTGCAACGTAAGCGGTTTTTCTGTTAATTTTGCAACCGCAAATACGGCCCGCACATTATGATCAATATTTTTCGGAACTACAATCCTCTTAACATCTTATGGCTGGCTGTTTTGCTGCTCGTACTCCGGATTGGCTACATAGTACAAATTCCCGAAAAGGTTGAGTTTATTTTTGTTGAACCATTTGCCCGGCTGCTGGTGCCTGTAAAATATGAATACGCTTTTTCACCACTGTTGAATGTGATCCTGGCCGGCGCACTCGTATTTGCCCAGGCCCTGCTGCTTAATTCGTTAATTAATCATCATAATTTATTAGGTAAACCCACTTTTTTGCCTGCGCTGATGTACATCACGCTTGCTGGTTTGTTCACACCTTTTCTAACATTAAGTGCCCCGCTTATCTGTAACTTTTTGCTCATATGGATGCTGTATAAATTATTTAACCTTTATAAAGGGGATGATGTTAAATCGGCTACTTATGACGTGGGTATGATAGTAGCGGTGGGATCACTTATTTATTTCCCGTTTATTTATCTGTTTTTAGCTATATGGGTAGCGCTTACTGTATACAGGCCATTTAACTGGAGGGAGTGGGTTATTTCGATATTAGGGTATGTAACTGTGTTTTTTTTCCTGGCGGTTATTTATTTTATGAACGATATGCTGCCCCGGTTCACCCATATCTGGTCGCCCCTGGGCAAAAAGTTTCCGGATCACATCAGTATAAATTCTTACAACTACCTGTTGCTTGCTCCTGTTATCTTAATATTGGTGCTTTGTTTTTTTAAGCTGCAGCAAAATTTCTTTAAAAGTTATGTGCAGATCCGTAAAACATTTCAGCTGCTGTTTTTTATTTTTCTGATCACGGCGCTTTCATTTTATCTTAATTCGGAGTTTCGCCTGAGCCATTTTTTGCTTTGTGCAGTGCCGGCAACGGTGTTTTTTGCCTATTATTTTTTGTATGCAACAAAGCGCTGGTTTTATGAAGTATTGTATTTGCTGTTGTTTATCAGCATCATTTACTTTCAGTTTAACAAATTTTAACTTTTACATTCGTCCTTATTTCGGCGGTTATGTTAGTTTTGTAGCCTGAAACTATAATAATAAACTATTTAGGTTCAACCCCAATTTAAAAAAGAACTGATGAAGTTTGGAGTAGTTATATTTCCTGGTTCTAATTGTGATGAGGATATCATATACGTATTAGAAAAAGTACTGGGTCAGCAGGT
This sequence comes from Mucilaginibacter sp. A5337, assembly GCF_059690695.1. Classification (NCBI taxonomy): domain Bacteria; kingdom Pseudomonadati; phylum Bacteroidota; class Sphingobacteriia; order Sphingobacteriales; family Sphingobacteriaceae; genus Mucilaginibacter; species Mucilaginibacter sp. A5337. The sequence goes on along the minus strand of NZ_JCAWEC010000015.1, from coordinate 34,289 downwards.
GGTAAGGTTATGGCACAAAGATCATGACCTGCAAGGTGTTGACTTTGTTGTTTTACCCGGTGGTTTTTCATTTGGTGATTACCTGCGCTCTGGCGCCATTTCCCGTTTTTCGCCAATTATGCAGGAGGTTATTCAGTTTGCTGCAAAAGGTGGATACGTAATGGGTATTTGCAATGGCTTCCAGATCCTTACCGAGGCTGGCTTGTTGCCCGGAGCGTTATTGCACAACACCAACCGCAAATTTATTTGCCGCAACATTTACTTAAAGCCGCAAACATCAAATTCGTTACTTACTGCGCAGCTTGATCCGCAACAGGCATTAAGGATCCCGATTGCACACGGCGAAGGCAACTATTTTGCTGATGCCGATGTAATCAAAGCCCTTAATGATAATGACCAGGTAATGTTCAGGTATTGTGATGAGGCCGGTAATATCACTGCTGATGCAAACCCTAACGGATCATTGGAAAACATAGCAGGTGTTACAAACTTAACCAGGAATGTATTTGGCTTAATGCCACACCCGGAGCGTGCCGCCGATGGCTTGTTAGCCAATGAGGATGGTTTAGCTATTTTTGAATCAATATTATCAATAGTTAGGGCCTGATGACCAGTTTGGTTATCGATATTGGTAATACCCTCATCAAAATTGCAGTTTTTAAACTGGATGAGATGCTTGATGTTAACCAGTATGAAACTATTGATATGCCGGTACTGGATGTCTTGCTTAACAAATACGATCCGGTTAGGGCAATCATATCCTCGGTAAAAAAAAATACAGAAGCATGGCAGGCCGAACTGGGGCAAAAAATTTCGCTGATTCATTTTAATACTTTAATGACCAGCGGGATAAATAACCATTATTTAACCCCCGAAACCCTTGGCCCCGACAGGTTAGCAGCTGTTATTGGTGCATATAACATGTTTCCGGGGCAAAACAGCCTGGTAATAACAGGCGGTACCGCCATTACTTATGATGGTGTTAACGCCGGAGGAAATTATTTTGGTGGCAGTATATCGCCGGGCTTAAATATGCGTTATAAGGCTTTAAATAATTATACGGCAGGTTTGCCGCTTATTGAAGCCGATGAAGATTTTGATTCGCCATACGGGAATAATACAACAACCGCTATCCGTTCGGGAGTACAAAACGGAGTGAAATATGAGCTTACCGGTTTTATTGAAAGCTATAAAACCATGGGCGAACAACTGAACATTATACTAAGCGGGGGCGACAGCATTTTTTTTGATACTCTATTGAAAAATAGCATCTTTGCCCGCTACATAAAAATTGAACCATATTTGGTTTTAAAAGGTTTAAACGCAGCTATACAAAAGCATAATGATTAAATATACCCGGTTTTTTATAACACTTTTACTGGCTGTTGCCGCTTTTTCAGTACATGCACAATCAACGGCAACCTCAAGCTCTCCATATTCACGTTACGGTATCGGCGATATTGACCCTCAGTTAATGGGGCAAAATATAGGTATGGGCGGCATTAGTGTAGCTACCAATAAAATTGGTTTTTTTAATAACATCAACGTTGTAAACCCGGCATCCTACGGTGCAATCAACCTTACAACTATTGATGTTGGTTTGTATGCAAACTTTTTAACGCTTTCGCAAACCGGTTCTGCAAGTCAAAAAAATAGCAATTTCAGGCTTAGCCACATCGCATTCGCTATCCCTACCTCAAAGCGTTCGGCCTTGAGCTTTGGTTTATTGCCATACAGCGAGCGTGGTTACAACTATAAAAAATCGGTAAGTAAATTAGGTACTTCAGGTTCACCTGCCGATACCAACGTAACAAATTACAGCTACAGTGGCGATGGTAGCTTATCAAAAGCATATTTTGGTTATGGTTTTGGCTTAGGCAAACACTTATTGTTAGGCGCTAACGTATCGTACATATTTGGTAACATCAAAGATATTGCCACCACCGAAATCCCCGACCTGGCAGGTGCAATCAACTCAAAAATCCAGTCGAGTAATGCCATCGGTGGTATAAACTATGACTACGGCGTGCAGTATTCATTTGATTTTTCAGAAACAAAGCACCTTGTTTTGGGCTATTCGGCATCGGCCGGCACAAAACTGCATACGCAAAGCAGTTTTGTTGTCAGCCAGTATTTTAATGATGCAAATGGCAACCAGGATATAGCTGCCGATAGCGTGGTTAGCACAACCGGCCCTAAATCAAAATTGAAGTTACCACAGATCAACAGGTTCGGGATCTCTTTTCAAAGCGACGGTAAATTTTTGGTGGGTGCCGATTACTCTATGGGCAAATGGTCCGACTTATCAATTGCGGGTGTAAATCAGGGCTTACAGGATAGCAAGACATTTAACATTGGTGGTTCGTATACACCAAACATATCAACCATCAGAAACTATCTTGCCACTGTCGATTACCGCATAGGCGCTATCTATGATCAAACCTATATGCACATTAACGGTACTACCATTAAAAGGTATGCAGGTACCGTAGGGGTAGGCTTGCCTTTACGCTCAAACAATGGCAGTTACTATAAAATCAATATCGCGGCCGAAGTTGGTCAGCGCGGATCATTGGTTAACGGCTTAGTTAAAGAAAACTACGTTAATATCCACCTTGGCTTCACACTTAACGATAAGTGGTTTACCAAGTATAAATTTGATTAATCAGCCATCATGAGCCGCCTTGCAGTTAACATACCGGCTTTGTGCCTGTTGCTGTTGCCAATGGCGGCTTTGCTGTCTTCGTGCGAAAATGACCTGAAAAAGGTTAGGGAAATTTCGGCAAACGAAGTAGATACCGTAGCTCAGCGTACTATGGGGCTCGACCTCATCATGAGCGATTCGACCAAAGTAGAGATCCACCTTACTGCGCCGCTGATGATCGAATACCAGATCAAGAAGCCTTATAAAATTATGCCTAAAGGCGTAAAGATTGATTATTATGACCGGGCAACAGGCCAATTTGCGGGTGATATAGTTGCAGATACAGGTATTCAGCGTGAACAGGAAAAACTGATTGAGTTTCATGGTAATGTGGTTGCAACCAATGCCAAAGGCGAAACCTTTAAATCAAACGAATTATTTTGGGATCAGGTTACCAAGCGCGTTTATTCCAATAAACCTGTTCAGGCCACACTTAGCGGTGGTAATGTTATGAACGGCAATACCTTTGAAAGCGATGATAAGCTTTTAAACCCTACCTTTAAAAGCAGCACCGGGCTGTTTCACGTTGATGAAAAAGATACACAATAATGACTTTTTTTAACGAAAAATTTGTGTTATAGAATTTTAACAAAAATTGTATCTTGCGCCCTCTTAAAAAAGAATTAGAATAATTATAAATGTAATATGGGTATAATGGGTTTTTTGCGCGAAAGGATGGGGAAGATTCTCGCATTCTTTATTGGTTTCGCGCTGCTTGCATTTATTGTGAGCGAAGTTGTAAGATCGGGCGGTTCCTTTTTTAGGGACGATAGTAACGAGCTTGCCGTTGTTAACGGCGAAAAAGTGCCCTATGACAAATTCAACGAAAAGCTGGAGCAAAACTCTGCACAGTTTAAACAACAGGGACAAAGTATTTCTCCGCAGATAGCCAGCTACCTGCAGGAAACTACCTGGAACCAGTATTTAAGCCAGTTGCTGATAGGCAAAGAGATTGAGAAGCTTGGCCTTACTGTTGGTGACGATGAAATGAACGTAATGATCGGCGATAACAATCCCGACCCGCAGATAGCCCGTCAGTTTGCTGATCAGCAAACCGGTCAGTTTGACCGTAGCAGGTTTAACCAGTTCAAAGCTTACCTGCAATCAGGTAAAGCAGATCCGGCTCAGAAAAAAGCCTGGAGCGATTTTGTTATCGACCTGATTGAAGCTAAAAAAGCTACCAAATACATGACTTTGGTTACCAATGGCCTTTATGTAAACTCGCTTGAAGCTACAGATGATTACGAAGCAAAAAACAAGTTGGCTAATTTTAAATATGTATCGCTTGATTATGCCTCAATCCCTGATGCTAAAGTTACTTTGACCGATGCTGACTACAGTGCATATTATGACGCGCACAAAGCTTCATTTAAAACTCCGCAGGAGTTAAGGAACTTTGAGTACGTAAGCTTTAATGCTGCGCCTTCGAAAGAAGATTCAACAGCTGTTAAAGAGCAAGCTCAAAAATTAGCGAACGAATTTAAAACTACTCCTAACGATTCGCTTTTTGTACAGATCAATGCCGAAACAAAAGCTCCTTTAACTTATCAGCGTAAAGGTAGCCTCGATCCAAAACTGGATACTACCATGTTTAACGCGGCTAAAGGATTTGTTTATGGTCCATATCTTGAAAATGGCAGCTACAAAATAGCTAAACTGGTTGATACCAAAACTACTTTTGATTCGGTTAAAACCAGGCATATCTTAATCGACCTTGCATCTGCAGGCGGCGATGATAAAGCTAAAGCTAAAGCCGATTCAATAAAGAAATTGATCCAGGGCGGTAAATCATTTGCCGAGCTGGCTACCACTTTTTCTGCTGATAAAGGCAGCGCTGTAAAAGGCGGTGAAATCCCTTCATTTGACGCCAATGGCTCAATGGCAGGTCAGGGTAATTTGGTTCCTGAATATTACAACGCTGCTTTCAAAGCAGGTAAAGGTGATATCATTGTAGTGAAATCACAATTTGGCTACCACGTTATCCAGATTGAAGATCAAAAAGGCTCAGTGAAACTGGTTAAAGTTGGTGTAGTTGATAAACCTTTAACAGCGAGCAGCAAAACTCAAACTGTAGCTTACAGCAAGGCACAAGCATTCTTAGCTTCATTAACATCTGATAATTTTGATGCAGAAGCAAAAAAAGAAGGTTTAAAATCACGCACTGCCGAAGATGTTACTGCAATAGCTTCTGGCTTGCCAGGTTTGGATAACGCACGTGACGTGGTTAGATGGGCTTACAAAGCCGGAAAAGGTGATATCACTGATAAAGTATTTACTGTAGGTGATCAATATATAATTACCCGCCTTACCGAAATTAAACCAAAAGGTACTTTAACGCTTGAAGCTGTTAAAAAACAAATTGAGCCAATGGTACGCAATGAGGTTAAAGCTAAACAACTAAAAGAGAAATTTGACTCAGCCCTTAGCGGTGGTGCTTCAATTGACCAGGTTGCGCAAAAAGTAGGCAGCAAGGTAGTTCCGGTTGAAAACATTGTGTTTGCTAACCCTATCATCCCTGGCCAGTCGGCAGAGTATAAAGTTATCGGTTCAATCTTTGGTTCGGCTATCAACAAAATTTCAAAACCTGTTGATGGTGCGCAAGGTGTTTACGTATATGTAGTTAACGGTTTCACTAACCCGCCGGCACTTGCTAACGCCATTAAACAAAAAGAACAAATTAACCAGGTGCTTTTACAGCGCTCACAGGGTCAGGTTCTGGATGCATTAAAAGATAATGCAATTGTAAAAGATAACAGGGCTAAATTTTTCTAAACAAAATTTAAAGTAAATTTACATCCGGGAATGGCATTAAGCCGTTCCCGGATTTTTTGTTTTATATACTGCTTGTTTATATAAAGTAATTATACAATACTGAACATCAGGCTAAGCAGCTTTAGGCTTTGTGCATTCCGCTTTTAGCTTTAATAGATATAACTGATATGGATATCCAGGAAAACATAGTAAATAAGGTAGCCCAGAGTGGTTTGGTTACCTTAGACCCGGCAGATTTTTATCCGGCAGGGGAGCGCGTTATATACGATATAAAAGATAATCTTTTCCACGGTCTTATTTTAAAAGAGAAGGATTTCAGAGAGTTTATAAAAGAACATGACTGGGCGCAATATGAAGGCAAGAATGTAGGTATAACCTGTACTGCCGATGCTATTGTACCTGCATGGGCATATATGCTGTTAGCCAACCGCATGGCCCCTTACGCCCGCGAAATTGTATTTGGGAATAAAGAAGTGCTTGAAACCGTACTTTTTGAAAAGGAAATAGCTAAAGCCGATTTTGAACAATATCGCGGGCAGCGCATTGTACTTAAAGGCTGCGGCGATACCGAAGTGCCTGTATCTGCTTATGTTGAAATAACCAAAAGGCTAACTGCGGTAGTTAAAAGCCTTATGTTTGGCGAGCCGTGCTCAACGGTGCCTATTTATAAGCGTAAGGACTAAGTATTTAAGTGGCTGTATGCAATAAAAACAAGTTTAAACCATTTATAATAGCAGTTGTCATATCACAAGCTTCGCAATAGAGGCTCTTAATCAATGAAAAAACTGCTGATTAATAAATACTTTTTTACTGTACTGCTTTTTATAGCCTGTTGTACCGGTGCATATGCCCAGGAGCTTAAAAAGATCAACGAATCGATTTTTAAGGCGGGCGAACAATTGGATTACAAGATGAAATACGGCTTTTTTACCGCTGCTGAAGCTACGATTAAAGTAGAAGCAAGCGATAAAAAATATGACGGCCGCCCTACGTTTCACCTGGTTGCCGAAGGTAAAACCGCCGGCTCTTTCGATCTGTTTTATAAGGTTCGTAACCGGTATGAGTCGTACGTTGACCAAACAACGCTGATGCCTTATTTTTATACCGAAAACAGGCGTGAAGGCAAGTACAGGCATACAGACAATGTTACCTTTGATCAGAAAGATAAAAAGGTAACAGCCAATAAAGGAACCTTTGCCTACAAAGGCGAATCCTTTGATTTTGTATCGGCTTATTATTTTGCGCGGGCCATTGACGTTTCAAAGCTGCACGAGGGCGATACATTTGATTTGCAATACTTCCTGGAAGATGGTTTTCACAGTATGCAGATAACCTATGTAGGTACTGAAACGGTTGAATGTTCGCTTGGTAAATTTAATTGTCTTAAATTTAGCCCGGCAATTATTCCGGGTCGTATTTTCCGGAAAAACAGTAAATTATACCTTTGGGTTACTAATGATAAAAACAGGATCCCGGTAAAGGCGCATGTTGAAGTGCTGATTGGCAGCGTATCTATGGAGCTGAAATCGGCAGCCGGACTTAAATATCCTTTGAACCCTATTAAAGATTGATTTTAAAAAGATGATTGAGGTTGGCAATGTATTACTGCATGAAGATGTGGTAAAGGAAAATTTTGTATGTAATTTAAATAAGTGCAAGGGGGCATGCTGTCTTGAAGGCGATTCGGGGGCTCCGCTTAATGCCGATGAACTTGATATCCTGAAAGAGATTTACCCCAAAGTAAAACCTTATCTTACTGCAAAAGGCATCAAAACCATTGAGAAGGATGGCGTTTACGTTACCGATTTTGAAGGTGATTATACTACGCCATGCGTTGATACCAATAAAGAATGTGCCTATGTGATATGGGAAAACGGCATCACCAAATGCGGTATCGAAAAGGCATATGAAGAAGGCGCCGTTAACTGGAAAAAACCTATCTCATGTCATTTGTACCCGATCCGCATTACCTCATACCCTGAGTTTGATGTTTTAAACTACGATCGTTGGAATATTTGCAGCCCCGCATGTTCATTTGGCGATGAGCTGAAAGTACACGTTCATGAATTTTTGAAAGACCCGCTTATCCGCAAGTACGGGGCAGATTGGTATCGTGAATTGGAGGATACCGTAGCCGGGATTTAATCCTCACCATATTTACGGGCAAATATCCTTATTCATTTAACCGTTGCATAAACACCAGCCCAAGCCTATATATTGAGTGTCATAGAGGTAATTACAATAAAATTGGATATTATTGTACTACATAATATCTGTACGGTTACTACTAATGAAAAAGGCTTTAATTACAGGAATAACGGGTCAGGATGGTGCTTATTTAGCAGAGTTTTTGCTGAAGAAGGGCTATGAGGTACATGGGGTTAAACGCCGTTCATCGTTATTAAATACCGACAGGATAGACCATTTATACCATGATCCGCATGAGCCTGGTGTAAAGTTCAGGCTTCATTACGGCGACCTTACAGATTCAACTAACCTCATCAGGCTTATCCAGGAAGTTCAGCCCGACGAAATTTATAACCTGGCAGCTCAAAGCCATGTAAAAGTGAGTTTTGAAACGCCGGAGTATACCGCCAATGCCGATGGGGTTGGCGTGCTGCGTATTCTTGAAGCAGTAAGGCTTCTTGACCTCTCTAAAAAGACACGCATCTATCAGGCCTCCACATCCGAGCTTTATGGTTTGGTACAGGCTGTGCCGCAAAATGAAACTACTCCTTTTTATCCGCGCTCGCCTTACGCTGTAGCAAAACTATATGGCTACTGGATTGTAGTTAACTATCGCGAAGCTTATGGTATGTATGCCTGCAACGGGATTTTGTTTAACCATGAAAGCCCGGTAAGGGGCGAAACTTTTGTTACCCGTAAAATTACACGGGCAGCGTCAAAGATAGCTCTCGGCCTGCAAAATTGCCTGTATGTAGGTAACCTTTCGGCGCAGCGCGATTGGGGGCATGCCAAAGATTATATTGAAGCGATGTGGCTGATGCTGCAGCAGGAAACTGCCGAAGACTTTGTGATAGCAACCGGGGTGACCACTACCGTACGTGATTTTATCAGAATGGCGTTCCTGGAGTTGGGTGTTGAAGTTGAATTTAGCGGAAAGGACGAAAATGAACGTGGTGTGATCATTGATATTGACGAGGAAAGAGCCATTTCGCTTGGATTGAATTTGGACGCCCTAAGATTTGGGCAAACAGTTGTAAAGGTAGATCCGAGGTATTTCAGGCCAACGGAGGTTGATCTGCTAATTGGCGACGCTACAAAAGCTTATACTAAACTTGGATGGAAACCTAAGTATGACCTGCAGGCACTGGTAACCGATATGGTACTTGCAGATCTGCATTTGGTTAAGAAAGATGAATATCTGAAAAAAGGTGGTTTTAATACGCTTAATTATTTTGAATAAACAACGATAAATACCATATCAACTATATATGAAGAAAATATTTACAAGCATTACTTTCCTGTTTTTGATAAGTGGATTTGCGAAGGCCCAATCCGACTATCAGCCTTATAATTACCAGTTTTACCAAAAGCTTAATGAAGATGTTTATTCGACCAAAACACGTGTGCATAGCTCATTGAAGCCATTTATGGTTGATGATTCGCTTTTGAAAACTCATTACGATTCGTTAATGAACCTTAACGGACTTAAAGGGCGTTTTTTTAACGAGCATCAAATTGATGTTAAAAGCAATAATTCCACTTTTTATGCCGATCTGTTGCCCGACTTTAATTTGAGCCGCGATTTCTCGGGGAAAAAGAATACCAATTTTGGTACGCTGGGTATTCAGTTTGGCGGAACCGTTGGTAAAAACTTTTCATATAATGTGGCCGGTTATGAAAACCGCGCGGTATTGCCCAATTACCTGCAAACTTATGTTAACCAGGTTGGGATAGCTCCCGGGCAGGCATTCGCGGGTATTTATGGTAACGAATACCGCTGGTCATACATTACGGCTAATGTATCCTACACCCCGATAAAGTTTTTGAACATCAGCGCCGGCCGCGATAAAACTTTTGTTGGCGACGGCTATCGTTCATTGTTATTATCTGATTATGCATCGCCATATCCATTTTTTAAGTTAACAGCTACGCTGGGCAATGTACGTTATATGGCTATGTGGGCTTATTTCAATGATCCGCTATCGGTAAAAGTGGATAATGGAGATAGAAAAAAATTTGGTGTATTTCATTATTTAGACTGGAATGTATCTGACAGGTTATCATTCGGTTTCTTTGACGCAGTAATATGGGCGGCCAAAGATGATCAGGGCCATAAACGCGGATTTGACTTTACTTACATAAACCCTGTAATATTTTTAAGGCCTGTTGAGGCCTCAAATGGCTCACCTGATAACGCTTTGATTGGCTTTACAGGAAAGTATAAGCTAACAGATGGTATTACGGCTTATGGTCAGTTTGCACTTGATGAATTTGAATCATCAAGCTTTTTTTCAAGTAAGGGCAGCTCACGCAATAAATACGGTTTTCAGTTGGGCATAAGAGGAGCAAACCTGTTTAACGTTAAAGGCTTAAACTATTTGCTCGAAACTAATAATGTAAAGCCATATACCTACTCAGAACGTGCATCCGTACTTAATTATGCCGAAAATGGTGAGCCGCTTGGGCATCCCTGGGGGGCCAATTTCCGCGAAGCGGTTGCTTTGCTGAACTACTCATATAAACGGTTCGATTTTACCGGCGAGGTTGACTACGGCCATTATGGTTTAAATATCAATGGCCTTAACTATGGCAAAGACCTTTACCTTGCATACCAGGACCCGGCGCGACAGAATGGTAACTATACAGGACAGGGCTTAACCACCAATATGGTTTACCTGGAAGGAAAAGTAGCTTATTTAATTAATCCAAAGTATAATTTAAGGTTTGAGCTTGGAGGCTTGGTGCGCCGGGATAAGAACAACCAGTTTAATGATAAAACATCGATGCTGACATTTGGTATCCGCAGTTCATTCCGGGCTGTATATAATGATCTGGTGAGCTATAAGGTTCATTGATGATATTCCCGATATTAGGAATTATTTAATTTGAGAAATTAATGAACATAAAAAAAGCGACTGTCAGTCGCTTTTTTTATGTTATAATGTCATCATATTTTATTATGACGCTATATTATTCACATTCCGCTTTTCGGCCATATTCCTCACTTGCCGGGCTATGCCGTTGGCATCAAAGCCGCAGTCGGCCCAAAGTTCGGGTTGGTCGCCGTGTTCAATGAACTTATCAGGGATCCCCAGGCGTTTAACCTGGATATTGGTGTAGCCATTATCAGCCATAAATTCAAGCACTGCGCTGCCTGCACCGCCTTCAATGCAACCATCCTCAACGGTAATTACTTTACTAAAGTTTTTGAACACGTCATGCAATAAAGCTTCATCAAGCGGTTTTACAAAACGTAAATCGTAATGAGCCGGGTTATAACCTTCGGCATTAAGTTCGGCGATGGCTTTAACAACTTCGTTACCGATGGCACCTATAGATAGGATCGCCACATCATCGCCATCACAAACCTTACGGCCTTTGCCTACAGGGATAACCTTGAACGGACGTTGCCAGTCAACCATAACGCCATTACCGCGTGGATATCTGATCACGAATGGTCCCATGTTTTCCTGCTGTGCGGTAAACATCAGGTTTCGCAGTTCTTCCTCGTTCATTGGGGCAGATACAACCATGTTAGGGATACAACGCATATATGCCATGTCATAAGCACCGTGGTGTGTAGCGCCGTCAGCTCCGGCAAATCCGGCACGGTCAAGGCAAAATACTACATTGAGCTTTTGTATGGCCACGTCATGGATCACCTGGTCATAAGCCCGTTGCATAAAGCTGGAATATATATTACAAAACGGAACAAGCCCTTGTGTCGCTAAACCGGCAGAGAAAGTTACCGCATGCTGTTCGGCAATGCCCACGTCAAACGCACGGTTTGGCATGGCCTTCATCATGAGGTTTAATGAACAGCCTGATGGCATGGCCGGAGTAATACCCATGATCTTGGGGTTTTGCTCGGCCAGTTCAATGATACTGTGCCCAAACACATCCTGGTATTTAGGAGGCTGTGGCTTGTCATATTTGGCTTTTTTGATCTCACCGGTGATTTTGTCGAATAAACCGGGAGCATGCCATTTGGTTTGATCCTTTTCGGCAAGGGCATAGCCTTTACCTTTTACAGTGATGCAATGCAATAATTTAGGGCCCGGAATATCGCGCAGGTCCTTTAATACTTTTACCAGATGGTTGACATCGTGACCGTCAATAGGGCCAAAATAACGGAACTTAAGCGCCTCAAAAAAGTTGCTGCGTTTAAGTAAGGTGCCTTTGATGCTCTTTTCAAGCTTTTGGGCTATCTTAAAGGCATCCGGGCCAATTGATGATAATTTGGCCAGTACATGGGCAATATCGTCTCTGAAGCGGTTATATGGCTTTGAGATGGTAATATCAGTCAGGTATTCTTTCAATGCACCAACGTTAGGGTCGATGGCCATATTATTATCATTCAGGATCACCAGCAGGTTGGAGTTTTCAATACCTGCATGGTTAAGCGCTTCAAAAGCCATACCCGCGGTCATCGCACCATCGCCAATTACGGCTACATGTTGCCTGTCGGTTTCGCCTTTATAATGCGAAGCGACAGCCATACCCAATGCTGCAGATATAGAAGTTGATGAATGGCCTACACCGAAAGTGTCATATTCACTTTCCGAACGTTTTGGAAAGCCGCTGATACCGCCGTGGATACGGTTGGTGTGAAACTCATCCCGGCGGCCGGTAAGTATTTTGTGGCCGTAAGCCTGGTGGCCAACGTCCCAAACTAACTGATCGTAAGGTGTATTGAGTATATATTGTAAAGCTACCGTAAGTTCAACCACTCCCAGGCTGGCGGCAAAGTGCCCGCCATTAACAGATACTACGTCAATAATATACTGGCGTAGCTCTTTGCATACCTGTTCAAGCTCTGTTTCATTAAGTAGCTTTAAATCAGATGGATAATTTATTTTTTGTAATAAATTCCCGGCCGGTACCTGCATTGACATTCGTAAGGATATTTAACCTGCAAAATAAACTAATTATTGTTAAAATAAGGACATATAAATGTATTAATTGTTTTGCAGGCCTGCCAGATACAGGATAAAGTGCAATAGTACCCGGTTAGTTTAAAGTAGGTAAAATATTTATCTGCCTGGGTTAGCGTAATTTATTATATTTAGCCTTATCCAAACCGTCAACCTTGTTATCATATGACCGAGACTACCGTAGCCCCGCTTTATTGGTCGGCCCTGCAAAAAATAGCATTGAGATTTTTCCTCTTATTATTCATATTATACATCTTTTTTAATCCCAATGGAGTATTGCCTTACACCGATGTTATCGCCGAATATCTTATCCAGCCTTTCCACATCATTATTCCCTGGCTGTCTAAAAATTTATTGCACATGCCGCAACCCATTACCACTTTTACAAATGGCAGCGGCGATACTACGTATGATTATCTTGTTATTTTATTCATAGCAACCGTATCTGCAATAGCGACAGTAATATGGTCGGCACTTGACCGAAAAGCCCGAAATTATAACAAGTTATTTTATTGGCTTTGTGTGATTTTGCGGTATTACGTGGGGATAACCATGCTTAGCTATGGTTTTGTAAAGATTATTAAACTACAGTTTCCCTCTCCGTCGCCCGGGCGATTACTGCAATCATTTGGTAATGCTTCGCCCATGGGCCTGGCCTGGACATACATGGGCTACTCAACCGGCTTTAACTATTTCACCGGCATAGCGGAGGTTTCTTGTGGTTTGTTCTTGTTTTTTCGTAAAACCACAACGCTGGGCGCAGTGCTGGGCTTAGTAGTTGCGGGTAATATTATGGCTATAAATTATTGTTTTGATGTGCCGGTTAAGTTATTGTCGACCACACTGGTGCTTATGTCGCTGTTTTTGCTTGCAAAGGATGCCCACCGGCTTGTCAATTTCTTTTTCCTTAACAAAACTGCACATCCATCCGAAATTGAACCGCACAGGTTTAGGCGGAAATGGAAAAATATTACGCTTTCTGTTGTTAAATATGTTTTGCTTGTTTACCTGCTGATATCAAACATTGATGGCGATATAAAAGCCGCTGCCCAATACGGAGAGGCTGCTGTGAAGCCGCACTTTTACGGTATTTATGATATTCAAAGCTATGTTGTGAATAAAGACACCATTGCGCCGCTAACTACCAATGCAGAACGATGGCGTAAACTGATAGTAGGGAACTTCGGCCGCTCAACTGTTAAAAAAATGAACGACAGCACGCAGAATTATACTTTCAGAGAGGACATTAAGGCACATACCATAGTGATGTTTACTGATGCTGATACATCTGCCAAGTATCATTTTACTTATTTTGAACCTGCGAAAGACAGCCTGATACTGAAAGGAAAGCTTGGTCTGGATTCGATTAAGATCAGCATGAAGAAATTCGACATGAAAAATTTCAGGCTCATTAACCGCGGCTTTCATTGGGTAAATGAATATCCTTATAACAAGTAGTGTAAAGTTAATAGTACTAAGTCTTAAGTCAAAAGTTAAAATTGTTCTTTTTTGACTTAGAACTTAAGACTTTCGACTAACAACTTATTGGTAATCACTTGATGTTGTAAAATGCTTATTTTTGACCCTTTATGACCGAAGATAGTTTTGCCATTAGGTTACCCCAGTTTGAAGGCCCGTTTGATCTGCTGCTGTTTTTCATTGAACGCGATGAGCTGGATATCCACGATATCCCGATAGCCAAAATTGCCGATGATTTTCTGAACTACCTGCACCAGATGTCAAGCCTCAACATGGAAATTGCCAGCGAATTTATTTTCGTTGCGGCGACGCTTATGCGTATCAAGGCCAAAATGTTGCTGCCGCGCTACGGTACCGAAGAAGCGGCCGATGACCCGGACACCAAAGAAAACCTGATCAGGAAACTCATCGAATACAAAAAATTCAAGGAGGTGTGTGAAGAGATCAGGCCGATGGAGGACGAGCGCTTTAAGCAGGAAAAGCGGGGCAATATTATACATGACCTTGAGCTGGTTGAAAAAGTTGCCATTCCCGGCGAAGAACTATCCGAACTAACCCTTTACCGCCTCATGGTTGTTTACGAACGGATGCTCCGCAATTTTACCCGGCGCAGCGAAGAAGTGAAACATACGGTTGTGCAATATCCCTATACCATCGAAAAACAAAAGAAAGCAGTTGCCGATTTACTCAGGATCAACAAAATGCTCGATTTTAAAGCCATCGCAAAAGAATCTGAAAATAAGGTGCATTTTGTGTACAATTTTTTAGCTGTGCTGGAAATGCTGCAACAGGATTTAATTGATATTCAGATAGGATTGGGATATAATAATTTTTGGATCTCGCCTAAAGAGATATGAGATATTAGATTTGAGACAAAAAAAGTCGGGTGTTTTACAAAAGCTAAAGCCACCGGTTAGTTTATCATAGGCTGATTTTTGGACTGATGTTCCCAAAGAAATCAAGCAGGCTATTCAAAAAGCTAAAGAACAACTTGATCGGGGGTGAAGGCATTGTTCATTATCAAGTGATGGAAAAAATAAAGTCAAGATTTCTCAATGGGTGAAGTTGTTTGCTATTCAATAGCATGATATCATAAAATTCTGGTAATTTATTCGCCGTAAATACCTGATTGGCAAATAATATTGCGTTTGCTTTTGATTAAGTAAAATCTAACATTGCCCTGTCTCAAATCTCACATCTCACATCTCAAATCTATATCAATTGCTTAACTTAGCGCCGTTAAAAACACACAATGAAAAGAGACAAACTGATATTTAAGCTATTGGATGAAGAGCAGCAACGCCAGGAAGAAGGCATTGAACTTATAGCATCTGAGAATTTTGTAAGCAGGCAGGTTATGGAAGCTGCAGGTTCTGTTGCAACCAACAAATATGCCGAAGGTTTACCGGGCAAGCGCTATTATGGCGGCTGCCAGGTGGTTGACGAAATTGAAACCATAGCTATCGAGCGCGCTAAGCAATTGTTTAATGCCGAGTGGGTTAACGTACAACCGCATTCAGGTGCACAGGCAAACGCGGCAGTTATGCTTGCTGTATTGCAGCCGGGCGATAAAATATTAGGTTTTGACCTTTCTCATGGTGGTCACTTAACACATGGTTCGCCTGTTAACTTTTCGGGTAAGTTGTATGAGCCCCATTTTTATGGTGTAAATAAAGAAACCGGTTTGGTTGACTATGATCAGTTAAAAGAAGTAGCCCTGCGCGAAAAACCAAAACTGATCATCGCAGGTGCTTCGGCATACTCGCGCGATTGGGATTATGAATTTATCCGTAAGGTAGCTGATGAAGTTGGTGCTTTGGTTCTGGCTGATATTTCACACCCTGCAGGTTTAATTGCCCGCGGTTTATTGACCGATCCACTGCCGCATTGCCACATTGTTACTACCACTACCCACAAAACTTTACGTGGTCCGCGTGGTGGTTTAATTATGATGGGTAAGGATTTTGAAAACCCATTCGGTATCAAAACTCCAAAAGGCGAGATCAGGATGATGTCGTCATTGTTGGATATGGCTGTATTCCCAGGTACACAGGGTGGTCCGTTGGAGCATATCATTGCCGCTAAAGCTGTTGCTTTTGGCGAAGCTTTGAGCGAAAACTACATGAAATATATTGTACAGGTTAAAAAGAATGCCGACGCTATGGCCGAAGCATTTGTGAAACTGGGCTACCAGATCATATCTGGCGGTACCGATAACCACCTAATGCTAATCGATCTTCGTAACAAAAATATCACCGGTAAAGCTGCCGAAAACGCATTGGTAACTGCCGATATCACTGTGAACAAAAACATGGTGCCATATGATGATAAATCACCATTTGTAACTTCAGGTATCCGTGTGGGTACTGCGGCTATCACTACCCGCGGCATGAAGGAAAAACATATGGAACATATTGTTGAATTGATAGATGCTGTAATTACTGATCCTGAAAATGAACATTCTATCAAGAAAATCCGTAAAAGGGTTCACAAGTTAATGTACGACTTTCCGTTGTACAGAGATAAGGACACAGAGTAAAAAAATGACACCAAGGCAGGAAGATCCATCAAACATAGAAAATAAGCGTTTGGCCGCGCTTAAATCATATAATGTTTTGGATACCATGCCCGAAAAGGAGTACGATGCTATCACGCGTTTAGCTTCTTATATATGCCAGGTACCGGTAGCGCTGATATCGCTGCTTGATGCCGAAAGGCAATGGTTTAAATCAACATACGGCGTCGACGTGGGGGAAACACCCCGCGCCGACGCTTTTTGTAACCGCACTATCCAATCAGACACCATTCTTGAAATAACCGATTCCAAACAGGATGAGGAGTTTAAGGATAACCCCATAGCCAATGAAATGGGCGTTCGCTTTTATGCCGGCGCACCATTAATAGACCCGGATGGTCACAGGCTTGGCTCGTTATGTGTGATTGATACAAAACCCCGAAAACTCACTGCCGAACAACGTGATGCACTCCGCACATTAGCAGATGAAGTAATGTCGCACCTGCTGCTCCGTAAGCAAAAATTGGAGCTGGAGCAAACGCTCAAAAGCCACCAGGAATTTCACAATCTCTTTGATAGCTCTCCTGATGTTCATTGTATAATGGACAGGGATTTTAATATCGAGCAAATCAACCGTTCTGTCAAAAATGTTTTAGGTTATTCGCCTGTCGAGGTTATAGGTAAACCTATCTGGAGCTTTTTTCAGGAAGAAGAGCGGGCTAAATCATTGTCGATAATAAAAAATGGCTTAAGCAGGCAGCAGCGCTATTTTGAAATAGAAGCACATATTATAACGCCATCCGGCGATATCAAATGCATTAGTTGGACGGTAAGTTTTAAAAATGATAAATGGTTTGCCGGTGGGCGCGATATCAGCTATCAGAAGAAGGTGGCCGATGAACTGGCGTTATTATCGCTGGTAGCAAGTAAAGTTACCAGCGGTGTGGTGATCAGCAATGCGGCCGATGAAGTGATGTGGACCAATGAAGCTTTTGAGCAAATAACGGGCTATAATCAGGCCGATGTTGAAAACCGGCGCTTGCGCGATGTGCTTAAAGGCGTGCCGCTGGATGCCGAAGCAGTAAAACGGCTTGATGAAGCCATCCGTAAACAGGTATCTTATGAGGTTGACTTGTTGATAGATAAAAAAGATGGCGAACCTGTTTGGATCTCGGTATTTAATTCGGTGATCCGCGATAGTGCCGGGCAAACTGATAAATTTATCAGGGTTATCATTGATATAACCCAGCGAAAAAAAATTGAGCAAGACCTGGAGATCCTTTCGTTTGCTGCCCGCAAATCGCCAAGCGGTATTTTGATCCGCAGTAATACCGGCGAAGTGGTCTGGATGAACGAAGCCCTCGAGAACATAATCGGCTATACCTTTAATGAAATGCAGGGTAAAATGTTTGGTACCATGTTACTGGGCGAAGATACCGACCTTAATGTATTTAATGCGGCGGTAAAAGCTGTAGAGGAAAAACGGGGCTATGAGATTGAAATAAAAATATATAAAAAAGATAAGACACCAATCTGGGTGTTTTTGTCGAATAGTCCGCTGTTTAATGAAATAGGCAATGTTGAAAGGCAGATAGCTGTCATGGTTGATATTACAGAGCGCAAGAAAACCGAAGAGCAGGTAACCATGCTTTCGTTGGTGGCCAGCAGTACGGCCAGCGGTGTTGTAATTAACAATAGCGATGGCAAGGTTGAATGGGTGAATAAAGCCTTTGAACAGATTACAGGCTATACTTTGCTTGATGTAGAGAACAACCATCTTGGTGATGTGCTTAAAGGCGAGCTTACGGATGTATCCATTATTCAAAAGGCGCGCGAACTGTCCCGCAACAAACAATCATTTGAGGTGGATCTGTTGGTTTACCGAAAGGACAGGCAGCCTTTATGGATCTCGGTTATCAACTCGGTAATCATTAACAGCAAGGGCGAAGTTGATAAATATATAGAGGTTATCATCGACATAACTGCTAAAAAGAAGGCCGAAATTGAACTGATCACTGCCCGCGAAGAAGCCATACAGCTAAGTCGCGCCAAAGATATGTTCATATCGGTGATGAGCCACGAAATCCGTACGCCGCTGAATGCTGTAATTGGCATGTCGCATTTGTTACTGGAGGATGATCCGCCTGAAGGGCAGAAGGAAAATTTGAATATCCTGAAGTTTTCGGCCGAAAACCTGATGACACTGATTAACGATGTGCTGGATTTTGCCAAGATCGAAACCGGAAATGTGGAGCTTGAAAAGGCGCGGGTTGATTTAACGGAGCTTGTTCAAAGCATAACAAGTTCGATGCAATATAAAGCCGGCGAAAAAAATATATATATTAGCAAAAGCATCGATGAGGCCATACCCAAAGTTGTTTTGGGCGACCGCACCCGGCTGATCCAGATATTATTAAACCTGGTTGGTAATGCTATTAAATTTACCAATAAAGGTGGTGTCACTATCGACCTGCGGGTGATACAAGAGACCGAACAGGATGTGCGTATACGGTTTGCTGTAATTGATACGGGCATAGGCATTGCGGCCAATAAACTGGGCACCATATTTGAGCAGTTTAAGCAGGCCGAAATGGATACCACGCGTAAATATGGAGGCACAGGCCTTGGCCTGGCTATCAGCAAGCGATTAATCGAGCTGCATGACTCGCGCATAAATGTTGACAGCGTGCCGGGACAAGGTTCAACCTTTTGGTTTACCATAGGTTTTAAAAAGGGTGATTACCAGTTAAACAGAAATAGCAATAACGTGGAAGAAGGACTTAAAATAAATGTTTTGGTAGTGGATGACAACCAGATAAACCGCCTGCTCATTAATAAAATATTGAAGAAGTGGGGTGCCAATGCTGATTTTGCCGAAAACGGCATTGAGGCTATTGAAAAGGTTGAAGTAAACCGCAACTATAACGTGGTACTGATGGATATCCATATGCCAGAAATGGGCGGTTTGGAAGCTGCCGGTATCATTCGTTCTAAAACAGATACTTATTTCCAGCAATTGCCAATTATTGCTCTTACGGCTTCTATGCTCAGTAATCAAATGGGTGAGATCAACGACGCCGGCATGAATGATTACATCCTTAAGCCTTTCGATCCAAGGGTGCTTTACGATAAACTAAGCAGGTATCAGCAACAGTAGCCTCCCAACCCCCTGAAGGGGGAGTTTTGATTTGCGTTTTCTTGTTCTTCTAATGGCGCATGGGGCAGCGTTAGGGATGGGAGCGGATACCGGCCTGTGGCTAATGCCTTGTGCAGTATGAGCGTACAGCCCGGGCCGCAGGCAACGCCCATATTATAAAATTAATCGAAATATTCCTTATAATCAACGGTTTACGATCATGTCATTATAGGTAATAGCGCGACAATCGCACGGAAGCAGATCTTCTGTATAGCATGCGATTTGGCTCGTTACCCTCAAATTTATTCCTGTTTCGCTCCTTACAACAATGACATAGGTTAAAATATTAACGGGTTTACACCGCGTAAGCTATCGCAGCTATACTCAACTTCAATCCCGGTACTTTCAATAATTCAGCACCGCAGGCTTCGAGGGTTGAGCCGGTGGTTACTATATCATCAACAAGCAAAACATGTTTGCCTGCAAGTGTCGCAGGATCTTTAACGGCAAAAACATTCTGCATGTTTTCGAACCGGGCAAAGCGTGATCGTTGGGTTTGCGTTTTTGTAGCCACTGTACGTACGAGGCTATGCTCATCAACAACAGCATTTAGTTTTTCGGCAAGGCCGTAAGCAAAGCAGGCGCTTTGGTTGTAGCCGCGTTCGCGCAGGCGGCGTTTATGTAGCGGAACGGGGATTATTACATCTGCGGTATTGAAAATATCATTTTCAGTCAGCTGAACCCCGGCTATATTGCCAAGCATGTTGCCTATTTGCTGCATGCCCTTGTATTTAAAGTGGTGCATCAGGTTCTGGATTTTGCCGCCCTTATGGAAATAATAAAGTGCATAAGCTGCTTCGATATTGATTTTACCCCAAAACTGCTGGGCTACAATGTTGGCAGGCTGCTGGTGAAAATTAGTAAAAGGCAAATTGAAACGGCAATCACTACAAATGATGTGTTCACCGGCTACTAAACTTGCCTGGCAGGCCGGGCAAAGTTCCGGGAACAGCAGGGCCGCAAAATCGGCAAGATAGGCACGCAGTATATTCATGCCCTCAATTTAATACGGATTTTTTAAACTTCGGCCAGTTTATCTTTTTCTTTGATAGCAAGTTGGCCACAAGCTGCATCAATATCCTTACCACGGCTGCGGCGAAGGTGTGTGTTGATGCCCTGTTTAGTAAGGTAATCTGCAAATGCCTCAACTTTATCTTCGCCTGCGTTGATGTAGCTGGCAAAGGCAATGGGGTTATATTCAATGATATTTACCTTGCAGGGCAGGTGCTTGCAAAATTTAGCCAGTTCCATAGCGTCCTGGATACCATCGTTTACACCATCAAAAATAATGTACTCGTAAGTTACCGGGTTTTTGGTTTTGGCATAGTAATATTTCAACGCCTCGGCCAATGCCTTTAACGAGTTTTGCTCGTTGATGGGCATAATGGTATTACGCTTTTCATCGTTTGCCGCATGCAGGGAAAGGGCGAGGTTAAATTTCACCTGGTCGTCGCCCAGTTTTTTGATCATTTTGGCAATGCCGGCGGTTGATACGGTAATACGTTTGGCTGCCATATTAAGCCCATCTTCGGAGGTGATGCGCTCAATTGATTTCATCATGTTGGCATAATTAAGCAATGGCTCGCCCATACCCATGTAAACAATATTTGATAAAGGCTGACCGTAATTTTCGCGGGCTTGCTGATCAATCAAAACTACCTGATCGTAAATTTCATCGGGGTTGAGGTTCCTTTTGCGCTCCATATAACCGGTAGCGCAAAATTTACAGGTAAGGCTGCAACCCACCTGCGATGATACACAGGCTGTCATACGGCCGGGAGTAGGTATTAATACGCCCTCAATTAGATGGTTATCATGTAAAATAAAAGAATTTTTTATAGTTTTATCAGCACTAACCTGTGAAGAATTAATTTTTACGTTATTAATTACAAAATTTGCATCCAGTTTAGCACGGAGTTCTTTTGAAATATTGCTCATCTCGTTGAAAGAAAAGCAAGATTTTTTCCAAAGCCATTCATACACCTGTTTTGCCCTGAAGCCTTTTTCATCCATACGGATAAAATGCTCCTGTAATGCATTCAGGCTCAGGCTACGGATGTCAATTTTATGTTTTGTATTGTTCACAATGCAAAAGTACTTAAATTTAAAAAAATCTATCTTTTTTTAAAGTCATTCTTTTTGGCTCAATAAAAAACAATAACTAAAAGTTAATTGTACTTATTTTGCAGGACAGTTTGTTTTGAAAAACGTTATGTGTTACGATACCAAGTTTAAATTTTAATGAAAAGTTTTAGAGCCGATTACGTTTTTCCTGTTTATGCCGATCCGATTAAAAATGGTATAGTAACTGTTGATGATCAGGGTAAGATCATCACCGTTACCGATAGCAATAAGCCTCCAAACGGGCAAGTACAACAGGTAAGCGGAGTTATTTGTCCCGGATTTATTAACACGCATTGCCACACCGAACTTTCCCACTTAAAAGATAAAGTAAAACCTAAAGGCGGCCTGGTAAATTTTATAAAAGACGTACAATCATTACGCAATACCGATCAGCAACAAGTTCTTGATGCTATTGCCAGGGCCGATCAGGAAATGTACGATAATGGCATTGTAGCCGTTGGTGATATCTCCAACACTAATAACAGTGTTGCGATGAAAAAGCAAAGCAAATTATACTATCATACTTTTGTTGAAACTTTCGGCTTTTTGCCCGAAAAGGCAACCGAAGTTTTTGAAAAGGCGCTGGCCCTGCTCAATGAATTTAAGCCAGGTTCATGTTCGGTAACCCCCCATGCCCCTTATTCGGTATCAAAAGAGTTGTTCAAACTCATCAAAAAACATAGTGATACTGCCGATAATAACCTTATCAGCATCCACAACCAGGAGTGTGAGGACGAGAATAAATTTTACCGCTATAAGCTTGGTGCGTTTTTAGAGCTATATGAGCATTTTGGCATGGATATATCCTACTTCAAGCCACAGGCACGTAACTCGGTACAATCTATTATTCCTTTACTGTCTAACAAGCAAAAAGTTTTGCTGGTACACAATACCTGTACCAACCTTAAAGATATTTACTTCATTAAACGGTTTGACAGGTTGATAAACTGGTGTTTTTGCCCCAATGCTAACCTTTATATTGAAGGGCGTTTGCCTAAAATAGATCTGTTTGTTGATCAGGGTTTTAATATCACATTGGGTACAGATAGCCTTGCATCAAACAATAAGCTATGTATCCTGAGCGAGATGCGCGCCATTCAGCAAAAATTTCCATCCATAAATTTACCGCGCCTTATTGAATGGGGTACCCGTAACGGTGCCGAATACCTGGGCATCAATGATGAAAAGGGCACGCTTGATGTAGGTAAAACCCCAGGCCTGAACCTGATCAGTGGCCTCGACGGGTTTAAGATCACTCCCGAAACTAAAGTAAAGAAATTGATATAAAAGAGAAAAACCGACTAATAGCCGGTTTTTCTCTTTTACTGAATAAATGTGTTGCTTCTTATTCTCTATGGTAAATAAAAGGGTGTCATGCTGAGCTTGTCGAAGCATGGTGGGCAGGCCTCTGCGCGCGAGTCTTCGACAGGCTCAGACTGACAATCCCTCCTGCTCAATTCTAATCAGCTTTTACTCACCGGCACTGTCAAATGAATAGTAACCTCGGGGGGTGTTCCACTCCTGTCAATGCCATATTTAGGGGGCAGTACTTTAAAATCGCCTTTAAATACTCCTTCGTTGCCTTTGTCATCAAAAGTAAAATGGATGCTTTCGGGGTTGGTTTTGCCTTTCATGGTTAGCTTGCCGTTGGCAACATAACCGTTGCCATTTTTTGATACTGAGGTTGATTCAAATTTAATGGTCGGGTAATCATCAGCACCTAATGCCGACTTTACGTGACTGGTTTTAATAAAGAAACCGGTAGCTGCCGTAGTTACATCAATGGTAGCCGATATTTTGGCGGCCTCAGGATGGTCCTTGTCAAAATTGATCTCGGCCTTTAAACCGCTGAATGAACCGCTTACCCTATGCCCCTCGAAGGTTACCTGCGCTTCATCTCCTTTAACTTTCCAGTTGCCCCAAATTGTGAATGCCGAGAAGGCTGTGAAAGCAAGTATGAGTGCCGAAAAAATAATTTTTTTCATAGAACAGAATTTTGGTGTTTATCAATCAATTAAACTGCTATACATTTTGTAGTAATTACGCTTATTAAGTAAAGCAGGTTGCTTAGCCGGAAAAAAGTTAACTTTGTACCAGTAGGGTTGTTAGCTTTAGGCTTCGTGTATTCCGCTTTCAGCTCTTAATTAATACCTGTCAATCTAATGATAAAACATCTCAATATTACAGTTAAAGGCAAAGTGCAGGGCGTTTTTTACCGTAAATCAACCAAGGCCGTTGCCGACCAGCTTGGTGTACGCGGTTTTGTAGTAAATGAACCTAACGGCGATGTGTATATTGAAGCCGAGGCTGACGACACTTTTCTCGATATGTTTCTTGAATGGTGTAACGAAGGTCCCCAGGATGCCGAGGTAAATGCTGTTGAAAGCCATGAAGGCGAATTGAAAAACTATCGTAATTTTGAGGTTGTTAAAAGACGCTCATAAATAAATATCATCATTGTCTACTATAAAAAAATTTGCCGGGCAAACTGCCATATATGGTTTAAGTACCATCATTTCCCGGATGATCTACTTTGTTTTAACGCCTATTTATACCCGCACCTTACCGGTAAATGCTAATGGTGTTTTTACGTCTGTATACGGAAGTGCCTCAATCATTAATGCTATTTTGGCCTTTGGTATGGAAACCACCTATTTCAGGTACCTGCAAAAACGTTCAGATAACAAACAACAGGTTTATAATAACGCGTTTGGCGTAGTTATAATGGTATCATTAATCTTTCTGGTTTTTTGCTTACTGTTTTTAGATCCCATAGTAAATTACATGCAGGCTGGTGTTGCCAAAGACCATGCCGACTATACATTTTATGTAAAATGCTTCCTTGTAATTTTGGTGCTGGATGCCTTTTGTGTAATTCCGTTTGCGCGTATCCGTGCCGAGGGGCGCCCGATAAAATACGCCGTTATCAAATGCTCAAACATCGGTTTGGTAATGGCGCTCAATTTGTTTTTCCTGTTTGGTGTTCCGTATATAATAAATCATCATTTAGCGGGCGCTGCCTGGATGGCCGGCTGGTACAGGCCCAATTGGGTAGGGTATGTATTTTTAGCTAACGCCATAGCAAGCGGGCTTACCATACTATTGCTATTGCCCGAGGTGCTGCAGATGAAGTTGAAGTTTGACAGCACCATGTTAAAGGAAATGTTTGCATACAGCTGGCCTGTATTGATAGCCAATATATCGTTCATCATCAATGAGTCATTAGATAAGGTGATGTTGAAACAGATGCTGCCTCAAAATATTGCCGATACGCATGTTGGCATTTATGGCACCTGCGCCAAAATAGCGTTATTCCTGAGCCTTTTTGTGCAGGCTTTCAGGTTAGGTGCCGAGCCGTTTTTCTTCAGCCATGCAAAAAACAAAAACTCGGGCGAAACCTATGCCCGCATCATGACATACTTTGTAATTATGGTGGCCGTTATATGCGTAGCACTTATTGCCAATGTTGATATCCTTGCCACTTTTATTGTAGGGAAGGAAACACATGAGGTAAAACATCATATAGTTTACAATCCCTTTTGGCGGGGCCTGGGTGTTGTGCCGCCGTTATTGTTTGGTTACCTGAGCCTCGGTATTTACATGAATCTCTCGGTATGGTACAAATTGTCTGATCAAACCAGGTATGGCTTATATATATCGGGCATAGGAGCAGTACTTACAATTGTATTAAACTGGCTGTTGATCCCTAAATACAGCTACATGGCTTCGGCCTGGATCTCATTTGCCGCCTACGCTACCATGATGATCTTATCTTATCTGTGGGGACAAAAAAATTACCCAATCCCTTACAACTTAAAGAAGAACCTTGCGTATATAATTGTCTCGGTATTGTTTGTTTTTTTGTCGTTTACGGTATTTAAACGTAATATTTTTGTTGGTAACGGGCTTTTATTGTTATTTGCAGCCGGAGCTTATTACTTTGAACGCAAGGAGTTAAAAGCTATATTTAAACGATGATCATCCGCATAATTAACAAATCAAAAAATAATTTACCGGCCTACGAAACCGCTCATGCGGCCGGTATGGACCTGCGTGCAGACGTAGAAACTACTATAGTGCTTAACCCAATGGAGCGTAAATTGATTCCAACAGGTTTATACATTGAATTGCCCGAAGGCTTTGAAGCGCAGATTCGTCCGAGAAGCGGACTGGCCTTTAAACATGGTATCGGCATTGTTAATTCGCCGGGTACCATTGATGCCGATTATCGCGGTGAGATCAAAGTATTGCTGATCAATTTTTCGACAGACGATTTTGAGATTAACGCCGGCGACAGGATAGCCCAGATGGTGGTTGCCAAGCACGAACGTGTTGACTGGGAACAGGTAGAGGTGCTGAATGAAACTCAAAGGGGAGAAGGCGGCTACGGACACACAGGGAAGGTTTAGAATCAAGACTATAAGAGTCAGGAAGCAAGAAAGCAAAAGAAGACTACAAGAGTCAAGAGACAAGACGAATGAAGATTGAAAAAAGCAATATTGAATTAGATAGTACACTGAAAATCCATCTGTTTTCAGCGGCTTTTCTTGTGTCTTTATTCTTGCTTCTTGAAATCTTGCCTCTAAGCTCTCAGGCTCAGCATAAAAAGAATAGCGATAATAAAACTGTTTCATCGGCAGGTAAAGTGATGTCCTACCAGGACAGTGCCTTAGTGAAACAGCTTTTCTTTTCGGCCCTGCGCGAAAAAACGATTGAAAACTACAAGCTTGCTACCGAAATGTTTGAGCGCATTTTACAGGCCGACCCTGCAAATGACGCCTCCATGTATGAGCTGGCGAACCTTAAACGTCAACAAAATGACTTTGCAGGTTCCGAGCCCCTTTTGGAGCAGGCTGTAGCTATAAATAAAGATAATGAATGGTATTGGGGCGCGTTGGCCGATAGCTACGAAAAAACAAATACCATTGATAAGCTTGAGAATGTTTTTAACCAGTTGATCAGGCTTAACCCTGATAAGTCGGAATATTACTTTGATAAAGCCAATGCTTTCACCATCTTAAAAAAATATGATGATGCGCTAAAAGTATATGATGAGCTTGAAAAGGTTAACGGCCCAAGCGATGATCTTTTAGCCAACCGTCAAAAGATCTATCTAAAGCAGGGCAAAATTGATCAGGCTGCGTCCGAACTGGAAAAGCAGATAGCTGCTAATCCGGGCGAAATTCGTTATTACCTTGCCCTTGGCGAAATATACAACTCAAACGGATTTGCAGATAAGGCCCTTAAGACTTTGCAACAGGCTGAAAAGCTTGATCCGCGTAATGGCATGGTGCATTTTGCACTGGCCGATATCTATCGCGATAAAAAAAATAACGAAGCCAGCTTCAATGAACTTACCCAGGGATTTGCCATTCCTGATATCGGCATCGATCAAAAAATCAATATTATATCGGGTTACTTTCCAAAGTTCCCGGATGCCAACGCCAAAGCGAGTGCACTTGAGCTGAGCCGTATTTTAACTGTTGCCCATCCTAATGATGCCAGGGCTTATGCCATTTATGGCGATATGCTTATCCAGAATACCAAATACAAAGAGGCAAAGCCGGTGCTTAAAAAATCGGCCCAGCTTAATAACCAGGTATACAATGTTCAGGAACAACTCGTGCGGCTGGAATTAGGCGACAATGACCTTGATGCTGCTATTAAGGATGGCGAAAACGCATTGTCGTTATTCCCCAACCAGGCCTGGATGAACTACCTTGTGGGCGTTGCCTGGGCGCAAAAAAAGGATAATAATAAAGCGGTTGGTTATGTGAAAAATGCTACTTCATTAGAACTTCAGGATAAGGAGCTACTTTCGTTAAGTTTTTCATTATTGGGCGATTGCTATCATGAGCTGAAGAATATTAAAAGTTCTGATGAGAGCTATGAGAAGGCGCTGAGCTACAATCCGGATAATGCATTCACTTTAAACAATTATGCTTATTATTTATCGTTAAGGAATGAGCAATTGGAAAAGGCGGCAGCAATGTCGGCGCATTCCAACGAGTTGCAGCCTAATACAGCATCGTTTGAGGATACTTATGCCTGGATACTGTTTAAACAAAAAAAATATGCCCAGGCAAAGGAGTGGATGGAGAAAGCCCTGGCGCATGATAAAGATAATAGTGGCGTTAAGTACGAACATTATGGCGATATATTGTTCTTTATTGGGAACACCGACGCCGCTGTAACTAACTGGAAAAAGGCGAAAGGCTTTGGTGAACAATCACCGGTTTTAGATCGTAAGATAAATGAAAAAAAATATAGCGAATAGTTTACTTATAGCTTGCTGCCTGCTGGTAATGGTGAGCTGTAAGGCGCGTAAACAGGTTTTAGTTGCCCGTAAGGCCGATTCGACGGTAAAAACCAATGATGTCGTAAGTAAGCTGGCAGCCATACGGTCAAGCCAGGTAAACTTTACAACATTTGCAGGCAAGGCAAAAACCAAGCTTAGCATTAATAACAACAGTAATGATGTTACGCTCAATATCAGGATAGCTAAAGATAAGAGGATCTGGGTTTCAATCACCGCGGTATTAGGTATTGAAGCCGCGCGCGCAGTAATAACACCCGATAGCATCATGATCATCAATCG
Organism: Mucilaginibacter sp. A5337; assembly: GCF_059690695.1. NCBI lineage: Bacteria > Pseudomonadati > Bacteroidota > Sphingobacteriia > Sphingobacteriales > Sphingobacteriaceae > Mucilaginibacter > Mucilaginibacter sp. A5337. Next base: position 5,780 of record NZ_JCAWEC010000015.1, on the reverse strand, counting down.
CCTGCAAAGCGTTTATATTAAAAAACCGTTCAGCTATATATATACTTATGCCAGCAAACAGGTGAATTATAAAACGCTTGAATCATTGTTGATTGGCAACGCGGTGCCCGAACTGTTGAATGAACAGTCGACCTTTGATCATGCCGATGGTAATACAACCCTGAGCGGGGTTCTGAATGATCTGGTTTACAAGCTAATACTTGGTCCGGATAATAAGGTTACACAAACTAATTTAGATAACCAAAGCCAGGCACAATCATTACAGGTTACCAATAATACCTTTATCCAGGCAACAAACCGGGTACTGCCATCACAAATAGATATAGCATCAGTAGTAAAAGATAAAAAAATACAAGTTAATTTGCATTATACTAAGGCCGATTTTGAAATAGAGCAAAACTATCCGTTCAGCATTCCTGATGGGTACGAGCCTGGCAAATAATTAATATGTTTACTTGATGAAGTTTATAAAAGCAGTTTTCTTTTTACTATTGGTACTGGCAGCAGTTAATGTACACGCACAAAGCAGTGACGAACTGAAACGTCGTAAAGCTCAGCTAAACAAAGAGCTTGAACAGTTAAACCAGGATTACCAGGAAACTTTAAACAACAAGAAAGCTTCATTAAAACAATTAAGCATACTTAAGGCGCAGATAAACCTGAGGCAGGAAAAAATAGAAAACATCAATTCGGAAGTGAGGCTTTTGGATAACCAAATCTCGGAGAGCAATAATAACGTACGTAGTTTACAGTCACAGTTAGACCAGCTAAAAAAGGAATACGCGGCCATGATCCTGTTTGCATACCGCAACCAGAGTGCCTACAATAAAATGATGTTCCTTTTTGCATCAAAAGACTTTAACCAGGCCTACAAGCGTTTAAAATATTTACAACAGTTTGGCACCTACCGCGAGCGGCAGGCAAGCTATATTCAGGGCACGCAAAAAGAGCTGCATATTAAAATTAATGAGCTCGACCGGACAAAAGACGAAAAGAATGACCTTTTGAAGGATCAGCAAAAAGAAAAGGAAACACTGGGTAATGAGCGTAATAACCAGGTTAAAGTAGTAAGCGATCTGTCACAGCATGAGGGGATTTTGAAGAAACAACAAAAAGACCTTCAGGCCAAGATTGTTAAAACCACCCGTGCCATTAACGAAGCTATCCGTAGGGAAATTGAGGAAGCCAGGCGAAGGGCGGAAGAAGAGGAACGACGCAGGGCTGAAGAAGCCGCAAGGCTGGCTGCTGCACGTGCAAAAGCCGAAAATAAGCCTGCACCTGCTGCGCCGGCTCCCGCTAAACCGGTTGCAACGCGCAGTAATTCAAGTGTGTTGAATGCTACACCTGAAGCCGCCAAGCTGTCGAACGACTTTTTGGGTAACCGTGGCGGTTTGCCATGGCCGGTATCTAACGGAATAATTACCCAGGGCTTTGGTACTTATACTACGCCTGAAGGCATAAGGAGCGAAAGTACCGGTGTTGATATCCGTACTAACCAGGGCAGCACTGTAAGGGCTGTATTTGATGGCACGGTTGTGAAGGTTGGAGATGTGAGCGGTACATACCTGGTAATTATATTGCATGGAGAGTACTTTACTGCATACAGTAATTTACGGTCGGTAACTGTTGCGCGTGGTCAAAAAGTAACTACCAAACAAGCCATCGGCACGGTAGCTACCGATCCGTCAACCGGTGAAACCGAGGCGCATTTTGAAATTTATAAGGGAACAACACCGGTTAACCCTAAGATATGGCTGGCGCCTAACTAATTAGTTATGAACTATAAGAAATTTTAATTGTATATATTTGTATCCTTAAACAGAATGCTATGTTAAGTTCAGTTTTGTTATTTTTAAATATTGGTACGGGCGAGATGGTACTGATACTTTTTGCAGCATTGATGCTATTTGGAGGCGAAAAGTTACCCGGACTTGCCAAAACCTTAGGTAAAGGCATCCGCGACTTTAAAGATGCCTCGGAAGACGTTAAACGTGAGATCAACAACCAGATCAATAATTACGATGATAGAAAACCGGAGCCTAAAAAGGAAGAAACCCCTCTTTTAGATGAAAAAGCCTCAGAAGCTCCTGAAGCAACAACGGAGCATGAAACGCCGGTTATTGAAAATACAGTTCCAAATACAATGCCAATGAGTGGTTATCATGTAAATACTCCTACGGAGCCGGAACATCATAGCCATATCAATTTAGATAAAGGTACTACTGAAAATCATTCAGAAACCGAAAAACACGAAGAATACAAATCTTAATATAATTTAATCATACATAAAAACTTAAAATCATGGGTGGATTAGGCGCACCAGAAATTATTCTGATCATCATTGCGATACTTTTATTATTCGGCGGTAAAAAAATCCCTGAACTAATGAGAGGCTTAGGAAAAGGCGTTAAGGAATTTAAAGACGCGCAAAACGGCGAAGGCTCATCTTCTTCATCATCTGAAGAAAAAAAAGCTTAATACCCTAACGGGGATTAGGTTTTAGTGCCATTTTTATTTAGTATATGAACTTATCTGTTGATTTATTTCTTATTTCAACGGATAAGTTTTTTATTTTAGCCCCATGGCTAATATTTATTCCTCTTTAACCGAAATAAAGAGTGGGTTGCAACGTGCAGAAATTACTGTTGAAGGTCTTGTAAAAGGCTATTTGATCGAGATTGAAAAAAATGCTCATTTAAACGCTTTTAATGAAGTGTTTGCTAATGAAGCATTGATTGCCGCACAAAATGTTGATAACAAAATAAAAAATGGTACTGCCGGTAAATTAGCCGGTATGGTTATCGGAATTAAAGATAATATTTGCTATAAAGGGCACCGGGTTAGTGCCTCATCAAAAATTTTAACCGGTTTCACTTCCATTTTTTCGTCAACCGTAGTTGAACGCCTGCTGGCGGAAGACGCGGTGATCATTGGGCGTTGCAATTGCGATGAGTTTGCTATGGGCGCCACGAATGAGTCGTCATATTTTGGCCCGGTGAAAAATCATGCTGATGAAACTAAGGTAGCCGGTGGTTCGTCAGGTGGTTCGGCTGTAGCTGTGCAGGCCGGAATGTGCCATGCCGCGCTGGGTACTGATACCGGCGGTTCGGTAAGGCAACCGGCCTCTTTTTGCGGTGTTGTAGGTTTAAAGCCAACTTACGGAACAATTTCAAGGCATGGCATTATTGCTTATGCTTCATCGTTTGACCAGGTAGGGCCCATTACCAAGTCGGTTGAAGATGCGGCATTATTGCTTGAAGTACTCGCCGGTCCGGATGATTTCGACAGCACACTGTCACAAACTCCGCCGCCTGCATCATACACTAACCTTCAAAAGCCGGGGAAAAAGAAGATAGCCTATCTTCAGGAAGCGATATCAAGTCCCGGCGTTGATAACGAAGTAAAAGATAATCTTGTACAATATATTGATAAACTGCGTGCCGATGGGCATACAGTTACCCCAATAGCTTTTGAGCTGCTGGAATATCTGGTGCCAACTTATTATATCCTGGCTATGGCCGAAGCTTCATCAAACCTGGCAAGGTATGATGGTGTGCATTATGGCTATCGCAGCCCGCTGGCTACCGATCTGCAATCAACCTATAAACGTTCCCGCTCTGAAGGGTTTGGTAAGGAAGTAAAGCGCCGTATCATGACCGGTACCTTTGTTTTAAGCGCAGGCTACTATGACGCTTACTACGCTAAAGCGCAAAAGGTACGAAGGCTGATCCAGGAAAAAACTAATGAAATACTGGAAGAGTATGATTTTATACTGGTGCCATCGGCGCCCGAACCGGCTTTTGAAATAGGTAAAGAAGAGAAAGATCCGGTAGTAATGTATCTTTCTGATATTTTTACCGTACAAGCCTCACTAACCGGTGTTCCGGCTATATCAATACCTACGGGCAATAACAGCAACGGTTTGCCGTTAGGTTTACAGTTATTAACAAAGCACTTTGGCGAGCAGCAACTGTTAGATTTTGCCAAATATTTTCTCGATCTGTAATAAAAATGATATTTTAGTAAATATGCTGATGCTTTGGGCATTATAAATTAATCAAATCCCTTAATAAATGAAGAGATTATTTACGCTGACCATTTGCCTCTTATCACTCCAACTTTTACAAGCCGAAACAACAATAACTTCGGCAAAATCATTCAAGCAAATAAACCGGGTAACCAAATTTAACCCCGATGCTGTTAATGCCGACACTACTATTCTGCCGGTACTTAATCAGTCGTTGCCGTTAAGTACGTACGGCGGTTTATACAAACGCAGGTTAGATTCTATCCGTAAAGATATCCAGCTTGATTATAATGAGTATGTGCAGGCTTACATTGACCTGTATATGCACAATCGTGATGAAATGGGCCAGGTTGCAGGTTTAACCAAATATTACTTTCCTATTTACGAAAAAGCTTTCCGCGAAGCGGGCATCCCTGAAGAAATAAAATTCCTGTCGATAGTTGAATCAAAGCTTGATCCTAATGCGGTTTCGAGAGTAGGGGCAACTGGTTTGTGGCAGTTTATGGGTACCACTGCTAAAACCTACGGTTTAAATATGGATAACTATATTGATGAGCGCCGTGATCCTATCCAGTCGAGCTATGCTGCTGCCGCCTATTTAAAAGATGCCTACCAGGAATTTGGCGACTGGCTGCTGGCCATTGCTTCATACAATTGCGGTAAAAGCAATGTGGAGCGTGCGGTTGAAAAAGCCGGTGGTGTAACTGATTTCTGGAGCATCCGCCAATATCTGCCTGTTGAAACCCGCGGTTACGTACCCGCTTTCATCGCAATGAATTACGTGATGCATTATTTTAATAAGTATAACATCGTTGCGCAGGCCTGTAATTTTTCTACCCGTACCGATACAGTGATGGTAAAAAGGGTAGTACCGCTAAGCAATGTTGCCCAGGCGCTTGATGTGAGTTTGAGGGAGATCACCATTCTTAATCCATCGTACAGGATGGCGGTGGTTAACGGCAGCCCTAAAACACCACGCAGGCTTATTATTCCACAAACAGCGAAAGATAATTATGCTGCATTGTATAATGTATTGAATGGTGGTGATGCCCCTGTATCGCCCGTTGCAGCAAGGCCCGCTACATACGCTGCTGTCCAATATTCTCCGGCTAAGTCTGAGCGCAGAATGCCCACCCATCATAAAGTGAAAAGAGGAGAAACACTTGCTTCTATAGCTGATATGTTCGGTTGTGAGGTATCTGATCTAAAAGTTTGGAACCATCTTAAAACTAACCGCGCGCCGGTAGGGGCCATGTTAAAAGTATCGGCCGGTGAAGTTGCTGCCAATGTGCAGGATGATGGTGGATATTCGAAGAATTAAGTTTTTATTTTAGTCGGAAAGTCCGATGTCCGTAAGTCCGAAAGTTGAAATTCAGCTTTCGGATTTTTGTTTTAATAGGACAATAAAAATCATTTTGCCGCCATTGGGCTCCGGCCGGATGGCAGCTTTTGGGGGTTAACACTATTTTTAGTTTATATAACTGATTGTCAGTATAATATGTGCAAATAGCCCCGATTTCTGTTAACCCTGTTAACCCCCCCCCCGCCGCCATTCGCTTCCCGGCGAGTAGTAATTTTTGTCCCATCAGGGTCTCTCGCAGATTTAAGTTAACTCGCAAAATTACTTGTCGCTTAACGGTAAGACGTCGTGTTATGCCCCTCTGGGGCAAAGAGCATGTCTTGTCCGGAAATGGGTTTACATTAAAGTAAACACAGTGGAAAAGATCATTATTAAAGAACATCGACATTACCC
>NZ_JCAWEC010000014.1:0-88555 GCF_059690695.1 Mucilaginibacter sp. A5337 | reverse complement strand
TCTCAGGACATTATCAAACCTGTAAATACATAACAGGATTATCTTAAAACCTGTAAACTTTTTTTAGGACGAGACAGCATTTCTATACTTTTTATGCTACAAACCTTTTGCACCTCTGGTGCACCTGTCCTTAAGCACATCTGTATTAATACCTGTTTATTAACCAATAAAAATCCCCCAGAGGGGGAATAGGTTTGTAGAAATAACGTCCCACCCCTTATCCCAACCCCAGAGGGGTTCAACTCGCGCTGATTGGTCAATCGGCAATAATCATTTTGTGGGTTAAGTTAAACTCGCAGAGAACCCTGATGTATACGGCATGTAGTTTCAAAAGCCAAAAAAGCTTCGTAGATTTATTTCAACCAATCACGCGTCAACATGGAAAAGCCAAAGGAAAATATCGATGAATATATTGCCGGTTTCCCGGAAGATGTTCAAAAGAAACTGCAAACCGTGCGTGCTACTATAAAAGCTGCCGCGCCGGATGCGGAAGAAGCTATCAAATACGCTATCCCAACGTTTATACTTAATGGTAACCTGGTGCACTTTGGCGGCTTTAAAAGTCACATCGGGTTTTATCCTGCCCCGCAGGGTTTGGAAGAATTTAAAGAAGAACTATCCGGTTATAAAGGAGCAAAAGGCTCGGTTCAGTTCCCGCTGGATGAACCACTGCCACTCGATCTGATCTCCAAAATTGTAAAGTTCAGGGTACAGAAGAATATGGAAAAGGCAAAGAAGAAAAAATAGAACATTGCCAAATCCATTCTTTTAAATCGATCTTATCAAAACATTAACCATATTTTATCCTCTTTTTAACATAATCGTAAAAAGGGGCTTTTTTATGTTTGTTCCATAAAAAGAATTGTAATTTTGGGCGCTTCAATTTGAAAAAAATGAATAAAACTAACCGAAAACAGGACGCGCTAAACTACCACTCGCAAGGCCGTCCCGGGAAGATACAAGTTGTACCTACCAAACCAACAAATTCGCAGCGCGACTTAACCATGGCTTACTCCCCAGGTGTGGCCGAACCATGTTTAAAGATTGCTGATAATACCGAAGATGTTTATAAATATACCGCCAAAGGCAACCTGGTGGCTGTGATCAGCAATGGCACTGCCGTACTTGGCTTAGGTAATATTGGCCCCGAGGCCAGCAAGCCGGTTATGGAAGGCAAGGGCCTGCTGTTTAAGATCTATGCTGATATTGACGTGTTTGACCTTGAGCTGAACGCCAAAAGTGTAGATGACTTTGTGAACATTGTAAAAGCACTTGAGCCAACTTTCGGTGGTGTAAATCTGGAAGATATCTCGGCCCCAACCTGCTTTGAAATTGAGCGCAGGTTAAAGGCCGAAATGAATATCCCCGTAATGCATGACGACCAGCATGGTACCGCCATCATATCCGGCGCAGCTTTAATGAATGCCTGCGAAATTCAGGGGAAAAAGCTGGATAAGATAAAAATGGTGGTTAACGGTGCCGGTGCTGCAGCTGTATCCTGCTCAAAAATGTACCTGTCATTAGGGGTTAAAAAAGAAAACCTGGTGATGTTTGATATTAACGGGGTGTTAAACCAGGAGCGTACCGATCTTGACGATATCAGAATGGAGTTTGCTACCAACCGCAAAGATGTTAAAAACCTTGCCGATGCCATGAAGGATGCCGATGTGTTTGTTGGTCTTTCGGCAGGTAACGTGGTAACGCCCGATATGTTGAAAACCATGGCCAAAAAGCCTATTGTTTTCGCTATGGCCAACCCGGTGCCCGAAATTGACTATGACCTTGCGGCGGGCACGCGTGATGATATCATTATGGCAACCGGCCGTTCTGATTTTCCTAACCAGGTAAACAACGTGCTCGGTTTCCCTTACATTTTCCGTGGCGCGCTTGACGTTAGGGCTACTGCCATTAACGAAGAAATGAAGATTGCCGCAACGCATGCTATAGCCGAAATGGCAAAAAAACCGGTTCCGGAAGCAGTTAACCTGGCTTATAACCTTACCAACCTCAAATTTGGTAAAGATTATATCATCCCGAAGCCAATGGACCAAAGGCTTATCACCGAGGTATCAATGGCGGTGGCAAAGGCGGCCATTGCATCGGGCGTGGCCCGCAAGGTGATCACCGATTGGGATGCTTATGCCGAAGAACTGAGGTCGCGCCTGGGTACTAATGATAAGTTGCTGCGTAACCTTACCGCCAAAGCCAAGCAAAATCCTAAACGAGTTGTGTTTGCTGAGGCCGATAATTATAAGATTTTAAGGTCGGCACAGATCGTGAAAGAGGAAGGTATTGCTACCCCTATTTTGCTGGGTAATATCGACAGGATCAAAAAGATCATCCGTGATAATGATCTGGATCTGGGCGATGTACACATCATTGACCCGCGTGAGGGATGTGAGTATATAGATGAATATGCCGAGTACCTGTACAACAAACGTCAGCGCAGGGGGATTACCTTGTTCGAGGCAAAAAAAATGCTTATCGACAGAAATTATTACGGCGCCTGCATGGTACAGTTTGGCCGGGCCGATGCCCTGATCTCGGGGTTAACCAAAAACTATGTGACTACGGTAAAACCCGCACTACAGATCATCGGTACCGAAGAAGGTGTGAACCGCGTTGCCGGTATGTATATGATGATCACGGCCAAAGGGCCTGTGTTTTTTGGTGATACCACAGTGAATGTTAACCCATGTGTTAATGACCTGGTGGATATTACGGTACTGATAGAACGCTCGGTAAAGCAGTTTAATGTTAGCCCAAGGATTGCAGTATTATCTTACTCCAACTTTGGATCGAACGAAGGCGAAGTGCCCGAAAAAACAAGGGAGACCGTAGCCATACTCCATGAGAAATATCCTGACATGGTGGTTGACGGTGATATGCAGGCCAACTTTGCACTGAACGCTGATCTGCTTGCCGATAACTTTCCGTTCTCGACCCTTAACGGAAAACCTGCCAATACGCTGATCTTCCCTAACCTGGAGTCGGGCAATATTGCCTATAAACTTTTGCAGGAAATAGGCGGCGCAGAAGCTGTTGGGCCGATATTGGTTGGGTTAAAGAAACCGGTACACGTGCTGCAATTAGGCAGTTCGGTACGCGAAATTGTGAATATGGTTACTATTGCCGTGGTTGATGCCCAGGCGAAAGCTGCCGCTAATAGTTAAAGCCCCACCCAAACCCTCCCCGGAAGGGAGGTTTTTTTAAAAAGATCGCAATTAAAGACTCCCCAACAGCAGGAGATTTACAGGGGCTAATATATTTTATAATAAAGACGCTGGTATTTAAATACTTAGCGTCTTTGTTTTTTTAAGTGAGTATATTGCAGCTTTTTGTTTGTCATTATGTGAGCATAATGACGCCGGAATTTTATCTTTGGATAATCACTGTAAGGGCTGTTTTGCCATTAACATCATTGTTTAATAAACTTAATAAAGTAATAATATATGTATGATTATATTAGTGGTAAGCTAATGTTCAAAAGCCCGTCGTATGTGGTGATAGATGCTGGAGGAGTGGGGTATCATATTAATATTTCGGTAAATACCTATTCGGGCATCGGCGACGACGAAAAATGTAAACTCTTTGCGTGGTTGCACGTAAAAGAGGATGCGCATACGCTTTATGGCTTTGCTACAGAGGGTGAGCGCAGATTGTTCTTACATCTGATCTCTATTTCGGGTATCGGGCCAAATACGGCAAGGATGATGTTATCATCCATAAGCCCTGCCGAGATCCAGGCGGCTATTGTAAATGGCAATGTTTCATTAATCCAGCGGATAAAGGGGATCGGCCCTAAGTCTGCCCAGCGTATCATTTTGGAGCTGCAGGATAAGTTGCGTAAGGAAGGTCCTGATGCTTTAACTGTTGTGCCTGTAAGCCAAACTGTTAAGGACGAAGCCCTTTCGGCATTGGTGATGCTGGGTTTTGCACGTAACGCCGCCGAGAAGGTATTAGATCAGGAGATAAAGAAAAATAATGGTGAATTAACGGTTGAAGAGCTTATTAAGTTCGCGTTAAAAACTCTATAATTACGGATAAATATCTACTAACTTTTGACCAAAGTATTTACTTATAAGACACTTATAAGTGTGTTGTTCATTGTGATATTCGGGGGGCTGGGTAATGTGTATGCACAACAAAAACCCTCGCCTGCGGCTAAAAATGATACAACCAAATCAAATGCACCAATAAACCTAACCGCGCCACGAAGCCAGCGGATGAGGGAAGGTATTTTCAATGCCGACCCGGCGGCCCTGGTGCGTACTATTGAATATGACCCGGCTACAAACCGGTATATTTTATACGAAAGGGTAGGTAATTTACTTTACCGCCCGCCGCAATACCTCACTTTCGAGCAGTATTTAAAACTTAAAGAGAGATCAACCCAACGGGGGTATTTTCAGCAGCTGGCAGATAATTATGCCTATGATTCGCAGCAGCCGGGCTTTATTCCGCCTATAAAGGTGAGGAGCCATACGTTTGAGCAAATCTTTGGCAGCTCGGTTATCGATATCCGCCCGCAGGGATCGGCAGAAATGATCATGGCCGGGCAGGTAAATAAAAACCAAAATCCGCTTTTTAATACCCGGCAGCGCAGTCAGTTCAACTTTAATTTTGATCAGCGCATCCAGTTGAACGTAACCGGCAATATAGGCGATAAATTAAAGATCACCACTAACTATAATACCGATGCGCAGTTCCAGTTTGAAAACCAGATCAAGTTGGATTATACAGGGTCGAAGGATGAGATCATCCAAAAAATAGAAGCGGGTACAGTGAGTATGCCGCTTAATACTACGTTGATCACCGGTAGCCAGGCGCTTTTTGGTGTTAAAACCAAACTGAAATTCGGGCGGCTGGATGTTACCAGTATCTTTTCGCAGCAGCGCTCACAGTCAAAAACGATAACCATCACCAATGGTTCGCAGCAGGGTGAGTTTCGTTTAACACCTGCTGATTATGAGGCCAACAAGCACTTCTTCCTGTCGCAGTATTTCAGGAATAATTATAACAGGGCACTGGCCAATATCCCCATTATCAGCTCAAACGTTAACATTACCAAAATTGAGGTTTGGACAACTAACCGTACCAACGTAACTACCGATTCGCGGGATATCTTGGCGTTTATCGACCTTGGTGAAAATAATCCTTATAATAAAACCAGGATTGTTGGTGGCGGCAGTGCGCTGCCGGCCGGCTTTAAAGGGCCCGGTTTTGCACAGCAATCAAACAACCTGTTAACAGTTTTGCCGCAAAACGCGAGGCTCACCAATTCCAATGATGTTGCCAGCTTTTTCCAGGGATCTGGTAGTACAGATAACTATTCAAAACTTACCTATGCCCGCAAGCTTACTGATAAAGAATATACCCTGCATCCGCAATTAGGTTATATCTCCCTAAATTATCCCTTAAATAATGATGAGGTACTGGCGGTTGCTTACCAGTATACCGTTAACGGTGTACAATACCAAGTGGGAGAGTTTAGCAGTGATGTAGCGGTTAACCCTAATACACCCAATGTGCTGTTTGTAAAATTGCTTAAAGGCGAGCTGCTGAAAACCAATCTGCCAACCTGGGATCTGATGATGAAAAACATCTATTCCCTTGGTGCATTCCAGATAGCACCTACCGATTTTAAACTGACAGTTACCCGCCTCGACGATAAAACGGGGATTGAAAAAACGGTAATGGAAGAAGGGCAAAATCTAAAAGGTAAGCTATGGCTTCAGGTAGCAGGGCTTGATAACCTCAACCAGCAAAGCGACAAAAAGCCCGATGGCTACTTTGACTTTTTGGAGGGGATTACCATCGATTCACAAAACGGGCGAATTTCGTTCCCGGTGGTGGAGCCTTTTGGCTCAGACCTGGCAGCCAAATTTACTGCGGGCGAGACTGACCTGGTTAAACGATATGTTTATCAGCCATTGTATGATTCAACCAAAACCATCGCGCAGCAATATTTTCCGGCTTTAAACAGGTATGTGATTAAAGGAACCTATACCTCAACGGGAGGTTCTGAATACCAGTTAAACGCGGTTAATATTCCGCAGGGATCGGTAATTGTAACTGCCGGTACTGTAAAACTGCAGGAGGGGAATGATTATACGGTTGATTATAATGCAGGACGAATCAGGATTCTGAACCAGGCTTTGTTGTCTTCGGGCCAGCCTATAACCGTTAAACTCGAGAACAATGAGCTGTTTGGCGTGCAGCAAAAATCGTTATACGGCACAAGGCTCGATTATCATGCCAGCGATAAACTTCAATTGGGTGCTACCTTGATGCACCTTACCGAGCAGCCTATCACACAAAATGAAATTGCCGGCGAAGAATCTATTTCAAACACCATTTGGGGCTTTGACGCCAATTATAGTTCAAACTCGAGGTTCTTAACACGATTGGTTGACAAGATTCCGGGTATTCATACCAAGGTACCATCGTCTATTAATTTTTATGGCGAGTTTGCCAAACTGATGCCTGGCAGTCCAGGTGCATTGAATTTTGCCGGCTCAAAAAACGGTACATCCTATCTTGATGATTTTGAAAACAGCCAATCGGTAATAGATATTAAAGGAGCAAATAGCTGGCAAATTTCTGGTACCCCGCAGTTGTTTGGCGAATCGGCTTTGTTTGATAACCTGAGTTATGGCTATAACCGTGCACGACTGGCATTTTACAATATCGACCCTATATTTTATACCAACACCGGTTCTATCCCGATATCAAGAAGTGAGCTTTCCAACCATTATGTAAGGCAGGTAATTGAGCAGGAAGTTTTCCCTTATAAGCAATCGGCTACCGGGCAGCCGCTTAGCCTGGCTACCCTGAACATGGCTTTTTATCCAACCATCCGCGGGCCTTACAATTATGCTACCACCGGCATTAATCCCGATGGTACCTTGCAAAATCCTAAAACACGCTGGGGCGGTATGTTCAGGAAACTGGAAACTAACGACTTTGAATCATTAAACGTATCATACATTGAGTTTTGGGTGCTCGATCCGTTTATCTACAAGCCAAACTCGGCTGGCGGCGATCTTTACTTTAACTTAGGCTCTATCTCAGAGGATATATTAAAGGACGGCCGTAAAAGTTTGGAGAACAGCTTGCCTGTTGATGGCGATATGACCAAGGTTGATGAAACCAACTGGGGCAGGGTATCCAAATTGCAGCCGGTTATCAACGCTTTTGATAATAACCCTGATGCGCGTAAACTGCAGGACGTTGGTTTGGACGGCATGAACGACCAGGATGAGCAAACCAAATTTGCGCCCGTTGTTCAGCAGATCAAAGGACAACTGAACGCACAGGCAGCAACCGCTTATGCAGCCGATCCATCATCCGATGATTATCAATATTACCAGGGCCCGGCGCTTGACCAGGCCCGTGCCGGTATCCTTGACCGTTATAGCAAGTACAACGGCACCGATGGTAACTCTAAAACAGCTCAGCAATCACAAGCGGAGCTTGGTTTGCAAAACTCGGCCTCTACCTCCCTGCCTGATGGTGAGGATATTAACCGGGATAACAACATGAGCCAGGAAGATTCATACTTCCAGTACAAGGTATCTATGCGCCCTGCCGATATGGTTGTTGGGCAAAATTATATCAGCGATAAAGTTACCGCCCAGGTGAAATTACCCAATGGTACAACGCAGGCGGTTAACTGGTACCAGTTCCGGATCCCTATTACCGATTATCAGTCGAAGGTGGGCAATATCCAGGATTTTAAGGCCATCCGTTTTATGAGGATGTTCATGACCAACTTTGCCGATACCGCGGTGCTTCGCTTTGCTACGTTGGAGCTGGTACGTGGCGAGTGGAGAGCTTTCAATACCGAAAAAAATCCGCTGAATGTAATTGCAGATCCGGCTATCTCAAATCCGCCGATAGATAATTCGACCATTGATGTGCAGGCCGTAAATATTGAGGAAAATGGTAACCGTACACCTATACCCTATGTAGTACCACCGGGTATTAACCGTCAGCGTAATTACAATAACCTGCAAACCAATACCAAGCTTAACGAGCAATCGCTGTCGTTAAATGTGAAAAGCCTGCGTGATGGGTATTCAAGGGCTGCTTTCCGTACTTTTTACAATGATTTGCGTAAGTACAAGCGCATGCAAATGTTTATTCATGCCGAAGGTGATTATTTGAAAGATAATGACCTGAATGCTTTTATCCGTCTGGGCGTTGATTACCAGGATAACTATTATGAGTACGAATTGCCTTTAAAAATAACCCAGCCCGGTACCAGCGACCCGGCATCTATCTGGCCCGATGTTAACCAGATGGATCTTGAGCTTGATTTGCTTGTACGTGCGAAGTTGGCACGTAACCATTCCAACGTAGCATACAATCAGTTGTTTAAATACACCGAAGGGGATAAGGTGGTTTATATCAAAGGCCAGCCCGACTTAAGTAAACTGCGCACCATCATGCTTGGCGTGCGCAACCCTTATAAAGGTACAAATGCCATACCGGATGATGGGCTGGATAAATCAGGTACCGTTTGGTTTGATGAGCTGCGCCTTACCGATTTTGATCAGCGTGGCGGATGGGCCGCCACTGCGAGGATGGATGCCAAGCTTGCCGACTTTGCCGATATAACCGTATCGGGCAGTAAAACAACCATTGGTTTCGGTACCCTTGATTCGCGGTTGAACGACAGGAGTCAGAGCGATGACCAAACCTATGATGTATCGGCCAATGTTGAGTTGGGTAAGTTTTTCCCGGATAAAAGCGGTATTCATATTCCCGCTTATATCAATTTATCGTCGCAAAGGAGTATGCCGCAATATGACCCCGGCGCGCCCGATGTTGAGCTAAAGGCATCGCTTGCTGCTGCTACAAGTACCAAAGAACGCGACTCTATCAGGAATGCCGCCATTGACATTACTACCCGAAAAAGCATCAATTTCACTAATGTGCATAAAGCAAGGACTAACCAAAGTGCCATAAATCATATTTGGGATATCGAAAATTTTAATGCCAGCTATGCTTACACCGAATACAATCACCATGATTTTGTGACGCAGAATGATGTAGAGAAAACATACAACCTTACACTGGCTTATAACTACACCAATCAACCCAAATACTATAGCCCTTTTGCCAAGATCATTAAAAGCAATATGCTGGCCCTGTTCCGGGACCTGAACTTTAGCCTGCTACCGTCAAGGTTAAATTTCAGCATTAATTTCAATCGTTTTTATTCCGAGAATACCCTGCGCGATAATGATCCTAATAATTATATCCCCATCCCTACAACTACATTCAACAAGTATTTCAATATAACCCGTGTTTATGGTATAGGCTGGAACCTGTCGAAATCATTGCAAATGGATATCGACGCTACCAACCTTTCGGTTGTGGATGAGCCTGCCGGTCGTATCAATGGCCTGAAGCGCGATACGCTTTGGGATAACCTGAAAAAATTGGGCCGTACTACTAATTATAACCATACCATCAATTTTAATTATACGGTACCTATCAACAAAATTCCGGGGTTGGATTGGGTATCGGCAGTGGCGCGTTACAGCACCCACTTTAACTGGCAAACACAGCCGCTGTTTGCCATCAACAGCACCAATTATGACGTGGGTAACAGCATTCAAAACTCAAGGGCTATCCAACTTAACCCAACCTTGAACATGGTTTCGCTGTACAATAATTTCCCTTTTATCCGCAAGGCCAATAATCCCAATAAAAAGAATAATATCCTGATTGGGCTGCTAACCAGCATTAAAAACCTGAGTGCTACCTATACCCGAACGCAGGGTACATTTTTACCTGGTTATTTGCCGCAGTCGGGTTTTTTTGGTGCCGATGGCAGCGCTCCCGGTTTAGGTTTTTTATTAGGCAGCCAAACAGATATCAGGGCTAAAGCAGTCGCCAATGGCTGGATCACCAAAGATACCCTGCAAAATCAGTTATATACCACATCGCTAAATGAGGATATGCATTTCAGGGGTATCATAGAGCCATTTAAAGACCTGCGTATCGAGCTTACCGCCTTTAAAACCCAGGACCATAATTACCAGGCAAATTTCAAATATTTGGCATCAAGCAATAGTATTGAAACATTAAGCCCGGTTACTTCGGGTAACTATAGTGTGTCATTCCTGACCATTGGTACCGCCTTTGAATCGGCAAAAGGGATCAACAATGTGTCATCTACCTTTCAGAAATTTTTGGATGCCCGTACCGTAATATCGCAAAGATTAGGTCGTACCAATCCAAACTCAAGCGGTGTTACCGATGGGTATGCAGATGGCTACGGGCCAAATTCACAAAACGTATTGGTGCCCGCGTTTTTGGCTGCTTATGGAGGTAAAAATGCGTCGGGCAGTAACTTGTCGCAATTCCCTAAAATCCCTATTCCTAACTGGCAGGTGACGTATAACGGGCTAAGCAAGATCTCCTGGTTCCAGGATATTTTTGATTCGTTCGATCTGAGCCACGGTTACCGATCGTCATATAATGTAAGCGGTTTTACATCATTGCTGCAATACCAGGAAGCTCACGGAGCATCGTCGGCGCGTGATTTAAACAACGACTTTCTGCCGCTGTACCAGTTTTCGCAGGTTACCATTTTTGAACAGTTTGTGCCATTGCTGGGTGCAAGCATGCGTTTCAAGAACAGCATGACCGCCAATGCCGAGTTTCGTCAAAGCCGTTCGTTAAGTTTAAGTATGCTTAACAGCCAGCTGGCGCAGCAAAACGAAAAGATCATAGTTTTGGGCTTTGGTTACCACACCAAAGATTTTCATTTCCCGTTTGGCTGGTTTGAAGGCCTCCAGCATAAGGATGTAAATTTCAAACTCGATTTTTCGCTTCGAGATAATAAAACACTCATTTACCGTGCAGATGTTGAATCGGCCGAGATCTCATCAGGTGCGCAGAACATTACTGTAAGGCCGTCTATTGATTATGTGATTAACCAGCGCTTTAACCTCAATTTGTTTTACGATTCAAATCTTACCAAGCCCTACACCTCACAAACGTTTAATACCTCGTTTACCAACTTTGGCATTAATTTGAAGTTGTTGTTGCAATAGGATTGATTTGAAAATGAGTTGATTTGAAAATTTGAAGATGAAATACTTCGTCTCATCACAGTTCCTCTAATAGGACTACCCTTGGTTGATAGTATGTCGTACCAAGCTTAAATCTTTCCCATAATTAAATTAGTATATTTGTTCATATGGATTCATTAATTGTTTACCCGGAAAATAAGTAACAGATGGGAACTTTAGAGGCAGTTATGAAGCGATGAAAATCTCTTTTGAACAAAAAAGTGAAGTTTACCCCAATCATGTGGTTAAAGGTGTTAAAGAATCTTTAAAGCAAGCCGATGAAGGAAAGTTAACTCCGTATACCGGATTTAGAGATGTTCTTATTAAGGTTTCCCGTTAATTCAAAACTTCAATGGGAGGCACCTACGGAGCCAAAGATGTATTTTTTTATGGCTATAAACACGTGGCCCCACTGGGGCCGGTAAATGTTTATAATATGTCGCTCAAGAGGCTCTGAAACGCCTCAAAAGGGGCATCATTTTCAAATCTTCAAATCAGAAAATTTTCAAATCAAAACTTTCCCTGGTCCATCAATTTCTTTCGTTCCGCTTTCCTTTTCTGGCGTTCTGCTTTATTCTTTAAACGCTCCTCTTTGTTTTTCAGATGTTCGTCAATACGGTCTTTCGTAGCTTTTTGTTTTTCTTCATCGAGGCCGATACAAGGCTTTATACCAGTAAGCAGGGTTTTCCAGATTGTTTTAAAAAACGGCGAATCTTTTGGGCGTTTATAGATTACCAATGCCGAAGTTAGCTTTCCCTTATCATCCGGGTTACTGCGCCTGATCACAAACAGGTTGGCGAATATCGACATGATTGATTTTCTTTTAAAACGGTCATTAGCGGTATCGGGCTTTAGCAGCACTACCTTTAAATCGTTATATAAAAAATCAATCTTACCCTTAAACACTTTGCTGTTGGCCTGGATATCAAAGCTGAATTTTTTAACACTGCCCGATGTCATCTTTACCATGGCCAAAGGCATGGTAGCCGGATTTAGCCTTCCAAATTCCATGGGGCCTAATGTGCCTTTATAGCTGAAGGCCGCATCGTCATCACTTAAATTAAATTTCATTTGCACATCGAGCCGGCCACGGTTCATGAAATAGGTGGTCAGGTCAACAGTGGTAATGTTGTTTCTGGCTATGGCCGATGGGTTGTTTGTAATATTATAAATGCGTCCGCTGGTGTTATAAAAGGCTACTGTACCCGTTTTTTGCGATTTTTTATTAAACTCGTTATAGATCACATCCACATGCCTGAGTTTCACGGTATCTATCCTTAAATCAAGATTTAATTTCCTGATCATCATGTTAGGAAAGGTTTTAACCTTATCAGTCAGTGAATCCGGCTTTTTACCCGGGTTGGTGAAAGCGGTTATCTTGCCTCCGGCCAGCGTTAAGCTTGAGGTAGAAACCGTACGGTATTTATGATAATTTAGATAGTCAAAATTGTTGAGCTGCACCGAATCTGCGAGGAAGCCCAGGCGGTCTTTCTGGCTTTTGCCAAAAAATACGTCTGATTTTGCGGGTTGCATAGCAAGTCCTTCTATATTTAGTCGGGAGGTAAGTGTGGAAAGTTTAAGATGCCTGATCTTGTAAGTGTACAAGCCGCTTGGAGTTTCCCCTGTGTAGTTATTCAATTCGGTAATGATGTCCTTACAATAAAGCAGGCGCGATTTATCGTATTGTGTGGCCGAATCTATCAGCAGGTCGGTGGCGCTTAAGTTAAGTTCTTT
Source organism: Mucilaginibacter sp. A5337 (assembly GCF_059690695.1). Lineage (NCBI taxonomy): Bacteria > Pseudomonadati > Bacteroidota > Sphingobacteriia > Sphingobacteriales > Sphingobacteriaceae > Mucilaginibacter > Mucilaginibacter sp. A5337. The sequence continues at coordinate 75,731 of NZ_JCAWEC010000014.1, read as the reverse complement.
AAGTTTGGAAATAGCTACTTTATTGCCAGAGTAATCTTCATATTTCAGATTGACGTCATTAAGTAAAATGGCGCCGATATGGATCGACTCCAGGCTTTTTGAAATACGCTGCCAGGCAGTTCGATGGTCTTTAACAACAGTATCTTTAGTATGGTTTAACTGGTAGCTAACGCTCAACTGTGGTTCATTCAAGATAATCTGACCGATGTTTAGCTTTTTTCGAAAGTAAAGGCTAAAAGGATGTACGTGGTTAAGCACCAATCGTTTTACCTTAAGCTCAACAAGTGTGTTTGGCGCCAGGTGCAATCGCTTCTTCTGATTGTAAACAGTTGTATCGGGCTTAAGGGTGATATTGTAAATAATGATCTTCCCCTGCAGAACATGTAGTTCCGCATCCGAAAAATCGGCTGTATAAAGGCTGTCACTGCTGCTTAATACTACATCTTTTACCTTACCGGCCAATATGGGCGACCAATACCTGTTTACAACTACAGCCAGTAGTAATATTGCTATAACCGGTATCAGCACAAATTTAAATGTCCTTTTTTGCCACTTGTGCTTTAAAAAATTTAGTGCCATTTACCGGTGGTTACTTTTTACTTGTGTTTTAATGCTTTAACAGCAAGTTAGTAACTTTTGTTATAGTGCGGTGGCGGTGTATGTTATTTTTTGTTAAAACTCATACTTGATTCATCATCGACAGGTTTATATGTTGATGTTTAACTTAAATAAAGGTTTTCCTTAACTGCAAAGCAACCCCGGGGAAAATGATGGCGTTATATCTGTACATAACCATTATTAACATCTAATTCAGACTCCCGATGAAAACAAAAATGTACTTAGCCCTGACGGGCGCAATTGTGTTTACTTTATTAACGGTATCGTGCAAAAAAAATCACGATAACAATCCAAACACACCTAAAGCTGTTACCGGCGTACAGCTTACCTCAAACGCAACCTTTGGCAGTATCATAACAGATAATAACGGTCGCGCGCTTTACTTTTTCTCTGATGATGCAGCTAATGTTTCAACCTGTACAGGAGGATGTGCTGTGATTTGGCCTGCCTTTTATAAAGAAAATCCATCCATAGGCACCGGCTTATCTGCAACTGATTTTGGTGTTATCACCAATGCCGACGGCAACAAGCAAACCACTTATAAAGGCTGGCCCTTATATTACTATGCAAAAGATGTTGCTGCTACCGATGTTAACGGCGATGGCGTTGGCAAATCATGGTTTATAGCAAAAGCCGATTATACGGTAATGGTTTCTTACGCACAGCTGATAGGGCACGACGGTAACCAGTATACCAGCAAAGGAATAGCCGGTACTGAAAACTCACAGTACATTACAGATGCCAACGGGCGCACCTTGTACCTGTTTACTAAAGATGCCTCTAAAACAAATAAGTTTAGCACCGGCGTGGCTGCTCATGACGCCAACTGGCCAATTGATGGGGTAACAACAGTTCAAAGTGTTCCATCTATTTTAAACAAGGGCGATTTTGATGTGATCACCGTGTTCGGGCAAACACAGTTGGTGTACAAAGGGCACCCGCTGTATTACTTTGGCCAGGATAACGGCGTTAAAGGCAATACCAAAGGTGTTAGCTTCCCGACGCCGGGCGCGGCTATATGGCAAATCAACAACACCAGTACTGTGGCTTTGTAATAAACTTAAAACTGAGACCGGATTTAATGGACGGGTAATACAACTGTATTGCCCGTTTTTTGTTAAGTAGAGCATGTTTTTATTTAATACTGACAATATGTCATTTGGGTATTTAAATTTTGTTTATTTTTGCAAACTAATTTTTTATATAAATGATAGATTTGCTTATTCCGGATAAAACACATGATGAGAGCAGGCAGGGTGAGGCGCTAATGTTAAAAGCCGAAACAGCTAAAAATAATGGCCGTAAGCTTTATATTGAAAGTTATGGCTGTGCCATGAACTTTTCTGATAGTGAGATTGTGGCTTCTATTTTGGCCGAACGTGGTTTTGAAACTACGCCCGATTATAGCATTGCCGATGTTATTTTCATCAATACGTGTTCTATCCGTGAAAACGCTGAGCAACGTGTGCGTAACCGTTTAAAGGAGTTCACCGTTGCTAAAGTGAAAAATCCGGGTTTGGTGGTAGGTGTGTTGGGCTGCATGGCCGAACGTCTGAAATCAAAATTCCTGGAAGAAGAAAAATTAGTAGACGTTGTTGTTGGCCCGGATGCGTACCGCGATTTGCCAAACCTGATTGATCAGGTTGACGATGGTCAAAAAGCGGTTAACGTATTGTTATCGCGCGAGGAAACTTATGCCGATATAAGTCCGGTACGTTTAAACAGTAACGGCATTAACGCATTTGTATCAATTATGCGTGGGTGCGATAACATGTGCTCGTTTTGTGTGGTGCCATTTACCAGGGGGCGCGAACGCAGCCGTGATCCGCAATCAATTGTAGCCGAATGCCAGGACTTGTTTGATAAAGGTTACCGCGAGGTAACTTTGTTAGGCCAAAATGTGGATTCATATAAGTGGAAGTCGAAAGCTGAAGGTTCTGAGTCGGATGCCATAAGTTCAGTATCAGAAGCTGAAACTAATTTCGCCAACTTGTTGGAGATGGTAGCCTTGATCAGCCCTGATCTGCGGGTTAGGTTTTCAACCTCGCATCCAAAGGATATTACCGATGAGGTGCTTTATGCTATCAATAAATACGATAACATCTGTAATTATATCCACCTGCCGGTACAATCGGGCAACAGTCGTATTCTTGATCTGATGAACCGTACATATGATCGTGAATGGTATATCAACAGGATCGACGCTATCCGCCGCATCATTCCGGATTGTGCAATTTCCACCGATGTAATTACCGGTTTTTGCAGCGAAACAGATGAGGAGCACAAGGAAACCGTAAGCATGATGGATTATGTGAAGTATGACTTTGCCTACATGTTTAAGTACAGTGAAAGGCCAGGAACTTTAGCTGCAAAACGTTATGCCGACGATATCCCGGAAGAGGTAAAGCAGAAGCGCTTAACCGAAATAGTTGCCAAACAACAGGAGTATTCTTTTTACAGGATGCAGGCCCGTATTGGCAGGGTAGAGCGCGTACTGATAGAAGGTTTCTCTAAAAAATCAGACAAAGACTATTGCGGCCGCAGCGATCAAAACGCGATGGTGATTTTTCCGGTTGGCGAAGGCTACAAACCAGGAGAATACGTTAACGTACTTATCGAGCGCAGCACAACGGCTACTCTAATCGGCAAAGTTATCCCCCAAACCCCCTAAAGGGGAGTTACATCCTGATGGATCGGGGTGTAGCATACAAAGGGGATATGATAAACAAGAATTATAAACATTTACAATAACTCCCCCTTTAGGGGGCCGGGGGGCATGGAAGTACAGGAAATAAAACAACGCTTCGGGATCATTGGCAATTCGCCATTGCTTAACCGGGCTATAACTATAGCAAACCAGGTTGCACCTACTGATATCTCGGTATTAATTACCGGTGAGAGCGGTAGTGGTAAGGAGGTTTTTTCGCACATCATACACCAGATGAGTCCGCGTAAACATGGGCCTTTCATCGCGGTAAACTGTGGTGCCATACCTGAAGGTACTATCGATTCGGAGCTTTTCGGTCACGAAAAAGGTGCCTATACAGGTGCAGTTGGCGAACGAAAAGGTTATTTTGAGACCGTAAATGGTGGTACTATATTTTTAGACGAAATTGCTGAAATGCCGCTGGGTACCCAGGCGCGTTTGCTGCGGGTGCTTGAATCGGGGCAGTATATTAAAGTAGGTTCATCTAAAGTAGAAAAGACGAACGTACGCGTTATCGCTGCCACTAACGTTGATGTATATGACGCGGTGAAGAACGGGAAATTTCGTGAAGACCTTTACTACCGTTTAAATACGGTGCCCTTAAAGATCCCGCCATTGCGCGACAGGAAGGAAGATGTATTTCTGCTGTTCCGCAAATTTACGGCCGATTTTACCGATAAATACCGTACGCCACCTATTCAACTGGATGATGACGCCCAGCAGGTATTGACAAATTATTCGTGGCCGGGTAACGTAAGGCAGTTGAAAAACATGGCCGAACAGCTGGCCGTACTTGAGCGCGACAGGATCATTACTGCTCAAACACTGCTTACCTATATACCGCATGAGGCTGGTGCCCGTAACCTGCCTATGCGCCTCGAAAATCAGCCTAAAGAAGATTTTTCGGAGCGTGATATCCTGTATAAAGTGTTGTTTGATATGAAGCGTGATATGGTTGAGTTGAAAAAGCTCGTAGCCGATATTATTGAGCATGGTGGTGTTTCACCGCATTATGCCAACAATCCGCAAACTTTAAACCAGCTTTATCGCGATATTGAACTGCATGGTAACAACGACTCACAATTTACCTTGCAACAACCCGTTAATACCGTTACAAACAGCAGCGGTAATAACAACAGCACTATCGATGGTTTTAATATAACGCATGATGCTGAAGAGGTTGAGGAATCACTTTCGCTGATTGAAAAGGAATCGGACCTGATCCGTAAGGCTTTAAAGAAGCATAAAGGCAAACGCAAGCTTGCTGCAAATGAATTAGGGATTTCTGAGCGTACGTTATACAGGAAAATAAAAGAACTAAACTTATAAAATTGATGAAAAAACTTTTGGGAATTATTTCAGTGTGTGTGCTGGTGCTTATGTGTCCATCATGTTACACTCTCAAAAATCAATCAATCCCGCCCACTTTGAAGACCCTCAATGTTCAGTTCTTTGAAAACAATGCTGCGCTGGTGGTTAATAACCTGAGCCAAACCTTCACCGAAGCGTTAAAAGACAGGGTCCGTACACAAACCAGCCTAAGCTTAGTCCGCGGCGAAGCCGATGCAACCATGTCGGGCGCTATTACCGGTTATTCTATTGCTCCGGCATCTATTCAAGCCACTTCAAATAATGTGGCCCCAATTGCTGATGCTAACAGGCTTACTATTACCGTTCGGGTTAAATTTTCATTTGATGCCGCGAAAACTCCGGCAGATAAAAAACTAAGCTTTGAAGAAAGTTTTACTAAGTTTGCTGATTACCGGGGGGATATTTCTTCGCAGGAACAGAACCTGATACAGCAAATTAATAAGCAGTTAATAGACGATATTTTTAACAAGGCCTTTTCTAATTGGTAGGCAATTTGTATTTTCAACCACGTGGATCAATATTTGAATAGCAGGCAGTACGAAATATTAGATGAGCTGTTGGCCAATCCGGCCGAGACTGGTTCGTTTTATGGTTATAACCTGCAGCAGTTGGTTGATGCCTATCCGCAGAGCGGTATTTTGCGTGCTTTGCTTGCCCATACAGGTTCAGCTAAAGATGTGCAAAAGGCAGCCGTTTATTACAAACCTGTTTTATTACACAAGCTAATTCACGAACCGGAGGGCTTAGGTCAGGTAAATGCATCGCAGTTAATCAACCTGCTTGATCCTGCAGCTGTAAACAATACTCCGGCTCCCGAAAACTATTTCAATATAGGCCCTGCTGTTGATGAGGTTCACGATACTTTGCCGCCTGTTCCGGAAGATTTAACTATTGGCGCGGATCAGGAAAAAGACAGCTTTGATTTTATCGCTACCGATGACTATAAGCCTGAAACTACAGATGCAGAACTGATAGCCGGGGTTATTGATCATGAACCATCAACTACAGAGCCTACCACGGAAGCAGTGACATCTACCCATGATATTGAGGATGAGGTTTATGATGAAATTGTTGGCATTGAAAATATAAGTATAAGTAAGGCTGATGCTAATGAGCATGTTGCTGATATTGATACGCTTCCTGAAAACCATGAGGTTACCCCATCTTCGGTTAGTGTTAACGAAGCTGAGGACGTAAAAGACGATGTAACCGAAAAATGGATTATTAGTAACATTGCCTCAACCGATTATTTTTTGTTTGATAATTCGGTTGCTGATACACGAACTGAAGATAAAGCTGCCCTGCAGGAACCTGATTTGCTGCATGCAGAAACTGAAACTGCTGAGCAGCACGAGGTATTATCGAAGTACAACGACGAAAAAATGCCTTATACCTTTATGTGGTGGCTGGATAAAACCCGTAAAGAATATGCATCAACCTATCAGCCTTATAACATTGAAACAGTAGCTCCGTCCGTTAAACCTGAAACTGATAACCAAACTGCCGATGCGTTACAGCATCAGTATTATGAAAATATCTTCCATTCGCAATCTCTTGAGGAGTTGGAGAAAACACCTCAGCCCGATGTACCGGAGATAAAAAGAAAGGAAGACCTCATTATTGATAAGTTTATCAGGGAAGAACCACAGATCAGGCCGCCATCTATTGATAAGCTCGATAATGAAAATAAAGCAAAGAAAAGTTCGGAAGACAGAAATGACCTGGTAAGCGAAACTTTAGCCCAGATTTACATCGATCAGATGTTATATCACAAAGCTATTGCAACTTACAAAAAATTGATCTTGAAATTCCCGGAAAAAAGCCGTTACTTTGCGAGCCAAATTGAGCAGTTAGAAAAGAAAACTAATTAATATAAAGAAATGTATATCGTTTTAATCATTGTTACCGTAATTGTATGCGCTCTGTTAGGGCTTATCGTACTTATCCAAAACCCTAAAGGCGGTGGTTTGGCATCAAATTTTTCAAGCTCATCACAATTAATGGGTGTACAAAAAACCGGCGATTTTTTAGAAAAAGGTACCTGGGCATTAGCTATCACTCTTATGGTATTGTCATTAGCTATTAACGTAGCTGTAAAAGGTGGTTCATCAACAAATGCAGATAACCCTGCACTGCGTGAGCAAATTGAAAAGGCTTCAAAACCAACTAACTCGGTTCCATCGGCAACTCCGGCATTGACGCCGTCTGCTACACCGGCACCTAAAGCAGCTGATAGCAGCAAAAAATAATAAAATAATTAATTAAGATATATTGAAGGCCTCCGGAATTATCCGGGGGCTTTTTGGTTTTAAATGGAATGCAAAAAAATGTCATTTCGATAGAGCGGGGATAGTCACGAGCACAGGGGCGAAAGAGAAATCTTATACACCATGCAAGCCGCTATGTAGGGTGTATAAGATTTCTCTTCACTTCTCCCTCGCAGCCCCGGGCTGTTCGTCGAAATGGCAACGCTGTTATTATTCAAATAATAGAAGATAACCCCAACAAAAAACGCCCCCGATTTTCGTCGGAGGCGTTTTTGTTATACAATGTGCCCGGATTATAATATCAGGATCAATACCAAAATAATAATGATGATAGCGCCTACAGAAAGGTAAATACCACCACCGCCAAGGGCATTGGCCTCTTTTTTCATTGATTTTAATTCGGTACGCAATTCTTTTCGCTCAGCTTTTGTAAGCTCCGATTTATCCATTGCCTTAATCTCATTAACACGGGCTTTGATCTCCTCAACACGGGCTTGTTTTTGCTCGGTTGTCATGGTTGCTATTTCTTCCTTGCTTAGCGGGGTAAGCGCGTGGCTGTCGGCAGCAAAAGTATTTAACGCTGTAAACGACAGCAACAAAGTAAGAGCTAATAAATAAACTTTAGTTTTCATAGTTTTAATATTTAAGTGATTCTTTCTATGAAAGAGAAAAAGTGTGAAAAATGTTTTACCTAAGTATAAAATTATTGTAACCTAAATGTTTATAAGCAAACAAAATAAGCCGATTCAAAAACATGCCCCACGCTTAATTTCAGAATAGCCTCTTTTTCTTTAATATCTACATGTTTGCCCTGCGTGTCGGCGCAGCCAAGCCATGGTTCTATGCAAACAAAATCGGCTCCTGGTTTGGCCCATAAACCAACATAATTGAAATGTGGAAACTCAAGTGCCAGGGTTTGATCATGCCTGTCGCTTTTAATGGTTATCATGCGCGATTTTAAATCTTTAAAAACCAGGGCATCGTCATTAAACAGATCGCGGGTTAAATAAAGTTTTTTATTAGGAGTTGGTACGGGATGTGTTACGCCGTTAAAAAAACCATCTTTTGATAAAAGATGTGTATCAAAATGTTCTTCAGTTTCAAACTCCAGGTAATAGTCCTCATAGTTTTCGCCTTTGTTAAAAGGAACATTAAAGGCCGGGTGTCCGCCAACAGAAAAATATATCGATTTTTTATCAAGGTTGATCACTTTATAGGTAATGCGGAGCGCATTATCGATAAGATGGTACAAGATCTGGAAATCAAATTTAAAGGGATAAACCTTGAGCGTATTCTCGCAGTTGGGTAACGAGTAACTTGCCGATGTTTCATCCGACTCCAATAAAAAAAACTCCGACTGCCGGGCAAACCCATGCCGCGACATCGCATATTTTTCACCATCAACTAAAAGCTCATTATTAATTAAGCCGCCAACTATTGGAAAAAGGTTTGGAGCATGCCATGGCCAGATCTTTTCATCGCCCTGCCACATGTGTTCAATGCCTGTGGCCTTATTGATAAATGAACTAAGCTGCGCGCCTCTGGTGTCGATAGCTACTTTAATGTGCTCGTTTTCTAAATGAGTGATCATAGGAGTATAATTAATGTGAAAGCCCGGCTTTTAAAAAAAATAGCCGGGCTTTAAACCAATATATAAAGGATTCGTTAATTGGACAACTTCCGGTTAAACGAAGTTAACAAATCAATCATCATCCTGTTCTTTTTTAGGTTCTAAAATTACAAATGCACTCCTTTTTGGCGCGGGCATGACAGATGATTCGCCTTTTACGTACTTCCAAACCACTTCATTCAGGTCGATGTCGGGTGCTGCATCTTCTTTAGCAAAATTGAATAGTTCAGAACGTTTGCTGCTTTCATTTACTGCTATGTTGCGCTGTTCTAAATCAACCTGTGCCGGTTTGGCTGTATAGGGTGTAAGGTCGGGTTTGCTGGTAAAGCAATCATATAGCGGCATGGCGGCGGCATCATACTGGCTCATCGGCGGAAGGCCTAAAATAAGCTCCATGGTACGCAAAACGCCGGATGTAGAATACATGCCATGGATCACCGCGTTGCGCTTTACATAAGGGCCAGCTACAAATACCGGTGAGCGGTGCGCGTCGATATGATCGGGCCCGTTTTGGGCATCATCTTCCAGGATAAACACTACGGATTCTTTCCAGATAGAGCTATGTGACAGGTGCTCGATAAACTGACCTATGGCAAGGTCATTATCGCCAACAGCTGCAATAGGAGATATTGCGCCCTTGCGCTGTCCGCTGGTATGATCATTTGAAATACGCACTGTATTAAAATGCGGTACAGCATTTATAGTCAATAACGAATCAAAATCATGCGCCCAGATCTCAGTACGTTTTACATCTTTAACGCTTAAATCAAAGCCCGGCGATTGCTGGCAAAAATGTCCTTCAAGCGATTTTAAGTTTGCCTTGCCGGGGTTATCATCACTTACAAATTCACCATAAGTACGGTAGCTTACACCGGCGCGTTTACAATAATCCCATATAAAACCATCGCGTGGGTAGGCTGCTTTACGGGTTCCTTCAAAATCATAATTACCCCCACGGCCGCCATAACTGGTTGGCCATGTTTTTTCCACAAAATCGGTAGCGTAGGCGGCCATGCTCCAGTTGTGCCCGTCGGCACTTACTTCGGCATCAACGTAGAAGTTATCAAGCAACACAAATTCGTTGGCTATGGCGTGGTGGTTAGGTGTTACCTTATTACCGAAGATACACAGTGAAGTATCGCCGTTGCCCTGCGGCATATCGCCTAAAACCTGGTCGTAAGTGCGGTTTTCTTTAATAATGTAGAATACATATTTAATTGGCGATTTTTCGCCTACCCGGCGGGGGATAGGATTGCCTTCTTCGCCTTTGGCTGTTTTTTCAACTTTAGCAGTAAACGGTGTGTTGGCATAAACCTGTTTGGTATAAGTTTTCAGTTCCGCATCAGTTGGTGTATTGATAAATGACAGCGTACCTTTAAATAAGCCGCCGATATATTGCTCACGGCTGTTGATGGCACCTTGTTTATATCCGCTGTTATCGGTTTTTTTAACCGGCTGCGGGCCTCTTGGGTTGGCCATTGATGAAAAGCCCTTGCCATTTGACACCAGGATTTTATCGCCCAATACTTTTGCATTGGTAGGGTACCAACCTACGGGGATAAAACCTTTGCTTTTGCTGCTGCCCGGTACCGTTACATCAAATACAGCAAGGCAATTGTTGTCGGCATTGGCTATGTACAATGTTTTTCCGTTTTGCGATAGTGCCAACCCATTACTGGTTGAACCGGTAAGGCGGGTAGGGTAAAGGGCTGTAGAAATAGTTTCTATTATTTTATGCGTAGTAGTATTTACTACCGATACTGCATTGTCATTAGCATCGGCCACATACAGGAATTTTCCTTTTTTATCCAAAAGCAGCTCATTAGGATGGCTGCTGGTTTTGATAGTGCTGAGTGTTTGTTTTTCAATGTTGTAAAAGCCGAGCATATCTCCTCCCCACAAAGAAATGTACAGTGTTTTTTCATCGGGCGATAAAATACAGCTGTAAGCTTCGGCAGGTAGTTTTACCTGTTTAAGGACGTCTTTTTTTTCAGGATCGATAATATAAAGGGTGCTGTCTTCTTTAGTAACCGAATAAAGACGACTGTTGCTTTTGTTGGTTACCATACCTGTGGGGCATACCTTATTTTTAGGCCATGCATTTGGGGCTAACTTAATGGTATCGGGTGTGCCGAGTTTGTTATTGGCGATGTTAAATACCAAAATCCAGTTGTCATTGCCGCCTGATGCATACAGTTTTTTTTCGTCGCGGCTGAAGGCAAGTCCGTACCACGATTTTTTAACTATTACCTCATCAAGCAGTTTTTCGCTTTTAGGATCAATTAATTGAACCGACTGGGTGCTTTGACCGTTGTTAGTAACAGCTAACAACTTACCTGATGATGAAAGCTGCATATTAAGCGGCAGATCGCCCAGAGGTAAAGATGTTCCGGCCGGACTAAGTTTCCATCCGTTAGGCAATAACACCTGTCCTGTTTGCTCGATTTTACCCGGAGTTTGGGCGAAGGATTGTAGCGCAGCACTTAGAAATGCAATGCCGGCGATGAGTTTTAGTTTCATAAGAAAACGATTGTAGTCAAAATTACAAAAACGTTTTATCCTGAAAGGTGTGTTAACGGAAACTTAATATAGAATTGGACTTTTCCGTGTTAGGTTATCCGATTGTTAATTAAGCAATTGCTTTTTGAACTGGTTGGGGCTGATGCCTGTTTCTTTTTTAAATAGCCTGGAAAAATAAGGAAGGTTTTCAAAGCCAAGCTCATAGGCTATTTCCGAAACGCTTTGATAATCACTTTTAAGACGGTTTTTGGCCTCGTTTATAAGGTAAATATGTATCAGCTCTATAGCAGTTTTTCCTGTTTCCTGCTTCAGCATGTCACTTAGATAACGGGGAGATAAATTAAGTTGTGAAGCCAGCGAATTCACAGTTGGCAATCCCTGGGTTAGCAGTAATCCGTTTTTAAAATAAGCAGCTAATACTTCATTAAACTTTGATACGGTTTTACCCGAAAGCTCGGTACGGTTAATAAACTGGCGTTTATAAAACCGTTGTGAGTATTTCAGGATCGAATCAATATGCGTAAGCATGATATCGCGGCTGTACTCATCGGTATTATTGTGGTATTCGGCTTCTATCTTGTAATAAAGGTCCCACATAATCTGCTCTTCCGACGGCGAAAGGTGTAGCGCTTCGTTTGCTTCATAGTCAAAAAAGGCGTATTTGTTGATTTCGTTATGCAAGAAGTGACCATTCAGAAAATCCTCATGAATGAACATAATAAACGCGTCCTCGTCATACTCCACACTGTTAAACTGGATAACCTGCCGCGGTTTGATGAACATCATACTGCCGTTATCATGATCATATTTGGTGCGGCCATACATGATATGACCGGCTTTAAGTTTTTTAAACCCGATCATGTAAAAATCAGATGTAAACTCCCTGTCGCCAAACCCGCAGGTATGGGTGCACCTGTACAGGCTGAAAAGCGGGTTTTCAGGCATAGGGAAGCCGTTGGAACGGTGCATGTCGGCCAAATTTTTAAAATGCTGCATGATTAATAAAGTTAAACAAATCTACGCCGGATTGCGGCGTAGATTATGTCAGTAGAATACCATTTATTATAGAGGTTAAAAGCAAAATGCACAAAGCTTAAAGCCAATAACTAAGAGGCTCTATATATGGTATTAATTATTTACCCTGAGTTCGGGATAGAAAAATTATCTTAATAATAAAAAATGTCATTTCGATAGAGCAACGGGGACTGAGGTATGGAGCGAAAGAGAAATCTTCTACGCATGCAAATTGACTATGCATTAGTTAAACATGGCGTTGAAGATTTCTCCTCACCCTTCTTTCGCAAACCCTCCTTGTTCGTTCGAAATGACATCGTTTTTTCTTATCCTAAACTCACATTATTTACCATGTGCAGCGTTAGCTACTTCGCTCCAGCTATCCCATTCGGCAGCACGGCCTTCATAGGTTTGTTTAACCCATGGGTGTGCATATTTTCCCAGGAATAAACGTAACGGAGGGTTTTCGCTGTCGATCAATTTAAGCACGGCATCTGTAGTTGCTTCTGGTACACCGAAAATTTCATCAGTTAAACCAGCCTGGAAAGCGGCACGTACACCGTCATATTCAGGCATCGCAGTGGTTTGCGCGGCAGAAGCACCAGCCCAATCAGTTGCAAAGCCGTTTGGTTCAACCAGGGAAACGTTTATTCCGAAGCCTTTTACTTCGGCGGCCAGGGTTTCACTTAAACCTTCTACCGCAAATTTAGATGCGTTATAGATACCCAATACAGGCAGGGTGATGAGGCCCAATACGCTCGAAAGCTGGATGATATGACCATAGCCTTGCTCACGCATTACAGGTAAAACAGCTTGTGATAGCCATAATAAGCCAAAAAAGTTGGTTTCCATTTGTTCGCGAGCTTCTTTTTCGGTGGTCTCCTCAATACTGCCGAATAAACCGTAACCTGCGTTATTGATCAGTACGTCAATACTGCCGAAGTGTTCTTTTGCTTTATTAATTGCTGCAAAATCCGCAGCGCGATCGTTTACGTCCAGTTGCAGTGGTAAAATATTGTCGCCATATTTATTTACCAGGTCATCCAATGTGCTCAAATCACGAGCAGTTGCTACTACTTTATCGCCTCTTTGCAATAATGCTTCGGCCCATAATTTACCGAAGCCACGTGATGCACCGGTAATGAAAATTGTCTTTGCCATTTTTGTTGTTTTTAAATGATAAGACAAAATTAGCGGGCCTTATGCAAGGCGATTTATACAGAAGTAGGGAACACTGATACATTTTTACGCAGAGGCTTGTAATTGGTAATCAGCGTGTCATTAGAAATAAAATGTCGACAGAAATTCGTTATACATTAAAAAAAACAAAACCCACCTCCTTGAGGTGGGTTTTGTTTGTATATACTTCCCCCCTCTCCTTTGGAGAGGGCCGGGGTGAGGTTACTTGCTTTTCAATACTAATGTACTGCTTTGTAAACTATCAGCCGAAGCGGTTAAAGTTATCGTTCCGGCTTTTTCTTTTGCCTGAACAATGGCTAAGGCCAGGCCGTGGAATGCTTTGCGGTAATCTGCTTTGAACGGATCATGACTAACCGGATCGCCGTTATCAACGCTGGCGATGAAACCTTCGCCGTTGATCTTGAAGTTTACCTTATTATTCGCATCCGGCACAACGTTACCGTCTTTATCCAATATTTTTATGGTAACGAACGAAAGGTCTTTGCCATCGGCCTTGATTTGCGAACGGTCTGCCGTAAGTTCAATTTTTGCAGGGGCACCTGCGGTATGGATCTCGCGGGTTAATACTGTTTTGCCGTTTTTACGGGATACAGCTTTTAAGGTGCCCGGTTCATATTTTACACGCCACATTACATGCAGGTCATCGCCGGCTTTCTTTTGAATGCCTAATGACTTGCCGTTCAGATAAAGCTCAACTTCATCGGCATTGTTATAATATGCCCAGATATCAATCATTTTGCCCGGCTCCCAGTTCCAGTGCGGGAAAATGTGCAATACCGGTTTGTTTGTCCACTCGCTTTGGTACATATAATATACATCCTTAGGGAAGCCGGCCAGGTCGATAATACCGAAGTATGAGCTGCGCGATGGCCACGAGTATGGGGTTGGCTCGCCCAGATAATCGAAACCGGTCCAGATGAACATGCCCGATAGGAAGTCGTACTTTTTCATCACCTTCCAGGTCATTTCATGGGTTGAGCCCCATGGTGGTCGGGTGTTGTCATAGGCCGAAACATTATTGCCTTCTCTTAAAAAAGGTTTATCATAGCTTGTTGGCCAAACCCTGATGCTATCCGATGGCATTTCATAGTAACCACGGGTTTCCAAACCCGAAGTAGTTTCGGTTGCAATGAACTTTTTACCCGGGTAGCGGTCATGAAATTTAGCATAATCAAACTGGTGATAGTTATAACCAATCAAATCAATAGCTCCCGATTTTACAATTTTGTTTGTAGTATCAGGGCGGTCATTAGCGGTGGTAAGCGGGCGGGTTTTATCCAAGCTGTGAACAATGGCAGCCAGTTCGGGCGCAATACGCAATGCGCTGCTATCTGCCTGTTGAGGGATCTCGTTACCAATACTCCAGATCATGATGCTGGGGTGATTGCGGTCGCGTTTTACCTGGTCTTCCAGATCGCGTTTATGCCATTCTTTAAAATACAGGTGATAGTCATAAGTAGCTTTTTTCCATTCCCAGCAATCAAAAGCTTCGTCCATTACTATGAAGCCCATTTTATCGCAAAGGTCAAGCAGTTCGGGGGCCGGGGGGTTGTGCGAGGTGCGAATGCCATTACAGCCCATCGCCTTTAGCATTTGCAGCTGGCGTTCAAGGGCGCGGGTATTAACAGCAGCTCCGAGGCTTCCCAAATCATGGTGATCACATACACCCAGGATCTTCATCGGTTTACCATTCAGGCTGAAACCTTTATCAGCATCAAAATTAAAATAGCGGATGCCTACGGTGGTAGTATATTCATCCAATACCGTTTTGCCTTCAATTAGTTGGGTAACCGCTTTATATAAGTAAGGTTTTTCTACCGACCAAAGCACCGGGTTTTTAACCGTGAGTGTATGAGTTACAGTTAGTGCTGTATCCTTGCTTTTTGCTGCAGATAAAGCTTCGCCGGCAAATGATACCGGTTTACCGGCAGCATCATAAAGTTTGGTGCTTATCATTAGCCCGGGCGCCTTTTGGTAATTATGCAATTGCACCTGCACATTTACTTTGGCAGAAGCATTGCTCACATTAGTTGTGGTTACATAAGTGCCCCAGTGGTCAATAGCAGTTTTGTTGGTAGTTACCAGCCACACATGGCGGTAGATACCCGAGCCCGAATACCAGCGTGAGTTTGGCTGAACCGAGTTATCAACCTTAACGGCTATAACGTTGTTGCCGCCAAAGTTTAAATAGGGGGTAAGCTCATACCTGAATGAGATATACCCGTTTGGCCTGAAGCCAAGGTGATGGCCGTTGATCCACACATCACTTTTTTGATATACGCCATCAAAATCAATATAAACCAGCTTGCCTTTTGACGGGGCCGGAACAGTAAATGTTTTACGGTACCAACCGATGCCGCCTGGTAAGGCACCGCCCTCGGGAGTGGCAGGATTATCTTTTGAAAATGTGCCTTCGATACTCCAGTCATGGGGCAGATTAAGCGCGCGCCATTTACTATCATTCAGCGTTACCTTTTCGCCGTTTTCAACAGCGCCAAGGTTAAAGCGCCAGCTTTTATCAAAATCGAGCTTTTGGCGGGTTTGGGCAAAGGGTTTTAGCGTAACCAGCATCAGGATAGCCAGCATTGCATACTTATAAACCTTAGCCCCGGGTGATTTTATTGATGACATAATATCGTTTTGGGATTAATTGTATTTTGGACACTAAATTATAAATAATAGCTCAAAAGCAAAGGAATGCCGTAAATAAGTAGATGCGAAAACTTAATCCCTAAACAGGGAAATTAAACTTATGAGTAGCAACTCCATAGCTACAACTTAGTCAGCGGCGAGGGGGGGATAGGGTTAACATAAATTCGATTATTTATTTTTATATTATTGACAATCAATTTATTAAATATCTGATGAGGTTGCCTGAATCCGCGCTTAGTTGACCGGGTACAGGGTTTAATTAAGCAATATGAGCAGGCTATTGATATGCTGAAGGATGAATAGTGGCCAGATAGAGTTTATGTATTATAGCCGAAAAATTAATTTCAAATCATCTCATACTATTTTCGCAAATATTCCGTTTCAGGATTCAATGAAAGCAATCGCCTTTATCATGTTAATTTTTATGGTGCTCATTTCCACTATACAAGGGAAAGCGGAGCCAATGAATAACATGTCGAAAGAATGCTGTCATCATATGGCTAATATGCCGCAGAAACACCATGGCGGGCAAAAAGGATGTGACGGTGGTATGTGCATGACCATACTGTCATGCAATAATTGCTGTTTCTTAAAAGCTGAAACTATCAGCGCTGAGGTTGTTGCTGTTTCTGTTAATAGCAAAGCCGCTTTGCCTTACCTGGTGGGCAATTTATCCGATTACGCAAACGCCTGCTGGAACCCTCCGAAAGTTTGATAAAAAGAACATCTGCCTATTTTCAATAGTGTATCTTTTTATTAAACATTCAATTTAAAAATCATGAAAAAATTTCTTTTCATCACTACTGTGATGTTGTTTACTATATGTAATATTTCGTTTGCTAATACGCCTTGCTGCAATAACAAAATGAACCACTGCACTAAATGTGCTAAGTCATGCACCAAGCCAACATGTTTAGATAATTGCAGCAAATCATGCAAAGCCTCGGGCGATTGCAATAAAACCTGCAGTAAATAGCAAAAACTGCCCCGGGGTGAAAACCGGGGCAGTTTTTGTTAAACAGGTGTTTTTAATGAACCCTATCCGTTTTATATATTCCAAGTGGGCCATCTATAATATCAGCTATTTGCTTACTGAATAGTTGAAAATGCTCCTGCTTAACGTGCTGATCAAGCCCCTCCTGACTGGCCCAGGTTTCGTGAAAAATAAACTGGGTTTCATCTGTGGTTGATTGATACAGCTCGTATTGTAAACATGCTTCTTCCTGGCGGGATGCTGCTACCAGCTTATCCAAAAAATCTTTCATTTGGGCAGTGGTGCCGGCCTTACACTTCACTAAGGCTGTTAAGTAAATTTTCATGGTTTGGGTTGTTTTGAGTAAACAGATTATTTAAATGTTCCTGGTAGCGTTGCAGGTTCTCCTCAATATTAGCGTTTTTCATCACATCATAAAAGTGGATACTTTCTAAAGGTTGCATGCCGGTAAAAGCATTCATGCGATGAAAACCAAACATCGGCCCTTCGTCAACACTATGCTCATTGAAAAATTCGCCTGGTAGGGTGAAAGCTGTAAGCGGTGCATTCCACGAGGTTGTAAGCATATACTTTTTGCCGTGCATCAGTCCGCCGGTGCCATAATTAATACCAGGGTTTTCGGCAGTACGGCCGTCGCTGCGGTAGATACCGTTTTGATAGCCTGCGGTGAAAACCTCATCTATATACTTCTTTAAAGCATGTGGTACCTGGAACCACCAAACCGGGGTATGGTAAATGATCACATCGGCCCATTTATAGTTTTCGGCCTCCTGCATAGGATCATAAGCGTTATTAACATCTGTTGAGCGTACCTCAAAATCGGGGTGTTCAGTGAAATATTGTACAGTGGTATCTAATAATGTTTTGTTAAATTTTCCGCCGGAGTGGCCGAAGATCTGCCCGCCGTTTATTACAAATATGTTTGTCATTTATTTTCGTGTTTTAATTTTTGTCAAAATTACTGCTGGATTATCTACTATTAAAATAGTATAATTTATACTTTTGTATTATAATTATAATAGATTGGCTATGGTTAATTTTGAATGGTTCCGTACGTTTAAGGCGATATATGAAACTGGTTCGCTAACCGGCGCGGCCGAGGCCTTGTTTATTTCTCAGCCGGGAGTGAGCCTGCATTTAAGCTCATTGGAAAGCTATGTAGGCTATAAACTGTTTGATCGTACTTCGCGCAAAATGGTATCTACCGAGCGGGGAAAGATCCTGTACAATTATATCCAGGAGTCTATCAGCAAGTTGGAAGAAGCCGAGCGGCATTTTCATAAAAGTACCGAAAAGGATGTGCCTACCATAAGTATAGGCATGTGTTTTGAAACGTTTCAGTTTACGCTTGAATCCTATCTGCCCACGCTGCCTTTTAATGTGATCATTAAATTTGGTGAATATCCCGAAATGCTGGCCGACCTGGACGGTGGCATCCTGGATATGATTGTAACACCGCATAAAGGTGATTATAAGGGGCTTGAATATAAGCCTTTCTTTAAAGAACGGATAGTGGTGCTGGCCGGGGCACAAACGCCCACCGATGAATTTAATGAACTTTTGAAAACTAAGGACCTTAATCAGATTCAAACCTGGCTCAAAGCTCAAATCTGGTATGGCTCATCGGGCGATATGGAACACCTTCGGCGCTTCTGGCACATCAACTTTGGCAAGAGGCCCGATTTTAAACCCAATTTTATTGTGCCCAACATGGGGTCAATTCTGCGCTGCCTGAGCGGCGGTAAAGGAATTGCAGTGATCCCTGATTTTCTTTCAAGAAAAGAGCGGGATAGCGGCAATATCAAATTGCTTTGGGAGGGATATAATAAGATAGAAAATACGTTGTACTTCGGCACCCGCAAAAAATCAATTTATGCAGAACAGATAGCCATGGTGCAGGAGATTTTTGAACGGGAGATGGGGCCGCGTTAGGGATTGCAGCGGAAAACCCACAGCCCGCTCAGGCCTTCGAGCGCAGTGCCGGGGCGAGGATTTGCAGCGTAAAGCCCGGGCCGCAGGCAACGCCCATGTTTATAAATCGATCAAAGAAAATATACTTAACAATCAATGATTTGCAATTACGTTGCCATAAGCGTGGTGCGGCAACCTCGTAGCCATGACATACCCGCCCTGTATAGCTACGGGATTGCCGCGTCGCCCCAAGTGCTTTTGCCGATGCCGCTCCTTGCAATGACATGGATTTTTTGACCAGGATTTCCAACCGATCTTCATCTTCCGAATACCTGTAGGCACCACCCACAAGCAAAATCTTCTATAACGCTGCCCATGGCAAGTAGTCGAATCCAGACTTACGAAGTTTTTAAAACTTCGTAAGTCTTTTTCTGCTTTGTCATTTCACCCTTCAAAGTCCGCTGGGTTTTATTATTTGCGATGGCGTTAATCCCTTGACGGAATGATCGTAAATCTCTTTTTTATTCGCAGAAACGGTTTTTCGAAAAAATTATATGACAATAGTGATATAATAACCGTTACAAGAAATGCGATAACGAAACCAACGTTGTTTTTCCATTCGTATAAACCAATCATGGTGCTAAAAGAAGCCAGTTCATCCTTAAATACCTGATACACCAGCCAAAAAATAGTGATGTGAAACACATACATTCCATAAGATATGCGGCCGAGGTACGCTAACGGGGCCGGCATGTTTTTTGGCTGGCTCCCATACAAAGAAAAGAAGAATAATATAACGCCGGTAAGGATTAACAGCCAGCCACCTATTGCTTGCGGAACGGTTTCAAGGTGCGGCGAATCCGCGTGAACTTCGCATACCATTGAGGCCAACAGCCAGCATATGAGCCCGGTTATAAATAAGGCAACCCGTGCAACCACATGCAATTGAGGCTGCCAGCCTTTTAAATAAACGGATAAAAGGATCCCTGCCGCAAAAAATTGGAATTGCACAAAACTGTTTGTCCATTCACCACTAAATCCGGCTGTTGGCTTTTGCGCATAATAGATAATAGTTGAGTAAGCTGCCAAAAGTGCAAGAAATGAAAACAATTTTAGCCCTCGTTTCCCCGTGTAGAATACCAGCAACGGAAGTAAAATATAAAGCTGTTCTTCGACAGAAATGCTCCAGAGCGGGTTAATAGGATATGATGGAAGCCAGCCATTGAAAGTAATATACCAGTTACCGGAAAATAAACTAAATGCCATTTGAGTGCCTGACGAAATATACCCGAATTTATCTGAAAGGTGGGTAACTAACACCATTCCAAAAAAGAAGGTAAAGTACAATGGCCAGATACGAAGTATTCTTCTTGTGTAAAAAGCTTTCACATTAATTTTACCCGAATATTCTTGTTCCCTTGAAAGCAATTCTGTTATTAAAAATGCGCTCAGAAAGAAAAATAGCGGCACACCAAATACTCCAACTAAGCTTAAGTGATAAGCCCAATAGTTTTTCGCGGGATCGATGGGGGCAAGATCCATTCGGTGAGTAAAAAAAACGAAAAGAAAGGCACAAAGCCGGAGTACGTCCAGCTCTGGCTTATAATATCGTTGTGGTGTCATAAAAGCTTTTTATTCCTTACCTGCAGTTAACAGAGATCACTCGTTCAGCGTATTTTATGCTATGTAGTTAGTTTAAATGCTTCACGAAAAAATCTTTACCGCATTTGCGTAAGTTAAATCATTAGCTGTTTTTTCGGGCAAAGAAATAAGTAAACCATTTTCATTTCTTTCAAAGTTTAAAGATTGTTTTGTTGGCAACCATTCTATCTTTTGAATTTCCTTTGTAAAATGACTGCTGCCTTTTGCCAGGCTTTGAATTACCAGTTTTCCGTCTTCAGGCCAGCCCATCGCGGTAGCATAAAGTATATCGCCTTTGGTTGCAAAGCGAATATCTTCATGTGTAAACTGTTTCCCCTTATCTTCATTGAAACCCTGGTCGCTCAGGTGGGCTGCCTCTTCCAGCGCCGGTCCTTCACCAAATATTTTCCATGGTCTTGTAGCAAAAATGCTTTCACCGTTTACTTTCATCCACCGGCCAATATCTTCAACTATTTTTCTTTCTTTTTCATCAATGGTACCATCACCCCTTACCGGAATGTTTAGCATCAGGTTTCCATTTTTACTTACGATATCAACCAACGTTTGAACGATTGTTTTGGCTGATTTGTATCCGTCGCGTTCATACAATGCCCGATCATAATGCCAGCCGCCAATGCAGGTATCGGTTTGCCATGGCAAGGGTTGAATTTGGTTGGCTTGCCCTCTCTCAATATCCCAAACCATCGCTTTGCGTTGTTTTTCATTTAGCTTTTTTCCGTTAAGGACTGCGCGGAGGTCTCCGTGTTCTTTAATGCTTTTATTGTAAAGATGAGCAGCAATGCGTAAGCCGGTATCACTAACCGGCCAAAGCGGAAGCTGGTCATCATCGAAATAAACAACATCCGGGTTGTACTTATCGATGAGCTCTATAGTACGGTTATAAAATTTTTCGATATATGCATTGGACGGCGGACATACGCCATTGGTCCAGTCCCATTGCTCAACGTTGAAATTATCGTCTAAACTATCCTTGCTCAACGGGTGATTTTGTGCGTACAGTTCCTGCGGGTCCAGGTCATCCCACCATTTTCCTTTTCCACTTGCTTTTGTGAGCTTTCCGTCATAAGGAATATCCTTGTAGGGGCCCGCCTTATCTGAGCGTTGTGCCACTTCATACCAGCGCCATGCGTGCGAGGCATGGACACTTACTCCAAATGGCAGTCCGTTATTTCGCGCAGCCTTTGCCCATCCGCCAATCAAATCTTTTTTTGGGCCAATTTTAGTTGAGTTCCAATACGCTTGATATTTACTATCGTATAAATCAAAATTGTCGTGATGATTGGCAAGCGCCATAAAATATTTTGCACCTGCGCTTTTATACAAACTCACCAATTCTTCGGGATTCCAGTTTTCAGCCTTCCACTCATTGATCACGTCTTTAAATCCGAATTTTGAAGGATGTCCGTATTTTTCAAGATGAATTTTATATTGCGGCGACCCTTCCTGATACATGTTTCTTGCATACCAGTCGCCGGCTTCGGGCTGGCATTGAGGCCCCCAGTGTGCCCATATGCCAAACTTGGCATCACGAAACCAGGTTGGGGTTTTATAATTTTGCAACGATTCCCATGTGGGTTTGAACGGACCGTTTGCAATAGGTTCATGTAAGGGCTGGCCTTCAAAAAAACTATTGCCTAATGCCCGCGATACCCACAATGATGGCAAAGTGACAGCGATCCCTTTAATTAATGTTCTGCGTTTCATTCTGAAAATTATATCGGTTTATAGAAGCCCGCCTGGCGGATTCGGCTTTATGTATTATTAAAATCTACTGTCGCACATCGCAAGTCATTACAACAATTGCGGAACTGCCGCATCAATTGTTTCCATCCTGATGATTTTTACAATAAAGTCAGGTTTATGTGTAAGTTGCTGATTAGTATTTTAAAGTTTCGAAGATATTGTTATCAGGAAAGATATTTTTTACATTTAACGACCAATTTTTGTACATAACAGACTTTTTAACGGTTATAAGCCTGTTGGCACCGCGCCGATCACAAATTAATTAGTTTGAGATTTTGCGATAAAACACCTGCGGGTTTCTAACATTTTATTGATAGCTCTTTGTTAAATGCAGTGGGACGGTAATAACAACGATCACAAACTGATGAGGATGGGGAGTGTCGTGGCATTGCACGATAAAGAGAGTGGCTGTGGCGCCATTGCTTGATATATTTAGCTTGAGGTCAATGTTGTGTTGCTGTACCGCAGGCTGAAAATCGATTAAGATCCGTTGTCTTTAAACTATCGTTTTGGTGTTAGCTGCCTTAAATAAATTACTATCTTTATTCAATTCCAAAATATGTTATCTGAAAAGCTTTTAGTCACCAGTCCATCTTTTACTACATTATATTTAAAAATGATGTTTTCAGATACCATGTTGGCTTCTGGGACAGGCTTTTTTTATGAATTAGATGAAAAAGTATATTTGATAACCAACGGACATAATGTTACTGGAACGAATCCTGAAACTAAAAAGCGTATTTCGGATATTCACTGCGGATTCCCAGACAGAATTATCAGTAAAGTAAAGACTTTTTACCCTGCTTCATTGGAGGATATGAATCTCGGTAGGAAGTCGGTCGGCTTACATCCAGAACATGCGACATTTGATTTATATGAAGATTCTGAACTCACAAGACCTCTTTGGCTCATTCACCCTAAAAATGGTTATTTGGTAGATGTCGTTGCTATTTATGTCTGTGATAAAAGCCAAATTCCACCTCATTTGAATTTTGTTTCTATTAACAAATTAAGTCTCGATAATGACTTTCCTGTAGCGATAGCTGATGAAGTTTTTGTATTGGGGTATCCCTATGATTTAAATGGTGGTTTAGAGTTACCTATATGGAAGCGTGGCAGCATTGCAACGGAGCCATCCCTTAATATTGATAAGCTGCCCAAATTATTAATCGATACAGCTACGCGACCGGGAATGTCCGGTTCGCCCGTTCTATACCAACGTAGTGGATTAATCAATAAAGATGAACTTAAGGGATTGTCTCCCGATAGCATCATTGGTACTATAAGAGGATTTCTCGGGGTTTATTCGGGAAGGATAGGCTCTAATGATAAATTTGAGGCTCAATTAGGAATTGTATGGAAAGAAGAAGTTATAGGTGAGATTATTGAAGGAAATGTAAAAGGGACATGCGAATTTCAAAATTATTGACACTCTAATAATTGCCAACCGATCCGTATCGCCAATGAATGTCATATAGATTATCTCCAGTTTTCTTCTGCGATGTCAATTTTAATTTATTCATCGCTGACACTTGATCGAGAAGTATCAAAAACAATTCAACAAAATAATGGTGGCGCTATTGTGTCAGTACCTTTTATCAACAAAGGAGAAATTTCAAAAAAAACGCAGAAAATCATCCAAAAACAAACACAAAGATCCGGGCGTTTTCACCCGGACCTGAAACGCTGATTTTTTACTCCAAAAACTTTTATTGCCTGATAATCAGTTAGTTAATAGCGTTTTGGTCAAAAGCTAAATTTCTGATTATCAATACATTTTATGATTTACCCGTTTCAGTGTTTCACATTCAAGAAAAGGAACACTTCTTATTTATGGAAAAAGAAACACCGGCATTTTTTTAATTTTTTGGGAGAATCAAAAAATTGGGACACGATGTTTGTTACAATATACGGGCGTTTTGAACCTTGGCACGCTTATACAGTTGGCGTAGCTGTAAAAATGCTTGTATAATATTTACGGTAAGCAAACAACAAAAACACCTGTAAAACTATCACCGCCAATCCCAAAGGTATACCCGCTGGTGCCAAAATGGCATGGAACAGGAATATATTAAGCGAAATAGGCAGTAGTATCAATACAAACAATGCAGTAAAGCGATTTATAAGCAGGAAGAGACCACTTGTTATTTCTATCACTTTCATATACTGGAAAAAATAGCCTGAACCAAGTAACCCGCCGCTAAATGCCTGGGCCTTATCGGTCATGGGCGGTTGTGCCATATGCAGAAACTGGAAAAAGAAGTTTAAACCAAATACCACGAAGATGAGGCCCAGCAAAACGCGGGCAATTAATGCTGCAATTTTCATAATTAATAGGTTTAATATAAGGTTAAACACTAAGTTTAGTAATTTAATTGACATATTCAAATCGGCCTCATACCTAACCGTTTAAACAGGCATTACTTTTGATAAAACAGGACATATGAACATTCAAAAAATAACTTTCGGCAACGGTTGCTTTTGGTGCACCGAAGCCGTTTTCCAATCGCTTAAAGGTGTAACATCGGTAACTTCCGGTTATATGGGCGGTAAAGTTTTAAACCCAACTTACGAGCAGGTTTGTACAGGCGCTACCGGTCATGCAGAAGTGATCCACCTGGAGTATGATGCCGATGTGATCTCATTTGATGAATTGTTATTGGTTTTCTTTAAAACCCATAACCCAACTACGCTTAACCGCCAGGGTAATGACATAGGTACACAATATCGATCGGCTATTTTTTATTATAATGATGAGCAAAAGCAGGCTTCAGAAGCTATGATCAAAACGCTTACCGCTGAGCATGTTTATGACGATCCGATTGTTACCGAAATAACCCCTGCAAGTGAGTTTTACAGTGCCGAAGATTATCATCAGAACTATTTCAACGATAATCCTAACAAGTCGTATTGCGCGTTTGTTATCCAGCCAAAACTCAATAAATTTGCCAAAGAGTTTAAGGATAAAATAAAACCGGAGTTGTTGTAAAGTATATAATGGTCATCCCGAATTTATTTCGGGATCCCATTTGCTAAGTCAACGCTATGGCTGATGGGCGTGTAGGGTGCTGAAACAAGTTCAGCATGACATATAGTTTAAGTTTATCCGGAAACATCTCCCATCAACCAACATGAAAAAAAGCTATAACTATCTACTATCGGGCCTGTTATTATTGAGCGCTTGTGCACCCGTTAAAAAAACAGCAAGTTCAAATACCAGCATCACCAACGATGGAAAGATCTGGGCCTCATTATGGCAGCAGCGGGCGGCAGAATACAAAGCATTATGTTTTCAGGCCTATAACATAGCTAAGCTGAGGGTTGATGAAGGAATTAAGAATCCGGGTGATAAGCCCTTAGCTATTGTGACCGATATTGATGAAACCTTACTGGATAACAGTCCATATGATGTTCATCGCGCTTTACAAAATTTAGATTACAGCGATGCCACCTGGAAACAGTGGACAGACAAAGCCGTAGCCGATACGGTACCGGGAGCCCCTGCCTTTTTTAAATATGCAGCATCAAAAGGGATCACTATATTTTATATTACTAATCGTAATGAAAATGAGCGGGCCTCTACACTTAAAAACCTGCAGCTGTATGGTTTGCCCAATGCTGATGATGAGCACCTGCAGTTGAAAACCACCTCGTCAAGCAAAGAGGCACGGAGGCTTAACGTTTTAAAAACACATAATATTCTGCTGCTTTGCGGCGATAACCTGCCCGATTTTGACCTGCTATATGATAATCACCCGGCCGAAGACAGTAGGATCGCGACTACCCAAAAGCTCCAAAAAGAATTTGGCAGCAGGTACATTGTTATTCCTAATCCCTCATACGGAGATTTTGAAGGTGCCTTATTTCAATATAATTACAAGCTTGCCCCGGCTCAAAAAGATTCGGTGATCAGAGCAAAGATTAAAGCAGATCAATAAGATTTTCTGTTACTGAGCGGTTGATAAGGAGTTGGCAGGGGAAGGATATGCAACTTAATTGCCTGTATTTGCGTATATTTACATGATAATACCTCCGCTGTTTTAATTGTTTTTTTGGCTAAAAGGTTTTTTACTTAGTTTAATAAAATAATTAAATGTTTGGTCGGTGTCATAATGTTGTGGCAAAATGTGCATAAAACGCAAATAAATTGCAAATTTGCATACTGCATTATTCAGTTAACCCCCTGTTTAACTATGAGTGATAGAACTATTCTGGTTTGGTTTAGAAATGACTTGCGTATTCATGATAACGAAATATTGTTAGAAGCCGTGCGCAAGGCTGATAAAGTACTGCCGGTTTATTGTTTCGATCCTTACTACTTCCAGCACACCGAAACAGGAGCTTCAAAAACGGGGAATTTCAGAGCGCGGTTTCTGTTAGAGGCCGTTGCTGATCTCCGCAAAAATTTACAGGGCTTTAACGCCGAACTCATCATCAGAATAGGTAATCCGGCAGAAGTTATTCCTCAGCTTGCCGAAGAATACCATGTAAATGAAGTTTATCATCATCGTGAGGTAGCCTATGAAGAAACCAGGATTTCTGAGGAGGTTGAAGCCGCACTTTGGAAGATGAGGCTTAATCTTAAGCATTTTATCGGGCATACCATGTACCACAAGGAGGACCTTCCTTTTCCGATTAAAGATATTCCTGATAGTTTCGCAGTTTTTAAAAAGAAAGTTGAACGCGACAGTAATGTCAGGCAATGCGTACCAACACCCGATCACATCACCGTTCCGGAAATTGCTGATGCCGGCGAATTGCCAACTTTACAGCAATTAGGTTTAAATGAACCCGTTGATGATATGCGCGCTACCGAATATTTTCAGGGTGGCGAAACCGCGGCTTTGGTGCAACTGCATAAATGTTTTGCCAATATTGACCAGGTGACTAAGCAAAAAAATGCCCGCAACGGCGTTGATTGCTCTTCAAAACTTTCTCCCTGGATCTCGATTGGATGTATTTCGCCCAGGCAGGTTTATTGGGAGATTCAGAAATATGGCAATAACGGCAACCTGTTAAAGCTTGAATTGCTTTGGCGCGACTATTTCAGGTTTATGTTTAAGAAGCACGGGCAAAAATTTATCAAAGCTAAAGACGCAGTCCTGGACCTTGCTCCGGATGCCGACCTGCTGCTACAAAAATGGAAAAATGGCGAAACCGGGGTGCCCTTGATAGATGCTGCTATGCATGAGCTTAACGCTACGGGCTTTATCAGCAATCAAAACCGGCAAATCGTGGCGGGCTATTTGGTAAATACCCTTAAAGCCGACTGGACACAGGGGGCTGCTTACTTTGAAGAAAAACTGATTGATTATTCACCGGCCAGTAACTGGGGCAACTGGGCTTTTATTGCCGGTGTTAACGATGCCAAAGAAAGCAAATATACTATAGCCACCAGGCTGCCCAAAGAGCTTGAAGCCAAAACCGATTTTGTGAATACCTGGCAGCCATCATCCATTGATGAGGCGGGGGATTTGGTTAGGGCTTAAATATTATCAGCACTAAAATATTTTGTATCTGCTGTAAAACAACAACCGATAATTTGAGTTTTCACCTCAACGGGTAAAATAAGCCTAATAATGGTTAAATTTCTTTACAATTAATTATGAAGTATATAGCGGTATATCATTACTTTTGTACCGTTTTAAAGATCAGTTTCACATGGATCGTCTCAATTATATAAATAGCGGAAACGCTGCCTACATATCTTCCCTATACGAACAGTACAAACAGGAACCGGAATCGGTTGATTACGGATGGCAAAAATTCTTTGAAGGATTTGATTTTGGCAAGGATGCTGACGCCGCCGGAGCAATTGCGCCTGCTGCAGTTGGTGAAGCTACTCCTGAACATTTCTTAAAGGAGATCAATGTATTAAACATGATAGATGGTTACCGCTCGCGCGGGCACTTGTTTGCAAAAACAAACCCTGTTCGCGAACGCCGCCATTATTACCCAGGCAAGGAGCTCGAAACTTTTGGGTTGAGCGAGGCCGACCTTGATACCGTTTTTAACGCTGGTGTTGAAGTAGGCCTTGGCGCTGCCAAATTGCGCGATATCCGTCAGTTGCTTGAAGATACTTATTGCCGTTCGATAGGTACCGAATATAAATACATTCGTAACCCCATTAAAATAAAATGGTTTGAAGAGCGGATGGAAAGCCATCGCAATACACCTTCTTTTACACTTGATGAAAAGAAGGAAATGCTTAACAAGCTAAATGAAGCTGTAACTTTCGAAAACTTTTTAGGTACCAAATTCCTTGGTCAAAAACGTTTTTCATTGGAAGGAGCCGAAGCCCTGATCCCATCGATGGATTCGGTAATAAAAAAAGGTGCCGATTTGGGTATCGAGGAGTTTATCATCGGTATGGCGCACCGTGGTCGTTTGAACGTATTGACCAACATCATGGAGAAAACCTATAAAGAGGTATTCTCTGAGTTTGAAGGTAAAAATTATGATTCTGAATCACCTTTTGGTGGCGACGTGAAATATCATTTAGGTTTTTCAACCGATGTGCAGACTAAAAGCGGTAAAAAAGTTCACCTGAGCCTTTGCCCTAACCCATCGCACCTGGAGGCTGTTGACCCGGTTGTAGAAGGTATCACCCGTTCAAAAATCGACTTTAAATATGGGGGTGATCATTCAAAAATCGCTCCTATCCTGATCCACGGCGATGCTTCAATTGCTGGCCAGGGTATAGTATATGAAGTTTTACAAATGGAAAAACTGGATGGCTACCGCACTGGTGGCACCATTCACCTGGTTATCAACAACCAGATAGGTTTTACCACCAATTATAAAGACGCACGTTCAAGCACCTATTGTACCGACGTTGCCAAAACTGTGCTTTCGCCGGTTTTTCACGTAAATGGCGACGATGTTGAAGCTTTGGCTTATGTTGTAAACCTGGCTATGGAATACAGGCAGGTATTTAATGAGGATGTATTTATCGATATCCTTTGCTACCGCCGCTATGGACATAACGAAGCAGATGAGCCTAAATTTACCCAGCCGTTGTTGTACAAAGCCATCGATGCACATCCCAACCCGCTTAAAATTTACAACCAAAAACTGATAGATGAAGGCAGCATTGATGCTGAATTCCTGAAATCTATTGAAAAGGCCTTCAAAGATGAGTTACAGCAAAAGCTTGACGAAGTAAAATCTGAAGAAAGGTTTACCGATACCATTGCCATGTTTGAAGGTGCCTGGAGCGGATTGCACCTGGCCAGCCATAAAGAACTGGTAAAAGCTATTGATACTTCTGTAGCCGAAGAAACCATATTAGAGATTGGCAATAAGATCACTGTGTTGCCGCCAAACAAAGAGTTCTTCAAAAAAATTGAAAAACTGTTTGAAGACCGCAGCGCTATGGTGAACAAAACCAAAGTGTTTGACTGGGCTATGGGCGAATTGCTTGCTTACGGTACTTTATTAAAAGAAGGCTACCCGATAAGGTTAAGCGGTGAGGACGTAAAACGCGGTACTTTCTCGCATCGTCACGCGGTATTAACGCTGGTTGATTCGGAAGATGAATTTACGCCGCTTGCTGCTATTAATGCCGATGTTAAACTGAGCATCTATAACTCTTTATTATCTGAATATGGTGTTTTAGGTTTTGAATATGGCTATGCCCTTGCAAACCCTAACGCTTTAACCATTTGGGAAGCCCAGTTTGGTGACTTCTTTAATGGTGCCCAGATCATTGTTGACCAGTACATTGCCAGTGCCGAAACTAAATGGCAACGTGGTAATGGTTTGGTAATGTTATTGCCTCACGGTTATGAAGGCCAGGGCCCTGAGCACTCGTCTGCACGTGTTGAGCGTTTTATGGAGCTTTGCGCCGATGATAATATCCAGGTAGCTAATTGTACAACTCCTGCTAACTTCTTCCATATTTTAAGGCGTCAGATGCACCGCGATTTCCGCAAGCCATTGATCATCTTTACACCAAAGAGCTTGCTGCGCAGTCCTAAATGTGTATCGCCAATTGAAGATTTTACAAACGGTAAATTCCATGAGCTGATAGACGATACCTACGTTGATCCTAAAAAGGTAAAACGCGTGTTACTATGTACCGGTAAGGTATATTATGACCTGCTTGACAAACAACAAGCTGATAACCGTAAGGATGTTGCTATTGTGCGTGTAGAGCAGCTTTACCCGACTCCGGTTACTCAAATCCTGAAAATTAAAGCTAAATACGAAAAAGCTGAATTTATCTGGGTACAGGAAGAGCCTGAAAACATGGGTGCATGGCCATACATTTGCCGCAAGTTCCATAACGATAAATTGATTAACCTGAGCGTTATATCAAGGATTGAAGGTAGTAGTACTGCAACCGGTTTTGCTAAACAGCATGCCGCTCAACAGTTATACATAGTTTCAAAAGCTTTTGAAGCTCCTGCGGGTAAAACGGTTAAAGAATCGGTTAAAAAAACAACAAAGAAGATGGCTGATGCCGGAGCTGATTGATTTATCAATTAAAGATCCAGGCATAATCCATTAAAAAATATAAAATCTACAATACTACAATATGAGCTTAGCGATTAAGGTGCCTACCGTAGGCGAATCAATTACTGAAGTAACCCTTTCGAGCTGGAAAAAGAAAGACGGAGACCACGTTGAAATGGACGAGGTTATTGCCGAACTTGAGTCAGACAAGGCTACTTTTGAGCTTACTGCCGAAAAAGCCGGTACTTTAAAAATCGTTGCCAATGAAGGCGATGTACTATCAATTGGCGCTATTGTTGCCAATATTGAAGACGGAGGCGCTGAGGCTGCTGTACCAGCAGCACAACCACAGCCAGAAGTTGTAGCAAACACTCCTGCTCCGGCCCCTGTTGCTGCCGCCCCAGCCGCTGCATCAGCATCTGTTGAAATTAAAGTACCACCTGTTGGTGAATCCATCACTGAGGTTACTTTATCACGCTGGATAAAAAAAGACGGCGAAGCTGTTACTATGGATGAAGCCATTGCCGAACTGGAATCAGATAAAGCTACTTTTGAACTTACTGCCGAAAAAGCAGGTACATTAAAAACAATCGCTAAAGAAGGCGATGTATTAGCTATTGGTACCGTAGTTTGTACTATTGAAGGTGCTGGCGCTTCACAGCCTGCTGTTACCCCGGTAACCCCGGCTGTAGTTAGTGCTGCCGATGAATCACCGCGTGGTGGTGCAGTTGCCGAAAGTGCTAAAACTTATGCATCTGGTACACCGTCACCGGCTGCTGCCAAAATATTAGCCGAAAAAGGTGTTGATCCAAAATCAGTATCAGGTTCAGGCGTTGATGGCCGTATCACTAAAGGCGATGCACTTGGCGCTCAGGCTCCTGCAGCTAAACCTGCTGCGCCAGCTCCGGCTGCTCAAAATGCTGCTCCGGTAGCGGTTGCCGCAAGTGGTGTCAGGGACGAGAAACGCGAAAAAATGACTTCGCTGCGTAAAACTGTTGCTAAACGTTTAGTATCGGTTAAAAATGAAACGGCTATGCTTACCACCTTTAACGAGGTAGATATGCAGCCGATCATGGAATTGCGCGCTAAATACAAAGATAAATTCAAAGAAAAACACAACGTTGGCTTAGGCTTTATGTCGTTCTTTACCAAAGCTGTTACTGAGGCTTTGAAAGACTGGCCAGCTGTTGGGGCTCGTATTGAAGGTGAAGAGATAGTATACAGCAATTTCGCTGATATCTCCATCGCTGTATCTGCTCCTAAAGGTTTGGTTGTTCCGGTTATCCGCAATGCTGATAGCATGAGCCTTGCCGAAATTGAGAAAGCTATTGTAGTGCTTGCAGGCAAAGCTCGCGAAAATAAACTGACCATCCCTGAAATGACCGGCGGTACATTTACCATTACCAATGGTGGTGTGTTCGGTTCAATGTTATCAACGCCTATTATCAATGCGCCTCAATCGGCCATTTTAGGTATGCATAATATCATTGAGCGTCCTGTTGCAGTAAACGGACAGGTTGTTATCCGCCCGATGATGTACCTTGCCCTGTCATATGACCACCGTATCATTGACGGCCGCGAATCGGTAAGCTTCCTGGTAAGGGTTAAACAATTGCTTGAAGATCCTGCAAGGTTGTTGTTAGGTGTATAACCCTGCAAAAACTTTATAAAAGAGATCCCGGTTGGTTTTCCCTCCGGGATTTTTTTGTGACTGATATTTTATCAGAATCAAACCATGAATGGGGTGATAATAAGCAGTTGAAGGACTTGTATATAAACCTAACCTCTAATCTCTAAAACGAACTCTTCACCACCCTTTTAAGCACCAACAGGTTTTGCCCGTTGAGGCTGTAACCGCTGATGTTGTTTTGATATAGATTTACCAGTTTATCGTAATATAACACCACAACCGGCGATTGTTCCATCATCAGGTTATCCATTTGGCGGTAGATGGCAAATCGTTTTTCATCATCTTTTACCTGGTAGGTTTGTTCAAAAAGTTCATCAAACTTTTTATTGTTGAAGCCGGTGTAATTGGGGCCGAAAGGGATCTTGTTTTTGGAGTAAAAAACTGAAAGATAATTTTCAGCATCGGGATAATCGGCTATCCAGGAGCCATAAAAAAAGTTGATGCCATTTTTGGAGATCAGCTCACGTAAACTTGCCCCCTGGGTTATCTCCACATTGGTTTTTATGCCGATACGTTCCAGCTGACCTTGTACATATTCAATTAAGCTGCGGTAACCAATAGTTGTAGCCAGGGTAATTTCGGGCATGTTTTTACCATTGGGGTAACCGGCATCACGAAGCAGGCAGCGTGCTTTTTCAGGATCGTAAGTATAGCCTTTTACGCCTGTGCCGTTAAAGCCGGGCATGCCTTCGGGCACAAAGCCTTCGTATCCCGGTGTGCCCATGCTGTTGCGCAGGTATTTGATCATCTTTTCGCGGTCGATAGCGTAATTGATGGCTTGCCTGATTTTTAATAGTTTTAAAGGGGATTTTTTTACGATGGGCAAGGTGGTATCCACCAGCATGCCCAGGTAAATGGTGTTTAGGTATGGCGCGGTATTCAGTACGAACTTTCCTTTATATTTTTGAGTTATTTTGCCGGCCTTGGTAAGGATATCATCTCGATAGCTGCCATCTATATCGTTCAAAAAATCGATATTCTTTTTTACAAACTCCAGGAACGAGGTTTGCTTATCTGCAATAAAGGTAGAGCGAATAGCATCAAGATAGGGGAGGCGGTTACCTTTCTGATCTTTTTCCCAATAATGGTCGTTTTTTAAAAATACCAGTACTTCGCCCTCTTTCCAGTATTTAAACCTGAAGGGGCCGGTACCTACCGGATGACTCCTGAAATCCTTGCCGTAAAATTCAACTACTTCTTTGGGTACTACAGAGCAATATTGTGCTGTAAGAAGACTTAAAAATGGCGCGAAAGGTTGTTTTAGCCTGATTTGAAAAGTACTGTCATTAATGGCCGTGAACGCGCTTTTGTCTTTCACTTTATCGCTGAAGATCCATGAGCCGGATGATGCTACTTTAGGATCGATCAACCTGCCAAAACTATAAACAAAGTCTGAAGCAACTGCCCGGCGACCTGTACCGTTTGCAAAATGAGGGTCGTCATGAAAATAAACATCATTGCGCAGGTGAAAGGTATAAAGCAAACCATCTGCCGATGTTTCCCAGCTTTTGGCGATACAGGGGATGGTTTTTAAACTATCGTTGATCTGCACCAGCCCATTGTAAAGCTGGTTATCCATCCATATGGTATAATGGTTACGGCAAAAAGCAGGATCAAGCGAAGTAAGGCCTTCTTCCAGGTTGATGTTAAAAACTGTTTTATGCTGATTGGAAAAGGTATCGGTATGGCAGGAACAAAGCTGAATGGAGTATAGTACAAAAAGGTAAGTGATCAGCTTATTCATTCATGCTAATATATCAATTATTGAAGTAGCAGGATAATTGAATAGCTGATTATTGCGCAGGGATGATTGATTACCGGCTATAACTAAAATTAAAACAGGAAAGTAAAACCATTTCCTTTTGATGGCTTTTTCATTTCTTCAAATTTCCCAATTTCCTGGTTGAGTAAAAAAGCGTATTCGCCGGCCATGAACTCGCGGAATATATCAATGTTTTCTTGTTGGCGGGTGTCAATTAAAGCTTGAATATAAGCTGCTTTATTTTCACTTCGTACAATTGCTAAGGGAAGATTGAAATAAGCCTGGATATAATTCATTAATAACCGTGACGTCCGGCCATTGCCATCATAGTACGGATGTATGCTGACAAGATTAAAGTGAGCATCAAAGGAGAGATTCAATTGCTCAGAAACAGATAGAGGAGAGTTAATAGACTCGTTCAGTTTTTTTACGAGTTCAGTCGTTAAGCGTTCTACCTTATCAAAGTTTGGAAAATAAGAGATCCCGGCAGTGACATTGCCTTTTCTAAATGCGCCGGTACTGGAATCTATGGTGCCAAGCATGGTATTGTATACCTTACCTGTGTTTTTCATTACTAACGCGTTGATGTTTTGTAGCAGAGCTACAGATAAAGGCTTTTTTTCTTTCGCGTTTGCGATTGCGAAAAGAAGAGCTGCATGATGATCTGTTACCATCAGACTTTCCTCTAATGGTTTTCCGTTAGGGGTACGGCCTTCGTTGATCAACACCTGGGCTTCTACCTCTGTCAATGTCGATCCTTCTATCCGCGTAGAGTGATGGTCGATAGAGATCAGGTTAAACCGGTCGTGATCTATCACATCGGCTATGCCAAGATCATTATATTTTTCTATCAGGTTAAGTATTTCCATTGTTCCTACAACGCGAAAATACTTATAAGTTTTTATATAGTGATTCAGTTGCCCGAAGCTGATAAACCTGGGCAACTGAATTTAACTTTACTACGCATCAACACCAGTCAATCCCTTATAAAAATGCTTTGCATATCCTGCTATTAAAACATCCTGGTCGTTACCATTAATGATGCGGCGGGCATTGATCCAGTCGGCATGTGTGTCGTCAAAATATTTGCCTAAGCCAACACCAGTAAACATGCCTTTGGTCATGCCGTCAATCATGATCTTTGCTGCTATATCGGGTTGCAAAGCCAGCTCCGGATGATTGAGCAGATCGACATTTAAATGTTTGCCAAAAGCTTCATAGTTCTCGTACCAGGTTAGTTGTACAAAACCGCGACCATAATATAACTGATCGGGCGTAGTGTAAGGTACCCGGTGACCGGGGCCTGCACCCATTTTAAACTTTTCGCCATAAGGATGGCCTTTGCCTTTGCCGTTTTCATTTACCGGCTGCATGGTTCCGGCACATTCATGGTAAACTGTGCCCAGCATGTAGGCTACTTTGCGCTGATCAGTAATGCCGGCATCAGCTGCGGCTTTTAAAATAGTTTCGATGCCATCAATCTGGCTTTGTGAAATGTGACCTTTAAATATGGTGTCACGAATGGTGTCATAAAATTCTTTTGTACCTGGCATAACAGTAAAATTTAGGTTTTATTAATAAAAATCAATTGCTGTAAACGAACGTTTCAGATTAAAAAGGCGTAGAAGAGTTGTATAAAGATAGATATTCGTATTTGGAATATCAAAGAGCTAAGGTGCTCGTAATGAGAATTAAAAGCCCTTTATAGGCTAAAGGGCTTTTAATTTTTTATGAAAGAAGAATTACCAGCTTGAGCGGAATATTTTATGTGCACCAGATGCATTATAGGCGCTGATGTAGATCCATGGGCCTAATTCTATACCGCCTAAGGTGTAACCGGCGGGCAATGCAAAGCTTTTAAAAGTAGTGCCGTCATTGGTTGATAAATTGAAAGTTCTGCTGCCATAAGCCACACGTAAGCCGGCTGTTTTTACAACATTACATGCTTCATTGCTCACCAGGGTCCAGAACTCACCTTGATACATAGATCTATACAAACGTTGATTGGCTATGCCAGGAGTTGATACAGGACTAAAAGCGCAATAAACACTATAATCAGTTATTTTAAAGAAGTCTGTGTAACCCTCATCGAAATGATAGATCCCGGTAAAAGAACTGTTTGAAGGATACCAGGATGTCCCTTTATCAATTGACGTGTAAAATTTAGTAGCGTTGTGCGATGCGGTGTTTTTAGCAGTATCAATAGCGAACATATACTTGCTGCCGGGAAAACTAATAAAATAATCCAATTGAGTGGGTTGAGAATTGGTTGTCGCGGTCCAGACTCCCCCTGCATCTAATGAAGTGTACGTAGTTGAGCCGGAAACCAGCATAAGCCTTTCACTGGTGCTTACAATACCGGTGAAGCCTTTATCCGGGTTGCTTTTATCCGGGTTAAGTTTTATCCAGTTTATACCATCTGTTGACTTGGCTACACCAAGGTTACTGGTTACATAGAATGCCGTTCCGTCCTGGCTTAATAAGTTAATCACCAGTTTTTTACTTTTGTTAAAAGGCAGGTTGTTATAAACGTTGGTGAATGTTTGGTTGTCACTACTGTAATAAAGATAGGCGGAGTTTAAACTGCCGGTGAATAATAAACCAGTCCTCAATGAGGCCATTTGATTAATGTTTTGAAGGCTTGAAGAAGAATAAATCTCCTGCCATTGAATATTAGGATATGGCTCGTTAACAGTAAACGGCGCATTATCAGTTGATGTTTTGCCGCTAACAGTTACTGTAACCCTGCCGGAAGTAACACCCTGTGGTACAATTACCTTAAGCGCTGTTCCTGCAGCAGTAAGCACATTTGCCTGTATTCCGTTAAATCTTACAATGTTGGCAGCTGGTGTACCGGCAAAATAATATCCTTGAATAATGATCGTGTCGCCGGTCCTTCCCTGGTAAGGCAAAAGGAATTGTACCTGCGGAGTGTTCAGGTAAGTAAATACCGGGCCTGTAACCGGTGCAGACGAACCTACGGCCACCGTTACGTTACCTGTTGAGCCATCCAACGCCGCTTTAACCTTAATTTTTGTTGGAGTTGCCGAAATAACAACAGCTCCTGCATTGTTAAAGCGGACTCTGTTGCCGTCAATTGAGCTGTTGAAATTGGTCCCGTTAATGGTAACAGTATCACCGGCCCTGCCGCTGGTTGGGCTGATAGAAGTTATTGTTGCCGGCGATGAAATTGTAAATACAGGCCCGGTTATTACCTCATTGTCTTTTACTTTTAAGGTTACTACACCTGTTGTTGCCCCGGCGGGTACTATTACTTTAATAATGGTAGCTGTGGCCGATGCAACTTTTGCATCGGTTCCATTAAATTTAACAACATTGTCTGTTAAAGAGGTGCTGTAATTGGTACCGGTAATGGAAACCGTATCGGCAACGTATCCGCTTAGCGGAGTTATATTTTCAATAGTCGGTTTGCTTACAACAGGTGTTGGATCGGTGATTTGTGATTTTGGTTTTGTATTGGTTGTGAAATCGTTTATGGTGTATGAGCCGGTAGCCGTGAATGATTTACCTGCGGCGTCCATAAAAGTAACATTGAATTTTATGGTAGCTGTATTACCGCTTAAAGAAACAGTGATACTCCCCGAAACAGCATAATAAGTATTGCCCCCGGTTATATATTGCACATAGCTTTGTACTACGGAGTTAGTAACAGCATTGACTTTTAAACGAGGGTTGCCCGGATTTGATGAGGTGCCGGTTTTTTTGTTGATAACAGCAGTCCCTGATTTAAAATCGTTAACAAAAAAGATGATCTTGCTTCCATTGGTGTTTAAAGTTGCCGTGGTGAGTAGGGCCTTTATATCGTCGCCGCTTGTGGTGTAGTAAATTGAAGAAAAATTAGTAGCATCAAATGCATAATCAGTATTATCAATTTTTGCGGTAAAATCTGCTGTAGGCTTGGTTGTCATATCGTCTTCTGGTTTTTTGTATTTGGAGCAGGATACGCCTAATACAACAAGTAAAAGCAAAAGGCATGAAGCTTTGAAATAGTTTTGTAGAGATATATTCATATTTGTGATATTTCGATAATTAATAAGGGTTAGGTTGGTAAGCTTTGGGAAGATTACCGCAACTATTTAAATACAAATAGCTGATATTGCTTATGGTACGTAAAAGCGCGGTCACATGT
This sequence comes from Mucilaginibacter sp. A5337, assembly GCF_059690695.1. Taxonomy (NCBI): domain Bacteria; kingdom Pseudomonadati; phylum Bacteroidota; class Sphingobacteriia; order Sphingobacteriales; family Sphingobacteriaceae; genus Mucilaginibacter; species Mucilaginibacter sp. A5337. The sequence continues at coordinate 37,383 of NZ_JCAWEC010000014.1, read as the reverse complement.
TACAAGAGCAAAGCGTACCGAAGGTGTATTGTACGCTTTGCTCTTGTGTTTGTAAGTATATTTTACAGAAATTTAATTAAGATATAATATTGATGTTAATCATCAAATCGCTCTTTTAAGAACTTGCCGGTGTAGCTATCCTTTTGTTTCAAAAGATTTTCGGGCACACCTTCAAATACAACTTTACCGCCACGGTCGCCGCCTTCGGGGCCGATGTCTATCACCCAGTCGGCACATTTGATCACGTCCATATTGTGCTCAATAACAATGATGGTATTGCCATGATCAAGCAGGGCATCAAATGATTTCAACAGTTTTTTAATATCGGCAAAATGCAGACCGGTAGTAGGCTCGTCGAAAATAAATAACGTTTTGTTGGTATTGTTACCTTTCACCAAAAACGACGCCAGTTTAATGCGCTGAGCCTCGCCACCTGATAAGGTATTTGACGACTGTCCCAATTGCACATATCCTAAGCCAACATCAACCAATGGTTTTATTTTAGCGATGATCTTAGGCTCTTTGGCAAAAAATTCAACGGCTTCATCAATGGTCATGTTAAGGATATCCGATACATTTTTTTCTTTGTACTGGATATCTAAAATATGCTGCTTGAAACGATGGCCTCCGCAGGTTTCGCAGGTAAGGAAGATATCGGCCATAAACTGCATCTCTATCTTAACTTCACCTTCGCCCTGGCAAACATCACAGCGACCGCCTTCAACGTTAAATGAAAACGCAGATGGTTTTAACCCCGCAGCTTTTGCTGCCGGTTGGCCGGCATACAGGTTCCGAATCTCATCCCAGGCTTTAACATAAGTAACCGGGTTTGAGCGTGATGAGCGGCCTATCGGGTTTTGATCAACCAGTTCAACCTGTTCAATTTTGCCATAATCGCCATCAATAGCATCGTATGAGCCTGTTTGCTCACCCGAATAATTGCCCAATGCCTTTTGAACGGCAGGGGCAAGGATCCGTTTTACCAAACTGGTCTTACCTGAGCCAGATACACCGGTAACAACAGTTAGCACACCTAACGGGAACTTGGCATTTACATGCTTAAGATTGTTTTCGCGCGCGCCTTTTATTTCAATAAAATCATGCCATTTGCGGCGGCTTGCCGGGATGGCTATCTCCTCCCGGCCGCTCAGGTATTTGCCGGTTAAGCTTTTATCATCCTTTATAATTTCATTATAAGTGCCGGTGAAAACCAGTTCGCCACCATGGGTACCTGCTTCGGGGCCAATATCTATGATATGGTCTGCCGCCTTCATGATCTCTTCCTCGTGCTCAACAACCAATACAGTGTTGCCTACATCGCGGAGAGATTTTAATACGGTGATCAATCGTTGGGTATCGCGGGGGTGTAAACCGATACTTGGTTCATCCAATACATAAACCGAACCTACAAGGCTGCTGCCTAATGAGGTAGCCAGGTTAATACGCTGCGATTCACCACCCGATAATGTGTTGGATAAACGGTTGAGCGTTAAATAGCTCAAACCTACATCATTTAAAAAGCCAAGGCGGTTAGTTATTTCCATCAGCAGGCGTTTGCCAATTTTGGCATCGGTTTCGCTCAGTTCAAGTGATTTAAAAAACTCGAATGCTTTATCCAATGGCATCAATACCACGTCGGTAATTGATTTTTCGCTGATCTTTACGTAGGAAGCATCTATCCGTAAACGGCTGCCTTTGCACTCGGGGCAGGTAGTTTTACCCCTGTATCGCGATAGCAAAACACGATACTGGATCTTGTATGTTTGCTCTTCCATCTCCTTGAAAAACTCATCAAGGCCACGGAAAAACTTATTACCAGTCCAAAGCACTCGTTGTTCTTTTTCGGTTAGCTGGTTATATTGACGATGGATAGGGAAGTCGAACTTTAAGGCATGTCTTACCAGTGCATCGTTCCATTCGCGCATTTTTTCACCGCGCCATGGGGCAATAGCACCCTCGTAAATGGATTTGCTTTTATCTGGTATTACCAAATCTTCATCAATGCCAATTACCTTGCCGTAACCTTCGCATTTTTTGCAGGCGCCATAAGGGTTATTAAAGCTGAAGAAGTTTGGAGTTGGTTCTTCAAACTTAAGCCCGTCAAGCTCAAAACGGTCACAAAAAAAGCGCTCATGCTCGGTATCTTCGTCGGGTGACTGGAAACGCACAAAGCAATCGCCTTTGCCTTCAAAAAACGCAGTTTGTATCGAATCGCCTAAACGGCTAACGGTTTCGTCTTCCTCGTTTTTGGTAACACGGTCAACAACAATGCGTACAACGGTTTGCTGATCGGCCTCTGTAGTTTCTGCTATAGCTTTTTTTGCTTTAGTCTTTTTGATTTCAACTACGGGCTCGGCAGCCATCAAAGGAACGTTTTCTACCGTTTCGTCCTCTAACAATGATTCGATGCGCGAGAGTTTGCCGTCGTATTCAACGCGCACAAATCCTTTTTGCATCAATACGGCAAGCTCCTCTTTAAGGCTCCGGTTATTATGCGGATGCAGTGGGGCAAGAATGGTTACCTGGCTATCATTAGGCAAAGAAAGTACAAAGTTCACCACGTCGGTAACCGAATCTTTTTTTACGATGTTACCCGAAATGGGTGATATGGTTTTACCGATACGTGAAAAAAGCAACTTCAGATAATCGTAAATTTCGGTTGATGTGCCAACGGTTGAGCGCGGGTTTGAGGTGATTACCTTTTGCTCAATGGCTATGGCAGGTGCAATACCTTTAATATAATCAACATCGGGCTTATTCATACGGCCCAGGAACTGGCGGGCGTATGATGAAAGGCTTTCCACATAGCGGCGCTGGCCTTCGGCATATAAAGTATCGAAAGCGAGCGATGATTTGCCCGAGCCCGACATGCCTGTAACTACCACCAGTTTATTTTTGGGGATAGCCACATCAAGGTTTTTAAGGTTGTGTACCCTTGCGCCTTTTATGATAATATGTTTTTGCGGATCTTTTTCTGCTTCTTTACTCATTCTGTTGCATTAGTTCGTAGTTCATGGTTGATAGATCATAGCTTGTTTGTGGGGTTTACAACAAATAAAATACCATGAACTATGATCCGTTATCCATGAACTTTTTGCGAATGCAAAAATCCTAAAAAATTTAGCAGAATCCAAATGAGTTTTGATTGTTTGTTGGATTAAACTACGTGAAATATTGGAGTTTACAGTTGGCTGACTTTTGAAAGTTTAATGTTGTTTTAACAACTACTTTTTAAAAAATTTATTTTGGTGAATGATTAAACCTTCGGTATTAAAAATCAGTCTAAAGGAAGCTAACCAAATAAATGATTGTTTATTCACTGGTTTTGCCGATTAAATAGTAAAGTTGAGCTTTTAAAAAAAATTTTATTTGTTTTTTTGCCAATAATTTATTTTATTTGGAGAAACAAATCTTTAACCCCTAAGGAGCACGCTATAGAATACACTTTACTTTAAAAGGTTTTAACTAAAAATTAAGTTTAAGTAGTACTTTCTATGGATTTTCAATTGAAAAGTGATCAGGATCTAATCCATCTTTACGTAGCCGGCGACGAAGCCGGTTTAGTAGAATTGATAAGGCGTTACCAATCAAAAATATATACCTCAATTTACCTGCTGGTAAAAGATGAATACCTTGCTGAAGATATTTTTCAGGATGCATTTATAAAGGTGATCAATACCCTTAAAGCCGGTAAATATAACGAAGAAGGTAAATTTTTGCCCTGGGTAACCCGTATTGCACATAACCTGGTGATTGACCATTTTCGCCGTGAAAAACGTGCGCCAATGATCAGCAATGGCGATGATTTTGACATTTTTGAAGTACTTGGCAACTACGATGAAAGTACCGAAGATAAAATGGTAAGGGATCAAACCCATAAAGATCTTAAAGCGCTGATTCAGTTGCTTCCGTCCGAACAGAAGGAGGTACTCATTATGCGCCACTTTGGTGATATGAGCTTTAAAGAGATTGCCGATATTACCGATGTAAGTATCAATACTGCACTTGGCCGTATGCGTTATGCGCTTAATAATCTGCGCAAAATGATGCAGAGCAAGGAGCTTAGTCTCAAAAATTAAGGTTAACCAAGCCTATATAAAAGGTTAGGGTATTATTGTTTAGGTTAAATTGAACAATAATATGCTAACCTTATTTTTTGCACCAAATTTTGATAAGTTTTCATTAACTGTTGATATAAAGTCGCTTACTGTTGCAAAAGCGTGATCCCGGCCTCTCAGGCCTGAATTTCCCGAAATAAAAATTTCATTTAATTTTCATTTAACAAAATATTATCTTTAAGCCACCGTTATAAACCATATGAAAATTATAGTAAAATAAGCTTATGGATGAAACCTTTACAAAAACGTTGAATGCATTAGCTAACGAAGCTGAAATGAACAGGAATGCACAAGAAAATTTGGACGCCGACGAAGTGATTTTTTACAATTCAATTCGTACTGATTTAGACCTGCTGATCAGGAAACCTAAAGTGCAAACCATACACCAGATTCTGGATTATTCAAAAAGCTTACGTTAGTATTTATTGCAGATTCCCCTACTGGTTCATAGATCATAATTGTTGAGAAGGTTGCCGATGCGAATCGTAAGAGCCGAAACCCAATGAATGATTTATGAACCTTTCTATTTTTAAGGTAGCCTATAGTTGATAGATCATAGTTCATGGTTTTTTATTGCAGTTAATATCTATACTTTTGGAAATGGATTATGATTGCATCAAGCCTGAAGTATTTTGCTATGATCCATGAACTATCAACCATGAACTAAAAATGCTAAAAGCCGAACGCTACCGCCATTTTGTTGATTATTTTTCTAAAAACCAGCCTAACCCGGTTACCGAACTTCATTATAATAACCCGTTTCAGTTATTGGTAGCTGTGATACTTTCGGCACAGTGTACCGATAAGCGAATTAACCAGGTAACACCTGCATTATTTGAGCGTTTCCCAACTGCACAGGATCTGGCGGCCGCAACATCCGACGAGGTTTTCTCTTACATCCGGTCTGTAAGTTATCCTAATAATAAGGCTAAACACCTGGTGGGCATGGGTAAAATGCTTATAGAGGTTTTTAACGGCGAAGTACCTGCCGGGATAGAAAATCTGCAGAAGCTTCCTGGTGTAGGCCGTAAAACAGCCAATGTTATTGCCTCGGTTATTTTTGAAGAACCGGCTATGGCTGTTGATACGCATGTTTTCAGGGTGGCTAACCGCATTGGCTTAACCAATAATGCGCGAACGCCGCTGGCTGTTGAAAAGCAACTGGTTCAAAATATTCCCAAAGAATACATAGCAGTGGCGCACCACTGGCTGATATTACATGGCCGGTACATTTGTTTGGCGCGTAGCCCTAAATGTGATGTTTGTCCGCTTACCTGGTTTTGCCGGTATTATGAGCGTAACAATACAGAAGCCGCGCTGCAAAGAGCCGAAGCCGCTAAAATTAAAAAAGCCAAAGAAGCTAAAAAGAAAAAGGAGCTTAATACTATAGCTAAGGAGTTAAAGAAGAGGAGTGTGGAGAATGGTTGATTAGGTGAATAGTTGCTTGTCTGTACCTATGCTAACCTGATCAACTACTCATTTAATGAACTATTCACCATAGAAATAAATTACTAAAAAAATTAGTAATTGTAAAAAATGTAATTATATTTGCTTAAGAAAATAAAACGATGGCTAATACAGATAAAAACAGCGATAAATTAAAGGCATTACAGCTTACGTTAGATAAGCTGGAAAAATCATACGGTAAGGGCACCATCATGAAACTGGGCGAATCCGTAGTGGAGCAAACTGAGGTTATATCAACAGGCTCATTAGGCCTTGATATTGCTTTAGGTGTTAATGGCTTACCTAAAGGAAGGATCATTGAGATCTACGGTCCGGAATCATCGGGTAAAACAACCCTGGCTATTCATGCTATTGCCGAATCGCAAAAAAATGGTGGTATTGCCGCGTTTATTGATGCAGAGCATGCTTTCGACCGCTTTTATGCCAAGAAATTAGGTGTAGATGTGGAAAACCTGTTGATCTCTCAACCGGATAATGGTGAGCAGGCACTGGAAATTGCTGATAACCTGATCCGCTCGGGCGCTATTGATATTTTAGTTATCGACTCTGTTGCGGCATTGGTTCCTAAAGCCGAGATAGAAGGTGAGATGGGCGATTCAAAAATGGGCTTGCATGCACGTTTGATGTCTCAGGCATTGCGTAAGCTAACCGGTACCATCAGCAAAACAGGATGCTGCTGTATTTTTATTAACCAGTTGCGCGATAAGATAGGTGTGATGTTTGGTAATCCTGAAACCACAACCGGTGGTAACGCATTGAAATTTTATGCTTCGGTACGTTTGGATGTACGCCGCATCTCGCAGATTAAAGACACTGATGAGGTTTCTGGGAACCGTGTAAAAGTTAAGATAGTTAAAAATAAAGTTGCACCTCCGTTCCGTGTAGCCGAATTTGATATCATGTTTGGCGAAGGTATTTCAAAAGCGGGTGAGATCATTGATCTGGGTGTTGAATATAACATCATTAAAAAGGCAGGTTCATGGTTTAGCTATGGCGAAACCCGTTTGGGCCAGGGCCGTGATGCTGTTAAGCAACTGATCCTTGATAACCCTGAATTACAGGAAGAACTGGAAAATAAAATAAAAGAAACTGTAACCGGCGAAAGCATGGAAGAAGTTTAATCAGTATTGCTACAATTTTAAAAGTGATTTAAATCTATCTACCTATGAGAAGAGGCTCCCTGCAAGGGGAGCTTTTTTTATACACATCTGCCGCGGGTTTAGCGCAGCGTAACCCGTGGCAGATACTTATAAACCCGCGGTAGTTTTTTTCCTGTTTTCTACAAAAAGAATATCTTTATCACCGCATAAAACCGAAAGATAAAAAACTATGGGATCATCAAAAGAGATTGTTACGAATACGTTTGCCGCAGGAGGTATTACCATGAATGGTACTAATCCCTGGGATGTACAGGTACACAATCCTAAGTTGTATGATCGCCTGCTTGCCGGAGGCTCTTTGGGTTTTGGCGAAGCTTATATGGAAGGCTGGTGGGATTGCGAAGCGTTGGACGAATTCTTTTTCCGCGTACAATATCACCGGGTTGATAAAGCAATTCCCCGTGATTTAAATACGCTTAAATATTTTTTAAAAGCAAAATTTACCAATCAGCAAACTAAGTCGAAAGCAAAAGAAGTTGCTTACAAGCATTACGATATTGGTAATGATTTGTTTGAACATATGCTTGATAAGCGTATGATGTATTCTTGTGCTTATTGGGAGAACGCTGAAACGTTGGATGAAGCCCAGGAAGCCAAGCTTGATCTGATCTGCCGCAAACTAAAGTTGGAGCCTGGCATGCGTATGTTGGAGATTGGCTGTGGTTGGGGCGGTTTTGCCAAATATGCTGCTGAGAAATACGGCGTATCGGTAGTAGGCTTAACTATCTCTAAAGAGCAGGCTGTCCTCGCGCGCGAAATCAATAAAGGCTTACCCGTTGAAATACGACTGGACGATTACAGGGATATTAATGAAAAGTTCGACAGGGTGGTATCCATTGCTATGCTGGAAGCTGTAGGCTATCGTAATTACAGAACCTATATGGAAACAGTAGCCAGGAACTTAACCGACGATGGTATTTTTCTGCTGCATACTATTGGGGGCAACTACTCTACCAAAGTTACGGACCCCTGGATTGATAAATATATTTTCCCTAACGGCATGTTACCATCTGCCGCGCAGCTTTCAACCGCCTGGCAGGGTTTGTTTGTGCTTGAAGACTGGCATAACTTCGGCGTGTATTACGACCGTACCTGTATGGAGTGGCGTAAAAAATTTGAGCAAAGCTGGCCGCAGCTTAGTGCCAAATACGGCGATACTTTTTATCGCATGTGGCGCTATTACCTCAGTGCCAGCGCGGCATCTTTCCGTTCAAGAAAAAACCATTTATGGCATATTGTTTTAACTAAACCCAAACATTTGGGATTATACAAATCAATAAGATAAAACTACTCTTCAAGTGGTCTTTGAAAATGGCGTAAAAATACGTATTCAATAAGCGTGTTTTTACTTATTTGAAAATCAGGTATTTAGATTTACTTTATTTCTATTCAGTAAAATCCTAAATACTTGCCCTATGCTGCCATCATATCTGAAGCGGTCTTCACGTCTTTATATAAAATGCGTCCCCGTTTTATTGCTCTCGTTATTATTAAGTAGTTGTTATACAGCCCGCGTTGAAACCAAAGCGCAGGCAGGCTCAGAGGTATCGCACCAAAATGTAAACTTTTTTTTCTGGGGGGCTATTCAAAGCCCTAAGCGCATAGTTACGCCAACATGTGATTCCCTTGGCTCCAATGGTATGGCCGAAGTAACAGTAAAGAATAATTTCGGTTATTCGTTGCTTACGGTAGTAACCCTGGGTATCTGGAGCCCTGCGAGGGTTGAGTGGAAATGCGGTAAACCCTGTGCTAAAGAAGGCACCATAAAATAAGCAGCTATGAAAGTTATTAAAACGGGAGTTAGCAGTTGGGAAAACCGGCATGAAACTTTTATTGAGCAAATAAAAGATTTGTATGAACTGGGTAATGGAGATAATCTCGATGCGCTTGAAGGATATAATGATGCTACCAAAGGACTTCAAAGCCTGATTAAAGAAGCGATAGAAACCGATACTCCACTACGATCGTTGGGAGCAGGCTGGTCATGGACAAAAATAGCCACCGTTAAAGATGGTGTAATGCTGGATACCAAGCCCCTTAATACAAGGTTCACTGTTGCTGATACCGCAGTAAACCCAGCCTACACAGGTAATAAAGAGCATTTACTTTTTGCACAAAGCGGCAATGGCATTTGGGAGCTTGGTGCTTTCTTGAAAAACAGGGGTTTGTCGCTCAAAACTTCGGGAGCCAGTAATGGGCAAACTATAGCCGGGGCAGTTAGCACAGGAACCCATGGCTCGGCGTTTGATTTTGGCGCTACACCGGATTTTGTTGTGGGGTTACATATTGTTGTGAGTCCCGACAGGCATATCTGGTTGGAAAGGGCTTCGGCACCGGTGGTGGCACAACGCTTTATAGATTTGTTGCAAACCGAACTGGTACAGGATGATGAGCTTTTCAATGCTGCTTTGGTAAGTTTTGGAAGCTTTGGCATTATCCATGGAATGTTGATGGAAACCGAGCCTTTATTTTTATTAGAAACTTATGTACAGCGATTGCCTTATGATGCCGAACTGCAAGGCATGATGGAAACATTGGATTTTAGTAATACCAATAAGCTGCCTTGTGGTAATGAACGCCCGTTTCATTTTTCGGTATTGCTTAATCCGTACGATCTGGATAAGGGGGCCTTTGTAACCACTATGTATAAGCGGCCATATCGTACCAACTATCAACCGCCGGTTGATAACGCGGCGGGGATTGGGCCGGGAGATGATGCTGCCAGTTTTATAGGTACTATTACTGATGCTGTACCGGCTCTGATTCCTATAGTAGTTACCGAGGTATTAAACACCAGTATGACCACGAATAGTGATCCGCATTTTGGTACGCTCGGGGAAATATTTAGCAACACTACTTTAAGAGGCAAATTGCTAAGCTCGGCCATCGGTTTTCCGGCCGAACTTTCGCCAAAGGTTGCCGATCTGATGCTGAAGATCAATAAGGATATCGGGCCTTTCAGCGGTGTGTTTTCGTTCAGGTTTGTTAAGCAAACAAAAGCCATACTGGGCTTTACCAGGTTTGATCATACCTGTATCATGGAGCTGGATGCGCCACTGTCCGACAAAGCTTACAACTTTTACACCCAGGTATGGCTGATGCTTGAGCACGAAAATATTCCCTTTACATTTCATTGGGGTAAAGCCAATGAAGTTACACCGGAGCGCATCGAAAGAATGTACGGAGAAGCGGCAACCCGTTGGATTAATGCCCGGAAAACCCTGCTCAACGCTGATTGCCAAAAAGTTTTTACCAATCAAATTACACAGCAATGGGGGCTGGCCTGACATATCGAATTTGTTTGAGGGCGGTAACCTGTTACCTGTTGTTTTCGTGCTGCACAACGGAGGGGGCGAAAGCCCAAACCACGAAACAGATCATCGATGAGATAAAGGCGATAAACAGTAAAGTAACCAATTGGCCTAATAATAACGGGCAGGGGATGCTGATCTCCAACAAGGCCATGAACATTTTCCTCTCCAATAAAGTGAGTTCTTACCTCTCGGGTAATGAAGATCTTTCTTTGTACAAAAACTATGTTGTTATCAATGCCGCCGAAGGTGCGATCAGCATCAACCACAATTTTCATCAGCCGGTGGATAGTGACGATTGGGTGAGATCGTTTGTAATAGTAGGTGCACGGGTAAATATTGCAAACGCTTATTCGGCAAAAACTGCCAACAGGTATTATGATAATCAGTTGGGTTTTACCATTCAAAAAACATGGATGGGAAAACCCGGAACTTACTATACCGCTAATGGCAATTTTAAAAAAGAAATGGACGCTGCCCGCGCGTTGATAGTAAATACACTTGCCCAAAGTGTCAATAAAAAAGCTGAAGAGTTTGAGCGATCCCTTAGTGCTTTGAAACAGGATGAAGTGCCGGGACAAAATATCAATGAGGTTAAAAACAAACTCCGGAAAACTTTTTATGCATCGCTCCGGGCAGATTATCTGCAGCAGTTTTCCGAACAGCAGTCGGAGCTGATGGTTAATACCGGCAATTATAATCTGATAGCCGATAACTGGACAAGCTTAGGCATTTACATCCCTGTTATTCCACAAAAGTATATGGTAAGCGATGATGTTAACGCGCGGGTTAACAAACATTATAACTACCCGTTCGAATTATTTGTAAGTCATACCCGCTTTTGGGAAAGCCCTAAATTAGGCAGGTTATTTTTAACTTTTGCCGGTAAGGGCTTTGTTAATAATTCAGTACAAATCGGGTCACTATTCAGCGCTGATGTAACTGGGGAGCAGGGAATGGACGGAGCAAATACGGTCACCATCAATAAAGGTGACCGGTACGTAGGCCAATATAAAAACTTTGTGACACCTGTTGCGTCAGGTAAGCTGGTGTATATCCCTTCAACATCGCATGTTGGCATCAGTTTCCGCATCGAAAAAAACTGGGGGACTTATAAAACGTTAAACTCTATTATAGGCATCCCCATTGTTTTGATAGATAAAAAAGGTGTGCCCGCCATAAATTTTGAGGCACAACTCTTACTTCAGGACATGAATAATTCCTTAAAGGATACCCGCCTGCCTTATAATAAAACAGCAATCGGGTTAACTGTGGGGATTCCGTTTAGTAAAATAGTTTATTAAACCGGTTTGCTCATCTCCTCCAGCACCGCTCTTTTTAATGCCCAGATATAGCCGGTATGCAAGCCATCATGAAATGGAACAAAACGGACGGCTTCTTCAATATTACTAAGTGTGACACCATAACGGGTAGTCATTGGTTGATAATTTGCGAAAACGCCTGCGTGGTAATCTTCTTCTAACTTATCGATAGTTGAAATAAGCAGTTCTTTAACCTCGGCAATATCATCGGCATTGACAAAGCCCTGTGGTTTGGTTTCGGGGCGGTAAGGAGTGTAATATTTGTCATCTACCGCGATAGGTACTCCCGCACGGGTATAGCAAATGCCCTGCTGGCCCGAAATCATATGCGCCAGGTTCCAGATTAGGTTGTTGACATATCCGGTAGGGATATAGTTAAGTTGTTCGGGGCTAAGGTCTTTTATAACGTTAAGCAGTGTCAGACGTGGTTTTTTAATAACCTCAAATTCTTGTTTCATTTTATATTGGAAGGGTTAAGGCTTTACAGCTGCGCTAAATTATGAAGATTGTGGTATGTTTTTCGTCAAATTATCACATCGCAACCGTCAACGTTTTATGGCTTATATCTTTTATTATACCTTTGCCCATTCATTTACTCATCCATTTTAATGCAGGATACCTCTTTAAATACCGCGCCGGTAAAATATAACAAACCCATCATTTATTTTTTACTGTTGTGGGCTTTGCTAAATGCCGTACAGGCTTTTACGCTCGAGATTCATGCTGATGAAGCTTACTACTGGGTTTACTCGCGTTTTTTAGATTGGGGATATTATGATCACCCGCCTATGGTGGCCGTTTTCATTAAAGCAGGCTACAGCCTTATGCATAATGAGTTTGGTGTAAGGCTTTTTACGGTAATCAGCACCACGGCATCCTTGTACCTGATGTGGATGATGTTAAAGCGTTACAGGGTTGATGCTGTTAATTTTATACTGGTGGTTTCGGGCATCTTTGTATTCCATATTTACGGTTTTACCACCACTCCTGATGCTCCCTTGTTGTTTTTTACAGTGCTGTTCCTGTATTTTTATCAGCAATATATTGAAGAGGACAGCTTAAAACTTGCCATTATACTGGGTGTAGTGATTGCCTGCCTGCTGTATAGCAAGTATCATGGTATTTTACTGGTTGCTTTCACGCTTGCATCTAATATTAAATTACTCAGGCGCGGGTCTTTTTATGGGATAGTGCTGCTGGCGCTGGCTTTGTATGCGCCGCATATCCTGTGGCAGGTAAACCACGACTATCCTTCAATAAGCTATCACCTTAGCGAGCGCTCGGCTGACGATTACCAATTGGACAACACTTATCTATATCCATTGGGGCAGTTGATAATGGCCGGACCGCTGATTGGCTGGTTTCTTTTTTATAAGGGGTTTACGGCCAAAATACAGGATGTTTTCACCCGCACCCTGCTCGTGAACAGCATCGGCATTTTAGCATTCTTTTTCCTTACTTCCTTTAAAGGCGAAGTACAGCTTCATTGGACACTGATTGCCTATGTACCACTAAGTATGCTGGTACTTATCAGTTTTGCCAGGTCAGCGGGCAAACCTTTATGGTTTAATCGTTTGGCTGTTATAAATGTAAGCCTGATTTTGCTTGTACGTATCTGTATTATCTGGGGGCCGCCCTTTTTGCTGAAGATTGATGCCATGAAAAGCTTCTTTGGCTTTAAAGACTGGGCACACCAAATTCAAAAAAAGGCGGGGGATAATTATGTGATATTTTATGAAGGTTTTCAGGATCCTTCCAAATACAATTTTTACAATAATACTACTCGCGGGCTGGCCTATGATTCACGCCATTATCGCCGTACCCAGTATGATATATGGCCTATAGAAGACAGCCTTCAGCATAAAAAAACTTATTATGTGCTGGACGTCTGGCTGCCAGGCGTTACAACCGACTCGATCAATGTATTTGCCGGCAAATGGTACGGAGGCTGGGTTGATGATACGCGCACCTATCAGCGGGTTGAATTTGAGACGCTTGCTCCTAAAGAAGCCGTTAGTCCGGGGCAAAAAATAGATTTCGATCTTACGGTTAAAAACCCTTATCCATTCGCCATTAATTTCAGCAATAAAGATCAAAAGCACCCTGTGTTTTTTGAAGCCTGCTTTTTTAAAAAGACCGATCAGATCACTATTCAAAAAGCAGACGAATCTTTTCACAATATTTCGCTGAAGCCGGGCGAAAGCACTCATTTTAAATTTAACGTAACAGCACCAGAGCAACCTGGCAGATATCAACTCATTTTTTCATTGCGTACCGAACCTTTTTTTGGCGGACGTAACAGTAAGAGCATCAACATTACAGTAAAATAATAAATCAACTATGTTTAAACGGATATATCTTTTAGTCTTTTTCTCGATCATAACCACTGCTGCTGCTCTTGCACAGGGCAGTCTTGATATTCATTTTAATGGCTTAGGTTTCATGGATAACCGTGAGTACAAGGATTTTGTTGCCCGCTCGCGTACTTATTCGGGCGTACGTACAGCGCTTGACCTTGGCCTAAACGTGGATAGCCTGAACCACTTCATTGTAGGTGTTAACGGTATTCACGAATTTGGCGCTAAACCATATTTTTTAAAAGTGAACCCGGTAGCCTATTACAGTTTTACCGGCAAAAACTGGCTATTCAATGCCGGTGCCTTTCCGCGTGAAGGTTTGCTGGATGATTATCCACGGGCCTTATTGAACGATACTTTACGCTACTATCGCCCCAATGTTGAGGGCTTGTTAACACGCTTTCATAATGATCATTTTACAGAAACTGCCTGGATTGACTGGGTGAGCCGCCAAACAGTTACCGACCGTGAACAGTTCCTGTTTGGTTTTTCGGGTAAGTACCGGCCGAGCCTGACCGGGCCGTTTTATGTATCGCATTACTTTTTATTGATGCATGATGCCGGGGCGGAAGTATTGCTGCCTAATGACCATATTCAGGATAACGGCGGCGGACAAATAAGATTAGGTTTAGACTTCAGTCATAAAACCATTTTAGATTCGTTATCTATTGAGGCGGGTGCCATGACATCATTTGAGCGGGTTCGTGGTGTTGATGGTTTCAGGACACCAACCGGCTTTGTGGCCAATGCCTATTTAAGCTGGAAACGTTTTGCGTTGTTTGATGAGTTTTATAAGGGCCAGGGCAGCCATATTATTTATGGCGACGCGTTTTTTGAAAAGAAAACTTATAACCGTTTGGATATTATTTACACGCCGTTTTTATACAAGCGTGTAAAAGGACAGTTCATATTGAGCCTGCACCAAACGCCGGGCTACAGTAGCAACCAGGAAGCCTTCAGGGTAACGGTTGACCTGGGCCGGCAGACTTTGGTAAGGTTTAAAGATTAGTGAGTGGAGAGTAGGTTGATTAGGTGAATGGTTGCCTGTCATCTGCTACTCGTAAGTATTTTTAAAGGACAGATCCTGCAACTTCTGTCCTGAAGGAGACGCATGTGATGCGTCTCTACAATAATGTTAACCTTTATAACACACATATATCATCCATGCAATTAAAAAAACAACTATTAATTTTTGCAGTACTATTGCTTGCGGCACCTGCAAAGCTGCTTGCACAGGACAACCAGTTTTCGGGCTGGGCGGCTATTTTCCACAGCCAGAAATTATCCGAACATTGGGGCTATTCGTTCGACGGGCAATTGCGCTCACACGATGAGGTAAGTTATCTGAAACACATCCTGCTTCGCCCTTCGGCTAATTATTACTTTGCTAAGAATAAGGTAGGGGCATTAGGCTATGCCTACATAGCTACCTATGGTCGTACTCCTGACAATGAAACAACTTTTCGTCCGGAGCACCGCATCTGGCAGCAATATACCTACACCCATAAATTGACCAAACATATACAACTGGCACACCGTTTAAGGCTGGAGCAGCGCTTTTTAGGAAACACAGCCGATAATAAGAACGATCGTTATTTCGCCCAGCGTTTCAGGTATTTTGCCCGAGCGGTGATCCCTATGAAACCAGATTCGGACGTGTTTACTGAAGGTACTTTCCTCGCCCTGCAAAACGAGGCCTTTGTAAATGTGCAAAACAAAAACAAAGTGAATAAACACTTCTTTGATCAAAACCGTGCTTATGTGGCCGTTGGGTACCGCTTTAGCAAAGCATTTGATGCAGAGGCGGGATATTTGAATCAATATATAAAACAAGCCGATGCCTATGTGGTAAACCATGTAGCACAGTTGGCTTTTTATACAAGGTTTTAACCTCAGCTAAATCCTCTCCAATGGAGAGTACTTTAAAAAGTCGGTCAAAGGATTGCTTGACAAACAAGAAAACCCCTCGTGAGAAATTATTGTGTAAACGCCTTAAAAAGAAATGTCATTTCGATGAACCAGTGGGAGGGTTTGTGCGCCGGAGGTGAGGAGAAATCTTCTACGCCCTGCTTTTACAAGTATAGTTATAGAGCCGGATGTAGAAGATTCTCTTTCGCTCCATCGCTCAGCCCACACTACTCTATCGAAATGACATTTTTTAAGATGTATGCATAAAAAAACCTTGCCAATATCACTGGCAAGGTTTTTTTGTGAACAATGATGGGCGAGGCGATTAACACATCATTTCTTCGCCTGCGCAATTACCTCGTTATTTAAACGAACATACTCATTTGTTTTCATATCGGTGGCCATTTTTACACCTTCCTGGGCTGTGGTTATGGCAGCAGCTTTATCACCTTTTCTTAATAGGATCCGCGCTTTCCATAATTTAGGGACAAACGGAGGGAAATTCTTGTCTTTCTCCAGTTCAGTTGCCCAGGTTAAAGCTTTGTCCATGTCTTTATTGTTGTTGTAATAATAAATCAAAGCTTCATAGTATGGCTTTTTATCTGTATTCATGGCCGAATCAATTCGGGCCATTACTTTGGCATCGATATCGGTGGTCATGTGAACCGTGAAGCCGCTATGCTCCCACATCATTTGTAAATCGCAGGTTGTTGTTGTTACGTTTGTAAAGGCGAGGGTCATGGTTTCTGTTAAAGCCTTAAGGTGTTCGGTTTTAACTTTGAAACGCACAAAGTCATCAGCTTCTTTATACATGTACGCGCCCCATTGCTTAGGCTGTTTGCTGAGGATGATTGTCCACTCGTTTTCGCCGGGAACACTGAACAGGCCATATTCACCTGCTGGGATCTTGTTGCCCTCCATGCTTACCTCGTCGGTAAATTTAATTACCGTGGCTGAATTAGCACCCGTGCGCCAAACTGTTCCGTAAGGCTCCATGCCTCCAAATATTTTGCGGCCTCTTACATCGGGGCGGGAATAAGTCAGGCTGATTTTTCCGAGGCCAAAGTCCTGTACAATACTTTGTGTTGAGCTGGGTTGAGGGGTTAACTGCGCATAGGTATTCGTCGCAGTAAGGGCCATCATGGCGATGGCACAGATCAGTAACTTTTTCATGATTTTCGGTTTTAGTGGTGGTGGAATATAAAACGCTGTATTATAATTGGTATGCTATTTTTTATCTGCGGTAAATGTGCCTCCGTCAACATCTTTTAAAAATGCGATGAGGTTCTTGAAATAATTTTGCTGATCATCATACATGCTCATATGGCTACCGTTGGGGCACAGGTAAGTACGACTGTTAGGTAATAAATGTCCCTCTTTTTTCATATCTTCCGGGTTCATTTCATCATGTACCCCGCCTAAAACAAGGGTTGGGGTTTTTATATCCTGCAGTTTGTCCCAAAATTCCCATCCTTTAAAATTGCCGGTTACGTGAAACTCGTCAACGCCCTGCATTTGTATGTATATGGTATGGTTAGCTTTTTTAAAGGCACGCCATAGTGGTTCCGGCCATTTATCTAAAGGAATCCGGCAGATCACCTGCGAATATAGCTTGTTCATGAGCAGGTCATTGTATTGCGGCGAGTCGTATTGTTTAAGTTTATCCAACGAATCAAATACTGCGATATCGCGCTGGGTGAAGAATTTCTTTTTCAACGCTGCAGCATAGGTAACATAGCCTTTAATTCCGGCTGTCATGTTTGATAGCACCGCTCCCTTAACGTGCGACTGGTATTTATGCAGGTATTCCATAGCCAGCATACCACCCCATGAATGGCCAATGAGGTAAAAATTATCCAGTCCCAAACCCTTACGCACTTCCTCCACCTCCTCAACATAGCGGGGAATGTTCCATAAAGAGGTATCGGCAGGTGCATCAGAATTACCGCAGCCCAACTGATCATAGTAATAAAACTCGATACCTTCCTTGGGCAAAAAGTCTTCATAGCATTCCATATAATCGTGCGAAAAACCCGGGCCGCCATGCAATAGCAATACTTTTATTTTACCATCGCCAACTTTTTTCGTCCATACATTATATTTTCCGGCAACTTTGATCATTTTACTGCCCCCGGTTTTTACTTCGTAGGGAGTGTTTGATGGTTCGGCGGAGGTGTCTGCCGCTGTTGGTTTTGATGGATTATTGCAGGCGCAAAAGCAAGCAGCAATCATGATGAAGAATAGCTTTTTCATGGTTAGCGATAGGAATGGTGGAGTGTTTCTTTTGTATAAAGATACTAAGAAGCGGGATAAAATTAGTTTCACAAATACTGTAAAATAAAAAGCGTCATTGCTCTGTTATTGCAATGACGCTCCCTATTACTTCTTAATTGTTTTTACTTTCTGCCGGATAGAATTTAGCCGGAATCTATATCCTCTCAATATCCCCGCTGCCTGCTTTTGAACTCGAAATGTTTTTAGCCCCGCCGGTATAATGAACATCGCCCGAGCCGCTTACCGAAGCATCAATTTTATTGCTGGCGTTGATGGTAGCATCGCCTGAACCGGCTATATGTACCTCGGTATTAATGGTGATCAGGTCGCGGGCGGTGAAATCACCCGAACCTACAACATTTACTCTTGAATTATCCGCACGGCCCGAAAGTTTCATGTCACCAGAGCCCGAAATGCTGCTATCCAGGTTTTTTACGCTTAATTTGCCCAGCATATCACCCGAGCCAACTACTTTTAGTTTTAATGAATTGGTGGTGATCCCTTCTTTAAAATAAACATCGCCCGAACCGGCAACGTTAATGCTGGTCATATCTTTAGCTACAACGTGAACAATCATTTTGCGGTTGCGGCCAAAACTCCAGTTATCCCAACTGGTACCTTTTTTACTGTATATCTTCAATACGCCGCCCTGCACTTCGGTAATGATCTTGTCGATAACATCTGAAGGCGCCTCAACTTTTACCGATTCATTTGATCCCTGCGTAAAGTAAACATCAAATGAGCCGGCCAGGTCAATAGCGCTGAAGCCAGATAAATGACGGTCTTGCGTGCTTTGATCAGCATGTTTAACAATTGGGTGTGATGGTTTCGCGATGGTGTAACTTGTGGTTGCTGCTGCCAACACTGTGGCTAATAATATTTTTGAAATCGATTTCATGACGGTTGTTTTAGTTTCGTTTTCAAATTAGACGCCGGTGGGGTACGGAAAGTT
Organism: Mucilaginibacter sp. A5337; assembly: GCF_059690695.1. Classification (NCBI taxonomy): domain Bacteria; kingdom Pseudomonadati; phylum Bacteroidota; class Sphingobacteriia; order Sphingobacteriales; family Sphingobacteriaceae; genus Mucilaginibacter; species Mucilaginibacter sp. A5337. The sequence goes on along the minus strand of NZ_JCAWEC010000014.1, from coordinate 18,514 downwards.
GCACGGGATTTGGATTTTTTTGTGGAGTTGGTTTCGGTGAGTAGTTGATTCGGTTGATTGGGTGAGTGATTGGTTTGATTAAGTGAGTAGTTAAAGCGGACACCGGCTTTACAGATCAACCTTAATAAAAACAAAAGACTTCCGAAGTTTTTAAAACTTCGGAAGTCTGAATTCTAAAATTTCTCATTCGGGTAAACCAACCACTCACCCAATCAACCATTTACTCAACTTTAATATAATAATTGAAAGTATCCACCTCCACATTGTCCTTGGTTATACCGTCAATCTTAACCGGAGTAAACTGGGTAGTTGGTTTAATAAAGATATACCCGCCGCCTTTAACGCGTACCTTTACCGGCATGTTAAAGCCTTCGGCATTGGCGATCCATTTGGAATAAAGCTTGCCGTCTTTAACTACAAACTGCAGGGTGGGGATATCTTTATAGTGCAGGTACTGATCAAATACCGGGGCAAGGTTCATACCTGCCTGTTTGCAGATGTATCCTACGATATCATCGTAAGTAACCGTTTTATGGTAGAAGGTTTTGTTTAGTCCGCGGAGGATACTGCGCCATTTTTCATCGTTGTTGATGATGGTACGCACCATGTTTAACAGGTTGCCGCCTTTATAATACATATCGCCTGAGCCTTCCATGTTTACGCCATATGGGCCTACAATAGGTTTGTCGTTACGGATGTTTTTGCGGGTGCCGTTCACATATTCCTGCCCGGCTTGTTTACCGTAATAGGTTTCAATGAACAGCGATTCGGAATAATTAGTGAAACTTTCGTGGATCCACATATCGGCCACATCTTTTGACGTGATGTTATTGCCGAACCATTCGTGCCCGCTTTCATGCACTACAATAAAATCCCATTTTAAACCCCAGCCTGTGCCTGAAAGGTCGCGGCCCAGGTAGCCGTTTTTATAGTGGTTGCCATAGGCGGTGCCGCTTTGGTGTTCCATACCTAAATGTGGGGTTTCAACCAGTTTGTATCCATCTTCATAAAAAGGGTAGGGGCCAAACCAGTATTCAAATGATTTAAGCATCCGCGGTGCATCAAGCTCCCATTGCTTTTTGGCTTTATCAACGTTGTAGCTTAAAGGCCAGTAATCAAGCGTAAGCGGACCTTTTTCGCCCTGGTAGGTGCCTTCAAAGTGAGCGTAATCGCCAATGTTGGCTTCTATATCATAATTATTAATAGGGTTGGCTACAAACCAGTCGAACCGGGTGTAACCGTTATTCAGGTCGGTCACCTTGCGCAGCCTTCCGTTTGAAACGTCTTTTAAACCATTAGGTGCGCTGATGCTGATCAGGGCGCTGTCCACTTCGTCGTACTGATGATCTTTAGTAGGCCACCAGATGCTTGCACCAATACCCTGGCAGGCAGTTGCCACCCATGGTTTGCCTAATGAATCGGTAGTGTAAACTACGCCGCCATCCCAGGGGGCACGTTTGGCAATGGTTGGGTTACCCGAGTAATAAACGATAAACTCATCTTTACTGCCTTTTTTTATGGTTTTAGGAAAGGTTACAAACACCGCGTTAAACTCGCGGGTAAAAGGTATTTCGGCGCCCTCGTAAACTACTTTCTCTACTTTTAAATTGTCAAACAGATCAAACTGAAGTTTGGTGAAATTTTGGGTAGCCGTAAACTTGAACAGGTTGCTGCCGCTAATAAATTTTTTATCGATATCAAACTTCACATCAAGGTGATAGTAATTGATATCATAACAAGTGCGTAGTGGTGTTAAGCTGCCTCTAAGCGAATCGGCACGGGTAAACGTTTGTCTGTTGGTGCCTAATTGCGCCTGTGCGGTTCCTAAGCCGGTTATTGTTAACCCTAAAGCAATTGCGCAAATATTTAAGAACTTATTTTTCATTTATATTGGGGATTAATCCATGAGCGCACCCACGTAGTAGTTTAAGTAATCAATTTCGATATTGTCTTTGGTAGCCCCTGCAATTTCAACCGGGCTCATTTGTTTTGTTGGGGCGATGAATTTGTACTCTCCTCCCTTTACGCGCACCCTGATGGGCATATTAAAATCCTTAGCTTCGGCTATCCAGCGGCAATAAAGTTTGTTTTCATGACTGGTAAACTCAAGTACCGGAAGGCTTCGGTAATGCAGGTATTGTTCAAAAATGGCCGAAAGGTTCATGCCCGATTGTTGGTTGATAAACCCTACCACATCGTCATAAGTAACCGTTTTATGATAAAAAGTTTTGTTAAGCCCGCGCAGGATGCCGCGCCATTTTTCATCGTCATTAATCATAGTGCGGACCATGTTCAGAAACACAGCCCCTTTAGAGTACATATCGCCGGAGCCTTCTTTATTTACATTGTAAATGCCAACTATAGGGCTGTCATTATTAATGGTGAGCCTTAAGCCGTAATTATATTCCTGCCCTGCTTTTTTACCCCAGTTATCCTCAACAAAAAGCGATTCGGAATAACAGGTAAAGCTTTCATGGATCCACATATCGGCAAGGTCTTTATCGGTTATGTTGTTGCCAAACCATTCGTGCCCGCTTTCATGAACAATGATGTAGTCCCATTTGCTGCCCCAGCCTGTGCCTGATAAATCATAGCCCATATAACCATTCAGGAAGTGATTGCCATAGGCTACTGCGCCTTGGTGCTCCATACCTAAATGAGGTGTTTCAACCAGTTTGTAGCCATCCTCATAAAAAGGGTAGGGGCCAAACCAGTGTTCAAAGGCTTTCAACATTGGCTTGACATTGGCTGCAAATTGTTTTTTAGCCTTCTCAAGACTGGTTGGCAACACCCAATAATCGAGGGTAAGTTTTCCCTTTTCGCCCATATAGGTATCTTCAAAATGGGTATAATCGGCAATGTTGGCAGCCACATCATAGTTGTTGATTGGGTTGGCCACAAACCAGTCGAACCGGGTGTAGCCATCCTTTAGCTGGGTTACTTTACGCAGGCGACCGTTCGAAACGTCTTTTAGCCCTTTAGGCGCGCTGATACTGATCATCATGCTGTCCACCTCATCAGCCAGGTGATCTTTAGTCGGCCACCAGATGCTTGCACCGACACCCTCGCAGGCCGTTGCCACAAAGGGCTTGCCTAAGGAATCTTTTTTAAATACCAAGCCACCATCCCAGGGGGCATTTTTAGCTATGGTTGGATTGCCTGAATAATAAACGGTAAATTCATCCTTACTGCCTTTGCTTATGGTTTGCGGAAAGTTGAGGAATACCGCGTTTCCATCGCGGGTGAAAGTAAGCTCTTTGCCTTTGTAAACAACTTTGGCGATACTAAGATTAGCAAACAGATCGAATTGCAGTTTATTGAAATCCTGCGTGGCGGTGAATTTAAATTGGTTGCTGCCGCTGATGAACTTTTTATCGATATCAATCTTAACATCAAGGTGGTAATAGTTGATATCATAGCAAGTGCGTAAAGGTGTAAGCATACCACGAAGCGAATCAGCACGGGTAAACTGCTCTTTTTCTTTCAGGAGCTGTGCCTTCGCCGGCAGGGCAATTGTTGCTGTGCTTAGTAAGGTAAGCGCTGCAAGATATAGTTGTTTTATTTTCATGTACTTAATTGTGTCAGGTTAAAAGGTATCCATGATATTTTTCTTCCATGTATCGGCAGCATATTTTCGGAATGTAGCCGGCGCGGCCTTAAAGGCTGCGTCAAAAGTATAGGTACCGCCAATGTATTCTTTTTCGGATAGTTTGACTTTGCTGGTGCCGCGAACGGCATATTTTTTATCAGCCTCGTGCATAATGATCTTCATTTCACTTGGACTTACATCTCCACGGCACGCGGTGCGGTAAACCAACCAAACTTCGGCGATGCCATTATTATCCACATCGGTAACAGCGAATGTACCCGGAACGTAATTTGCCTTAATATCTACATTGCAGTCTGAAATGAAATCATACGTTTGCCAGCTTAGCTCAAGCTGATCGGAGCCCGTGATATCGTAATGATAGGCATATAAGGCGGCATCCCGGCCATCATCGGTTGCGCTTTTCTTTGCCGGCGTTTCACCGGTTTCGGTAGTGAACACTATGTGATCGCCCGTTTTGTCGGTATATTTTACCGCGTTTATGATATGTCCTTTGTAAGTAATGGATTTGGGGATATCTGCTTTGCTAAGCTTAAGTACTTTGAGTTGAGCAACAGAGACCTGGGTAATAATGATTAGCAATGTGATGGTGAAAGATAGTTTCATAAACCTAAGTTAAAGCTTATTTATAAAACCATTGGCCGGAATTAGAAAGTCCGGTCAATGGTTTAAGGAAAGCGGGGGCAAAACCCTAATCTCTTATCTCCAACCTCTAATCACCAATCTCTTACTTCAAAACCTGTACATCAATATAGCTATCATTATAAACTGTTTCGGTTGCCTTGATGTAATCACTTTCATCTGCTTTATACGGGTTCTCCACAAATTTTTGTGGGTTACGAGCCACAATAGGGAACCAGGTGCTTTGTACCTGGATCATGATGCGGTGACCTTTTTTAAAGGTATGCAACACATCCTGCAGGCGGAAATTCACATCTGTTTTTTGATTGGCTACCAATGCTTCTGGTTTTTCAAAGCTGTTGCGGAAACGTGCCGGCATTACTTCCGAACGTACCATTTGCCAGTAGTTGCTCAGGATGATGTTTTTGTTTGGCATGTATGGATTGTTAGGTTCATCAGGTGGGTAAACGTCAATCAGTTTTACAACAAAATCAGCATCGGTACCCGTTGTGGCAATTTTAAGGTGCGCCATGATCTCGCCGCCAAGGGTAACATCATCATTTAATACTTCACTCTGGTAAACCAATACATCCGGGCGGCGACCTGCAAAACGCTGATCCTCGCTCATATAATTGTGAGGGGTGAAGCCCATGGTTGTAGTGTTATCTTCAGTATAAGGAACCGGTTTGAGCGGATCGCTTACATACGAAACTGAACCGGCAGATGCGGCTTGAGTAGTTGAAAGCTTGCCGTCGGCCCCTAAAAACATTTTTTCGTGTACAGCATTTGCAGCAGGCCATTTGTCAAAAGTGGCCCATTCTTTTTTGCCGGTATTAAACATGTAAGCATTTGGTAAGCCGGAGTTTTTATCGCCATTGCCCTTCAGGAAATGGTTAAAGAATTTAGCCTCGATATTTTTTTGATAGAAGGTAGCCACGCTATCGCCAAAGTAAACATTGCTGTGCATGGTATGCCCCGTTTCGCGCGACCATCGGCCATGACCGAATGGCCCCATCACAATAGTATTGTAAGCGTTCGGATCGGTTTTGTTAATGGTTTTATAAATAGCCAGCGGACCGGTTAAGTCTTCGGCATCAAACCAGCCGCCAACCAGCATTACTGCAGGCTTTACTTTGCCGTAGTGTTTTAGCAGGCCGCGTTTTTGCCAAAACTCATCATAGTTAGGGTGGTTGATGGTTTCCTGCCAGAAAAAGTTATCATGATAAAACTTATCTGCATTTTTAAGCGGGCCCAGATCTAACAGGTATTGATAACCATCTTTGCTGTCGGGTTTAAGCATGGTATACCAGGCTTTGCTTGTTGTATCTGTTTTTTGAACACCAAATACCGGGAAGGTGAAAAAGTAACCTTCAATAAAAGCACCGTTGTGGTGGAAATCGTCAAAAAAGAAATCGGAAATAGGGGCCTGAGGAGATGAGGCCTTGAGCGCGGGGTGGTTGGACAGGATACCGGCAGCGGTATAAAAGCCGGGGTAGGAGATGCCATACTGGCCAACCTTGCCGTTGTTGTTGGCTACGTTTTTAACCAGCCAGTCGATGGTGTCATAGGTATCAGAACCTTCATCAACATCTTTTTTACTTTTTTTGTTGTCGATAACCGGGGTCATGTTGGTCCAGGTGCCTTCACTTTTCCAGCGGCCGCGTACGTCCTGGTAAACAAAAATGTAGCCCTCTTTCATCATAATTTCAGATGGTCCAAGTCTTTGAGGGTATTTGTCCTCACCATAAGGGGCAACGCTGTAGCAAGTGCGCTGCATCATCATCGGATACTTGTTTTGTGGCGAAGCATCCTTTGGAGTATAGATGGATGTGAACAGTTTTACACCATCGCGCATGGTGATGTACACATCTTTTTTGGTAAAATGCTCCTTTACGTAGCTACTTTGAGCATTAACGCCGGTGTATAGTAACACCAGCACAAAAAATAAGTTAATTTTCTTCATGAGATCAGTCGTGTTAATCGGCTAATTTAATAAACAGTTCAGGATAAACCGACTTATCAACGGTTCTGTTACAAATGGGGTAAAATGCAGGGTGTTTAGGGTAATTTTTAAAGGGCAGATTAAGATAGACCGCCCCCGATATAATAGTCGGGTTTATAACGACTGGTGCAGCTATCATTTAAACAGCAAGCATTCGCAATCAATCCTGCAAATTACATAAACCTGCTGCGGTTTAACCTGTATAACTTTTCATTTAGTAAGTTTTAAAAAATCCGGAATAATATAAGAAACAGCCATTTCAACCGTATTAATTTAACCAGCACATTATGCCTCAACCGGCAATAGTTAAAAGATGTTAAATACACTATATACATAGGTAGCGAGCCAATGCCTCGTTATATATTAGCGGCTAAATAAAAATTGATTGATTTATATTATTAACTATCTTTGCAGAATGTTTAAAAAGCAACTAACGTTATTAGCCAGTGTTTTAGCTATCGTAATTATTACGCTTGGCAGTTGTAAAAGCAAATACGAAAAGTTAAAAGCCAGTAACGATTACGCCAAAAAATACCAGGAAGCTATTAAGTACTATAACAAAAAAGATTATAACAAAGCTTTAGGTTTATTTGAGGTGCTGGTTGAACGTTATCGCGGTCGTGAAGGTGCTGAGGATCTTTTTTACTATTACGCGTTCACATATTACAAACAAAAAGATTATACGTCGGCCAGGTATCACTTTAAAACATTCGCAGACACTTATCCTTCAAGCCCAAGGGCTGAGGAATGCCGTTTCTTTTCGGCTTATTGCTACTACCTTGATTCGCCTATATATTCGCTTGACCAGGATAACACGTTAAAAGCTATCGATGCTTTACAGTTGTTTATTAACCTTTATCCCAAAAGCGACCGTGTGGCAGAAGCCAGCAAGCTGATCCAGAACCTGCGCGATAAACTGGAAACCAAAGCTTATGCCAACGCTAAACTTTATTTAACTATCAGCGATTTTCAATCGGCAGTGATTGCGTTTAACAACGCTTTGCGCGATTATCCTGATACCAAATACGGCGAAGAAATGGAATACCTTATTGTTAAAGCGCAATATCAGTATGCTTACCATAGCTTTGAAACCAAACAGGAGGAACGCTTTAACCAGGCTATAGCCTATGCCGACCAGTTTGCTGAAAAATATCCAAACAGCAAATACCTGCACGAAACGCAAACTTATGTAAAAGACAGCCAGCAAGGTATTAAACAAGCTCAACGCCTTATTGCCGAAGCAATGAGCAATTCAAAAGTTGCCAAAAAGCTTGCATCTAAAGATACTGTAACAACTACAGCGCCGTCTGAAAAAAATCAGCCGCAAAAAATACCATATTAATTAAGATATATTAAAGAGTTAAATTAAGATATGACAGCTAACAACAGTAATAAACCAGCAGCAGCCAGCAGCACTGTAACCCGCGATTTACGCGAGCTGGATACCAAAACAGAGAACATCTATGAGTCGCTTGTGATTATGTCAAAAAGGGCTAACCAGATTTCGAACAACATTAAAGAAGAACTTCACCAGAAACTTTCTGAGTTTGCATCATCAAATGACAACCTTGAAGAAGTGTTTGAAAACCGTGAGCAAATTGAAATTTCAAAATACTACGAAAAATTACCTAAACCATCATTAGTTGCGGTTCAGGAATTTTTAGACGGTAAGGTTTATTACCGTAACCCAACTAAAGAAGTTTAGCCCCCCGGCCCCCTGAAGGGGGAGCATAGGAAATTATTCATGATACAACAAAAGACTCCCGTATGGGAGTTTTTTGTTACTTTTAATTTTATAACATAGCATTCCCCCTTTAGGGGGTTAGGGGGCATATGAAAAATATTGTTTTAGGAGTTTGCGGTAGTATTGCAGCCTACAAGTCGGCACTACTGGTAAGGCTGCTTGTTAAAGCAGGAGCTAACGTTAAAGTGGTGATGACAACAGATGCAACACATTTTATTACACCGCTCACACTTTCTACCCTGTCAAAAAATCCAACGCTGGTTGATTATTTTAAGGAAGATACCGGCGAATGGAACAACCATGTTGAACTTGGGCTTTGGGCCGATATGATGGTTATTGCCCCAGCAACTGCCAATACTCTTGCTAAAATGGCCAATGGCCTTTGCGATAATTTGCTTAGCGCTGTATATCTATCGGCCAAATGCCCGGTTTATTTCGCCCCGGCCATGGACCTTGATATGTGGTTACACTCTGCTACACGTCAAAACGTAAGCAGGTTGCAGTCGTTCGGTAATATCATGATCGCACCCGGAAACGGCGAGCTGGCAAGTGGTCTGCACGGCGAAGGACGGATGGCCGAACCTGAAGAGATTGTTGCCTTCCTGGAAGCCGAATCAAAAAAAAAGCTCCTTTTAACAGGTCATAAAATATTGGTAACCGCCGGACCAACCTATGAAGCCATAGACCCGGTTAGGTTCATCGGCAATCATTCATCAGGTAAAATGGGGTTCGCTATCGCGGATGTATTGGCATCGATGGGGGCCGATGTTACTTTGGTGACAGGGCCTACCGCTCAAACAAGTAAACAACAAAACATTAAACGGGTAAATGTTACTTCGGCGGCGCAAATGCTTGAAGCTTGTCTGTCTGTTTACAGTGATGTAAAAGCCTGCATTATGAGTGCTGCCGTAGCCGATTATACCCCGGCAGATGTGGCCACTCAAAAGATCAAGAAACAGGATGGCGGTTTAACCATCGAGCTGAAGAAAACCACCGATATATTAAAAAAACTGGGCGAAGCTAAAGGTGCAGGGCAGATATTGGTTGGTTTTGCGCTGGAAACCAACGATGAGGAAATGAACGCAATAACCAAGCTGCAAAAGAAAAATCTTGATTTTATTGTACTAAATTCGCTCAATGACGCGGGTGCCGGTTTTGCGGGCGATACCAATAAAATAACCATTATTGATCGGGAGCTTAAACAAACCTCTTTCGATTTAAAAACTAAAGAAGCTGTAGCCCGCGATATTTGCGATAAAGTTGCCCAAATGATAAACGGATGAAAAAACTGCTGCTTTACACGGTACTGATGATTGTTTGTGGCCAGGCTATGGCCCAGGACCTGAATGCCCGTGTGCAGGTTTTATCGCCCAAAATACAGGTTGCCAATAAACGAGTTTTCCAAACCCTGGAAACGGCGATGAAGGACTTTCTGAACGGCCGCAAGTGGAGTGCCGACCCAATTTTGCCACAGGAAAGGATAGATTGCAATTTTGTGCTGAACGTTACCAACTGGGATGGCAGCAGCAATTTTACCGGCGAACTGCAAGTACAATCGTCAAGGCCGGTGTATGGTTCATCTTACACATCTACCTTGTTAAACCTCAATGATAAAGACATCAGCTTTAGCTATACCGAGGGTCAGACCATCGATTACACTGATCAAAACTTTCAGGGCAATTTAAGCTCTATCATGGCTTTTTATGCCAACATTATTATCGGGCTTGATTATGACAGCTTTTCTAAATTTGGAGGAACACCTTATTTTTTGGCTGCCCAAACTATAGTAACTAATGCTCAGACATCATCGTATAGCGGCTGGAAAGCTTTTGATGGCAATGTGAACCGTTATTGGCTATCCGAAAATCTGAATAATAAATTATATAACCCGCTGCGCAGCTTTTTGTATGATTATCATCGCAACGGGCTTGATTTAATGGCCGATAATGTAAGCAAAGGCCGCAAAGCCATTGATGCCCTGCTACCTCTGCTACAGCAGATAGACAGGCAGCGCGTAGGAGCTATGCTACCGCTCATATTTTATACTGCAAAAAGTGATGAGCTGGTTTCCATTTACAGCAAGGCCGATAACCAGGAACGCCTAACCGCCATGAACCTGTTTTTACAGCTAGACCCTGCTAATGGGAATAAGTATCAAACATTGCAGAAATAAGTAAAGGTGCTTTTATTTAAAAGCTAACCTTTCTATCTTAACCTCAAACTTTATCGCGATGCAACTAAACCTTAATTACAGGAAAGCTATTCTTTTACTGATTCCGTTTGTCGTAGCATTGGTACTTATGACTATGACGCTCAACCAAGACAATCGGCGAGTTATTTCAGAAATAAGTAACTATTTATTGATAATAGGTATGCTTATCCCAACGGCCTGCCAGGCTTACATGCTTATTGGTTTTATTAATGCGACGGGCAAAAACGATCCATACTTTAAAATCAATGCATTGATACCTGTGTTTTTTTTAATTGTCCATGTGTTTTATCTTATTTTTCTTTCATTCAAGGCACACGGCCACGCAACTTCACAATACCATGTACAACCAAAATCAGGACCGGTAACAGCAGCAGAAATACATGGAGTAAATTTGGTGATCATGTTATTCCTGATCTACACATTCATCAACTTCATTTTTACAAACAATAATTATGTATCCTGGCAGATAAAGAAAATAGCAGATACAAGTAAACAGGCCGAATTAAGAAATAGCTATTTAAACCCGATGAGGATATTGGTGAGAACGGCACTCTATATATTCGGAGGCTTTGTTTTAATTACAGCGATCGGCGATGTCTTACGATTTGTTTAACGCCATTATTTACCCAACCTGATCAAATAAAACTGATCTAAAGTAGCAGCTCTCTTCTTTTTAATAATAAATGGCAGGCTCAGATTTTCATGAGGAAAATCCTGAAATGCTTTGACCGTATTATAGGTAATTCCCTTTGCTTTTAATTCAGCTACCGCTTTTTCGTCGGCTACAATGATCCGGCTTTTCAGACTGTCTGTTTTTAAGATATCATCAACATTAGTATAAGTCGCTTCACCTTTGTAGTAAAAATCGAAGGTGTTTGATAAAACCGCCGCACTTACTTTCTGCTGGGGATAGTTTTGATTAAGGTATTCGGCTGCTGAAAGATCTCCGCGGTAGTCAACAATAATAGGATAAGCAACGGTTACGAGGTAAACATTCACCAGAACTGATACGGCACAGGTAAATAAAAATACTGGCTGGTAAATCTGCGCCGGTTTTTTATAAATGTAGATAACCAGGCCAATGAATCCTATAATCAATACAGCAAATACGGGCCAGCACTCCGGCGCAAAAACGAAGTTAAGCGCTATAACAGCAACCAATAAAAGAGACGTAATGATGTATTGGGCGATCTTGAAAAACTTAAATTCTGCATCAACTTTTAATGAACTAATAAAAGCCGCTGTTATAATAGCAAAAAACGGGAACAGGATATTGGTATAAAATGGCAACTGAAACTTCGATGCCGAAAAGATTAGCAACATTAAAACTCCACCAGAGATACACAGATATTCGGGCTGGGCAATACGCTTAACCATTTTCCTGATGGTAGCATAAAGTGAGTAGAACAGGATAATAGCCCAGGGCGCGAAAGCCCAAAGCAGGGTGTGCACAAAAAACAGCTTATCGCCGTGGGTATTGGTAATGTATCCGTTATTGTTAAAACGCCCGAACTGGCTATCCCATAAAAACCAGTGGATTCCGGAAATCCCGGTACGACCAAAAACAACTTTTTCGGGGTGAAGGTCGAACTGCATGTATACCGAATATATTTCGGGCAAAGTAAATATCACTACCAGGATAAACGACAACAGCCATTTCCAGTGGAAAACACCCTTGATATTTCCTTTAAACAGGTAATCGCCAATGATGGATCCCCCTATCGGGATAAGCAGGTAAATACCTTTGGTCATTACAGCACATGCTGTAAATATGGAAGCCAATAGTATATCGGCAATGCTGATACGCTTTTTTACTTTATAAAAATGGTAAACGGCGCCCATGAGCAGCCCCATAATATAAGGCTCGGCACGTACATCGGTATTTGACATTAGGCTGTGTTGGGCTGTAAGCAATATCAGGATAGCGATAATGGCTGTTTCATCACCATAAAACTTTTTGGCAAGCTTGTAAGTGTACACCACCGACATGAAAAAGAACAGCAAGGCCGGCAATTTATAGGCAAAAGTATTGATGCCGAAAATCTTAAAACTGATAGCGATAATCCAGAAAGGGAAATGCGGCTTATCGAGCCAGTCGGCACCATGATATAACAGGTCGGTAAAGTTATTGCTTTGCGCCATGCTGCGCGCGAGGGCCGAATACAAAGCCCCATCATCGGTAAAAAATTTGATGCCGATACCGGCTACATTAAGCACGATAGCTAATAACAGCACAATAAAATAAGGCCGTTTTTGCGATGAAAAAATTGAAGCTGCTGTACTATCCACTAAAAATATTTATGCCCAAAAATAGCTGAATTTTAATTATTCCACGGCAGGTATTTGGGTTGATCGTTATTGATCAACTCAGGCTTGGCCGAGTTTAGAGTTTCCCCATTCAAAACGCGCTCATACAATACAATGTATTCGGCAGCCATTTTAGCGATATTAAAGTTATCGGCCGCGTACTGGTGACAGTAATGTTTGTTAAAACTTTCAACGTTTTTCAACCCGGCGGCTAATTCAGATTTACTTGACGAGAGCAATCCAACCTCCGCGGGTACCAGCTCGGGTAGCGAGCCGTAAGGAGTACCGAAAACCGGACATCCAAAATAAAGGCTTTCAATAATGGCTATCCCGAATGGTTCATGCCACAGTACGGGGAAAAGCAAGGCCTTCGAGCTGTTCATCACTATCGATTTTGCTTCATCCCCAACCATACCCTTAAAACGCACATTTAAATTGGGCGTAAAACGCAGGCCCATCTTAAAGTTTAGGCGTGTACCGCCAAGAACTATAAGTTTATTCTCGCTCATGGTAGCTACATCAATAGCCCCCTTTACATTTTTTACCCGCCAGGCGGCCTTTGCGAGAAAGTGAGTATGCGTACGCTTTTTATCCAGTTGGGGAGTTTGGTAATCTGCTATATCAACGGAGTTGTGCACAAAAATCGACGAGCCATATCTTTTTGCATGATTAGCTGACACGAACACTGTGTTGATATCAAGTTCCGATTCACCCGGATTTGTTTGCAACGTAATGATATAAGGCTTTTTAATAAATCCGTTCATTTGGAAAAAAAAGTGCACTATGTCAATTTCATCAGGTACTTGTTGATTAATCTCCTTAGTCGGATCATAAATTAGCACTTTTGCAAAAGGACAGGTTGAACCTTCTCCAACCAGGTAGGTAACCTTATGGCCGAGTCTGTTCAATTCGCGGCCAAGCCACCAGACAATACGTTCGATGCCACCATATTTGGTTGCCGGGATTGGGGTGTTGTTTACAATGAGGATGTTCATAGTTACTCCTTATCCGGCAAAAGTAAGATTTGAGGGCGATAATTGCGGCGCTAAATACATACCTGTTTATCCTTCAACACAATTAGTTATATTTAGGTCTAAATTTATACTTATTACAATTTAAACCTGTTTATGCGAAACCTAAGCAAATTGTTAATTTTCTGCCCGGTATTTTTATTCGGATGTGGTAATCATTCAAATAATTCAAACAATAATCCGACTGCCATTTATAACGACACTGCTGCCAAACCTCTGTCTATCGTTACAGATTTTAGAAATGCTGTATTGTTAGATAGTTCGGAAAATGTCATGTTTCCATTAATAAACCCCAATATGGCAGAAGACAGAGGTATTAAATCAACCGGACAAGTGTCTTATTGGAATATAGTTTTCTATAATTCTTTATCAAAAAAATATCATTTGCTTGATAATCGAAAAATGGTAATCCTCCAATATGATGAGCAGAACCAATTTACAAGCTCACATAACGATGAATATTATTCAGATACTGATGTTATTAATGCGTCGCAGAGTTTCCTGAGTGATGGAAAATTCATTTGCTATTCAATAATAGTTGATGATTTCAACAAGGATGGAAAACTTGACTATGACGATCCTAAATATCTGTTCATGTCTGACAAAGCCGGGAATAACTTCAAACAGATATCGCCGGGCAACCTAAACGTTGTTAGCTGGCAACGTATTCTAAAAACAAATAAATTACTTATTGAGATTCAACTCGATAGTAATGGCGATAAAATATTTGATAATAAAGATCATATAGTGCCTTATGTATACGATATAAAAACGGGCAAACCCGCCGAACCGATTTTCAGTAACGAGTTCAATAAAGCTACAGGTGAGCTTTTTGAAAAACAGTGGTCTGAGTCAAAAAAATAATCTTATTGCCCAATCGTATAAAGTACATTCACTCTAAAATCCATTCCTGTCACAATGAAACTTAAGTTAACCTTTTTACTGATGGCTGTTGTCTGCTTTGCCCGGCCAGTTTCCGCCCAGAACCACATGGCCGATTTTAAGGCCCTTGTAGCCAAAGATGATACGGCCGCTGCATTTAAACTATTGCAAGGCTGGCAAAAAACCGGCACAAACGATCCCGACTTCTACATAGCCAGCTATAACTATTACGCAAAAAAGGGGCTAACTGAAGTTCTGAGTATTCAAAAAGATCAACCCGCAGGTCAAAGTTTACAGCTTACCGACAGCACAGGCAAGGTTGCCGGTTATCTTGGCGGTGGTCAAACTTCCTATAATTTAACTTATTTGAATAAGGGATTTGAATATATTGATGCCGGCATAGCCAAATTTCCGGCACGACTGGACATGCGTTTCGGCAAAGTTTACCTGCTGGGCAGAATAGAAAACTACAAAGCGTTTGCCGAAGAAATTATCAAGGCCGTTAACTACGGACAAACTATTGGTTTCAAATGGATCTGGAGCGAAGGTAAACCGGTAGAAGATCCCGAAAATTATATGCTCAGCAATATCCAGACTTATGTTATACAATTATATAACGCAGGGGATCAAAACATGGACCACATCCGTGATATCTCCCTTGCCATATTAAAATACAAGCCTGATAATGTTGTCAGCCTCTCCGATTTATCCATTAGCTATCTTGCAAAAAAGGACTATGCTCATGCATTGGAAGCATTGTTGAAAGCCGAAAAACTGGCTTCTCACGACTATATAGTTTTAAATAACATTGCCTATTGTTACCAGTTACAAGGGAACAAGCCTGATGCCCTCAAATACTATCGGCTGGTAAAACAATACGGCGACGATGAAGCGAAAGCGCAGGCAGATAAAAAAATAACCGAGCTCAATAAGCCGTAATTATTTCTTAAACCACTTCCTGCTCGCCACCAATAAGCCAAACTCTTCTGATGGATATTTCTCCGTCGATTTATGATGTATCTTATGTGCCCGGCGAATCCCAGCCAGGTAGCGGTTATCGCTTTTAAAAGCTTTAAAGCGGTTATGGATAAACCAATCGTGAAAAATGAAATAGATGATCCCGTAAATACTGATGCCAGTCCCGATCCAAAAACGATAATCTAAACTTAAATGCCCTATCCACATCAGCCATAAAGCAAAAGTCGCGAAGCCTATACTGAACAAGTCGTTCAGCTCAAACCAGCCATGCCTTTGTTGGTGATGGGTTTTGTGGATAAACCACAACGGCCCGTGGAAAAGGTATTTATGCATAGCCCAGGAGATGAGTTCCATGAACGCAATCGTCGATAGCACAATAACTATATATGCTAATATTTTCATATCATTTAGCGGCAATGTTCTGCACTATCAGGTTTTCCATTTTTAGATTGTTTTCATCTTCGTGATCACCATAGCCGGTCTTCTTGAAAATCAGCTTCCCTCGCTTATTGAAGATAATAACCGTTGGATATCCCCTAAAACCAAACTGCCTGTCAGGGCATTTGGTTTTATCATCTGGCGTATATTTAGCTAAAGTTTTACCCGTATAAATTTTTTCATTGCAACCGGGTATAAAGTAAACAGGTAATTTAAAATCCTGACGCTTACTAAAATCCTTATACATTCTAACAAAATTATCTATCGATTTATCTTGTGAAATAAACCGCTTAACTATGCCGCTATCGGTTTGGCATAGTGTTATGAAGCAAAAGTTCTTATTCTCCTTGTACTTTGCGTAAAGCTTGTGCAACATACCCATCTCGCGAAAACAAGGCGGACAAGGGACAAACCAGCAATCAATGAACAGTACTTTATTTTGCCCCAATTTTTTTAGTGTAGTATGCTTTCCGTTGATATCATAAACCTCAATATCAGGTACCGATTTAATTTGTTTGGTTTGCGCATTAACCGTAAAGCCGAGCAAAATTAAAAATGCGAATAAGGAGCAGGTTATTACTTTCATAACAGAAGTATTTACCGCTAACTTAAAATTAAAAAAGCGGCTATCAAATGATAACCGCTTTTAAATATTTCAAATTAAAAATCCAAAATCGAAAATCCCAATTCCGAAATTAAATATGTATCGCCCTGTTTTCGGTAGCTGCTAAACATGCTTCGCGCATGGCTTCGGTATACGTTGGGTGGGCATGGCTCATGCGCGAAATATCTTCGGCACTTGCACGATACTCCATAGCCACAACAGCCTCGGCTATCATATCTGCAGCACGTGGACCAATCATGTGTACACCTAAAATTTCGTCGGTAGTAGCATCAGCCAATACTTTTACGAAACCATCAAGGTCACCGCTGGCACGGGCACGACCGCTTGCTTTGAATGGGAACGAACCTGTTTTGTATTTAACACCCGCTGCTTTCAATTGCTCTTCTGTTTGACCAACAGCGGCAACTTCCGGCCAGGTATAAACTACTCCCGGGATCAGGTTGTAATCGATATGTGGTTTTTGGCCGGCAATAATTTCGGCAACCAGCGTACCCTCGTCTTCAGCTTTGTGAGCAAGCATAGCGCCTTTAATTACATCACCAATAGCGTATACACCTTTAACTTTGGTTTCCAGGTGCTCATCAACTGTGATTTTACGGCCACGTTCTTCAACGGTGATACCGATATTTTCCAAACCCAAACCATCGGTATAAGCAATACGGCCAACAGCTACCAGGCAGTAATCGCCTTTAAGTTCTTTCTTTTCGCCTTTAGGGGTATCGAAGCTAACTGTTACTTCTTTGCCTTTTACAGCAGCGCCGGTAACTTTGTGGCCCAGGTAAAATTCCATACCCAGTTTGGTCAACACTTTCTGTAATTCGCGACCAAGGCCTTTATCCATTGTTGGGATAATGCCGTCCATAAATTCAATTACAGATACTTTAGCACCCAAACGGGCATAAACCGACCCCAGCTCCAAACCGATAACGCCACCACCGATCAATACCAGGTGTTTAGGCACTTCGCTCAGGGTTAAAGCTTCGGTTGAAGTGATAATGCGTTTTTTATCAATAGGCAAAAATGGCAGTGCCGATGGTTTTGAACCTGTAGCAATGATCACATTTTTACCGGTGATCTCAGTAACAGTACCATCGCTCTTTTTAACGGTGATGGTATTTTTATCTTTAAATGATCCTACACCAAAGTGAGTGTCGATCTTGTTTTTCTTCATCAGGTAGCTGATACCGCTGGTGTTGGCATCAACAACTTCCTGTTTGCGTTTGATCATCTGCCCAAAATCTATCGAAAGATCTTTAAGGTTGATGCCATGTGTTTTAAAAGCATGGGCAGCATTGTGGTAGTGTTCAGACGAATCCAACAACGCCTTTGAGGGGATACAGCCTACATTAAGGCAGGTACCGCCAAGGGTATTATATTTTTCAACAATTGCGGTTTTTAAACCCAGCTGGGCACAGCGGATAGCGGCTACATAACCACCGGGGCCCGAACCTATAACTATAACATCATATTGCATAGTAGTGTGTATTTTATGGTGGGCAAAGTTAAGGATTATTAAAGGTGTAATAAACAGTATTTTGTTAAAGTTGAGATAGTGATTGGAGATTCGTTGTATGAACTTGAATTCATAGAATTAAAGAATGGTCATCTGGAGTTAAGACAAAAAAATCTCTTTTCGAAAATGCTTACAAATCCCTGCTCAGAAATTATGGTGTTGCCTGCGGCCCGGGCTATCCGTTGCAAGTCCTCGTCTTTCTTGCGCACAAACCCAACCCGCACTGTGGGCTTTTCACTGCTATCCCTAACACGGGTACTACAAGGGAGTAGCCTTCTGTTGTCAACAAGTTGTGGTCAATTATCCTGATGCTATATAATATAAGTGCGTTAGTCACCTGTAAGAAATATGCAATTGATATAATGCCAAACTAACGAAACGCGGGTAGCGGTACATTATAAATGTTATTCATATAAATATTGAATGATAATATAGAAGTAGTGATGCGGGTTAAATAAGGTTCGGGGAAAGCTTTAAGCGGCTTGCTTTAAACTTTTTCTTATTGAGGAATAGTGAGTTATAGGGAATGGGTTAAAAATGGGTAAAAATAATTT
>NZ_JCAWEC010000013.1:0-92707 GCF_059690695.1 Mucilaginibacter sp. A5337 | reverse complement strand
GTAATGTCGATGTTCTTTAATAATGATCTTTTCCACTGTGTTTACTTTAATGTAAACCCATTTCCGGACAAGACAGAAAGGTTTGTTTGTCTTAGTGTGCCAGAGGTACACAACTCCGGTGTTCCGTACCTCTGGCACGGTGATTTTCGGTATATGATATTGCTACAAACCTGTTCCCCCTCTGGGGGATTTTCTTAATGACATTAGCCGGTATCCGCTACTATCACTAACGCCCACACACACCGCCGCTAAAATATGTTTTATACACCATCACTTTTTTCAGGATTTTCCTGATAGCTACTCCTAAGGCTCAAAGTATTATTGTTTAATAGCCGGCAAATTCTTCACCGCTTCCAATAACGCCGCCTCCGAAGCTGCATTAACATTCACCAGGTAAAACAACTTAGCCCCTTTTGCTGCCGCCCATCGCCATTCAAACTCGTTGACGGATTTTATGCTGCCGTTATCAAACCACCATGCCGCATAGATCTTATCCTTCGCTTTGGTAAGTACAGCCCAATAAACCTCACGACCGGCAACAACCTCTTTTTTTATTTTATTGAAAACATAGCCGCTTCCCTGCCAGCAAATCATAGGATCGTGCTCGGGGCAATAAAACGGGGATGGTTTAACATAAACCAATGCGCCGTCTTTTTCAAACTTGATCACCCCGCTTTCCAGTACAGCTTTTTTATAGCCGGTTAATGATATGTTGCTTACGTTTTTGTCATTCAGGTCATCCATCGATTTGATGTTGAAGGTTACTACAACCAGCATGGCTGCCAATACAAAGTGTATCAGCGGAAAGCGCAATTCATCAGGCGCCAGCCTGATTGTTTTATAAAAGCGGGGATCGATGTATGGTTTTTCGGTCCGTTTTAATACGAAAGAAGAGAACCACAACAAAGGCAATACCACATAAACAAGCAGGCAGATGATACCGGCAAGGTCATGCATCATAGTACCCGCCGGTATTTTAAAAAACACCAGCAGCAGGATGCGGCAAAGGTTGCACAAAATGTTTAACGCAAAAGTAAACATCAACAAAAACAAGATCCACATCAGGTGCAGTTGCTTTGCCGCTTGCCGCTGGTAATAAGCTATCATGAACAGGCAGATCATGAACGAGGCAGCCAACATATGCAGACCGGCACATGCCTGATCCACAGAAAATTCGGAGCCTTTAAACTGAATGACGTTGCCAGCTGCACTGGCGGCGACTCCCATAATTGAAAGGAGAGAGGCCGCTACCCCACTAAGCCAGATCCTTAAGGGAAAGCTAAACATGTTGCTGATATGTTGAAACGTGGGGGATATAAGCAGCAACAGCAGAAACAACACAAGGCTTACTTTTCCTTTCAGGTTCTCAAAAAACAACAGTGCCGAAAACAGCAGCGCCAGGAACAAATTTGTTTTAACAGGCAAACAAACACCTATTGTTGCAAAAATAAGGGCAGGGGCCAGGTACCGTAAAGAAAAGCTGCCACGTTTTACTTTGCAGATATAAGGCACAAGTGCCAGGCCAAGCAGCATATTAGCATCCCACTTAAAATAAATGATACATAGCCTTGCTGTAATGCCAATGTATATTAACCAGCAACTGTTGATGATTAACCTGCTGCCGGTTAATTTAAATGGCACATATTCCTGCAAATTATAGCTCCGGCTGAACATGTTTGTTCTTGTATACTAAGAAGTTTATAACTGCTATTACAACCAGGATCAGCAACCACTCGCCGGGTTCGGGCACTGCTCCTGATGATTTTGCGGAAGCATTTTGAAGACTGTTCTTATTTTCATCAATCCCGAAGCGTTCATAATCTTTTTGAGTTTCCAATACAATAAGACTCGAAACCGGCGAGGCTATAAAAGCCTCATTAGCCTCTTCGATAATATCGGGCTGCACATAGGTTTTATCAAAATAATGCGGACCAACCTTTTTCATAATGTCGTTATAGGCAAACAGCCGTAACAGGTGGTCGGGCGCATTTCCGGCTTTTAAGGTATCGGCAGTTTGCTCAATAACCAAACCCGATTGGGCAAGCACCACATGGGTTGAATCTTCCTGCGAGCGGGTAAATTCATGTTTGGCGAGCCTGCTTTGCAGCGTTGCTACATCACCTTCATTATAAGTAAACACCCGCATTTCCTTCAGCGCCTTTAAATAGGGCGTTAGGTTTGTACCGATATTATATAACTGCAATGGCTTAGCATCGGGCAGATAACTGGTTAGTGCTCTTCCAAACTCCGATTCGTCAAGATCGTGCAGGTTAGGGGAGGTTTCGGCACATTTGGTAATAAGCAATGAATTTTCCGGGTTTTTGATCTCATTAACCGGGAACATACTGAAATTGAGTTTGCTCATCCTGTTTAAAACATTTCCGCGGTTTTCTTCAGTCAGAGTTTCCAGCTTGCCGTCGTAATAGTAAACCTTTTTGGTTTTGATAGCCGGCCAAAGCTCGTCAAGTTCATCTGCTGCCCAACTGGCATTCAGATCAAGATATATAACCTCCGGATTAAAGCTTTCTGTTTGCGGCTGATAGTCTTTTAGCTTATAACCTTTACCGGCAAATGTAAAGGCTGTATTTGTGAGCGGCGGGGCTTTAAATGTGATCTGTTCATCTGGCTGATAAGGTCGGTCGGCAGTATAAACTCCGTTAGTTATTTCGTCAAAGCCTGACAGGTTAAGTCCTTCGGGCTTTTGGGAAAAGGACACCTGGATTGCTTCGGTAACACCTTCAGGCGACGGGCCATCGAAATAACTGCCTTCATAGGTAAGCATATCGCCCTGTTTGCGCAGCGGGCTTGTAATCCCCACTCTAAACTTCCGGTTTTCTTCGGGTGTGCAGGGAAAAATTCGTGCCGTTACGGTATTGCCCTCCTGCCAGTGGATCACCGATGGATCATGCTGTTCCACCCCCACAATCTCGTGATAGGCTGAATCGGCTTTAGCTTTAGTGGTTAGCCTTGACTTTTGTTCTTTACCATCTATCCATAATGATAACGAGCTAACAACCGAACCCTCCGGAACATGGAATGTGTAAATAGCTTCTTGTTTGCCAAGCCAGGCCCTTACTCCCCGGTTTTCAGTGTTATGCACGGTCAGTGTTTTTTCGGTATAAGCTAAGCGGTATTCCGGGAAAATCTTCACATTGGTGATCACATTGGCTGTTTTTAGCTTATCGCCGCTCCAAAGCCGTTCCTGTGCCTGGTGGCGTGAATCGTACATCGCTTCCAGTATTTTTATCCGTTCCTTTTCGTCAAGGTTTAAATCGCCGCCAAACAGGCTTGCTATCACTATAAAAGGATCATGTTGCATGGGCTCATCAAATGAGGCTTTATTCCAGTCGCCCCAGAACCAGCTGTCGGTCAGGTTGGCCGTTTTGTACACGATGCCAGCTTTGATGATCCGTTGTGCTATGGCGTTTTTAGGAATATTTTGGCTGATCACCACCCAGGTTGGCAGTTTGCCTTCGGATAGTGTATTGTGATTGATAGCAAGATTAACCTGGTTATTGATGCTTTTCCATTGCCATATAAAAATGCTGCATGCTACCACAGGTAACAATAAACCGGCCCACAATGCCATTTTTAATGACTTGCTGCCCCTTACCGCTTTTCTGATAGTAAGAAACGTAGCTATGGCCAAACCCATCGGCACAAAAACATGTAATGACAAACCCAGCGCAATGGCGGCAAAAATGCCGATGAGGTACATGGAGGTAAGGTATACGCTGTAGTAAATAAAAAGCAGGAAAGCTATACCCAGGAAAAATATTAAAACGTGTTTCATTCTTAAACTGAGCTCATTTATAAACACGGAGGTTATAATGGAGATAGTGGAGATACAGATAACAACCGACAACCAGGTAACCGATGTATTGAAAACAGGGATGCTCAGGTTAAGTGCAAAGGCGCTGATAAACCAGAGTACCAGGAGCAGTATCCAATAATGCAGGCGTTTAAACCCTTTAAATATCACCACAAAGAAAAACACAACGGAGGGCAGGTAATTAAAGCAAAAGGCGCCGAAAGCAACCCCCTCAGTAAGTTCAAAAAGGCCGGACCCTTCTACAAAGAAGAGACCGGCAGATATAGTGATTAGGATTAGGCCAAGTTTAAGAACACTATCTTCAAATAAAATTGCTTTAAGATTTTTCATGTTTTATAAATTAAAAGTACTTTGCATTTCAAAGTTTATAGGTAAAAAAATTTATAGCTTTTGTTGCTTGATCAAATTTTCGAGCGCGAGAAGGTGCAGCCTGAAAGCGGAGCGTCCTTTTTCGGATGCCAGGTAACGTGTATTGGGTTTGCGCCCAATGAAAGTTTTTTCCACCAGGATATATTCTTCCTTTTCCAATGCTTTCAGGTGCGATGCCAGGTTACCATCGGTAAGGTTAAGCAGTTCTTTAAGCGAGTTAAAGTCGTAGCTTTCATTGGCAACCAATACGCTCATGATTTGCAGGCGAATGCGGTTTTCAAAGGCTTTATCAAACTGATCTAATGATATCTTCACTTATCGTATCTAAAATGCATTACCGTACCATAAATAATGTGGAGTAAGCCAAAACCAATGCTCCAGAAAATTAAGCCGTAGCCCGGCATTACAGCACACAGCAAACCTAATAAAATCTCCAATATCCCCAAGCTCCTAATGCCCGAATATGTATAATGGCTGCCGGCAACTAATGACATGCCGTAAAATATCATTGTAGTGGGGGCCACAACGCCATAATAACCACGGTAAACCAATATCAGGGTAAACAAACCACCGCTTACCAGCGGGATTGCCATATTAATAAGCAGGCGTTTACTGCCGGCATTCCAAACTGATTGCCCGGTTCTTTTGGCTTTGCGTACCGACAGCCAGATCCCTGTGCCAATTGACAGTACAAGGACTGCAACTGCCACGACAAATAATTTAACAATCAGCAATTCTTCATTGTAAGTATGGCGCTCCCTAAGTGTAGCATACTCGCCCGGTAGTAAGTTATATCCTATCCCCGCGCCAATGAATGCATAAATCCCCGCCATTACGCCCGAAAGGCCGCTAAGCGAAATAAATTTGGCCGAACGCTCCATCAGGTTGCGGATGGAACTTAACTCTGCATGAATGTCTTTGTCTTCCATTAAAAGTACTTTGTTGTTCAAAGTTAAATATAAGATTTGATTTTGCAAGAGGAGAGGAAGTTTTTTTAGTAAGCAATTAATAGTTTACTACCTTTTACCCATTAAACCTTTATGTCATTTCAAACGAACCAGCGGAGATTTGTGGTTGGGGGAGGAGAAATCTTATACCCGCAGTAAAGCCTCATGCAAGGTTTAGAGCATAGCGTATAAGATTTCTCTTTCGCCCCAATGCTCAACCGTGCCCTTGCTCCATCGAAATGACAAATTCGTTTTAAAGCACTCCCCAGTCCCTACATGCAAAAGCAGGTTGCCTAAATTTAATTTTCAGTATTTATTGAAAGTTTTAAATATATTGTATATTTGTTTCAGAAAACACTGAAAGTTATGAAAACACTTAAGAA
This sequence comes from Mucilaginibacter sp. A5337, assembly GCF_059690695.1. NCBI lineage: Bacteria > Pseudomonadati > Bacteroidota > Sphingobacteriia > Sphingobacteriales > Sphingobacteriaceae > Mucilaginibacter > Mucilaginibacter sp. A5337. The sequence continues at coordinate 87,176 of NZ_JCAWEC010000013.1, read as the reverse complement.
CCACATGATCCTGTTTGATGCCGAGTGTCCCATGTGCCGTGTTTATACCCGCGCTTTTGTAAAAACCGGGATGCTTGACCATAATGGCCATTCTTCATACCAGGAAGAAACACATGCCGGTACATGCCCTGTTTATGACAGGCAACGGGCCGTTAATGAAATAGCGCTGATCAACCTGGAAAGCGGGGAGGTTACTTACGGCGTTAAAAGCCTGTTCAAGATCATTGCGAATACCTGGCCGGTATTTGCTCCTTTGTTTGCCTTTAAGCCTTTTGTATGGCTTATGAGCAAAGCTTATGCCTTTATATCATACAACAGGCGGGTTATTATCCCCGCTGCCGAAACCGGCTTTGAGTATCAGCCTACATTTAAACTCCATTACCGTTTACTGTATTTACTGTTTACCTGGTTTTGTACCGGCTTTATCCTTACCGCTTATGCACATCTGCTTTTGGGAGTGGTTCCTTTAGGTAACCCTTACCGCGAATACCTGATCTGCGGCGGGCAGATCCTTTTCCAGGGAGCAGCGATATGCAGCTTTGACCGCCGTAACCTTTGGACCTACCTCGGCAATATGATGACCATCTCTTTCGCCGGTAGTTTGTTACTGTTGATAGGTTTGGTTGTGAGCCACTTTTTTCAATTCGGTGCCGCGGTTTATACTTTATATTTTATGGCTGTTGCCGGGGTGATGTTCCTCGAACACATTCGGCGTACCAAACTATTAGGGCTGGGCTGGGTGCTCACCGTTACCTGGGTAACCTACCGCATAGTTTTATTGTTGCTTATTTTAAACCTTAACTGATCATGAAACCCTATAAAAAAATTGTACTGGCCGGTGGTAACGGTTACCTCGGTACAGTGCTGGCCAATTATTATCGCGACCTTGCAGATGAAGTGATCATCCTTGCCCGCAAACAAAAACCGGTAGATGGCAACGTGCACACCGCTGTTTGGGACGGCGAAACCGAAGCCGGCTGGACAGTACACCTTGCGGGCGCCGATATGCTGATAAACCTGTGCGGTAAAAATGTGAACTGCCGTTACACCGAAAAAAATAAAAGGGGGATCATCCGTTCAAGGGTAGTACCTACCGAACTATTGGGCAAGGTGATCAATAAAATGGTTAACCCGCCAAAAGTTTGGATCAACGTAACCTCTGCCACCATTTATCGCCACGCCGAAGACCATCCGCAGGATGAGGAAACCGGCGAAATAGGCTATGGCTTTTCTATCGATGTTTGCCAGATCTGGGAAAGCACTTTCTTTAAAACCGATACGCCCCATACCCGTAAAATTGCCCTGCGCATGGGCATTGTGTTAGGCCGGAGCGACAGCGTTTTTCCGCGGTTGCTTAACCTGGTCAAGTTTGGCCTCGGCGGTAAACAGGGCGATGGACAACAATACATGGCCTGGGTACACGAACATGACGTAGCCCGCAGTACGCAATGGCTGCTTGATCACCCCGAACTAAGTGGTGTATTTAACTGTACCGCTCCAGAAAGCGCAAAAAATGCTTATATGATGCGGACCATCCGCGAGGCTTACGGCGCGCCATTTGGCTTACCAGCTCCGCAATGGTTGCTTGAAGTTGGCGCTATGGTGATCGGCACCGAAACCGAACTGATATTAAAAAGCCGCTGGGTAATGCCCAAGCGCCTATTGGACAGCGGCTTCAAATTTCAATATGAAAAGCCGGGGCATGCTGTGCATGATATTTTGAGTGTAAGAAATTAAGCGCTTCAAACACATCAAATGTCGTTGAAGAGCCATTTGAAGACCATTGAGCTGGTGAAAACTTACGAGGTTTCCAAAACTTCGTAAGTCCGGCTCTGCTACTTGCCTTGGGTAGGATGATTATACCCGTACGATCATTTTGCCTTCGTTTTTACCCTCGAATAAACCAATAAAAGCTTCAGGAAGCCTGTCAAAACCGTCCATAATTGTTTCGGCGTATTGTAATTGACCCGCCGCTATCCATTGTTGCAATCTTCCGATACCTTCGGCAAAACGGGCTTTATAATCCGCAATAAGAAAACCCTGTACCAACAGCTTTTTGTATACCACAAGGGGAAGCAACGGGATTCCGGTCCCGGGTGCTGTATCATTGTAATTAGCTATGGAACCACAAACTACTACACGCCCATAATCATTCATCCGGTTAATCACCGCATCTGAAATAGCTCCGCCTACATTATCAAAATAGATATCTATACCATCTGGACATAGGCTGGCTACCGCGGCCCCAGTGTCGGGAGTGGTTTTGTAGTTAATTCCAGCGTCGAAGCTCAGCTGCGATTTCATCCAATCAACTTTTTCGTTACTTCCGGCAATGCCGATTACCCGGCAGCCCATTAATTTACCTATTTGCCCGGCAATGCTGCCCACGGCTCCGGCAGCGCCGGAAACCACCAGTGTTTCGCAGGGTTTGGGTTTGCCGATATCGGTTAGCGCAAAGTAGGCCGAAAGCCCTGTAGAACCCAGGACGCTGAGATAGCTGCTCAAAGGAAGGCCGCTGTCATCTAATCGTGTCAGCCCTTCGCCATTGTGAATTAAAATATCGCGCCATTCCAGGAAACCGAGTACTTTATCCCCTGGTTTAAAGTCCGCAGCAGCTGAGGCCACAACCTCCGCCACCGCGCGTGAATACATGACATCACCGGCAACAAGCGGCGGGTTGTGCCCTCCTGCCATTTTAGCCCGGAGGTAGGGATCAACAGAAATGTACAATGTTTTGAGCAACAATTCGCCAGCTTTAATAGCGGGCAACTCTTCAAACCCTAAATTGAAGTTAGCCTCCTGCGGTATTCCTACCGGCAGGGAAGCCAGCCTGATTAGTTTACTTTTCATCAGATTCCGTATTTTCCGGTGAGTGCCTTTAGTTCGATGCTTTTGGCGAAAAGCGGTGTTTCTTCATGATTGTGAACGTCTGAAGCAGCTTGGCGGCTGGCAGCGGCCTGCGCCAAAGTAACGCCATGCTCTTTAATAAAAGCTAAAAATTCGGGGGTAGCAGTGGCATGAATCTCGTTGGTATATTCGCAGGTATCTGCATCAATAGCGGTAGCTTTGAGCTCCCAAAGTACCTGTACAGTACTGCGGCCGCTTTTACCAAACACGTCAGACACTGATAGCATCCGGCAATAATCCGGGCGATATTCTGTCGCTACATAATGCTGTATTACCATCGCATCGCCTATCATTTCCACGTTGATAGACATTGGCTGGCCATCATAGGTACGGGTAAAGCCGGCGGCAATGTGATTAACGGAACATTTTTGGTATTCGGCATCGGGCAGGTTGAAGAGCCAGTCGGCAATATTTACTTTTTCGATGGGAGCATTGATAGCGGCTTTAACTACAGAGTGGGATAAAGCGTTTTCGGGAGTTTGTTGAATTTCCATGATCTTGTTGTTTTAATTTGTTAAATCAAAGTTCAGGGATAAAACTTAATCGTCTAAACTCATTTTTTAGATATAGTTCATTGATAAAAGCGATTATAAAAAATCAATTGTTATCTTAGATCATGGAACTTCGCCAACTGAAATATTTTATAAAAGCTGCTGAATTGCAAAACTTTACAGATGCGGCATCGGCTGTGCTTATTACCCAGAGCACACTATCACAACAAATTAAACAGCTGGAAGATGAATTACAGTTACCGTTGTTTGATCGGGTGGCCAAGCGCGTACGCCTTACTGAAGCTGGTAAGTCCTTTTTGCCATATGCGCAAAAAACAGTAAGGGATGCCGAAGAAGGGCGCGATATGCTTAAAGACCTGATGAACCTGCAAAGTGGCACCCTTACCGTTGGCACTACATACGGGCTTACTAATTTGCTAACCAAGGCAGTATTGGATTTCAGTGCCAAATACCCCAATATCAAATTGCAGATCGGTTTTGGTACAACGCATGACCTGCTCGGTCAGTTAGAGCAGGGTAAACTGGATATGATGCTCTCTTTTATGCCAGAGCAACAGTCAGCTACTATCCAAGCGGAAAGGATCTTTTCATCTTGTCTCGCACTTATCGTTCATTCAGATCACCCGCTGGTCCAAAAGAAACAGATAAATCTCAGGCAGCTTAGCGAAATTCCTTTGTTATTGCCTTCAGCCGGTTATAGTATCCGCAATTACCTTGATAGCGTGTTGCAAAAACACCAGGTAACACCCAACGTTAAAATGGAAGTTAATGACATCCATATGCTCCTGCAACTGGTTGACACGGGTAGGTGGGCCACTGTGCTTATGGGTTCTTCTGCCTTTAATCATCCCAGTCTCAAAGCTATCAAGATCACCGGTGCAGGTATGATCCGGGAAGCAACAATTGCCTGGCCCAGAAACGCCTACCGCAAACGTTCGGCATTAGCGCTTGCGCAAGGTATTGCAAGTCATGCAACGGATTATCATGTGGATGATTTGTAGATGCTACGTAAAATACCGTATATGCCTGTCATAACAAACTACAGCAAATACTCAATATTTCCGGATTGCGGCGACCACAGAAACAGGAGTTAAGGGCAAAATTTGATTAAACAGGAGTACTAAGGTCCAACCATATATAATTGCTATATTGAACATAATGAAGTTCCATTTGCCGCGGGCCATTGCCTTTATATTTTTCTTTACATTGACCGGTAAACTAAAGGCGCAGGTAAAACCCAATTATTACACGGATTACCACGTTCACCTGCAAGATTCAGCCACAGTGCAATTGGGATACCGCATGATGAAGGCTTTCCACCTGAAGGCTACCAGGATGGATTCGCTTTGCTTTGACGCTGACACCATTATTAAGCGACTTGACAGGGCAAAGTTTTATTCGGCCTGGATCATATCAAATGCCTACTGGTTTGGTTCGCCGGCAACACCCGTGGAGAACGAATACGAAGAAGTAAAAAAGCAAAACAACTGGATAGTCGTGCAAGCGGAACGATATCCCGATAGGTTAAAAGCCTTTATGAGCGTTAATCCGTTAAAGCCGTATGCCATAGGCGAGATTGAACGCTGCGCTGGCTCCAAACGTTTTACCGGCCTCAAGCTTCATTTTGCTAATAGCAAGATTAACCTTTTTGATAAAGCCCAGGTTAAGCAATTGCAGAACGTATTTGCTGTTGCTAATAAATACCACCTGCTTTTGCTCGTTCATTTCCGCAATGGCCAAAAGTGGGATGGTGCAGCAAATACCGAAATTTTATTAAAACAAATACTGCCTTTTGCAGGAAACACCAAGATGGTTATCGCTCACATGGCAGGTTGGGGCGGCTACGACCGGCAAACTGATAAAGCGTTGTCGCTAATTGCAGCTTATCTGCATTCCGGCAAAACGCCTCATTTATACCTCGATGTCAGCGCCGTTTTCCCGCTCGGTTCAGATAAAGATCCCGTCAAACCTATCAAAGGCAGGGTAGCCTGGGCCCCGTTGACCGCCCTCAAAAAACAGATCGAAAAGATTGGTACAGATCATATCGTATTTGGAACAGACTGGCCGTTAACAGATATCGACACGTATATTAAGATATTGAATGAAAGTTTAGGTAAACAAACTACTCAACAGATATTGAATACGCGGGTTCTTACCAAGTAAATGTTTAAAACCTTGCTGTTTTTTTGAGCAACAAACTCAAAAGTCATTGCGAGGAACAGCAAGGGAATGAGCGATGGGGTGACGCGGCAATCCCGTAGCCAATGCAGAGCAGCTTTGCATATCCGATAGAATAGCTACGAGATTGCCACGCTGCGCAATGACATGGTTTTATTTTAATAGCGTTTCTCCGCCTTCTAAACATCTACCGGGATGTTCAACGTGGCGTATACATCAGGGTCCTCTTCGAGAGACCCTGATGGGACGTGAATGACATGGTTTTTAATTACAATTTCATTTTTCCCCTTCCTTCTTCTTCACCTCCTTAGTCATCTTCAAAGTCAAAAATAATAGCAACCCTAATGAAACAATAATTGCAACCCAAATCAGCACTGTATAATCTTTCCCGGCCGGTTTGGCAGTTACGGCATAGTCTGTGCTTTTAATAACAGCTTCATGTTTTATAACCGGCGTATTCTCCCTGATGCTATCAGCAAAAAACTTAAGGTCATACTCGGGAGCCTGCGCCAGGGAATCTCCAACCAGGAACTGGTAGCCTTGCTTAGCCTCCAAATAGCTGATCAGGTATTCTTCGGATTGCCAGGCTTTGATCTCGCCAATGCTCAGCGGCTGGTTATCGCCATTGCTTATCTCTATCAGCAAGTGATTGGTTTTAGCAGCTACCAGCAGATTGGGGGTTTTATCCGATGACAGCTCGGCTTCGCTCAGCAATTCTTTGCCGTTGTTCACAAACTGGTAAACCGCAACACCACGTTTATAATACCTCGGCGCACTAATGTTGAGGTGCAGTTTGTTTACCTGGTAATTATCATTCAGCTTTACATCAATGTAGGTGGTTTTATTACTGTCGGCACGGATAACATTAACAGGTGTGATAGCTGTATAGCCTTGCGCTGCTGATGCATACTCGGTATAAATGCCGGCTTGTAAAAACTTAACCGGGCTCTTATTTTTATCGTTTACCTGGATTTTTAAATAACGATAGTTACTTGCGGGGAAGGATAAGGATTGCAGGTAAGTGCCCTCACTGTTTTGTACTGCTTCCTGTAGCGGGATATCTTCCTGGATGGCAAACCACTGGCTCTGGTCATCGCTGCCCAGCAGGTTTACCTTGCGTTTTACAGCAGTATTTTGCAGACGGATCCACAGGCGGTCGAGCACCAGTCCTGTTTTATTTTCGACAATGAAAACAGTACTGGTATCAGTCTTTGGGGTGTTGCTTATCTCCGGGAAAACAACAAAGCTTTTCTGGCTTTTTTGTGGCAGGCTGCCAGCCTGGATGTACGGCACAAAGTTGCCCTTTGCATCGGCAATGCGGATATCCGACAGATTGGGCTTGGCTTTTGCCACCAAACCGGGCTGTAAGCCAATACGGTAAAAGCCGGTGCTGTCAATCTGTTGCAACGCGGCTTTATATTTAAAGTTTTTTTGCGCCGATGCCGGTAATATTGCCCCGCAAAGCAGCAGTATAAAAAGTGTTAGCCTATTCATTTTTCTTAGCTTCATCATCGGTAATGGATTTTTTTGCTGTTCGCTGGTACATAAACGCTACAATAAGGAGCAGTACCCCCAAACAAAAGAAAGCAGCTATTTTACCCCAAACCGGGATGTTCTTAATATCGAACAAAAATAATTTTAATAAGGTAAGCGAGAACAGCGTCAACGAGGCCACGCGCATTACCCGCAGCTTGTACCTCATGCCCAGCCACATCAGCGCAAAGGAGAGCAGTCCCCATAATACCGGCAAACCTGTTTTTACATATACAGTTTCTATTTGATCGATAGAATTTGCTTTACTGTAGAATAGCAGGTTGCTCATCAGGCTTACCTCAAAGCTTAAAAATAAAACAACGCCGGCGCTCAATAACCAGGTGAACACTTTCTTCAGGCCTTCGTCCATGTTTTGCTGACACAGGCGGATCACCCTGTAAAATAGCAAGCCCGTAAATATCGCACCAATCCAATGTGCCATAAAATGACTGGTTGATGGTTTGCCGCCTTCGAGCATTAAATGCTGCAATGAATAGTATTGCGGTGTAAGTACCAGGTAAACAATTACGCAGATGAGCAGAATAGTAAGCTTCACGCCACCGGCAAAATTGATGACTTCTATTTTAGAGGATATCGTGTAATAGATAAATACAAATACCGGAGTGTAAACCATTACGTATAAAATGTTAAGCCCGGTATCGGGGTAATGGTTCAGGAATTGGTGGTTGATCTCCAGCAGGCCACTTAAAAACAAGAGTACAAGTGCTGCTACCCCAAAAAGCTGCTCGGTGAAAACTTCGGTATGCACTTGTTTAGTAACGTCTCTTTTAACCAATACCGAAAGTAAAAATGAACTGGCGGCAGCAAATACCGTAGTGATGAATCCTTTATTAGCTATTACAGTAAGGCTTTGGCTATAATTGCCATAGGTTTGATACAAGTCCATAATAAGGCTTAACAACATGGCTATCCATAAAAAAACGGACGTGTATTTCATGAGCTGGATACCCGAACGCAGGTACAACCAGTAGAGCAACACCGTTTCTGAAGCCCAGAAAATAGTAATGTTATTGCCATGCAACTGAATAGGTGCAGCCAGCGAAATAAAGGTTAACGTAATGCCTATCAGCAGGTACAGGATATTGGTATCCACCTTTCGGTTGCGGAACAGGATGAATGACAGCACCAAGTTCACTACAGCCAAACTCACACAAAACAAACCGCGGTACTGCTCATCGTGCATCATGGTTAACAGGTACAGGCCGGCAGCAAAATACAGCCCGGTATTGATAAGCAGGATGCTGAAATCGGACGCGATGAATTTTTTGTTCTCCCTTACGTTGTTCGCTATGTTGATAGCAAAGTAAAGCGCGTAAAAAATGCTGGCGTAAATGAAACCGAAATGATAGGTAGCCGGAGTAAGCGTATACAGCACCGTCGAAAAAACAATTACCGTAAATCCAAACGACACAATATTAAGCACGCGCCATGCCTTGTAATAAGCAATAATGAGCAGGCCGGTATTTAATATCAGCAGGTAAATAAATAGACCATTATAGTTGGCGCTGCCGTTGCTTACCATAAAGGGACTGGCAAAGCCGCCAACCAGGGCAATTACCGCCAGCTCCTGCTTATCATATAATAAGGAGAGCACTACGGCAAAAATGGTGATCACAATTAAAATGATGAATGCTGTTGTTTGGTTAAACAGGTGAAACTGCTGAAAAGCCAGCGTTATGGTAAAATAAAACACAGCCAGGCCACCACCTACTAATACCGAGCTAAACGCCTTATAACTGTTACGGAGCGCATGCGCAACACCAATTAAAATACCTCCGCAAACTATACCAATGCCTACGCGGCCTACCAATCCTATCCAATCGTTATCAATAGCGTATTTCACAAAGAAGCCAATAGCCAGTACCAGTATGGCTATACCTATTTTATTGATCAGGTTTTCGCCAATGAATTTTTCGAGATCGGGGTGGCGCTCAAAGAATGATAGTTTGGGTTCAACCTGCTTTGCCGGCTCAAAATCGCGTGTTTTTATAGGGCGATTGATAATTGACCGGCTATCTTCAATAACTTCGGGTTGCCTTTCAATTTTCGGAGGTGTAACAGGTTGTGGTTTTATTTCAGCCTCAACAGGTGGTTGCGGTTCTTCAACAGGTGGTTCAGCAATGACAGGTATAGCCGGCGTTACAGGTGGAATCGGGGTGATAACCGGTGTTGGGCTTTCGGTCTTTTTAATATCTTCGGTAGCAGGGGGCCGGGTTATTTTCAGTTGTTCAATAATACCTCTTAGTTCGAATATTCTAAATTCCAGTTCCTTGATCTTATTGTTTAAACTGCCCTTGTGGTTCAGCATCATAATAATGATAACCACTAATAAAAAGACGGCTAATACATCCATAGTTTTAGGTTTGTAAAAAATAAAGATAACGGAATTATAAGATAATCCACTATCGGGCCTGTTTTGGGTCGCTTTTAAACAGGAGGCGCCTATGGATCCCATACATATACGTCTTGCTTGCTATAAACATGTTACTCCTACGGAGTTATAGTCGTATGCTTTTTAAACTCCGTAGGAGTAGCATGTTTGTAGAAATTAAAATCAAAGAGAATTGGCTCCGTTAGGTGCCCCCTATTACAACAGCTTTTAAAACCGATATCCTTGCTCTTAACCATTAAGCATATTGCATATAAATTAGTGTTGCTTTAATTGTAATTTAGCTGTGAAGCCAATTACCTACAAACCGCACTATTCATGAAAGCATTTTTCAAGCACAGCCTTATTGCCGTTTTTCTTTTTATTTCAGCATCCGCTTATGCACAAACCATTAATCCGGGGCTCTTAAAATACCAATGGAAAGCCTTCTGGATCACAGCTCCTAATGAGTCGCTAAAAGACTACGGGGTTTATTATTTCAGGAAAAGTGTTGACCTGGCCGCAAAACCGGCTTCCTTTGTTGTTCATGTATCAGCCGATAACCGCTATAAACTTTATGTTAATCAAACGCTGGTTTCATTAGGTCCGGCACGTGGCGATACTTATTACTGGAATTACGAAACGGTTGATCTTGCACCATACCTTCAGGCAGGCAAAAACCTCATTGCAGCTGTGGTTTGGAATGATGGTGATTACCGGCCCGAAGCGCAGATCTCATTACAAACCGGTTTCATTATGCAGGGTGATACCCCTGCCGAAGAGATCATCAACACCAATAAAACCTGGAAATGCATCCGGGATAAATCATTTTTACCTATTACAGGTATCGGCTGGCATCCTTATTATGTTGCAGGTCCGGGCGAAAGGGTAGATCTGAATCAATCCATAAAAGATTGGAATACCGCCGGACTTGACGACGGTAGCTGGAAAAACGCCATCCGCATTGATAATGGAAACCCGAAAGGTGTAACCAATGCTTTTGGATGGATGCTGGTACCATCGTCAATCCCTGCCATGGAAATGACCAATCAAAGGATCCCGGTTTTACGAAAGGCCGATGGTGTAACAATCCCAACCTCGTTCCCTGCGAATAAAACTGCGATCTCTATTCCAGCCAATACATCGGCCACTTTACTGCTCGATCAAACGTATTTAACCAATGCATTTTTAACTCTGAATTTTAGCAAGGGTAAAAATGCAGGTATCGGCATCAGTTATACCGAATCATTATTTAAAACCTTGACCGGCCCCGAAGGCACGGTCAAAGGAAACCGGAATGATGTGGACGGGAAAATCTTTGTTGGCAGGCGTGATAGTATTGTTTCTGATGGTGCTACGGGTAATTCATTTACCACTTTAACCTGGCGCACTTTCAGGTATGTCGAGGTAAAAATAACCACCAAAGATGAACCATTGGTTATTGATGATATTTACGGAACGTTTACCGGCTATCCCTTTAAACTGAATGCCAAACTGGAAACGCCCAATCCCGAAATGCAGCAAATGCTGGATATAGGCTGGCGAACCGCCCGCCTTTGCGCCGGTGAAACCTATACCGATTGCCCGTATTACGAACAGTTGCAATATGTTGGAGATACCCGCATCCAGGCACTGGTATCCTTTTATAATAGTGGTGACGACCGCCTTGTGCGCAATGCCATCAACCAGATGGACCATTCGCGGTTAGCCGAGGGGATTACACTGAGCCGCCACCCTTCGTTCTCACCGCAAATCATTTCTACCTTTTCGTTATGGTATATAGGCATGCTGCACGATTACTGGATGTACCGGCCCGACAGCTCATTTATAAAAAATAAGCTGTCCGGCATGCGCGATGTGCTTAACTTTTTCAGCAAATACCAACAGGCTGATGGCTCATTGAAAGATACCCCTTACTGGACGTTTGTTGACTGGGTGAGCGATAAAGGCTGGGATTTTGGCCAGGCACCAAAAAGCGCCAAAGGCACATCGGCCATATTAGATATGCAGTTAATGTGGGCCTATCAGCAGGCTGCCGAAATGGAAGGAAAAATGGGGATGCCGGTATTTGCGGCAATGTATAAAGCCAAAGCGGCACAGTTAAAAACCGCCATCCAAAACAAATACTGGGATGCGGGCAAAAAGCTTTACGCCGATACCGAGGATAAGCAACTATTCTCCCAGCATACCAATTCTATAGCGGTATTGACAGGCATGGTAAACAACGCAACTGCTCATGATATCAGCTTAAAACTATTGAATGATAGTACGCTTACCAAATGCACCATCTACTTTAAATATTACCTGCATCAGGCTATGGTAAAAGGAGGATTGGGCGATGACTATTTAAACTGGCTCAACATCTGGCGCGATAATATCAAAATGGGCTTAACCACCTGGGCCGAGATCTCCGACCTTGACCATAACCGTTCTGATTGCCATGCATGGGGAGCCAGTCCCAATATCGAGTTTTACCGCACTATTTTAGGTGTGGATAGTTATGCCCCGGGCTTCAGCCAAATAAAAATTGAACCGCATTTGGGGCAGATCAAAAATATCAGCGGCGAAGTGCCGCATCCTAACGGAAAACTTTATGCCAAATATGTGTTTGAAAAAGGAAAATGGAACATCAATATTACCCTTCCAAAAAGCACATCGGGCATTTTTGTGTGGAAAGGGAAAACTTTTACGCTTAAAACAGGTAATAACAGTTTAATCATCTGAAAAAAATAACACGGTTATTAACATTTTACCTTAATTACATTGTTTTTGCCACGCATAAGTAAAATACTTTTAAAAATTAAATTGGTAAATAAAAGCAACGCTAACTTTACCTTTGTTGCTCATAGAGGGATAAATTGATTTTATCACATTATTTAACAATTTGATATTATTAAAATGTGATATTTATGCGCTGGGGACTAAGGGTTTCACCAAATTGCTAACCAGCTAAATAAATTACGCTAAATGAAAAAAACACCATCCCAGCTAAGGGTTCTCTCAATCGATATCGGTGGTTCACACATTAAAGCCACTATCCTGAATAGAAAAGGGGATTTAAAAATGGAGTACGATAAAATACCTACTCCTGCTCCTGCAAATCCCGAAAACATTATAAAAGCTATCAACACCCTTGTAAAGGATTTTCCGGCTTATGATAAAATATCGGTTGGCTTTCCGGGTTATGTAAAAAACGGGGTTGTTAAAACCGCGCCAAACCTGGGTACCGATTTTTGGGCCGATGTTGACTTAAGCAAAAAACTTGAAAAAGCATTGGGCAAACCAGCACAGGTGGTAAACGATGCCGACATGCAGGGCCTTGGCGTAGTTGCCGGCAAAGGCCTTGAAATGGTAGTAACCCTGGGTACCGGTTTCGGTACCGCTTTGTTAATGGACGGTCATTTATTGCCGCATTTTGAATTATCCCATCTGCCCATAAAAGAGGGTATTGATTATGATGACTACATAGGAGACAGGGCTTTAGATAAAGAAGGCAAAGAGAAATGGAACAAGCGCATGAAGAAGGTTTTCAAAATACTGAAAACCGTATTTAACTATGATACTTTATATATTGGCGGCGGCAATTCAGACAAGCTTGACTTTAAGCTTGATAAAAACATGAAAATAGTTACCAATGCCGATGGTATAAAAGGAGGAGCAAGGCTTTGGCGCGATGAAGAAGAAAGCAAAACCAAACGCAAACTTGCAACACCTACCGAGTAAACAGAAAACTAACACTAACTACAATACCTGATAACAAAATGGAAAACCAAAAAGACATAGAAAAATTGGCGATAGATACCGTAAGGGTATTGGCAGCCGATGCCGTGCAAAAAGCAAATTCAGGCCACCCGGGTACAGCAATGGCGCTGGCACCAATGGGCCACGTTTTATGGACAAAGTTCTTGAACTATAACCCTAAAAACCCTGATTGGGCAAACCGCGATAGGTTTATCCTTTCGGCTGGTCACGCTTGTATTTTACAATATAACTTTTTGTATTTAATGGGCTATGATCTTTCATTAGATGATATTAAACAGTTCCGTCAGCTGAACAGCAAAACCGCCGGTCACCCGGAATATGGTTTGGCTCCCGGCATAGAGGTAACTACCGGTCCGCTGGGACAGGGTTTTGCCAATGCTGTGGGTTTCGCTATCGCGCAAAAACATTTGGCTGCACGCTACAACAAGCCAGGTTTTGAGCTGTTCAACTACAATATTTATACCATCTGCAGCGATGGCGATTTGATGGAAGGCGTAACTTCAGAAGCAGCTTCGCTGGCTGGTCACCTGCAATTAGGCAACCTCATCTATTTATATGATGATAACCACATCTCCATTGAAGGCAGCACCGATATCGCTTTCAATGAAGATGTAAGCGCCCGTTTCCGTGCATACGGCTGGCATGTTCAGGACCTTACCGATGTTAATGATACTCACGCGCTTGAACTGGCTTTGATCAACGCTAAGGCAGAAACTCAAAAACCATCATTTATCCGCGTTCGTTCGCTGATTGCTTATGGCAGCCCTAACAAATCAGGTACTGCAGGTTCACACGGTTCACCGCTTGGCGCCGACGAAATTAAACTGGTAAAACAATTTTTCGGCTTTGATCCTGATAAATCATTTAACGTACCTGACGAGGTGTTGGATTACTACCATACCAAAGGTGCCCGTGGTGCTGCAGTTGAAGAAAAATGGAACAAGTTATTTGCCGACTATAAAGCAAAGTTCCCCGAATTAGCTGCCGAATATGAAGCTGCCGCTAAAGGCGAACTTCCTGCCGGATGGAAAGAAAAATTGCCTGTATTTAAAGGCTCTGATCCTAAAATGGCAACCCGCCAGGCGTCAGGCAAAGTGTTGAACGCTATCGCCCCGGCATTGCCAAACCTGATTGGCGGTGCGGCCGATCTTGCCCCATCAACTGAAACCAACCTGAAAGAGTACGATTCATTTACATCAGAAAACCGTGCAGGCCGCAACTTCCACTTCGGTATCCGCGAGCATGCTATGGGTTCGGCATTGAATGGTATGGCTTTAACCAAAGGCTTGCTGCCTTTCGGTGCTACCTTCCTGATGTTCTCTGAATATATGCGCCCGCCAATCCGCCTGGCCGCCATCATGAAAATAAACCCGATTTTTGTTTATACACATGACAGTATCGGTTTAGGCGAGGATGGTACTACCCACCAGCCCGTTGAGCAACTGGCTTCTTTACGTTCGATACCAAACTTAACCGTGATCCGCCCGGCAGATGCTAACGAAAGTGCACATGCATGGCGTGTTGCTATCGAGAAAAAAGGCGGCCCAACCGTATTGATCTTCACCCGTCAGGGCTTACCTATCCTTGACCAGGATAAATACGGTAAAGCCGAAAACCTGGAGAAAGGTGCTTATATCCTTTCTGAAGGCAGCAAAGGACCAGATCTGATCCTTATCGCAACAGGCTCAGAAGTTGCGCTGATCATGCAAGCTCAGGAAAAATTAGAAGCAGAAGGTATTTCAACCCGCGTGGTAAGTATGCCATCATGGGAGCTGTTTGAAAAACAGGACGCGGCTTACAAAGAGTCGGTATTCCCTAAAGCAAGCAGAAAACGTTTGGCCGTTGAAATGGCATCGCCAATGGGCTGGCATAAATACACCACCGACGAAGGCGACATGCTGGGCATGACCACCTTTGGTGAATCAGCCCCTGCCGAAGACCTGTACAAACACTTCGGCTTTACTGTAGATAACGTAGTTAAAAAAGCAAAAGCTCTGTTATAGATTTGAGATATTAGATGTGAGATTTGAGATTGGGAAAAGCTTCGATGCTGATCCTCTATCTTAATCTCACGTCTCAAATCTCATATCTCACATCTAAATAAAAATGAACTGGAACAGCAACCTGATAATTAACCTGGAGTGGGCCGATAAGATCATCAACATCGAAGGCAAACAAAAGGTAGCTGCCGAAATTGCAGCAAAAGTGAAGGATGGCGATATTATAGGTGTTGGCTCAGGCTCAACATCATACCTGGCCCTGGTGGCTATTGCCCAAAGGGTAAAAGATGAAAAACTGAATGTAAAGGCTATCCCTACTTCGGTTGAGCTTTCTATGTTTTGTGCCAAGCTGGGTTTGCCTGTAACAACGCTTTATGAATATAAACCCGACTGGCTGTTTGACGGTGCCGATGAGGTTGACCCCGACAAAAGCCTGATCAAAGGGCGGGGAGGGGCCATGTTCAAAGAAAAGTTACTCATCAGCTCAAGCGCGGTTAGCTATATCATAGTTGATGAGTCGAAGATGGTTGATAAGTTAGGTTCCAAATTTCCGGTGCCTATTGAGGTTTTCCCGCAAGCACTGCCTTATGTGGAAAAAGAACTAAAAAGCCTGGGAGCTACCGAATTAACCATCCGTCCGGCAAAAGGTAAAGACGGCCCGATAATTTCAGAAAACGGCAACCTGGTACTGGATGCCAAGTTTGCTGAGATCGGTAAAAGTTTTGAGAAGGATATTAAATCGATAACAGGTGTAATTGAGAGCGGGCTTTTTATCGGCTTTGATGTGAACATTATCATGGCCTCGAATAATTAAGTCTTAAGTCAGGAGTCGCAAGTCCGAAGTCGGGAAAGAATAAGACTTTCGACTTAAGACTTAGAACTTCCGACTTAGCAATAGTATGTTAACAAACTATGATATAAATCTTACAATTACTGGCATTGTTATTAAGAACTTTACATAACAGACCGATTTGGTAGCAATTTTTACTACCTTCATCGCGCTTTTAACAAAATAATTAACAAACACAAAAACAAACCCTATTATGGCAACTAATAACGTAGCGCAGATACATGGTTTTGGTCAGAGTATCTGGCTTGATTTTATTGACCGTGAGATCATTTCATCAGGAAAACTTAAAGAATTAATTGACGTTGACGGCGTACGCGGCGTTACTTCAAACCCTGCAATTTTTGAAAAGGCTATCAGCAGCAGTTCTGATTATGATGCTGATATCGCTGCACTTAAATCTGAAAGCGACAACGAAAAGCTGTTTTTTGAAATAGCTGTTAAAGATATCCAGGCCGCTGCCGACCTGTTTAAAGGTGTTTACGAAGAATCAAACAAAGTTGATGGTTACGTAAGCCTTGAAGTTTCTCCGTTTTTGGCTTTAGATACCGAAGGTACTGCTAAACAAGCCGAAGAACTTTGGAAAAAAGTTGACCGCGAAAACGTAATGATCAAAATCCCTGGCACTAAACCAGGTTTGGCAGCTATTCAACAATCAATTGCAAAAGGTATCAACATTAACGTTACCCTGCTGTTTGGTTTAGAACGTTACGAAGAAGTAACCGAAGCTTACATCGCAGGTTTGGAAGAGCATTTAGCTGCAGGTCATAAAATTGCCCACATTTCATCAGTAGCCAGCTTCTTCCTGAGCCGTATTGATGTTGTTGTGGATCCGATTATCGAAGCAAAAGGCGAAAAAGAGCTGTATGGTGAGGTCGCAATCGCATCAGCTAAAAAAGCTTACGAAATTTACAAAAGGGTATTCAGTGGCGAAAGATGGCAAAAACTTGCCGACCAGGGCGCACAACCACAGCGTTTGCTATGGGCAAGTACCGGCAGCAAAAACCCTGCATTTAAAGATACCAAATATGTTGAGGCATTAATTGGCCCGGATACTGTTGATACCGTTCCGTTGGAAACTGTTGACGCTTTCCGTGATCACGGTATTGCTGCAAACACTTTAGAAACCGGTTTAGATAAAGCTACCGAGATCTTAGCTAAACTACCGTCTTTAGGTATTGACCTTGCTGCTGTAACCCAGCAATTAGAGGATGAAGGTATCGAGAAATTCAACAAGCCGTTTGAAAAGCTGTTGAACGCTATCGAAGCACAAAAAAACAAGTAATCAAGTTCGTAGTCTTAAGTCGAAAGTCGTGAGTTCGTAGTCGGAATATTTTTTTGACTTCGAACTTAAGACTAAAGACTTCCGGCTAAAAAATACTACATCTATGGAAGTTGCTGATCTGAAGATCCTTTTTTTTGACGTGGGCGGCATTTTGCTGTCGAACGGATGGGGACACGAAGCCCGCGAAGAAGCGGCTAAAAGGTTTAACCTCGACTATGATGAGGTTAACGCCCTGCACAATTTTATTTTCAACGTATATGAAATTGGCAGCATCACGCTTGATGAATATCTTGATACGGTGATATTTAACCACCCGAGAGATTTTGTACGCGAAGATTTTAAGGATTTTATCTATTCTACCTCTGTTGAATTGCCAATGCTGCAATTCCTTAAAGAGTGGAAAAAAGATTGCGGCTTCCGTATTATATCAGTGAACAACGAGGGTAAGGAACTGAACGATTACCGGGTACGCAAGTTTAAGCTGCATGAATGTTTTGATGCCTTTGTATCATCATGCGAAGTAAAAATGCGCAAACCCGATCCGGGTATCTGGCAGTTAGCCATGGGCATAGCCCAGGCATCGCCGCAGCAATGCGTTTATTTCGACGATAGGAAAATGTTTGTTGATACCGCGCAAAAACTGGGTATCCGTTCGTTTCAGCATACCAGCCTTGAAAGCACTAAGAAAATTTTAGAAACTCTTAAAAAAGAAAACCTCAAAAAATGAGCGCAACAGAAAACAAATACGCTTTTGGCATGATAGGCCTGGGTGTTATGGGTCGCAGCCTGCTGCTGAACATGGCCGATCATGGCTTCGCGGTTGCCGGACACGATAAAGATACCGGTAAAGTAGATTCATTGAACCAGGAAGCTGGCGACAGGGAAGCCAAAGGCTTTTCAGATGTTAAGGAATTTATTCAAAGCTTAACCACGCCAAGGGCTATCATGATGCTGGTGCCTGCCGGTAAAATTGTTGACGCTGTAATTGAGGAATTAACCCCGTTGTTGGAAAAAGGCGATATACTGATTGATGGCGGTAACTCGCACTTTACTGATACCAACCGTCGTGTTGAAGAACTGGAAGCTAAAGGCCTGCATTTCTTTGGCATGGGTGTATCAGGTGGTGAAGAAGGTGCTCGTCGTGGCCCAAGCATGATGCCGGGTGGCGATAAGGATGCTTACGCTGTAATGAAACCTATTTTTGAAGCTATTGCCGCTAAAGTTAACGGCGAGCCTTGTGTTACTTACATTGGCCCTGGCGCATCAGGTCACTTTGTTAAAATGGTACACAACGGCATCGAGTACGGTATCATGCAGGTAATTGCCGAAACTTATGAGATCCTGAAAAAAGGCTTAAAGTTAGGTAATGACGAAATAGGCGATTTGTTCACAAAATGGAACGAAGGCCGTTTACAGTCATTCCTGTTAGATATCACCAAAGATATTTTCAAATACAAAGCTCCGGGTACCGATCATTTATTGTTAGATGATATTAAAGACGAAGCTAAGGCTAAAGGTACCGGTAAATGGACCTCGCAGGTGGCTATGGATTTGGTAACCCCAATCCCAACCATCGATACATCGGTATCAATGCGCGATCTGTCAAAATACAAATCGCTGCGCGAAAAAGCTTCAACGCTTTATAATGATCCTATCGACCTGAAAGGCGATAAAGAAGAGTTATTGGTTGCTTTAGAGCAGGCTTTCTATTTCACCAGCATCGTTACTTACGCTCAGGGTATGCACCTGCTTACCAAAGCATCTGAAGAGTATAAATATGACCTTCATTTAGGCGAAATTGCCAAGATCTGGAGAGGCGGCTGTATCATCCGTTCAGAGTTTTTGAATGATATTTACAATGCTTACAGCAAAGATCAGCAATTACCTCACCTGTTGCTTGACAGCGATATCCAGGCATTGGTTGCCGGTACTTTACCGGGCATCAGGAAAGTATTATCGGCTACTATTGCTGCCGGTGTTGCTGCTCCGGGTTATGCTTCGGCATTAAGCTATTTCGATGCTTTCCGCAGCGAAAGGATGCCTTCAAACTTAACCCAGGCTCAACGCGACTATTTTGGCGCGCATACTTACGAGCTTATTGGCAAAGAAGGTACTTTCCATACACAATGGGCTCCTGCAAACGATTAATTAACGCTATTAATTAAAACACAACAATGAGCACAACAGCTAAATCAGACCCTACCATATTTATCATTTTTGGTGGAACGGGAGATTTAAACTCCCGGAAAATTGCGCCGGCCCTGTATAATCTATATTTAGATGGATGGATGCCAAAACAATTTTCCATTATAGGTACCGGTCGTACCAAGCTTACTGACGAGCAATTCAGAGAAAACCTGTATAAGGATATCAACCAGTTTTCGCGCAGCGGTAAAACGGATGATAAACAATGGGCCGAATTTGTAAAAAACGTTTATTACCAGGTATCTGACGCTACCGATTTTGAAACATACAAAGAGTTTGGCAAACGCATTGAAAAACACAACGCCGAATGGAAAACCAAGGCCAATGTGTTATTTTACCTTGCAGTAGCGCCTAATTTCTTCCCGATCATTGCATCAAACATATCAAAAGCTAAATTGGCCGATGATAAAAAACGTGTAAGGATCATCATCGAGAAACCATTTGGTCATGACCTGGAAACAGCAAAAGACCTGAATGCTTTATTAAAGAGCATTTTCGACGAGTGCCAGATCTACCGCATTGACCACTACCTGGGTAAAGAAACTGTTCAGAACATCATGGCTTTTCGTTTTGCCAACTCCATTATGGAGCCGCTATGGAACCGTAACCATATTGAACACGTACAGATTTCAGTTACCGAGCAGTTAGGCGTTGAAGAGCGCGGCGATTACTACGACGGCTCGGGCGCGATGCGCGATATGATCCAGAATCACCTGCTGCAATTGCTTTGCCACATTGCCATGGAACCACCAATCAGCTTTAGTGCCGATGAAGTGCGCGACCGTAAAGTTGATGTGCTGAAAGCCATGCGCAAGTTTACTGCCGAGGACGTACGAAACTCGACAGTTAGGGGCCAGTACGGCAGCGGATGGATGAAAGGTAAAGAAGTACCGGGCTACCGCGAAGAGCCAAAGGTAAATCCGGAATCAAATACAGAAACCTTTGCCGCCATTAAGTTCTTCATTGATAACTGGCGCTGGCAGGGTGTTCCTTTTTACCTGCGTACAGGCAAAAGGCTGCACCAGTCGTCATCGGTTATTACCATCCAGTTTAAGGATGTTCCACACCAGATCTTCCCTGCCGAAGCCACCGAAAGCTGGCAGCAAAACAGGTTGATCATCAGCATTCAGCCAGAGATGAGCATCCGTTTGCAGGTTCAGGCTAAACGCCCGGGTATTGATATGGTGTTAAACGCCGTTGATATGGTGTTTGACTATAAAGGTACTTATACCAACCAGGCTCCTGAGGCTTATGAAACACTGATATTGGATACGATGATGGGCGATCAGACGCTATTCATGCGCGGCGACCAGGTTGAAGCTGCATGGGAACTGGTAATGCCTATCCTGAATACATGGCAAAGCAAAAAGAGCCTGAATTTCCCTAACTATTCGGCCGATTCATGGGGCCCTGAGGCTGCTGAAGCTTTAATTGCCCGCGATGGCTATAACTGGTTTACCTTACCCGTAAACGGTAAAAAATAAAAGCTGATGAAACTGAATATCTATAAAACAGAGGGAGAGGTTTTAACCGCACTGGCCGATCATTTTGTTACACTGGCTACCGAAGCAATTAACAAAAACGGCAAGTTTAGTGTTGCGCTTTCGGGCGGTAGCTCACCTAAAAAGTTGTATGAGCTGTTGGCTTCTACAACTTATGCCGACCAGGTGAACTGGGAAAAGGTTTTCTTCTTTTTTGGCGATGAGCGCAACGTGCCTCATGACCATAAAGACAGCAATTACCTGATGGCTAAAAAGGCCCTGTTTGAGCCCCTGCTGATAAGCCCGGCACAAATTTTCCCGGTTGAAACATCATTTGGCCCGGCCGAAGCTGCCGCCAAATACTGGGAAGTTATTTCAGCATTTTTTGATGATGGCGAAGCGAGTTTCGACCTGGTATTATTAGGGCTGGGCGATAATTCGCACACTGCATCATTATTCCCTTATACTCCGGTGCTGCATGACCGTGTACCCGGCGTAAAAGAAGTATGGCTGGAAGATCAGCAGGTATGGCGTATTACCCTCAACGCACCGCTTATTAACGACGCTGCCCAAATCGCGTTCTTAGTTTACGGAGCTGGTAAAGCCGAAGCCGTAAAACACATACTGGAGGATGACGAGGATATTGAATTGTATCCTGCTCAGCTTATTGATTCCATCTCCGGCGAAGTAGAATGGTTTCTTGATGAACCGGCTGCTGCCGCATTGGAAACTAAAGAATAGTATACGCTATTATTTGACAATAAAAGGGCCTAAGCGTTTGCTTAGGCCCTTTTTGTTTCGTGTATGCGCAAACTATCGCTCTTTAACCAAAATGCCCTGTAAGCCTCTAAATCAAGAGCAATTGAACCAGCTTTAGCAAATTCAGGTGTGCTCCTGCCCGAGTTACTAAACTTGCGCTCGTTTGCACTACCGGTGTACCCATAAATTTTGAATAAAAATGTCATTTCGATTGAGCGGGCAGGCCTAAGCATAGGAGCGAAAGAGAAATCTTATACGCCCGGCATAGCAGCTTTACATGATTTAGAGCAGGATGCATAAGATTTCTCCTCTCCACATCCGCACATTCCCCCAACCGGTTTGTCGAAATGACATCTTCTTTTAATTCATCATAATAATTAAAAGATATGGGTACACGGTATGGTTGCAAACGAATGCAAGAAATGACCTGGTTGAATGATAACCGCATCTTAACACAAACACACCGTTTAATCATCCATCTCAACTCCATGTTTAAAAGGCTTTTCGCCATTTTCTGCAATTTCACGCAGAATTCATCATTTTTGAGCTCAAAAACCCATGTTAAGACAATGTTAATTTTGACAGAAAAACAGCAATTACAAGCCCATTTTACACTGCCCTGACCAAATTACCAATAGGGTCAAAAAATAAATTACTATCAATCAATCGATTAAATACTCATGACTTTTGGATGAAAAATCGCATCTGATTTCTGTTGTTAATTTGCTGTGTGTTTAAAACAACATATATAAAAAACACAACAATAGTTATGAAAAATTTATTCAAAGTTTCAGCATTAGCCCTTGCATTCGCAGGCTTAGCATTTGGTGCAAAAGCACAAACATCTACACCTACTACCCCTTCTACAACATCAACTACAACCAAAAGTGGCATCCGTTATAGCATAGGCGTTGAAGCTGGTTTACCTGTTGGCAATTTCAAAGACAACTACAAATGGAATTTAGGCGGTTCGGTACAGGCAGACATTCCGGTTGTTTCAAACCAGTTATTCGTTACTGTTAACGCAGGTTACAATAATGTATTCGGTAAAAAAGATATCGGTGGTGTACAAGGCCTTGATGTACCCAACTTTCAATTGATCCCGGTTAAAGCAGGTTTGAAATACTTTCCTATCAGCAACTTCTATGTACAAGGTGAAGCAGGTGCAGCATTTTTGTTAAACAAATCTGACGTTGGTGCCAATAAATCAACTGCATTTGTTTATGCTCCACAAATTGGTGTTCAGTTCCCTGTAAGTGCAAGCAGCTTTATTGATGCAGGTATCCGCTATGAAGCAACTACCAAATATGCAACAGGTGTTGATCAAAGCAAAGTGAACTTTATAGGTTTACGTGTAGCGTACGGCTTTTAATATATGGCCCTACAAATACCTTAACAATAAAAAAAGGGGAGCTCATTCGGGCTCCCCTTTTTTTATTGTTTTTTAGTTGATATGAACCCTTATAATTAAATAAATCGTATAAATTAGCACATTGTTTGTATTTTGACACTTAATAAGACATTTACCGCCAACAATAATTGCTGAATATGAAGAGGATCCTCATCATTGATGATGAAGTTAATGTTGCGTTATTGCTATCGAAGTTTTTAACGCGAAATGGGTTTGACGTTAGTACTGCATCAAGTGGTATGGGGGGTATGGAGGCGTTGAAAAACGGTGAATATCAACTTGTACTTTGCGATTTCAGGCTCGAAGATACCGACGGGCGCGAAATGCTTCGTAACATTAAAATCCAGTATCCTAAAACGGGGGTTATTATCATCACCGGCTATTCAGACATTAAGATGGCTGTTGAGCTTATTAAGATGGGGGCTTACGATTATATCACCAAGCCACTATATCCCGACGAAATATTAAATACTATTAATAAGGCCTTTGAAACCCACTATGCCCTGGTTGAGGTTGATGATGAAGCACAGGCAGCTATTGTACCCGAAAAAACAAAGACCAATACGGTTAAAAAAACTGTTTTTGCTGCTGAGTTTGTTACCGGCACCAGTCGCGCATCAAAAGAGCTTGCGCGCCAGATTGAACTGGTAGCGCCAACCAATTACAGCGTTATTATTTTAGGCGAAAGCGGAACCGGTAAAGAATCGGTTGCAAAAAGCATCCACCTCAATAGTCCGCGCCATAACCAGCCATTTATAGCTATGGACTGCGGTTCGTTAACCAAAGAGCTTGCGGCAAGCGAGTTTTTTGGTCACGAAAAAGGTTCATTTACCGGCGCTTTATATACCAAAATTGGCCACTTTGAAATGGCTAACGGTGGTACTTTATTTTTAGATGAGGTAGGCAACCTTTCGTACGAGATCCAGGCAGCATTGCTTCGCACGGTACAGGAACGTAAGGTTAAAAGAATAGGCAGCACCAAAGAGATTGAGCTTGATGTGCGCATTATAATTGCCACCAACGAAAACCTGCAGGAGGGCATCCAAAAGGGCCGTTTCCGCGAGGATCTTTATCACCGCTTTAACGAGTTCAGCATTTACATGCCGCCATTGCGTGAGCGCGGGCACGACATCATTTTACTGGCAGAGCACTTTTTAAAAATAGCCAATCAGGAACTCGGGCGTAGCGTGGAATCGTTTTCGCAGGAGGTTGTGGACTGCTTTATGAATTACCGCTGGCAGGGCAACATCCGTGAGCTTAAAAACGTGATCCGCCGTGCTGCACTTTTGGCCGAAGGTAATGAGATCACCCTTAAGGCATTGCCGCTTGAAATGTCGACCTATAAATTATCGTACGAGGCACCAAATCATTACCCACAGCATCAACATCAGCACCATCAACCCGCGCCGCACGCGGCAGAGGTGCCGGAGGTTAAAGAGCCCCGTCACGATCTTAAAAACGCCGCTCTGGAGGCCGAATATGAGACGATTATACGGGTATTAAGGGAAGTTAACTTCAATAAAACCAAGGCTGCCGAAATCCTGAATATCGACCGCAAAACCCTCTATAATAAAATGAAGGCCATTAACCTTAAGTAATATGGGGGCTGATGAAGAGAAAAACGATGCCGAAGCCCTGCGTAAATTAAGGCACGATATAAAAAACCAACTATCAAACATTCACCTGGCGCTTGAACAGTTACGGTACGAAATACCCAACCCATCATCAGATTGTTTGTTTTATATGGATACAATAGAAATAAGTTCAACCCGGATCAATAAACTGCTTAACGATACCAATTAAAAGGCGTTGCAATTAATACCTGAAACGCTAAAACTTTTTGGCGTTTTTTTGTTTTAAGCAAGTATTAATCAACAGCCTACATGTCAGTATTCAATTACAAACAGCGCAATAATATCATCCTGGTAAGCATCATTATACTGGGATGCTTTTTGCTTTATGCACTCAGCGGTTTGTTTAGCTCAATCCTTGGCGCAGTAGTGCTATTCACTATTTTCAGGCCCCTGTTTGTAAACCTGGTCGAAAAACGCAACTGGAACAAAACACTGGTAGCGCTGCTCATTATTTTCAGCTCGCTTATCGTCATCGTTATCCCTTTCTTAACGCTGAGCATCATGATAGTGGGTAAAATATCCAGCATCAACTTAAAAGATCTGCCTATCGACCAATGGACATCAAAAATTGATGCTTTTGCGGCCTCCAACCTCAATCAACCGCACTTTGCCGAAGATACGCTGCAAAAGCTGGGCACTTTTGGTACAGGCTTGTTTCCGTCCATACTAAGCAGTGCTGCCAATATTATTATTACCCTGCTGGTATTGTACTTCCTGTTATATTTTATGCTTACGCAAATGCGTGAGTTTGAGGCAGGCCTTTTAAAGTATGCCCCTTTCCGTGAGCAGCATGCATTAAAATTTGCTAATGCCCTACGCGATTCTACCTATTCCAACGTTTTAGGACAAGGAATCATAGCTGCCACGCAGGGATTTTTGCTTGCGCTCGGCTTTTATGCACTAAGCATCCCGGATGCCGTGTTTTGGGGGGTAATAGGAGCTTTTATATCTTTTTTACCAGTTGTTGGGGCGCCAACCTTGTGTATCCCGGCAAGTATTATATTATTTGCACAGGGACACAACTGGCAGGGAGTAGCAATACTTGTGTACGGCCTGTTGGTTATTGGCAATATTGATAACGTGTTACGCATGATCATTAACAAACGCATAGCTAATACGCACCCTATAATTTCTATAATTGGTGTATTTATAGGCTTACCTTTGTTTGGCATCCTGGGTTTAGTATTTGGGCCGGTGCTGTTATCATACTTCCTGCTGCTGCTGGAGATCTATGAAACAAACCGCATGGCAGCCGACAGGCTTGAGCGGATAAACAGTGTATAAATTATACCGTACAGCCCTGAACAGTTTTGTGAACACAGGGTAAAATTTACTTGCCGAATAAAAGTTAATTTATACTTAAATAAAAATAAATGCGCCAAATACACATATTTGGCAGGATATTTACGAGTAACTAATCAAATGTTCAACTTTAAATTATATTACAATGAATGATAACTCAAAAGTAGTTGTTGCATTGCTTGCCGGTTTAGCAGCAGGGGCAGCGTTAGGAATTTTATTTGCACCAGATAAAGGCAATGAAACCCGCGATAGGCTTACTGAGTCGTTAAAAAACCTTGGCGAATCAATAAAAGATACTGCAGCAGCCGAAATTGACAACCTGGTTGGTTTAAAAGACAAAGTTGTTGAAAACATCAAAACCAAGATCAAAGGCGCCGAAGAAGAGTACCAGGACGATCTTGAACACGCATAAGTATTTATAACATTCACCATCCCGGCAGCAGCTGCCGGGATATATAACCTTACCCTATGGAAGAGAAAAAAGAAACTCAACCGCCATTACCACCCATTATTGACCAGTTAAAAGAGTACGCCGAAACAAGGTTTAAGCTTTTAAAATATGAAGCAATTGAAGGCGGAACATCCATATTAGCCAGCGTCATTGCCGATGTGGTAGTTGTGATCAGCATGGTATTGGCCTTTCTTTTTGCAAGTGTTACCTTAGGTTTTTTTCTTGCTGATGTTTTCCATTCATACTGGGAAGGGTTCGGATGCGTTGCCGTGCTTTACTTTTTGATAGCCATGTTTATCAAGATATTTAAACGCCACCTGGAAAGGCCGCTTATCAACATCTTTATCCAAAAAATATTTAAACGATAACCCATGGATCTTCATATCACAAACGTCAGCGACCTTCAGGCTGAAATATTCAGGCTAAAAACGCTCGAAAAACAGCAGGCAATAGCGTTAAAGGCCAGGGTTAACAGTCCATCGGCCTTATTTTCAACCGCACTTACCCTGTTCCCGCGTTCAAATGATACCGATGGCATAAAGAATACCAGTTTCTTTCATCCTGATATCCTTAACCTGATATCAAGATTTGTAATTCCGCTTACGCTGAACAAAACGCTTTTCAAACATTCAAACTTTTTGGTTAAAACATTGGTTGGCCTTGTTTCCCAAAAGGCATCAAACTATGTTAATGAAGATACTGTTGGTGGTATTTGGGATAAAGCCAAGGCGCTTTTCGCCAAATTCACTAAAAAGAAAGATGATGCCGCATACAAACCTGCTCCATATGTTAAGCCGGTGGGTGGGGCAGTAGTATAAACCCTTATTTTTCCTATCCAGACAGGCCATTCATTGGCAGTTAGGTTTTAATTCGTGAAATTGGTGGTTATTAGATATTTTTGCGCTTTATTTTTTAAATTAAAGTGGGAAAAGATAAGTTAAGACGCTTTGCCGAGGTTGAAACCTTTAGTAACGTACTGCAGTTAGATGCAGGCAAACCTTTTAAAGGCCAGTGGAGCCCTGAGTTTTTCAAAAATGATAATCCTGTAGTGCTTGAGCTGGCCTGCGGTAAAGGTGAATATACCGTGAACCTTGCGCGCATGTTCCCCAACAAAAACTTTATTGGTATCGACTATAAGGGCAACCGCATCTGGCGCGGTGCCAAAACCGCTATTGAAGATGGCGTACCTAACGTAGCTTTCTTACGCATCCAGATTGAAAACCTGCTCGACTATTTTGCCCCCGGTGAGGTTGACGAAATCTGGATCACTTTTCCTGATCCGCAACCACAGCTTAGCCGCGAAAAAAAGAGGCTTACTTCACCCCGTTTTTTAGATAAATACATCATCACTTTAAAGCCAGGCGGCTGTGTTAACCTCAAAACAGATAACGACGGCTTACACGCCTATACCGCCGAAAAAATTGATGAACTAAAGTTAAACCTTCACGCCAAAACCGAAGACCTTTACAATTCGGAACACGCAGATGAAGTACTTTCTATCAAAACTTACTACGAGAAAAAATATTTAAAGGATAACAAAAACATTAACTACCTTAAGTTTTCATTTCCAGAAAACGCCTGATGGAGGATATTAATTTTTTTGAAAAAGTATACCAGGTAGCCCGCCTCATTCCACCGGGCCGGGTAACCTCATACGGGGCTATTGCGGCCTATCTTGGTACTAAAGGCTCATCGCGCATGGTAGGCTGGGCCATGCAGGCAGCCGGGAATGTAAAACCACCTGTGCCGGCACACAGGGTGGTAAACCGCCAGGGCTTGCTAACGGCAAAAGCTCATTTCGGCGGCAACCGCATGGCCGAAATGCTTGAAAGCGAAGGTGTAAAAGTAGTTGACGACCAGATTCAGGATTTCAAGTCGCATTTCTGGGACCCGATGATTGAGCTGGCGTTGTGATAAATGCGCCACAGCTCGGCTCCAGCCCACAAGCATTGGGATGACGAAAGTTGTTTGGAAAATTAACAAAAACCATGTCATTGCGAGCGTAGCGCGGCAACCGCACGGAAGCATAGCCGCCCTGTATAGCATGCGATTGCTTCGTCGTTCCTCCTCGCAATGACATAGACTTTTTACATCGTCTGCATTACGATAAAACTACTCCGTAAACTGCAACAATTCCATCCTGTTCCCAAACGGATCGATAAACGAAAAGCGTATACGCCCCGGAATAACAGGCTCTTCCCAAAACTCGACGCCGAAATTTTCTAAATGACGGCGGGCTTCGGCAATATCGGCAACTTCAAAAGCAGTATGCCGCGATGTGCGGGGCAAAGCACCCTCCGTGCTTAAATGCAATTGAATATCAGCTATCCGGAACCAGTAACCTTTTGAATTAAAGGCTGGCCGTTCTATCCGTTGCAAGCCCACAACGTCAGTATAAAAAATCCTTGCTTCCTCCAGCCGTTCCAGCGGAACACAAACCTGGATATGGTCGGCGCGTTTAAAGTTGATCATAGAGCCCCTCTAAATCTCCCCTAAAGGGGAGACTTTTAATAACACCTTTAATTAAATTACTAATCTTTATGAACCTTGGTTATTCATGCTCAGCAAAAGTAAGCACATAACCATTATTATCCTTTATCGAAAATTCGGTTGCCCCGTAGAAGGTAGTTTCCAGGCCTTTTAATACCGTCACCTTGTCCTTTATTTCTTCAAAAAAAGCACGGATATCTTTAAGGTTGATGTATAACAGCAATGAACCACCATCGGTGCGGTGTATTTCGGACAGGTCATCAGCTAAGCTGCTAAAGGTCTGAAACATCATGGTAACGCTGCCATTGGTCATCATGGCCCAAACCAATTCCGGTCCGGTTTCGGGTACACTCATGGTTACTTTAAAACCAAGCAGTTCATAAAAGTTAATGGTTGCTGTAATGTCATTCACAAAAATATTGGGCGATAAACTTTCCATAATTGCTGCGTAAAAGAATTTTGGTTAACAGCTATAAAAATAACGATCCATTCTTTTAAATGCTAAATATTTTAGCTTAATTAGCTTAAATTTTTATTAACAAACTCAACATCCCGTGGGAAAACTTGTAGAAGAATTTGATACCTATCGCTCTAAAATGAACGACAGGATCATGGAAACCGCCAATACCAACATCAAACGTTTTTTTGCGCTCGATACAACCAGTTATGCTGAAGGCGCGCTTGATGTAAAAACCAAAGAAATGCTTGGCCTGGTTGCCAGCATGGTTTTACGCTGCGACGATTGTATCAAATACCACCTGGGTAAATGTCATGAAGCCGGCGTTAACCATGATGAAATGAACGAGATCTTTATGATAGCTAATTTGGTGGGTGGTTCGATTGTTATCCCGCATTACCGTAGGGCGGTAGAATATTGGGATGAGCTTAATGAAGTGAAATAAGTACACAACAACGTCGTTATAAGGAGTGAAGCAAATTCCTGGTTGGCATTATAGGATTCGCTCCTTGTAATACCGTTGTTTAATCCTTTACTTAACCTTTTCACGCCATGTACAGACCTAAATTCCGCAGAAAGCATTTTGACGTAGACATGTTTCCGATGTTCAATTTATTATTGATCGTGTTATCATTTCTCATGCTGAGTGGTCGCCCCGCAATACGCTATCCTATTTTGATCAATTTGCCAACAGGATCTAATTTTAATACTGCCGACCCTGATAGCTACATCACTATCACCACTATACTTATCGGGCAAAAAAAGTTGATGCTAAAGCTTGATGCTCCCGATATACGCGAAGCAGCACTCAAACAAATAGGAGACAAATACAACACCGGTTTCACACCAGCTGAGATAAATAAATTTGGCGAAACGGATGTGATCGGAACGCCATTGGCGCAAATCAAAAAATATATTTCGGGTTACTATAACGCTACAGACTATTACAATCAACCGGGATTAAGACTCGATGAATTAGCCGAATGGATAAAAGAATCGCGCAAAGCTACATTCGAAAAACATAACAGTTCAACACGTATTTTTATTATGGCCGATGGAGAAACCCCATATCCCGTGATCAAAGATGTAATAGACATGTTAGCTCAACAAAAGATCACCAAATTTTCAATCATTTATTCCTACCTAAGACAAATATAATGAGCAATCCAACCAACAATCCAACCCGCTGTTCATGGGCCGGTACCGACGAACTATACATCAAATATCACGACGAAGAATGGGGCAAAGAGGTTCATGACGATCACACCTTCTTTGAGTTCATGATTCTTGAATCGGCACAAGCCGGGCTTAGCTGGATCACTATTTTACGCCGTCGCGAAGGCTACCGAAAGGCATTCGCCAATTTTGATGTTCAGAAGGTTGCTTCATTTGATGAGGAAGATGTTGAACGCCTGATGCAAGACGAAAGCATCATCCGCAACCGCCTTAAAATAAAAACATCTATCAGCAATGCTCAGTTGTTTATCGGCATTCAAAAAGAGTTCGGATCGTTTGATAAATACCTGTACAGTTTTATGCCGGATGGTAAAGCGATCGTGAACCATTCCAACTCAACGCCTGCCACCAGTCCCGAGTCGGACGCGATAGCCAAAGACATGAAAAAACGAGGCTTTAAGTTTTTTGGCACTACCATTTGCTACGCCTTTATGCAGGCTACCGGTATGGTTAATGATCATATTCCTAACTGTAGCTTCAAATAATTTTATTGGGGGGATTACACAGATTATAAAATGATTACACCGATTTTTTCGATAGCTGAATATTGATTGGATTTGATTTTAGAGATAGGAATAATAACTATTCGTCAACATTAATTGTATTTTTGAAACGAGAAAATCGCATCGATTACTTGATTTCATTAGTTTAATATTGGGTAATTGATTTATAATCACCCTTTTTTTAATCAGTGTAATCATAAATCAATCGGTGTAATCCCAAAAAATAAAATCAGTGTAATCACCTAATCAATCGGTGTAATCATAGACTATGAAAAAACTATTTCTTTTGGATGGCATGGCCCTTATTTATCGGGCGCATTTTGCTTTAAGTAAAACACCCCGCTTTACATCAAATGGGTTAAACACCTCGGCAATGATGGGATTTACCAACACCTTGCTGGATGTTTTGAAAAAAGAAGCCCCCACCCACATGGCCGTGGTTTTTGATACCGAAGCACCAACCGAACGACATACCGATTTTGAAGGCTACAAAGCACACCGCGAAGCCATGCCCGAAGATCTGGCAAAGGCCTTGCCTTACGTTATAAAAATCATATTAGGTTTTAACATTCCCGTTATTACATCGGATGGTTATGAGGCCGACGATATCATCGGTACCCTCGCCAAAAAAGCCGAGCAAAAAGGTTATACCGTTTACTGCATGACGCCCGATAAGGATTTTGGTCAGCTGGTATCAGATAATATTTTCATTTACAAACCGGCCCGTATGGGTAACGAGATGGAAATACAGGGTGTTAAAGAGATATTGGCAAAATGGGAAATTGAGCGTGTTGACCAGGTGATTGATATTTTAGGCTTGTGGGGCGATGCTGTTGACGGCATCCCGGGCATTCCGGGCATTGGCGAAAAAACGGCCAAAACACTCATTAAGCAATATGGCTCGATGGAAAACATTTTTGAGCACAGCCATGAGCTTAAAGGAAAACAGCGCGAAAATATAGAACAGTTTAAAGAGCAGGGCCTGATGTCCAAAAAACTGGCTACAATATTATTAAATGTCCCGGTTGAATTAGATGAAGAAGGTCTTGAAGTATGCGCTCCAAGCAAAGAATTACTGGAGCCGCTTTTTGCCGAATTAGAGTTCCGTACTTTAGGCAGGCGTGTGTTTGGCGACGATTTCAGTATAACCGAGTTGAAGCCAGCCGGTACCCAGATCGATCTTTTTGGCAACCCAACGGCCACCGGTCGTACCACGATGGCGGTTGATGTAGAAGATATTCGCGAGGAGCTCACCCTTGCCGCCAAAAACATCAACAATACACCGCATGAGTATCATCTGGCAGACACCGCTGAAAAACGTGCCGATCTGATAAAAACATTAGCCCAACAGCAAACATTTTGCTTCGATACCGAAACCACCGGCACCGATCCAAATTATTGCGAACTGGTAGGTTTGTCATTTTCAGTTAAACCGGGCGAAGGCTGGTATGTACCCGTTCCTGCTGATCAGGTTGCTGCACAAAGTATAGTTACCGAGTTTAAGGAGATCCTCGAAAACGAGAACATTGGCAAAATAGGGCAGAACATCAAGTTTGATATCCTGATGCTGAAATGGTATAACATTGAAGTAAAAGGCACCCTGTTTGATACCATGCTGGCCCACTATATCATCGATCCGGATACCCGTCATAATATGGATATCCTGTCGGAAAATTACCTGGGCTACAAACCTGTTTCTATCACCGAGCTTATTGGTGCCAAAGGCAAAAACCAGGGCAACATGCGCGATGTAGAATTTGAAAAAATCAAAGAATACGCTGCTGAGGATGCCGATATCACCCTTCAGCTTAAAAATGTTTTTGAACCTAAACTAAAAGAAGTTGAAGGCGAAAAACTGGTGAACGAGATAGAACACCCACTTATCTACGTACTGGCCGATATGGAGTACGAGGGTGTAAAAATAGATCACGATACCCTGCGCGATTTCAGCAAAACACTGGAAACGGACATTGCCCAGTATGAAAAAACGGTTTATGAAAAAGCAGGTGTAAAATTCAACATTGCCTCACCAAAGCAATTAGGCGAAGTGTTGTTTGAGAAACTGATGCTCGACCCTAAAGCCAAGAAAACAAAAACAGGCCAGTATCAAACAGGCGAGGACGTGTTGCTTTCATTAGCTGCAAAGAGCGATATTGTTCGCGATATTCTCGATTTCCGCCAATTACAAAAATTAAAATCAACATACGTAGATGCGCTGCCGCAGATGGTAAACCCTAAAACCGGGCGCGTACACACTTCATACAACCAGGCTGTTGCTGCAACAGGCCGGTTAAGCAGCGTTAACCCTAACCTACAAAACATCCCTATCCGTACCGAACGAGGCCGCGAGGTAAGGAAAGCTTTTATCCCAAGGGACAACAATCATACCATCGTATCTGCCGATTATTCGCAGATCGAGCTGCGCATCATTGCCGAGATCAGCAAGGACCCTAACATGATGCAGGCCTTTATTAATAACCACGACATCCATACGGCAACAGCTGCCAACGTTTACGGCATCGGGTTGGATGAAGTAACCAGCGATCAGCGCCGTAACGCCAAGGCAGTTAACTTCGGTATTATTTACGGGCAATCGGCCTTTGGTTTATCGCAAAGCCTGGGCATCCCGCGTAAGGAAGCTGCCGAAATTATTGAACAATACTTTATCCAGTTTGCCGGTATTAAACAATACATGAGCGATACCATGAACTTTGCCCGCGAAAACGGTTATGTGTGCACGCTGATGGGCCGTCGCCGCTACTTGCGCGATATCAATTCGGCCAATGCAACCGTTCGTGGTTTTGCTGAGCGAAATGCAATAAACGCACCTATACAGGGTTCGGCTGCTGATATGATCAAAATAGCCATGATCAATATCCACCGCGAACTGAAGGCCCAAAAGCTGGATACCCGCATGACCATGCAGGTACATGACGAGTTGGTGTTTGACGTACCACATCATGAGGTAGAGATCGTAAAACCGATCATCATGCACAACATGAAAAACGCCATCAAAACTGAGGTGCCTATCATGGTGGAGATTGGCACAGGTTTAAACTGGCTGGAGGCGCATTAAGCCTCTTGCCCCCTGATGGTGAGTCTTGTAGTCCTTACAAATACTCTTGCGCTCGTTTGTAACGAGCGCTTAATATGGGTTTGCGTTTAAAACGCAAACTGGCGATACAATCGCTAAACCACGTTAAGCACTCGTTACAAACGAGCGCAAGTTAAAAATAAACAAAAACCATGTCATTGCGAGCGAAGCGCGGCAATCTCGTAGCCAATGCCTATCCGATACTGCATAGTATGCGATTGCGGCACTTCGCAATGACATATCGTATAGTTTGTGATGCATTTTGCAATTATAACGCTATTCTTTCCCTTTCATAATACACTAACCTATACTTACCCTGCCCCCTTTTCCCTACCATTTTTACAACTATAACATCTTAACGATAATAAAATTTCAGTGCTTTTTATCTAAATTTTCCAAAACTATATTAATTCTCATAGGTTTCTCTTTTGGTAATCTTTGCTTAAATTGAGCCAATAAAACCTGAATGAAAATATACCATTTGAGTGCCGAGTGCTATCCCGTTGCTAAAGTTGGCGGGCTTGCCGATGTTGTTGGCGCATTGCCTAAGTACCAGAATCTTGCAGGTTTGCAGGCCGCTGTTGTCATGCCTTTTTACGACCGTAAGTTTACCCAGGAAAACGACTTTGAAATTGTTTTTGCTGCGGCAACCCTGCTTGGCAACCGCCGCCTTTTCTTCGAGATATTAAAAGAGAAAACAAATAAACTTGGTTTTGAGCTTTATTTAGTGAAGATCCCCGGCCTGCTCGACAGGGAAAACATTTATAGTTACCCTGATGAACGCGACCAGTTCATGGCCTTTCAACTGGCATTTTTAGATTGGATCAGCTATTCACAGCAAACGCCCGATCTGATCCATTGTCATGACCACCATGCCGGTTTAGTCCCATTCCTGCTTTATCATTCAAAACTATATACAAGACTGGCTAATACACCAACCATATTTACCATACACAATGGTCAGTACCACGGCGCCTTTGGCTGGGACAGGCTATCATTGCTGCCCGAAATTGACCTCACCAAAACAGGCTTGCTTGACTGGGCAGGAGGTATCAATCCACTGGCTGCTGCAGTTAAATGCAGCTGGCGTTATACAACGGTTTCGCCAACTTATCTGGAGGAGCTCACTTACAACTCCAACGGCTTGGAATACCTGTTTTACATTGAACGGGCAAAGGGCTACGGTATCATGAACGGTATCGACACGGAGGTTTGGAATCCGCAAACCGACCCGATGATCCCGAACAAGTTTTCGGTTAAAACATTGGCAAAAGGCAAAAAAGCTAATAAAGAGGCTATCTGCAAACGCTTTGAGCTTGACCCCGAAAAACCGTTGTTCACCTTTATCGGTCGCCTGGTTGTCGAAAAAGGGGCCGACCTCTTGCCTGCCGCCATTGAGCGCAGTCTGCTCGAAAACGAAGGTGAAGTAAACTTTGTAATATTAGGTGCAGGCGATAAAGAAAACGAGCTGGCCCTGCTTCAGCTTAAAAATAAATATCCGGAGCATTGCAATGTATTTATTGGCTACGATGAATCATTGGCGCACCTGATCTACGCCGGGGCCGATTTTCTGTTGATGCCATCACGCGTGGAACCTTGCGGCCTAAACCAGCTGTATGCACTACGTTACGGCACCATGCCTATTGTACGCAGCACCGGTGGTTTACGGGATTCTGTTATTGACTTTGGCGATGAAGGAGGCTACGGTATCCGCTTTATACAAGCCAGTGTGCAGGATATCTGCCACTCGGTATTTAGAGCCAAACAACTTTATCAGGATACCGCAAAAATGCAGCAGCTCCGCAAGCAAATGATGGCACTTGATTTTTCATGGGCACGCTCAACACAACAATACACTGAACTATACGAAAGCTTAAAACTAACTTTATGACATCCAAAGTAATCTCCATTGTGCTCGGTGGCGGCCAGGGCAGCCGTTTATCACCGCTTACCGCAACGCGGTCAAAGCCGGCAGTTCCAATTGCGGGTAAATATCGTTTGGTGGATATTCCCATTTCAAACTGTCTGCACTCGGGCATTACGCGTATTTATGTGCTAACGCAGTTTAACTCGGCCTCGTTAAACAAGCACATCAAAAACACATACCATTTCAGCAGCTTTAGTGATGCTTTTGTTGACATCCTTGCAGCAGAGCAAACACCATCAAGCGTGGCCTGGTTTCAGGGTACGGCCGATGCGGTTAGGCAAAGCTTACACCATTTGGCAGTGCATGAGTTTGAGTATGTACTGATCCTCTCGGGCGATCAACTGTACCAGATGGATTTTGAAGATATGATTAACCACCATATCGAAACCAATGCCGAAATTTCAATTGCCACTATTCCGGTTGATGCGGCTGATGTTCCGGGTTTTGGGATCCTGAAAACAGATGAGAACAACATGATCACCTCGTTCGTCGAAAAGCCAAAAAGCAATTTCGAAAGCTGGGCGTCAGAAGTTAGTCCGGAGATGCAGGCAGCGGGTCGCGTATACCTGGCATCAATGGGTATCTACATCTTTAACCGGAAGTTGCTGTATGAGTTGCTTGAAGGCAACGAGCGTACCGATTTTGGTAAAGAGATCATCCCACAATCAATTGAAGGCCATCGTGTAGCCAGCTATCAATACGAAGGTTATTGGACAGATATCGGTACTATCCCTTCGTTTTTTGAAGCTAACCTTGGGTTAACCGACAATATCCCGAAGTTTAACCTGTTTGATAAAAACCCGATCTATACCCGTGCACGTATGCTGCCGCCGTCAAAAATATCAGGCACGCTGATGGAGAAATCTATTGTTGCGGACGGCTGTATCATCAACGCCAAGCAGATCACACATTCCATAATCGGGATCCGTACCCGTATTGGTGTAAATACCATTATTGAAAACTGCTATGTAATGGGCAGCGACAATTATCAAACCCTTGAGGAGATTGCCGAATCGAAAGTAAGCGGTTCCCCAATTATGGGCATCGGTGATAATTGCCACATCTTAAATGCCATCATTGATAAAAATACTTATATAGGTGATAACGTAACCATCAACTGCGGCGAAAAGCTTGAAGACGGTGATTATGGCACCCATACCGTTCAGGATGGCATTGTTGTGGTTAAGAAACGCGCCATAATACCAAGCGGCACAGTTATTTAATTAAAAAATAAAAAAAAACAAACCATAGTTAATTTGTTATAGATAATACTAACCATCTAAAACATAATCAACTATGAAAAAGGCACTATGTATGATCGCTTTAGCAGCGATCTCTTTCAGCAGCGTTTTCGCTCATGGCACATTAGTTCGCCCATCAAAAGGCATTATGCAAACTGATACTACCAAGAAGAAAACCAAGCCTAAAAAAATGAAAAAAGATACCATCATGAAAAAAGACACCATGAAGATGAAGAAGAAATAAGTCTTTTTTCTGAAACCGGGAGTTGATTTCGGTGGTATTAAACGCAAACAGCCCAAGCGAATGCTTGGGCTGTTTGCGTTATCCAAATCGTCATGCTGAACTTGTTTCAGCACCCCACATGCTAAGTTTACGCCTTGCAAATGCGCTCCTGTCAATGGGTTCCCGAAACAAGTTCGGGATGACGTAAAGGTTTTACAACTCTATAGTCTCTCCAATAGCAGGCAACTTCAAATTCAATCCGGCTTTAATAAACTTCTCAGCTACTTCATCCTTATCAATTTCAATAACCGGAAATGAATCATAGTGAACACCGATAATGTTTTTACAGTTGATGAAGGCTGCTGCTTTAATGGCATCATCTGCACCCATGGTGTAATTATCGCCAATAGGCAGAAATGCCCAGTCGAGGTTATCATCTTCCAGCAACTTCATATCATAAGTAAGTGCAGTATCGCCTGCAAAATAAACCGCTTTTCCTTCGGCATAAATAACAAAGCCGGCAGGATTACCGCCAGGTGAACCATCAGGCAAAGTACTTGAATGCACCGCATTTACCATTTTAACCCGGCCGAAATCAAAGTTAAACCCACCGCCAATATTCATTCCGTGTACATTTTCAATGCCTTTGGTACCAAGCCAGCCGGCAATTTCGGCAATGCAGATCACCTTTGCGCCGCTGCTTTTGGCAATTTCTAACAGATCGGCCACGTGGTCGCCATGCCCGTGTGATATCAGGATATAATCGGGCTTTAAGCTGTGAATATCAATATCCTTTGCCAGCGGGTTAGGGCTTATAAACGGATCGAAAAGCAATTTTTTTCCGCCGGTTACAATCTCAAGTGCCGATTGGCCATAATAAGTAGTTTTCATAGAAATGTTATTTTATGATCAGATCAAAAGTAAACACTTAATATAGCGATTTGATTTAGTGGCAGAAAAGTTACAAATAGGTGTTTGAACAAACAGTGCTATAAAGCCCTCAAAAATGTAAAAAGGCGTATAGAAAGAAAAGCGTCATTGCGAGGTACGAAGCAATCCCAAACTATACAGAACGGCTCTGCTAATCGGGGATTATTAATAATTATAATTTGTTTTTTTATAGGTATTAATGAGCTCCCTTCGGTCGGTTGTCTTCGTACTTCGCAATGACGCCTTAATATTTTTTGAGGCTCTACTTTAGAAAATATAAGCTTACTTACCGAACATATTACCGAGACCACCTAATCCCCCAAACATACTTTGGGTCATGGCTGCCATTTCGCTCTGGTTAATGTTTTCGGCTTGCTCAATCGCTTTATTGATAGCCACTACAAGCAGTTCTTCCAGTTCTTCTTTATCAGCACCTGCTAAAAAATCAGGATCGATCTGTACCGACTGGACTACTTTATTGGCGTTAGCATTAACAACAATTTTGCCGCCCTCGGCCGAACCTGATACACTGATAGCATCAAGACGTTTTTTCATTTCGCCAGCCTTTTGCTGGGCTTCCATTAATTTATCAAACATGATTTTTTGATTTCAAATTTCAGATGTGCAAATATGCAGATCAGATTTCAAATTATAGATGTGCAAATATGCAGATGCCTTTTAGATCACCGTTTTAGTTAACTACAATTTTCATTCCATCTATTTTAATCTGCACATTTGAAATTTGCACATCTGCACATCAAAAAGTTAATCATCACTGGTATCACCATTTCCGTTATACGCACTTTTACGTACAACCGGCATGCCAACTGTGTTAAACAGGTCATCGAGTTTAAGCAGACTACCATTGGCCAGGTTGGTGAGCAATACCACAGTAATATCATTCTTCATATCGCGCAGGTAAATATGCCTGAAACCATGCCACCAGCCGGTGTGATAGATCACTTCCTGCCCGGGCGCGGTAAATGTGCGCCAGCCATAGCCATAACTAAAGTGCCCGTGAACCATCGGGTTGCGCGGCACATAGGCCGAATCAAGCGTGGCCGGCTTCAGCAACAATCCGGCGCGTAAGGCACGGTCAAATAAGAATAAGTCGCCAACGGTGCTGTAAATACCCTTATCGCCCACGGGGCCGTCCAAAAAGTTCTGCACTACCGAATAGCGCCACTGGCCGCGGTCGTGCCCAACAACATCAACAGGAATTTTATCATATACCGCTTTTGAATAAACATGGGTATGCGCCATACTGGCTGGCTTAAACACATTTTCCTGCATAAACTGGGCATAGCTCATTCCGCTCACTTTTTCAATGATGGAACCCAACACCATAAAGTTGGAGTTATTATACAGGAAGCGCTTATTCGGTTCATTGAAACGTGTCGGCTTATTATCGGCAATCATTTTCATGGCCTCGGCATTGGTAAGGCCTTTGCGCTGGTTAAGGTGATTTTTGCGATAGATATCGTCGATGAAATATACATAATTCATCATCCCCGAACGGTGAGTGAGCAGCAAGCGAATGGTTACGCCATCGTACGGAAAATCAGGAAAAAACTTTTTAACATCATCATCAAGCTTGAGTTTGCCTCGCTCCATCAGCTGCAAAATAGCAGTTGAGGTCATGGTTTTGGTAACCGATGCCAATTCAAACTGCGAGCCTATCTTCAGGCTGTCGCGGTGCAGGTAATCGGCCCAGCCAATGGCTTTTTCGTAAACTATCTTACCTTTTTTTGCCACCAGTACATTGCCGTTAAAGCCACGGGTGCGGTGCAGCTCCTGCATTACGGCATCTATCTTTTTATCGGCGTTTTTAGGATTATAGGCAAGCAGCGTTGCGGTATCAAGCGGCTTCGCCGCAATCTGCGACTGCGATTGGTCTTTATTTTTATTTTTGGATGAACAGGCTAACAGTAACAGGGGGGCAGTAAACACTACCAGGCTTTTGTACACTAATCTCATAAAGCAATTTATCTCACACTAAACGAATGCGAAAATTAGAAATTATACATCAGGTATTAATTAAAGTTTTAAAATTTTCTGTTAGTTAGCACTCTTTAGTATGTTTAAGTATGATTTTGTTGAAAAAAGGCTTGCTCATTGTAGCTTTAGTGCTAACTACGGGACTGGCACACGCTCAAAATGTTGATGTTAGCAGCACTATAAAAGAAGGTATCAGGCTTAACAGTGAAAAAAATTATGCTGCGGCTATTGAAAAATACAAAGAGGCACTGGCTGCCGAGCCCGATAACACACAGGCCAGCTACCAGCTGGCTTTCAGCCTCAATGCTTCGGGCAAGGGAACTGAAGCGATACCCTATCTTAACAAAGTAATTAAAGCAGGCGGCGATCTTACCGGGCCGGCTTATGAACTCATGGGCAGTATTTATGATACCGCACATCAGCCGCAACAAGCTATTGATGCTTATAAAGAAGGCATCAAATTAAAGCCCGATTATCAGCCATTGTATTTTAATCTGGGGATAGCTTATTTCCGTGCACAAAAATATGCAGAGGCTGAGCTGGCGGCCATTGAAGCCATTAAGCTTGATCCGAAACATGCCAACAGCCAGCGGCTTTATGGCCTGGTAACCTTCCACCAAAACAAGAGGGTGCCGGCATTGATGGGCCTGTGCAGCTTCCTGCTGCTCGACCCGGAAGGCCCTCGTGCCGACGAAGCTTACACCAACCTGCAAAGCCTGCTGAAAGGTGGCGATCTGAAAGCGGCTAAAGCAGACCCCGAAACTCTGCTGCTCAATAAAACTTTAGGTACCGCTGTCGCTGCATCAGGCGGTCAGCTGGAAATACAATTGAAAACTATTTTTGCTGCTGTTGGCAAACTTGGCGAAAAAGCAGGCAAGCAATCCTTCTTTTGGAATTATTATGCAGCTTTCTTTTATAAGCTGGCCCAAACACCGCATTTTTCAACCGCGGTTAAAATGATTGGTTTAAGTGCGGATAAAACCGGAGGTGCTGCCTGGCTACAAAGCAATGCAGATAAGCGCCAAGCACTGGATGAGTGGATAGCATCTGCAGAAAGGAAATTTTAACTTCGTTGATGTGCAAATATGCAGATTACAGATGTGCAGATGAATGATCATCTCAGCTTGAAAAGCAATCAGTAAGCTAAAAAACTAATTTGCATATCTGCACATCTGAAATCTGCACATCAATAAATTTATTTGCACATCTGAAATTTGCACATTGAAACATATTTACACTATTTTTGGGCACACAAAATTTAACGACATGAATTTTCCGGCTGAATTAAAATACACCAAAGATCACGAGTGGATTAAGGTTGAAGGCAATGTAGCTACCGTAGGCATCACCGAATTTGCTCAAAGCGAGCTGGGCGATATTGTTTATGTTGATGTTACTTCATTAGGTAAAGAAGTTGCTAAAGACGAAGTTTTTGGCACTGTTGAAGCAGTTAAAACTGTATCTGACCTGTTTATGCCTGTTACTGGCACTGTAACTGAAGTTAACCCGGCCTTAAACAGCGAACCTGAGTTGGTTAACACTGATCCATATGGCGAAGGCTGGATGGTAAAGATCACCGTAGCCAATGCTGCTGATGTTGACTCGCTTTTATCTGCCGACGATTACAAAACGGTTATCGGCGTATAAATGAAGCTGTTTTTAAAATATCACGGGCCCGCTATTTTGTGGGCCTTATTTGTTTTAGTGATTTGCTCCATACACCTTGATGATGTTGATAAATCGCCCCTGTTTTTTGAAGGCTTTGATAAGTTAACCCATTGCGGTTTGTTTTTTACGCTTATTGTACTGGTTTCTTTTGGCGTTATCAGGCAACAAAAACCCCGGCGGCTTACGTATACAGGCATGTTTATCATATGGGCTGCCAGCATAGTTTTTGGCGGACTGATTGAAATACTACAGATATTTGTTTTCACCTGGCGAACCGGCGACTGGAACGATCTTTTTTGCGATGTGCTTGGGGCTTGTATGGGTGTTTTTAGTGTTATGCTGACTATTGAGGCAATTGGAAAAAATGAAAAAGAATAAACTGGTTATTTTATTGGGTGCGCTACTATTAACCCTGGCCTCGTCATGCGGCATTTTCCATAAAGGCTGCGGCTGCCCGCATTTTGGAAAAATCAAATCTGCAGGGGCAAATGTGCAAATGATGAGTTAGGTGTGCAGATTTCAAATGTGCAGATGATGATAGATGTGCGGATTCCAAATGTGCAGATGTGCAAATGATGGTTTAGCGCGTAAGATTATTTCAGGCAAAGCACAATTTACTAATCAATTTGTGGGTGTTCAACTTTTTAAAGTGTAAACACTTGCAATTTTTTCCAAAATAAACACCATTGATAATCAACTTATTAAGTTTTACAACTATCGGCATTTTATCAAACATGAACAAAACATCATTGATAATCAAAGACTTGCATTTTTCAGAAATTAAAAGTTGAACACCCGTTTTTTAAAAAATTGAACACTGACAGAATCGTGTCAGTAAAAAGCAGAAAAAGCAAAATCAATGGCATCAAAAAATCATCTGCACGTTTGAAATCTGTACATCCGGAATCCCTCATATTTGCCTCTAAACTTCACACTAAAGTCATTTGCACATCTGCACATTTAAAATCTGCATAACATCGCACATCTTATTTGGATTTAATATAAATAAGCTTACATTTGCTACGTTTTATATATAAATGATGAAGCTATCACAACTGGAAGTAGGCGAAATAGGTATCGTAAAGGAATTTACCGACCTTGAAATGTCGGTAAAATTGATGGAGATGGGTTGTTTACCCGGCGAAGAAGTCCGCATTTCTCGTATCGCACCCCTCGGCGATCCTATTGCTATCAGCGTATCCGGCTACCAGCTTAGCTTACGCAGGTTTGAAGCATCTACCATCATTTTGCAGTAGTTTGTAAGCATTGAAAACCAATATAAGAGTTGCACTTGTAGGAAATCCAAATACCGGTAAATCAACTCTCTTTAATATATTAACCGGGCTAAATCAAAAAATCGGAAACTTTCCGGGGGTTACTGTTGATAAAAAAACAGGCTTTTGTGCCCTGCCCGATGGCCGCACGGCCGAAATAATTGACCTTCCGGGCACTTATAGCATCTACCCAAAAAGTAAAGACGAATCTATTGTATTTTCGGTACTGGCCGATAAATCAAAAGGCATGGTGCCTGATCTGGTTGTGGTGATTCTTGATGCATCCAACTTAAAACGCAACCTGCTGCTCTACACCCAAATTGCCGACCTAAAGATCCCCGTGGTGGTTGCGCTCAACATGATAGATGTGTC
Source organism: Mucilaginibacter sp. A5337 (assembly GCF_059690695.1). NCBI lineage: Bacteria > Pseudomonadati > Bacteroidota > Sphingobacteriia > Sphingobacteriales > Sphingobacteriaceae > Mucilaginibacter > Mucilaginibacter sp. A5337. Next base: position 43,107 of record NZ_JCAWEC010000013.1, on the reverse strand, counting down.
GGAAAAAGCGGGTATCAAAATCAATATCGATCTCTTCGCCAAAAAGCTGGGCGTGCCGGTGATGCCTATCTCCGCCAGGAAAAATACGGGTATTGATAAGCTTAAAAGCACCATTGCCTTTGCCAACAGCGTACCGCTGCAGCAGGATACCATTGATATTGAAAGCATAGCCCCGGGCATCATAGCCCGGATAAAAGAGGAAATGCAGGTTGAAAATCCGTATGTGGCCCTGCAACTCGCCCATCAGCACGAAACGCTCAGTTATCTTTCATCAACCGAAAGCGACCGTATTGAGCAGTTAGAACAGGAATATTCCTTCCATTCGCAAAAAGTACAGGCTACAGAAACTGTTGCCCGCTACAACTTTATCAACGACCTGCTTTACGATACCGTTACCAAGCCCGAAATGGCACATGACGAAACCGTAAGCAACAAGATAGATAAGATCCTTACCCACAAAGTATTTGGCTTCGTGATCTTCTTCGCTATTTTGCTGTTCATATTCCAGGCTATTTTTTCGTGGTCGGCATACCCGATGTCGCTCATCGAAGATTTGTTTATCTGGTTACAGGCCGGGGCTGCAAAGGTGTTGCCTGCAGGTCCGCTAAGCAGTTTGATCATTGATGGTGTACTCGCCGGCTTGAGCGGGGTGTTGGTATTTATACCTCAGATAGCTATTCTTTTTGCGCTCATCTCCATCCTGGAAGATACAGGCTACATGTCGCGCGTTACCTTTATGATGGATAAGGTGATGCGTAAAGTAGGGCTCAACGGTAAATCGGTAGTGCCGCTTATAGGCGGTTTTGCATGCGCAGTGCCGTCTATCATGAGTACCCGCACTATCGAAAACTGGAAAGACAGGATGATCACCATTATGGTAACACCACTGGTAGCCTGCTCGGCCCGTTTACCCGTTTATACTTTATTGATTGCATTGGTTGTTCCTAACCGAAACGTGTGGTGGGTCTTTAACTTGCAAGGCCTCGCGCTTACGGCCATGTATGTGCTTAGCATTTTTTCGGCCATTATTGTGGCATTTGTGATGAAGTTTATCCTCAAAGCCCGCGAACGTGGTTACTTTATCATGGAGCTACCCGTTTACCGAATGCCAAGGTGGAAGAACGTGATATTTACCATGTATGACCGTTCAAAAACCTTTGTGTTGCAAGCCGGCAAGGTGATTATTGCGGTATCGGTAATATTATGGGTATTGAAATCATATGGCCCCGGCGACAGGTTTGCACAAATAGATAAGCAGTACGCCCAGCCGCAATACACCAAAACCATGACACCGGATAGCCTGACCAAAGTTATCGCTTCCGAAAAACTGGAAAACTCTTATGCCGGCGTATTCGGTCATGTTATTGAGCCCGTTATTAAACCGCTTGGCTTCGACTGGAAGATAGGCATAGCGCTCATCAGCTCCTTCGCTGCCCGCGAAGTATTTGTGGGCACCATGGCCACCATTTACAGCGTGGAGGGCGATGCCGACAAGCTGCAATCGGTACAGGAAAAAATGCATGAAGCTAAAAATCCAGAAACCGGCCAGCCGGTGTTTACCCTTGCGGTGGCTTTCTCGCTCATGATGTTTTATGCCTTCGCCATGCAATGCGCCAGTACAGTAGCGGTTGTTTACCGCGAAACCAAAGACTGGCGATGGCCTGCTGCCCAGTTTGCTTATATGACTATGCTGGCGTATACGGCATCATTTATTGTATATCACTGGCTGAAGTAGCTTTTGGTTCATGGATCATAGTTGATGGTTCATGGTAAAAGCTTTTTGGTATCCCCACTTAATTTTTTGCTTAAGTCATAGAACAATAACAAAAAAGCTATGAACCATGATCTATGAACTATGCGCCACAAAAACCTTATATTTGTATTGAGGTAAAAATTGGATAAAGTAAAAGTTTTAGAGAAATATTTACCGGCAGAAGCAGCCCCGCTTATTGCCCGGTGGATCGACTACTTCAAATGCGAATTTAAAATTTCGCGCAACCGCAACAGCAAATTTGGAGATTATCGTTCGCCCTACGGCGGCAAAGGCCACCGGATCTCGGTTAATTATGATCTTAACCCCTATGCTTTTTTGGTAACCACAGTACATGAGTTTGCGCACCTGCATACCTGGAACGAGCATAAACAAAAAGCCAAACCTCACGGCACAGAGTGGAAAAACAATTTCAAAAAAATGATGCAGCCATTTTTTGAAAAAGAAATTTTTCCGGATGATGTTAAAAAGGCTATCGTAAACTATCTGGATAATCCGGCAGCCTCAAGCTGCTCTGATCTGAACTTATACCGCTCATTACGCAAGTATGATCCGCCAAAAGCATCGGAAGCAATTTTGACGGTGGAAAAGATCCCCCTTAAGGCATTATTCAAGCTGAAGGATGGCCGGGTATTCCGCAAGGATGAAAAACTGCGTAAGCGGTTTAAATGTACCGAGGTGGCTACCCGGAGGATCTACTTGTTTAGCCCGGTGGCTGAGGTGGAATTGATTGAGGGTGCTACGGCAGCGTAGTTAGCTTTATTGGAGCATAAACAAAAAACGTCATTGCGAGGAACGAAGCAATCGCGAACTATACAGGGCGGGAATGCTTATTGGGGGGATTGCCACGCTACGCTTATAATGACGTGATTGTATGTTATTGATTATTAAGTGTGTTTTTTTATCAGTTTGGTGAATATGGGCGTTGCCTGCGGCCCGTGCTATCCGCTCATACTGCACAGCCATTATCCGTTGGCTAACGGACGGTATCCGCTACTATCACTAACGCGGCCCCCGCACAGTATCGCTGGAATATATTTTTTACGTCATCACGATTTTTTCAGGATTTCCCTGATGGTTCCTCGCAATGACGCTCGTTTAATCTTCAATTCTCGATCCCCAACACCCAATCAATTTATTCCGTACTTTTACCGCATGGCAAAAGTTATATCATTTGTAAATAACCCTTACCAGGAAAACACTTATATTTTGTACGATGAAACCGGCGAATGCGCGATCATTGACCCCGGTATGTATACCGCGCCCGAGCAAAACACGGTTGTTAGCTTTATCAAAAACAATAACCTGAAGCCTGTTATGCTGCTTAACACTCATTGCCATATCGATCATGTGCTGGGCAATAAATTTGTGTTTGATCAATACGGCCTTAAGCCCCGTTTCCACATAGGTGAGTCGGAAGTATTGGCTGCAGTTGTAGCCTACGCGCCATCTATGGGTTTCCGTTATGATGTGTCGCCGATGCCCGATGAATTTTTGCCCGAAACAGGTACCATCCATTTTGGCAACACCACCCTGCATTTGATCTTTGCGCCGGGACATTCGCCTGCACATTTGTGTTTTTATGATAAAGAGGCAAAAATCCTGATAGGGGGAGATGTACTGTTCAGAAATAGTATCGGTCGTACGGATTTACCGGGTGGTAACTTTACCCAGCTGATCGATAATATCAAAACCAAACTGTTTACCCTGCCCGATGATGTTACCGTTTATCCCGGCCACGGCCCCGAAACAACCATCGGTTACGAAAAACAAAACAATCCGTTTTTAACTTAGTTAAAGCCTTAGCAACGTTTTATCAAAGCATAAATAAAACCTGAACGCATAACCCCCAACACAATTGAACACGTCCATTTACATAGCAAAGCGTTACCTGTTTTCGGGTAAAAAAATGCATGCTATCAATATCATTTCGGGCATTTCTATGCTGGGGGTGCTTATTGGCAGCGCGGCTTTACTAATCATATTGTCGGTGTTCAATGGCTTTGAAAAGGTTATCCTGTCGTTATACAGCAATTTTACGCCCGAAATAAAGATAGAAGCCAAACTGGGCAAAACTTTTAATCCCAACACACCTTACTTTGCTTCCCTGCATAAAGATGCCCGTGTGTTTTCTTTTACCGAGGTACTTCAGGAAAAAGCCCTAATCAAATATGGCGACAATCCCTTTTTAGGCACGGTAATGGGTGTGAGCGATGATTTTTTGAAAAACAGCCAGCTTGATAGTACTATAGCCATAGGCTCGTTCACGCTTAAAAGCGGCGATCAAAATTTTGCGGTGATTGGCTCTACAATACAACGCACTTTGGGCATTAACGTACATGATCAGCTTTCGCCAATACAGGTTTTTTCGCCGCGGCGCGATGCGGAAAACTCGGCCAACCCCTTAAACGAATTTGTTGTTCGTAGTATCAATCCGTCGGGGGTGTTTGCCATACAGCAGGAGTTTGATGATATAACTGTAACCCCAATTGAGTTTGCCCGCGATCTGCTTGATCAGCCGGTGAACGTATCTTCACTGCAGCTCAATTTTAAACGCGGCACCAATATCGATGCCGTACAAAATGACATTCAGGATAAAATAGGAAAGGATTTTACTGTGAAAAACCGCAAGGAACAAAACAGTGAGCTTTACAAAACGCTCAATTACGAAAGTTGGGCGGTTTATATGATCCTTACCTTTGTGCTTATTATTGCAATATTTAATATCATTGGCTCGTTAACCATGCTGGTTATCGACAAACGTAAGGATATAGCCATTTTAAGCGGATTGGGTGCCAACAAAAACATGATTCAGGGGATCTTCTTTTTTGAGGGAATGATGATCACTGCCGTTGGCTGTATTATCGGTATGGTGCTCGGCACCATTTTTTGCCTGCTGCAGCAACATTACGGCTGGATAAAAATGGGGGCTAAAATGACGGTACTGGATGCTTACCCTATCGATCTTAAATTTAAGGATTTTGGCCTGGTGCTGTTAACTGTTGGAGGTATTTCGGTAATTGCGGCCGGCATCAGTGCCCGTTTAAGTATTAAAGGATTGGATGAAATCAAACAGGATTTGTAAATTTGTTAAATGGGTATGAGGTATATCAAAATTTTTATTTTACTGCTTGTTGTTACTGCTGTTTATGCATGTAATAATGATACCCATAAAAAGGATGAGGTGACGCTTTACAAAGGCTTGTATAGTGCGGGCCCCGAAATAAAATCATTTAAAGATTGCGATAGCGGCCAGGAGTTTTGGGCGGTAGATAGTTCGGCCCAGCTTGAGTTGCAGTACTCGCAGCTCAACTTCGAAAAACCTTACGAGCCCGTTTATGTAGAGGTTGAAGGCATCAAATCAAAATCGGGCAAGGCGGGGATGGGGTCGGAATATGACAGCACCCTTGTTGTAAAAAAAGTAGTAAAAATAACCAAAGAGATCCCGCAGGACGTATGTAATTAACACCCTGCCGTGATTGTTAATAAAAGCCTAAAACAATAACTTAGGCTTTTGCATTAAGCATTAAATACTCATCTGCCTTATCGGCGTTAACTAATAACCAATGGAATCAAAACGTCAGCAAAAATTTGCCGGAGTAATACAGGAAGACCTTGCAGCCATTTTTCAGCGCGAGGGCATGAATTATTTACCTAATACCCTGGTAACCATAACCAAGGTACGCGTAACACCCGATTTGGCCATAGCCCGTATATTTTTAAGCTTTTTAGGCAATCCTAACGTGCAAACCGCTTTGCATACCATCAAATCGCACGCTTCAGAGATCAGGTATAAATTGGGCGCGCGCATTAAAGACCAGGTAAGGATCATCCCGCAACTGGAGTTTTTTGTTGACGATACCAGCGAATACGTTGAACGCATGGACAAGATCTTCGATAAGATCAGCAAAGAAGAGCGCCAACCGGATACCGAAGAAAACTAACAGCTTTTTAATGGACCGGCACACGCTGATTGCTGATTACATCAACAATCACCCTGAAGCTATTGGCAAAGTGGTTGATTTTGATGCAGATCATGACCGCCTTTATCATTTTGACCTTACTGCCGCCAACAAAGAGCTGACGGCAGAGGTTATTAACAAACCCTGGCTGTTTAGTCAGCTGGTTAGCGATAAACTGCATGATAATAATTGCCGTTACGGTATTGGCGGCTATATGGAGCACCGCACCATCTATGCCTTCAGCAGCCATTTTGATACTGATGACGAGCCCCGCCGCTTACACCTGGGTGTTGATATCTGGAGCGATGCCGGAACGCCTGTATACGCTCCGCTCGATGGCATTGTACACAGCTTCCAGGATAACAACAACATTGGCGACTACGGCCCGACGATTGTTTTACAGCATGACCTTGATGGGCTACCCCTTTACAGCCTGTACGGGCATTTAAGCCGTAAAAGCCTGGAGGGCTTATCAGCCGGCATGCCGGTTTCTAAGAACCAGCAAATAGCAACTTTTGGCAATGCCGATGAAAACGGCCAATGGCCGCCGCACCTGCATTTCCAGCTGATGTTTGATATGGAAGGCAGGCAAGGCGACTATCCCGGCGTAAGTAAGTTTTCTGAAAAAGAAACCTGGCAAAAGAATATCCCCGATCCGGGATTGATATTGAAATTTCCGGATGCGGTGAATTAGTTGCTCTAAGCCGTTATTGGACAATTTTATAATTCCCTCCCTTGGGAGGGGTGAGGTGGGGATGTGCATTGGCAGGGAGGGGTTTATGCGTCATTAAAGCAGATAAGTCTGCAGGCGAAACCCCTCCCTACACCCTCCCAGGGGAGGGAATCGCACAATCCCACACTTTTAATTTCTTCCGAACGCCTATAGGATGTCCCCCAATAAAATTCCCAAACATAATCCCCAATTTATTATCGATATTTATACTATGCTTAAAGCGTTGTACATCCATATCGCATTGATCATTATCACGACAGGACATTCATTTGCCCAGCAGCCTGCATTTAAAGGTGGCACACAAGCGTTAAATGATTTCCTGAAGGCTAAGATCATCTATCCTGAATACTCGCGGCAAAACTGTATTTCGGGCATCATCAATGTTTCGTTTATGATAGCTAAAGATGGCACTGTACACGATGCCAAAGCGCAGGATGGCCCTGGCATTGACCTTGACGACGAGGCGTTGCGGGTTATTAAACTTACCTCGGGCCAATGGACGGTCCCGGCAGGGTATAACCTTAAAACCAACATTGTTCAGCCTATCCGCTTTGATCCTGATCCGGCGCGTTGCGGCCCTGCCAATATCCGCGATATGCAAAGCGCCATAGCCAGTTACAAAGCCCAGCAGGAACTGGAGAATGCAGTTACCAACTATTACAGCAACAAATACCAAGGCAAGGCTGATACCACCAAAGAGGCCATCATCATCAACCTCAAAAAACAACTTGGCTATGATGACGATTTTATAAACGATGTACTAAGCCAGGCCAGTGAAAAATTTAAGCAGGGCGATAAAGAAGGCGCCTGCCGCGATTGGACTTTTATCCGCAACATAGGTAGTGATAAAGCCGATAATTTTATCAGGAAATATTGTGCCCCCTAACCCCCTAAAGGGGGAATAATTTAACTCGTTTGCAATGAACGCGAGTTTTTTAAGCATGGGTTGTGCGATTCCCCTCTTGAGAGGGGCGGAGGGGTGTGTTCTGCTTCAATCCAATCGCATAACACACCCCTGCTACCGCTCTTTCCCACCGCGCGCCCTCTTGAGAGCAGGGCTGTTGCGTTCTTAATCAATGTGCTTTAAAAATCGCACGGTAGGGCGTCCACGCTCGCGTAACAACATCAAAAAGGTAAGCGTGGACGCTTACCGGAGCCATAATTCAAGCGAAAGACGCTTGAACTTGCGACTAAACATTAGAATGCAACAGCCCTGCTCTCAAGAGGGGAATTTAGCGCCTTTTAACCTTGCGCTCGTTTGCAACGAGCGCTTAATATGGATTGGCGATTGCATCGCCTTTGCGTTACAAACGCAAACCCAGGTTACATGCTCCTTGCAAACGAGCGCGAGTCAAAAATGCAATTTCTTTGCGTCTTAACACCTTTGCGAGACACTCACAACCCATAAATTCCTTACCTTGCCACAGTTATGAAAACCGAACCTGAACTTCGCAAAAAAATAAAAACCTGGGTAATTGTATTTATCATAGGGCTGGTATTAAGTGGTGTAACCGCATTTCCTATTGAAACCGAATTGGCCTGGCTTGCCGACCACACGTCTGTATTTCCGGGCTTTATGCAGGAATGGATAACCAATGTTTATCACGCCGTAAAAATTACCAATCAAAACTATCCTTACCTGGCCTACGGAACCGACTGGCTGGCTTTCGGTCACCTGGTTATCGCAATGGCATTTGTTGGCCCGCTGAAAGACCCGGTTAAAAACATTTGGATAATTGAGTTTGGTATGATTGCTTGTGTAATGGTATTTCCGCTGGCCTTTATAGCTGGGCCCATCCGCGGCATCCCTGTTTATTGGAGACTTATTGATTGCTGCTTCGGCATTTTCGGGATCATGCCGCTATATATCGTTTACCGGGATATCAAAAAGCTGGAAAAGATAGCTGCTTAACCCTAATGTTCAAGCCCTTTTAGTTTTCTTTGCGCGTTCCGTTTCAACCATATTGGTATTAGGTTGCTGCTTTTCGGTTGCCTTTTCTTTATTAAGATTATACTTATTGAGAATATACTCTGCGATTAAACGTCCCAGCTTTTGCTTTCCCAAGGTTGAAAGGTGGCCGGAATTACGGTACAATATTTTATGCTTTTGGTAATCGTCACACACAAGGTTAAAAGGTACTACAATAGCCGAATCTTTCAGACGTGTATCTTTCAGCATTTCATTGGCCTGTTTACGGTATTCATCAAGGCTATGGGTGCTGCCATTATCAATAAGCAATGACGCAAGTTCATTACGCATCTTTTTTAAAATACCAAGGCTGTCGGTCTCTTCTTTAAAACCAAACTCAGGCATGGTCACAAAAACGGGCTCGATATGGCTTCGGGCCAGATCGCTGATAATAAGCGAACAATAGTAAGCGTAAAACCTGGCCCCCATCGCGCCCTCGGCATCGCTGGTACCGGCCAAAATAATGCAGTAATCCAGGTTATGGTGTAATATATTGTAACTGGAGTAAGGTTGGCCCGGGTCGGCGTACAAATTATCGTAGATCTGTTTGGTTTTTGCTTCGGGCTGACCGAACGACGTAACCTCGGCCCTGATGCCATGTTTCAAAAACTCATTTTTAATAATCGTATCAATGGTCATACCCATAGCCCAGCTATCCCCAATAATACCAATTCTCAGAACTTCATCCTTATATCTTTTTTCTGGCACAAGGATATGCCGCTCTTTCAGCGCATAACGCTGATGAAAATAAAAACCCAAACCGGTTGCACCTATCAAAATCAATAGCAGTGCAAGCTTTAATTTTAATTTAAGTTTCATATAGATTTCGGTTTGGTTGATTTTTTCTGCCTGTTAGTTATCTAAAGTAAAGCAAACCGCCATGCTCATTAAAACTTCTACGAATATTTCAACTAAAGGTTAAGTTTTTTTGAACATCCCGATACTATTCTTCTTTAAGGATTTTTGTCGGTAAAAAGCCTGTGAAATCCCAATTCAAAACCAACATGTTAAAACATTTGTACAAAATGTATGAACATATGATTTTTCATGCTATATTGCCCCCGCTAAATCAATTTGGAGCACAAATATGTATTTGCAAATTGTAATGTAAATTATCTAACTTTAATCTCTGTTTAACCAATTATAAACCCATGTTACGGAAGTTGTATTATGTGTGGCTTACACTTGCCATCTGCATGTTGTACACGTTTTATTCCTGCCATTCATCTGGTGGGGCGGCCGACGAACAGGTGCCCGATACCATCAGTTACAACTTTAATATCCGGCCTATACTTTCAGACAAATGTTTTAAATGTCATGGCCCCGATGCCTCCCATCGCGAAGCAGACTTACGACTGGATATTGCCGAAAGCGCCTATAAAGCCTTAAAGGATAATCCGTCGTCACATGCCCTTGTTCCCGGCGAACCGATGCAATCTGAGGTTTATCGACGCATCTCCACTAAAGATACTACCGAACAAATGCCCCCGGCATCCTCAAACCTGAAAAGGTTATCGCCTTATGAGGTTGAGCTCATTCACAAATGGATAAAACAGGGTGCCAAATATGAAAAACACTGGGCTTTCGTTGCCCCGCGAAATTACCCTGTTCCGCAGGTTAAAAACACGGCATGGCCTAAAAACGCTATCGATAATTTTGTGCTGCAAAAAATGGAGCAGGCAAACCTGGAGCCCAATCCCGAAGCCGATAAAGAACGCCTGTTAAAACGCATTTCGCTCGATTTGACCGGTCTGCCGCCATCCATAGCATTAATGGACGAGTTTTCGGCCGATAAAAGCGCCAACGCCTACGAAAAAATGGTAGATAAGCTGATGGCAACCCCTCAATACGGCGAAAAAATGGCGCTGCACTGGCTGGATGTTGCCCGCTATGCAGATTCGCACGGTTATCAGGATGATAACTACCGCACGCAGTGGCCATGGCGCGACTGGGTAATCCACGCCTATAATGAAAACCTGCCATACGATAAATTTATCACCTGGCAACTCGCCGGCGATCAATTGCCCAATGCCACCAAAGAACAACTACTGGCCACGGGCTTTAACCGTAACCATAAAATAACAGAAGAGGGCGGCGTAATTGACGAGGAGTACCGGGTAAGTTACGTAACCGACCGTACCAATACCTTCGGCAAGGCTATGTTAGGTGTTACATTGGAATGTGCCCATTGCCATGATCATAAATACGATCCTTTTTCGCAGAAGGAATACTACCAGGTTTATGCCTTTTTTAACAATGTGAAGGAAGTAGGGCTTCAATCAACCGTTGGCGGGCCCGAAACCTATGCCAAAAACCCTATGATGCAGATCAGCAATGAGGATGTTAAAAAGATTTTAACGTTTGTAAACAAGCGCGATACCGACAAGCTCATCGTATCTATCATGACCGATAGTGACAAGGTGCGGCCTACTTATATCCTAAAACGCGGCAATTATGATGCTCATGGCGATGAAGTGCAGGCCGGTACACCAAAATCGATATTACCATTCACTAATAACTATCCTAAAAATCGTTTAGGTTTGGCCGAATGGCTGTTCAACAAAAACAACCCGCTCACCGCGCGCGTATTTGTAAACCAGATGTGGCAGGAGTTTTTTGGCAAGGGCATCGTAAAAAGCTCCGGCGATTTCGGTATGCAGGGCGATCTGCCATCGCACCCCGAACTGCTGGATTGGCTTGCCGTCGATTTTCGTGATCATGGTTGGAACATTAAACGGCTGGTGAAGCAGATAGTAATGACCGCTACGTACAGACAATCTGCCGCAGTAACACCCGAAAAACTAAAAGAAGATCCTGATAATACCTTATTAGCCCGCGGGCCGCGCGGACGTTTACCTGCAGAGTTTGTACGTGACCTGGTACTGGCCAGCAGCGGATTGCTTAACCCAACCATCGGCGGTCCAAGTGTTAACCCTTACCAGCCGCCGGGCCTTTGGGAAAATGCGACATCAGGACGAGGTATTTTAGCCAATTATAAACAGGTGCACGGCCCTAATTTATACCGCAGGGGCATGTATACACTGATCAAACGCACGGTTCCACCGGCATCGCTAGGCATTTTTGACGCCAGCAACCGTGACCAGTGCGAGGTAAAACGCCTGCGCACCAATACGCCATTGCAGGCCTTAGTAATGCTCAACGACCCGACCGTATTGGAAAGTGCAAGGGTTTTGGCAGCAAAACTATTACAGGATAAAAGCACATCGACAGAAAAGATCACCAAAGCATTCCGGCTGATCCTGTGCCGGCATCCGCAGCAAAAAGAACTGGCTATTTTAACTTCATACTATGCTGATGAGTTAAAAAGCATGAAAAAGGCCGATGCCGAAAAACTGCTAACTGTAGGTGAATACCCGGTACCCACCAATTTGGATAAAGTAACACTGGCAGCCATGATGAAAGTGGTTGATACCATGTATAATTTGGAAGAAGCAATAACAAAAACCTGAGCACATGGAAAAAGATTTTTTAGAAAACAGGCTTAACATCAACCGGCGCAGGTTTCTTTCAAGGCTCAGCTTGGGCATTGGCAGCGTAGCGTTGGGTTCACTGCTCATTCCCGATCTTTTTAGTGGCAAGGGCGATGAGGCCGAGGCGGATTTTATTCCCGGCATACCTAACTTTGCGCCTAAAGCCAAACGGGTGATCTACCTGTTTCAGGATGGGGCACCCTCACAACTGGAATCGTTTGACTACAAACCCAAGCTGCGTGAAATGATGGGGCAGGAGCTCCCGGCATCTGTCCGCGGCAACCAGATCCTTACCGGCATGACGGCCAAACAGGCCTCCTTCCCGCTGGTGGGTTCATTTTATGATTTTAAGCAATATGGCGAGTCGCGCGCCTGGATCAGCGACATGTTCCCGCACATTGGCAAAATAGCCGATGATATCTGCATTATTAAATCGCTCAACACCGATGCCATTAACCACGATCCGGCACTCACTTTTTTCCAAACCGGGGCACAGCAGGGCAACCGCCCAAGCATGGGTTCGTGGGTAAGCTATGGCCTCGGAAGCGAGAACAAGAACCTGCCTGCCTTTACCGTATTGCTCTCTAAAGGTAAAGGAAACGGACAGGGTGTTTATTCCAAACTATGGAGCAATGGTTTCCTGGATTCCATTCACCAGGGCGTACAGTTCAGCAGCGGAGAAGACCCGATCCTGTACTTAAATGATCCCGAAGGCTTGAACCGCCACGAGCGCCGCAAGATGCTGGATAAACTGGCCGAGCTTAACGACATGAACTACAAAGAGTTTGGCGACCCGGAAATAAACACCAAAGTGCAGCAGTATGAAATGGCTTACCGCATGCAAACCGCCGTACCCGAAATTATGGACGTAAGCAAAGAGTCGGACGATATTGTGAAAATGTACGGGCCGGAATGCCTTATTCCCGGTACGTATGCGGCCAACTGTTTGTTGGCCCGCAAGCTTTCAGAAAACGGGGTGCGTTTTGTACAGCTCTATCACCAGGGCTGGGACCAGCACAGCAACCTGCCCCAGGAAATGGCCGGGCAAGCCAAAGATGTCGACCAGGCATCGGCAGCATTGGTTACCGACCTCAAACAACGCGGCCTGCTGGATGAAACGCTGGTGATCTGGGGTGGGGAGTTCGGTCGCACCAATTACAGCCAGGGTAAATTGGAAAAAGCCAATTACGGCCGCGATCATCATCCGCGCTGTTTCAGTATCTGGATGGCCGGCGGCGGCATCAAACCCGGCATAGTTTACGGCGAAACCGATGAATTTGGCTATAACATTGTAAAAGATCCGGTACATGTGCATGATTTTCATGCAACCATTTTAAATCAATTAGGCATCGACCATAAAAAACTAACTTATAAAAGTCAGGGCCGCAGGTACAGGTTAACGGATGTTGCCGGCAATGTGGTGAAGGGGATAATAGCGTAAGCCCCACCCAAACCCTCCCCTAAAGGGAGATGGCTTAAAAAAATAAAACTCTCGTCATTGCGAGGAACCACCAGGGACATCCCGGAAGAGATCATAATGACGTGTATATACAGCGGCTTGCGTGGGGGGCCGCGTTAGGGATAGCAGCGGAAAGCCCACAGCGCGCGTAGGACTGTGTGCGGGCAAAGCGAGGACTTGCAGTGGATAGCCCGGGCCGCAGGCAACGCACAAATTATTAAATTAATGAAAAGCATATTTGACAATCAATAACTTACAATCAAGTCATTATTAAGACACGAAGCAGCCCCCAAGAGAAAGAGCGGCTAAATAGATCCGCCCTGTAAAGTTCGCGATTGCTTCGCGCCTCGCAATGACATGATAGACAAGGAATCAAGAAAAATCCGTGTAATCGGTGAAATCACCCAGCAATCGGTGCAATCAAAAGAAATAATATCAGCGAAATCAACGCAATCATAAAAATCAACGGTATGGAAAGAAGAGAATTTATCAAGCACACTTCAGTTTTATCAGCAGGCTTTTTTATAGCTAAAGACATGTTAGCCAAAGACGACGGACCAATTTATGGCCATGGCAATATGCACTATCGCATGGATAAAAACTGGAGCAAGGCCGATTCGCAGAAAAACCCGGTGAACGATTGCCACGAGATGGTGCAGGACTCGAAAGGCCGCATTTTACTGCTCACAAATGAGACTAAAAACAATGTGCTCATCTATAATAAATCGGGCAAGCTGCTAAGCACCTGGGGACATGAATTCCCTGGCGCACATGGCCTAACCCTGTTTAATGAAAACGGTACAGAAGTATTGTTCATAACCGATACTGTAAAACACCAGGTGTACAAAACCACATTGGATGGCCGCATTTTAATGACCATTGATGTGCCGCTGGAAACCGGCGTTTACAAAAAAGCTGAAGAGTTTGTGCCAACCGAAACTACCATCGACAGCAATGGTGATATTTTTATTGCTGATGGTTACGGTGCCCAATATGTCACCCATTATGATAAGGATGGCAAACTGAAAGGTTTCTTCGGCGGCAAGGGCGAGGGTGATGAGCACCTGGATAATGCCCATGGCATCGTGATTGACAGGCGTTACAGTACACCAACATTATTAGTTACCGACCGTACCCGCAATTGTTTTAAACGTTTCAGCATGGATGGCAAATTGCAGGAGGTGATCAAGCTGCCCGGCGCATGTGTTTGCCGCCCGGTAATAAAAGGCGATCATTTGTATGCCGCCGTACTTCGCTCTCCAGATTTAAGCAAAGAAAACACCGGCTTCACCACCATATTGGATAAGAACAATAAAGTAGTATCAAACCTCGGTGGCACCGAGCCTGTATACACCGATGGCGTACTGCAACCTATGGCCCAGGCCGAAAAGATTTTCCTGAACCCGCATGATGTGTGTGTGGATAACGATGAGAATTTGTACGTAGCGCAATGGGCATCGGGCAAAGTATATCCTTATAAATTCACAAGGGTTTAATTAATAACTCACAGCCCGGCGTATATGAAAAGCAGCCACAAAGGTTTTGCGGAAGGGACATTATTTGCCCTTAATATTTTTATTTTAGTGCTGTTGATAGCTGGCAACAGCCTGGTTGTGCCCCGCTGGCTGCAACCTGTTGGCCGTATGCACCCGCTCATCCTGCATTTCCCCATCGTGATACTGATGCTGGCCATGGTGATGGAATTTTTTCGTTACCGGGAGGAATTTGTTAACGAAAAGCTGTATCAAACTTTCACAAGCTACCTGCTGCTGCTGGGTGCTTTGCTCTCGTCAATAACGGTGATCATGGGCTTGTTCCTGTCGAGGGAACCAGGTTATGAAGGCGATACTTTACAATGGCACAAATGGTTTGGCGTAAGTGTGGCCTTTGCCGGTTACGGAGTATATCTCATCCGCCATACTTCAAAATATACCGTAAGACTGGCTAAGGCCGGAGCCATAATAACCGTTTTCTGTCTAATTATTGCCGGGCATCTTGGCGGCAACCTTACACACGGACAGGATTTTGTTTTGGGCCCGGTGATGGATCAAAGCAAAAATGCTTTGCCGATAGACCAGGCGCTGGTCTATAATGATGTGATCCGGCCTATATTTGAGGTAAAATGCCAGAGCTGTCACAATGCCGATAAAATGAAGGGCGGATTGATGCTTACTGATTCGGCAGCAATAATGAAAGGCGGCAAAAACGGCAAGCTATTCGTAGCCGGTGACCCGGCCATGAGCCTGTTGCTGCAACGCGTACACTTGCCCGAAACCGAAAAGAAGCACATGCCCCCAACCGGTAAAACCCAGCTTACCGATGATGAAAAAATGCTACTTTACCTGTGGATAAAAAGCAAAGCCGGTTTCAACAAAAAAGTGACAGACCTGCCTGCCAACGATTCATTGCGGATGATAGCCGCCACCCATCTAAAACCAGCAGAAAGTGCGGAAGAGGTTTATGATTTTTCGGCTGCTAATGAAAAGGATATCCAAAAGCTAAATAATAATTACCGTGCGGTGTATCCGCTGGCTAATGAGTCGCCGGCGCTCGCGGTTAATATCTACAATAAAAGCACCTATAATGTTAAGGTACTTGACGAATTAAGCGCTATCAGGAAACAAGTCGTTTCATTGGATCTGAACAAGATGCCTGTAAAGGATGCCGACCTAAAAACCATTGCCAAATTTGAAAACCTGCGCAGGCTAAACCTCAACTTCAGCGATGTTACCGGGAAAGGATTAAAAGAATTAGCAGGTTTAAAATATCTCAAAAGCGTTTCACTGGCGGGGGTTAAGCTCAACGTAGCCGATTTAAAACAACTCATCGGTATAAAAAGCCTCAATGAACTTGCGGTTTGGGGCAGTGGCCTGAACCCTGCCGATCTGCAATCACTTCAAAAACAAAACCCGAAGCTTAACCTGTTAACCGGCTTTAAGGATGATGGTAAAGTAATGAAGCTTACCAGTCCGCAGTTAAAGAACACTTCGGTTATATTTAATCAGAGCTATGCCTTGCAACTTAGCAATCCTATCAAAGGGGCTGATATCCGATATACCACCGATGGTTCGGCCCCCGACAGCATCAAAGCAACTTCGTTTAAACCGGGTATTGTATTTACCCAAAGCACTGTGATTAAAGCAAGGGCATTTAAAGCCGGCTGGCTGGGCAGCGATACCGTACAGTTTAATGTTTACAAATGCGCCTACACGCCCGACAGCATCAGCTTTATTACATATCCGGATAATAAATACAAAGGCGACGGTGCAAAAACAATCATCGATAAAGAATTAGGTGGCGGCAATTTCGGTAACGGCAAATGGATCGCATCACAAAAAGATCTGTCGGTTATCATGTGGTTCAATAAACCAATTGATCTGCATTCGGTTAGCCTTAATGTGATGCGCAATATAGGCTCGCAAATCTTTTTACCCGCCGGGGTTGAGATTTGGGGAGGGGCTGATCAAAATCATCTGAAGCTGCTAAGCACCGTCAAAACAGGCACACCAAACCAGGCCGATCCGTTTGCACTGATGCCGCTGGAATGTAAGTTAAGATCTGCACAACAGGTGTCCTGTATAAAATTGGTTGCCCAGCCGCTTAAAAGTGTCCCGGCATGGCATCCGGCCAAAGGCAAACCGGGTTGGGTGTTTTTGGATGAGGTGTTTTTGAATTAAGTGATTACTGGTTGAAGTTTAGCGATAGCTTTCTTCTTTTATGTCATTGCGAGGCACGAA
The DNA here is from genome assembly GCF_059690695.1 of Mucilaginibacter sp. A5337. Lineage (NCBI taxonomy): Bacteria > Pseudomonadati > Bacteroidota > Sphingobacteriia > Sphingobacteriales > Sphingobacteriaceae > Mucilaginibacter > Mucilaginibacter sp. A5337. The sequence continues at coordinate 25,985 of NZ_JCAWEC010000013.1, read as the reverse complement.
GCAATCGCACGGAAGCATGGCGGTCCTGTATAGCATGCGATTGCCACGTCGCCCCTTGGCTTACTCCCAGTCCCGCTCCTCGCAATGACATGGTTTTATAAAATCGCAACTTACACTTATTGAAACATCTTGCGCTCATCTGTGATTAGTGCTTAACATGGGCTTACGTTTGTAACGTTAGCGCCGGGAAATGGCGTTACAAACGCCAAACCATGTTAAGCACTCGTTAAAAACGAGCGCAAGTCAAGCGGCTATGCAGTTCTCTCTGTACTATTCGCGGTTGCTTCGTTCCTCGCAATGACGCGTAAGGGGGGGACGTTAACCACTACTCTAAAAAAACATATACGTCACGTGCTTCAACACCTGGCGTAATTTTTCAAGGGCGATGCTCATCTGGCGCTCCACGGTTTTGGGGGAGATATTTAACTGCACGGCAATTTCGCGATATTTCATATCGCTGAAACGGCTTAGTACAAAAATCTCGCGGCATTTTTCCGGGAGGGTGGCAATGGCTGCTTCTATCTGCAGGGCAAGTTCCTTTTCTTCAAGACCATTTTCAAGCGTATTACGCAGCTCATCAAACAAGTTGTTTTTTTCGAGGTAATTAACGTAAAGGTTTTCTATTTTCTGGCGCTTGAGGTAATTGAGGCTCCGGTTCTGCACCATTTTAAAAAGATAGGAACTTACCGACGCACAAAAGTTAACTTCATGCCCGCGCTCCCACAGGTGGGTAAACACATCAGCTGTAATTTCTTCGGCAATGGTTAAATCATTTACAAATCGGTTGGAAAACAAAGTTAAACGGGTATAGTATAGCCTGAACAGGGTTTCGAACGCTTTCGCATCACCCTGTATAAATGAGGTTATAGGTAGTTTGTTTTCCTGGATCATTAATCCTGCCTTTAATTAATCCGAATACTTTTTAAAAAACTTTAACAAGTTACAAAATTTTTAGCTCCGTATCAAATTTAATATGGAAATAATAAAAAGCTAACCCCAAACATTCTGTAAAAAAAAGGTTACGCGTAATATGAAGGGAGCATTTCAAAGAAAAGCCGAATAAATCGCACCGTTAAAACAATCACTTAAGCTGCAATAAAACCTGGAAAAGAATATAAAGCTGTTACTTTTTGAATAAAAGGCCACCCTTAAAAACCATATATACAGACGTAAGGTTACCAATATCCTCGAGGGGGTTTTTGTTCAGTACCAAAAGGTCGGCTGCTTTACCGGGCAATATAGTCCCCTTTGTGCTGTCGATGTGCAATGCCTTTGCGCCATTTAATGTAGCTGATATAATGGCATCTATCGGGGTGAAACCGGCATCGCTTACCAGTAATTTTATTTCATTCTGCACAAATTCCTCCTGGTCATCATCGGTACCGGCACATATCTCCACTCCGGCTTTATAAGCATTGGCTGTTATTCGTTTTCCTATTTCATAATTGTACCGCATGGCAGTGTCTGTTTCAGCCCATTTTTTATAGGTAAGCAACGTTGCATCCAGCATAGTGCCATTCTGTTTCATCAGGTTAAACAAATCGGTCATCTGAGGTACAGCATCATCCCAAAATTCCTCGGTGTGTCGTTGTTTTTTCCACAGGTCCGGAATTTTATCAAATTTTTCATGTATCAGTAAGGGCGCATGCGAAATTGAGCCTATGCCTGCCTTCACCAGATCGGAGGGTTTGGCCATCTGCAGCCAGGCATGCCCCCATACAATCATTCCCTGCCTGGTTGCTTCACTTATGATCTTAGCAGCCAGTCCCGGAGATAAATCAGCGTACAATTTTATTCCGGCGGCACCGGTGCCTTTTGCTGCGGCAACGGCCAAAGGCATATTTGTACTATCTGTAACAGCCAGCATATAAGGCATTTTACCGGCAATAGCCCCTTTGGTAGAGGTTCCCGTCCTCGGGTCGCTAAAAAAAGTTGGCCCGGCCATCAATGCAGAATAATATATATAAGGCGACACAATATCCCCGGTAAGTGCATCACGCGATAAGCCGGCAAGTGTGCGTGCGTCGCCGGCCATGTCCCTCACTGTTGTAATACCGCTATACAGCATCTGTTGCAGTACACTGAGGGTGTGGACACGATTATCCGTACCCGATGGGTCTGTAGCAAAGTGTACATGGGTATCAATCAAACCCGGGAGCAGGTATTTTCCCTTTAACGAAAGGATATGATAAGAAGCCGGGATAGCCCTGGTTCCGTCCTTAAAAACTTCCCGGATAACAGCACTGTCGATAATTACCGTTTGCCCAGCGAGGGACATCCGGTGATTGGCATCAATAATTGTAAGCCCGGTCAAAGCCACACGACCAAGCGAAACCTGCGCATGTGAAAAATTACAAAGCAGCAGGGAAGGAACAAATAAAAGGAGCAGCCGGATCCATCTCATAACCATAAAGATAATTAATGGAATATAACGGAGCGCGATAATTTACGGTAAATATAAAATTGAAAAATATTTCACACGGCTTTGAGGGTATCCGTTTTTTCGATTGTCTTAACGATAATATTACAAATGGATAACGAAGAAGTAAAACTACTGTTGGTAAAATATATAACAGGCGAAGCTACCGCACAGGAGCTTGAGCAGGTTAAACAGTGGATAAGTGCGCACCCCGAAAACGAGCAGTATTTTGCACAATTGTATGAAACCTGGCATAATATGCTTTACCTGCAGCCAGCGGTTGTAAATAAAGAGAATGCCTATAATAAGCTTTCGGCTGAGATAGAGCCAAAACAACCGTTACGCTATGCAAGGCTGATCACCTGGGGCAAAGCGGCTGCCGCTATTGCTTTGCTGGCGGCAGTTACTGTTACCTTATATAACAGGTACTCAAAAAATGTAGAAAGTGTAAGGCAGATTGCCGCTAACCCCGGTGCCATTAAAAAAATTGTTTTGAGCGATGGTACGCAAGTTTGGCTTAACGCGGGAAGCAAGCTTAATTATACCGCCGATTTTGGCAAAACAACCCGCACCGTTTACCTGGAAGGCGAAGCCTTTTTTGATATCGCCCCCGGCAAAAAGGAGGTCCCTTTTATTGTTAATACAAAAAACTATACTATCAGGGATATCGGCACAAAGTTTAACCTGAAAGCATATGCTTCCGACCCGTTTTTTGAAACTACTGTGGTAAAAGGGGAGGTATCGGTTGAAGGGAATGTAGATAACAATGCGCATGAAATGAGCCGTATTTATGTAAAGCCACGGCAGGTGCTCAGGATCTACTATCACCCTAAAAAGGAAAACTATAGCTATACTGCTCCCGAACCGAAAAGCCTGAACGAGATCCAGGTATCAGAGATCGACTCAGCAAAACTTGACCGTTATGACGGCTGGAAAGAAAACCTGCTGGTATTTGATGGCACTACCCTCAGTGAAATAGCAAAAGTATTGCAGCGCAGATATAACGTAATCATCATAATTACCGACAACGAGATTGGTAACATCCGTTATTCAGGAAGCTTCAAAAATGTATCTGATATTGAGAAGGTGCTGGCAATTATAAAAGGGAATACCCCCATAAGTTACCTTAAAAACGGAAATGTAATCAACATAACTAAAACCAACAATAATGAATCATCTAACTAAAACAAAAAGGAAACTATGATTAAAAACTAACATTCTCTTTTACATAAAAAACCCGGATGTGCTACCAACACGCCCGGGCTAAAGCAATCAAAGCTAATACCCTACGCTTGGGGAAGCATCGTATTAACTGATTAACAAACAAATTTATGATTAATTTTTACAGAAAGTCCGCTCTGGCCGCCGGCCCGTGGCAAAAAACGATCAAAATTATGAAGCTGGTAACCGTTCTGCTCTTAACGGGCATTATGCAAATACACGCTGCCGCTTATTCACAAAACGTTTACAACTTTAGTGTAAACAATATTTCTGTTAAGCAAATGTTTAAGCAAATTGAAAAAAGCAGTAAATACACTGTTTTTTACAGGCTTGACCAGGTTGACGTTGACAAGAAAATAAATGTGGACGTGCAGGACGCGCCTATTGAAACCGTAATGCAGAAGGTGCTGCAAAAACAGCCTTTAACCTTCCAGGTGGTTGATGATATCATCATTATAAAACCCGCAGATGAAAAACCAATTGTTACTTTAACCGTAACGGGGGTGGTTAAAGATGTTAGCGGTCAGCCCTTACCAGGGGTAAGCGTAAAGCTGAGGGGCAGTAATTTAGGCACAGTTACCGACATCAACGGTAAATATACCCTCACTATGCCCGACGGCAAAGGGACGCTTGAATTCGGCTTTTTAGGTTTTACCGCACAAGCCGTGCCGGTAAACGGACAAACAACCATCAACGTAACCTTGCTTGAAGAGTCGAAAGCGCTGAACGAGGTTGTTGTGGTTGGTTATACCACCCAAAAAAAGAAGGACCTTACCGGCGCTGTTGCTGTAGTTAACGTTAAAGATCTTAACAAACAGGCTTCGTCGTCCGTAAACTCGCAATTGCAAGGCCAGGCATCGGGCGTTACCGTTACCGGATCGGGCCAGCCCGGCGAAGAGCCACAGGTACACATCAGGGGTTTTAATACTTTCGGGAATAATACTCCCCTATACGTAGTTGACGGCGTGGAAACATATGATGTAAGCACGCTGAACCCTAACGATGTTGAGACCTTCCAGGTGTTAAAGGATGCGAGTTCGGCATCAATATATGGTGCAAGGGCTGCAAACGGCGTTATCATCATCACTACAAAAAGGGGTAAAGGCAAGGTAAACATCCAATACGACGCCTACTACGGTACGCAAAGACCCAAAGGCGGCAATGTCTGGAATACCATAACGCCGCAACAAATGGCCGATCTGAAACTTACCGCCAAGAAAAATTCGGGCGATAACAGTATTAAAGATGCCTTGTACAACCCAACCGGTACAGGCTCGACTTTTACACTGCCCGATTACATTACCCCGGCAGGTGCTAAAGAAGGCGACCCATCTGTCGATCCATCAAAATACTATGTAAACCCCAATTATACCTCAGCGACAGACCTTGGCAATTTTTACAGGATAACAAGGGCCAACAAAGCCGGTACCGACTGGTATCATGAGTTGTTTAAATCGGCCCCGATGAACAGCCACAATATATCATTGAGCGGCAGTACCGATAACGCCAGCTATTTATTCTCGTTAAATTATTTTAACCAGCAAGGTACACTAATTGATACTTATCTTAAACGATACACGCTTCGCTCAAACACCACCTACAATGTAACTAAACACATCAGAGTGGGCGAAAACCTGGCTTATTCTATAACCAGGCAGCCCCAGGTAAATGATGGAACATCACATTCGCAGGTTAGCACCAATGACCCGGATGGCGTTATTGCACATGCCCTGCGCGAGCAACCAATCATTCCGGTTTACGACATTAAAGGTAACTATGCAGGCAGTTACGGTACGGGCCTCGGTGATGCCAATAACCCGGTTGCCATACAGGAGCGTACAAAAAACAACCAGTCAACAAGCTATCGTTTGCTTGGTAACGTATTTGCCGAAGCCGACATTATTCCCGGCCTTACTTTACGCACCAGCTTTGGCGGCGATATCATTAACAGCAACAACCATTCGTTTTCGTTCCCTACATATGAAAACGTTGAAAACTCTTCAACAAATACTTATAGCGAAGGATCGGACAACAGCTATACTTATAACTGGACCAACACCCTTAGCTATCAAAAAGCATTTGGCAAACACAATGTTAACATAGTGGTAGGTACAGAGGCGGTTGAAGATCATGACCGGTATGTAGGTGGCAGCATCCAGGGATTTTACACTTTTGATCCCAATTATGTAAACCTGTCTACCGGTACCACCAATAAAAACACCTACAGCGGAAAATCTAACAACTCGTTATTTTCGGAGTTTGCCCGTTTAGATTATACTTATAACGACCGCTACCTGTTTAACGCCACTATCCGTCGCGATGGTTCATCAAAATTCCCGGTTGACCAACGTTACGGTTATTTCCCTGCATTCAGCGCAGGCTGGCGTATCTCGCAGGAAAACTTCATGAAAAATATCACCTGGCTTACCGACCTGAAGCTAAGAGGCGGCTGGGGCATTATGGGTAACCAGATCAATATGGGCAGTAAAGACGCTTACGTTACGTTCAGCAATGATATTGGCCAGTCGTATTATCCTATCGATGGTTCACTTAACCTAACACCTGGCTTCTACCAGGATCAAACTGCCAACCCTCATGCGCTTTGGGAAAAGGATATTAACTCCAACTTTGGCTTTGATGCAACCTTATTTGGCGGCAAAATAGCCGTAACTGCCGATTACTATCGCAAAGACATTAAGGACCTGTTATTTAACGCTACCCAGTTAGGTACTGCAGGTAACGGTGCTTTCCCGGCGCAAAACGTTGGTAAAATGAAAACCGATGGTCTTGACCTTTCTGTTACCGGCAACTTCAGGGCCAGCAGCGACCTGAGCTTTAATGCAACCGGTACTTTAACCACTTATAATAACAAAGTATTAAAAGTATCTGATGACAGGGATTACTTCCCCGGCTCAGCAACAAGCAGGTTTGATAACCCGATCACCCGCAGCCAGGTAGGTCATTCTTTAGGCGAGTTTTATGGCTACCAGATCGTAGGTTTCTGGAACTCACAAGCCGAAATTGATGCAGCCGACAAAGCTGTACAAACCCGCACCGGCGACCCGAATGCTTACTACCAATCGGATGTAAAGGTTGGCCGTTTCAGGTATAAAGACGTGAACGGTGATGGTGTCATTACCGATGCCGACCGTACTTTTATCGGCAATCCAAACCCGAAAGTTACTGCCGGTTTAAACCTGGGTGTAAACTATAAAAACTTTGATGCCAGCGTATTCCTTTACGGCTCATTCGGCAATAAACTATGGAACAGCGTTAAATACTGGCGGGATTTCTATGCTTCATTCGGTACAGCAAAAAGCTATACCGCGCTTAATGATTCATGGACGCCAACTCATCAAAATGCGAAGGCCCCTATCCAGGAACTTGACGCATCAACCAGCAGCGGCGCTACACCAAACTCATATTTTGTTGAAAACGGCACCTATGTACGTATGCGTAACGCGCAGGTTGGCTACACTTTTAACCTTGCAGGCCTTAAAAAGGCAGGGATCCAAAAGTTAAGGATCTATGTATCGGCAACCAACCTGTTTACATTAACTGGTTACAGCGGTGTTGATCCCGAACTAAGCGGCAACACCAAAGATTTTGGTATTGACGAGGGTAGCTACGCCAGCCCCCGCACCTTCATATTCGGAGTTAATTTTTCATTATAACAGCAATATTTAAACGGATTACAATGAAAGCTAAAAAACTTATTTCCATAGCGCTTTTAAGCATCCTATCGCTTGGCGCATGTAAAAAATCATATCTCGATAAGCCTATTAACGGCGCCCTCGAACCTCAATTTCTCGAAACAGAATCAGGAGCTAATGAACTGCTTGTAGGTGCTTATGCAGTGTTGGATGGCCAGCAGGGCGGCGACGCCTCGGTAGGCGGCGGCGGCGCATGGGAAGCCTCGCCGGATAACTGGGTATACGGCGGTGTAGTAGGCGGTGATGCATCTAAGGGCAGTATCGCCGGCGATCAGCAACCGATAGAACCGATGATGAAATACAACGCCGATGCCAGCAATGGCTTTTTTGACAGTAAATGGCGGGCCGATTATGAGGGTGTATCGCGCACAAACAACACCATCAAAATAACCAATAAGGTTACTTCCATATCAGCCTCAAACAAAACCAATATACTGGCACAGGCCCGGTTTTTAAGGGCGCATTATTACTTCGATCTAAAAAAGATGTTCAATAATGTACCTTATCTGGATGAAACAACTACCGATGTCAATCAGCCTAACAATACGGATATCTGGCCAAAAATTGAGGCCGATTTTAAATATGCTTACGACAATCTGCCTAATACCCAACCCGAAGTTGGCCGTGCCAATAAATGGGCCGCAGGTGCATACTTGGGTAAAACTTACCTGTACGAGCATAAATATGCTGAAGCAAAGGTTGTATTTGATGCCGTTATTGCGCAGGGTGTAACTTCAGATGGTAAAAAGTACGCCCTTAACGCTAAATTCAACGACAATTTCAGAACGGCTACCAATAACAGCGCCGAATCTGTTTTCGCGGTACAGGCGGCAGCCAATACAGACCCCAACGGCCCTTCACAGGCAAATAACGGCGATATGCTTAACTTTCCGTATGGCAATAGCAGTCCGTTTAGTTGCTGCGGCTTTTACCAGCCCTCAATTGACCTCGTAAATCATTTCCGCACCAATCCAACTACGGGCTTACCATATCTTGACGATTATAACAGCCATGCTATAAAAACAGATATGGGCCTGGCATCGGCAGACGATTATACTCCGGATGCAGGTACTATTGATCCACGCCTTGACTGGACTGCCGGTCGCCGCGGGATCCCTTATCTTGACTGGGGCTTACACCCCGGAGCCGACTGGATCCGCGATCAGCAGTATGGTGGCCCTTATTCGCCTATCAAAAATGTTTATGGCCAGGCCGAACAGGATGTAAACGGCGATAACACCTCATGGGCCCCGGGTTCAGGCATCAATTACAACATTATTCGTTATGCCGATGTACTGTTAATGGCCGCTGAGGTTGAAGCACAGGTTGGGAGCCTGGATAAAGCCGAAAGTTATGTAAACATGGTGCGTAACCGCGCAGCTAATCCCGAAGGTTTTGTACATAAATACAAAGACAATGATGACCCAACGGCTGGGTTCACCACTCAGGCTGCTGCTAACTACAAAGTGAGCCCATATCCCGGCGGTGCATTTGCCAGCAAGGATTTTGCGCTTAAAGCCATCTATTTTGAGCGTAAAATTGAGCTCGCAATGGAAGGGCACCGCTTTTTTGACCTTGTACGCTGGGGCATTGCCGATACCGAGCTTAATGCTTACATAGCATATCAAAGTACGTTAACCAATGATGTAAAAGGCGGTAAATTCATTAAAGGGAAAAGCGAATATTTCCCGATACCGCTGGTAGAGATTGACCTAAGCGCCAAAGGCGGCACACCGCAATTGAAACAAAATCCGGGTTATCATTAATTAAAATCCACCTTAATAAACTTACCGGGATTGTACAATTCCCGGTAAGTTTATATCTTGCCCTATCCCCCTGCCTTTTTGTAAAGCTGATTATAAACATTTTTAAACCCATTTATGGACAAATCATCATCGCGGTTTTTATCGCTGGATGTATTTCGTGGCATGACTTTATGCTTCATGATCATTGTAAATACGCCGGGCAGCGGAGCAGCCCCATTTTCACCGCTTGAGCATGCTGCATGGCATGGCTTCACCCCAACCGATCTTGTATTCCCTTCCTTTTTGTTTGCCGTAGGCAATGCTATGAGCTTTTCAATGAAACGCTACCAGGAGATGGGCAACGCGGCCGTACTTAGCAAAATTTTCAGGCGTACGCTGCTTATATTTTTAATAGGTTACCTGATGTACTGGTTCCCTTTCTTTTCAACCAACGGCGGATTTCACTTAAAGCCAATTACACACACCCGCATTATGGGTGTTTTGCAAAGGATTGCCCTGTGCTATTGCTTTGCTTCGCTGATGATCCATTTCCTGTCCAAACAAACGGTTTTTATTTTGTCAGGCTTATTTTTAGTGATGTACTGGATCATCCTGCTGGTGTACGGCAATCCTGCCGATCCGCTGAGCATGACCGGTAATGCGGGCATTTATCTTGATAAGTTTTTGTTTGGTGTCGATCACCTGTATCACGGCGAAGGTATCCCGTTCGAACCCGAAGGTGTATTAAGCACGTTACCTGCTATTGTTAATGTGGTAGTGGGTTATTACGCAGGTAAGTTCATTCAGCAAAAAGGAAAGGGATACGATACCACTACCAAACTACTGTTAACCGGCTGCCTGTTCATCTTTTTGGCCCTGTGCTGGAACATGGTTTTCCCGATCAATAAAAAGCTGTGGACAAGCTCTTTTGTGCTGGTTACCACCGGGCTCGATCTGGTGATCCTGTCGGCATTAATCTATACGCTGGAGATCAATAACTGGAACAAGGGCAACTGGGCTCGTTTTTTCACCACCATGGGTAAAAATCCGCTGCCAATTTACGTGCTTTCCGAAATATTGCTGATCCCGGTAAGCATGATCATTATAGGCGGCGCAAATGCTGTAGCCTGGATAAATACGGCTTTTTACCAGGCCATAGCGCCCGGGCCAATAGGCTCGTTGCTTTTTGCCATCAGCTTTATGCTGATCTGTTGGCTGGTGGCTTACATCCTTGACAAGCGGAATATTTATATCAGGGTGTAATTTGGAATGTCGGACTTCGAATATTCGATTTCGGATTTAGGTTTTCTTTATCGCCCGGCGGCTGATGTTTTGTCTGAACCCGAATTTATAGAATTAAGTAATTACCAGAATGCTCAGCAAATTCAAAAAATTCCAATAATTCCTTAAAATTCGAGTTCAGACAAAAAAACCATGGTTCAGAAAACACTTCTTAATATTATTTAAAAAGTTTAATTTGCGTACATCCAATTAAATAACAATTCTTTATGAAGAGATTATCCTTATTGCTTTGCGGCTGTATGGCACACCTGCTTTCTGCAGCCCAAACAACCAAACCGGCCCTCGCGCTTATCCCGCAGCCGGTAAAAGTTACCCAAACTACCGGCGAGTTTGTGCTGCCCAAAACAGTTGTTGTTGAGGCCGGTTCATCTGCCGATGTGGCAAATGTAACTGCCTACCTTAAACGAAAACTATCTACATCCACAGGAGCATTCATTACTGTAAAAAGTACCGCCCCCACAGCACCCATCAGGCTAATCTTAAATAAAACTGCTGATACAGTGCTCAAAACCGAGGGATATAAATTATCTGTAACGCCTAAAAAAGTAGTGATCCGTGCCAATGATGCTGCCGGGCTATTTTATGGTGTACAAACGTTTTTCCAGCTGCTGCCTAAAGAGGTTGAGGGTTTGGAAATAGCCAAAGGTGTAAAGTGGACTGCACCCGCAGTTGAAATTACCGACTATCCAAGGTTTGCCTGGAGAGGATTGATGTTTGATGTAGCCCGTCACTTTTTTACCAAAGCCGAGGTTAAGCAATACATCGATGCTATGGTTAAGTACAAATTTAACCTGCTTCATTTACACCTTACCGATGATGAAGGTTGGCGCGTGGAGATCAAAAGCCTGCCAAGGTTAACCGAAGTGGGAGCTCACAACGTTAAAAAAGTTGGTCAGTTTGGAACATTCACCCCGCCAACAGCTGATGAACCGCGTACTTACGGCGGTTTCTATACCCAGGAAGATATCAAGGAACTGGTACAATACGCGAAAGACCGGTTTGTTGATATCCTGCCCGAAATTGATGTTCCCGGCCATAGCCTTGCCGCTGTAGTTGCTTATCCCGAACTTTCATGCACACCCGGTGCCGATAAATATGTGGTAAATTCAGGCGAGCCTTTTATGGATTGGAGCGGCCCGCATAACCGCGCTATTGTTGACAACACACTTTGCCCGGCCAATGAAGCTGTTTATACTTTTATGGATAAAGTAGTTACCGAAGTTGCCCAGTTATTCCCCTTCGGTTATATCCATTTAGGGGGTGACGAGTGCGCCAAAAATTTCTGGGAACAAAGCGATGCCATAAAAGCATTAATGGCTAAAGAAAACCTGAAGACCATGAGCGAAGTACAGGCTTATTTTGAAAAGCGCCTTGAAAAGATCGTTGAATCAAAAGGCAAAAAATTCATGGGCTGGGATGAGATCATTGAAGGCGGCCTGGGGCCCAATGCAGCTGTTATGAGCTGGCGCGGTATCCAGGGTGGCATTACCGCTGCCAAAGCCGGCCACGAAGTGGTAATGAGCCCAACTACGTTCGCGTATCTTGATTATATGCAAAGCGACCGTGTAAACGAAACCAAAATCTACGCCACACTTCGTTTAAACAAAACCTATTCATGGGAGCCTGTACCCGATAGCGTTGATGCACGCCTCATTAAAGGCGGACAGGCCAACTTGTGGACAGAGCAGGTGTACAACATCCGCCAGGCCGAATATATGACCTGGCCACGCGGAATGGCTATTGCCGAGGATGTATGGTCGCCAAAAGGTACTAAAAACTGGGATGGATTTTTCAGCAGGGTAGAGAAACACTTCCCACGCTTTGATGAAGCTGAAACCAAGATAGCCCCAAGCGCTTATGATCCGTCATTTGACGCTACCTTGAATGCCGACAGCACGTTAAAAATCACGCTGACTAACGAGGTTAACGGACTGGATACTTATTACAGTTTTGACAACTCGTTCCCCGACAGGTTTTATCCTAAATATACAACACCGATAGATGCTCCTAAGGATGCAACTACGCTCCGGGTGATCACCTATCGCGGTAAAAAGCCAATAGGCCGTATGGTTACCATGCCATTGGCTGAGCTGAAAAGCAGGATTAAGAAGTAATGATTACATTAAAGACGAAAGCCCTTCGGAATTTAATCCGAAGGGCTTTTTGTTTTACTACCCCTATGTCATTGCGAGCGATAGCGCGGCAATCTCGTAGCTATACAGGGCCGCTATGCACCGTGGCGATGCAAAGCTACGAGATTGCCACGTCGCCCAATTGCACAGCCCCCGCTGCTCCTCGCAATGACATAAAGTGCATTTTTTACTTCAGCTCCGGGAATTTAGCGGCTTCAAAAATGCTTTTTTTCTTGCGCTCGTTTGCAACGAGCGCTTAAACTGGGATAGCGTTTGTAACGCGATACCGGCGATGAAATCGCCAAACCATATTAAGCGCTCGTTGCAAACGAGCGCAAGTTCGGTTACAAACGGGCACAGGTATTTTCGCTTCGGCGGCCAGAGGCCGCTTGATAGCTGCCACTCGGCGGGAGCCGAGCGGTGGCTTTTTATCTTATCTTACTTTAATTTTACTTCAGCTCCGGGAATTTAGCGGCTTCAAAAATACTTTTCTCGGTTACTGCTTTTTCAACGTCCTGCCATTTGCGCGGCGCATCTATTGAAAGGATCGTGCCCTTGTCTTTTCCTATCTGTACATCATCTTCAATACGTACACCAATGTTCCACCATTTTTTATCACATGGACTACCCGCTGGGATATAAATTCCCGGCTCAACAGTGATCACCCAATTCTCTTCCAAATTACCGCGACCGCCTTTGTCATGCACATCAAGCCCTAAATGGTGCGAGCAACCATGCGGATAGTACTTACGCACTTCCGAAGCATTTTTAATAATACCCAGTTTGATTAACCCTGCTGCTAAAACTTCGGCCGATTTCTGTTCAAGACTGGCATACGGAACGCCTGCTTTGCATAACTTAAAAATTTCTTCCTGGGCATCATAAACCAGTTGGTAAATTGCTTTTTGCTCTTCAGTAAATTTGCCGTTGGCGGGTACGGTACGGGTAACATCGGCAGAGTAGCCATGATACTCGGCACCAACATCCATCAGCAGCAATTGGTTGCTAAGTTTTGTAGCCGAATTTTCTTCATAGTGCAGGATACAGCCATTTGCCCCGGCACCTACAATTGGCGGGTAACCCTCGTCTTCTGCTCCATATCTTTTGTGCACATAGGTCATGATCCCTTCCACCTCGCGCTCGCTTATAGTTGGTTTTACCGATTTCATTACTTCCAGATGGGCGAGGCTTGATATTTCAACAGCTTTTTTCAATACAGCTATTTCTTCCGGAGTTTTTATACCGCGAAGTTTGGAAGTAAATTCAGCATATCCGGTGTTACCGCCGTAAGTTGCGGCAATCTTTGCCTTAACATCGGCAAGTGTTGCAGAATCGGGCTTGGCCAACAATTGTTGTATAAGCGGATTATTCTTGTGATCATCATCTGCAAACTTATCTTTAAAATAAGTCATGAAACGGTCCAAATTTTGAGGGGTAACCATTCTTGCTATCAAATTAAGGTCACTCATAACCTGCCTGTTTGTTTCCGTTATGCCAGCCTTACTTTTAAAAGCAGCTATCAGCTTCTTTAACTCGCCTGTCGAGCCATCGCCCGTAACGTCCTCTGGCAGCGCGTCATAATATACATTGGCAAACTTTTTAAAATCAACAGGGAATTTCGCAAAATCCTCACTGTTATAAGCCCGCTTAAAGCCCAGCCGCGATTTAGCACCTTCAACGCCCAAACGCCTGCCTGTCCACTGCTCGCGACCGGCATCGCGGTGGCGTACAAACAGCACCTCATTATAGCTACTGTCGCCATCGGCCTGCAGATCTTTAAATACTAACAATACTGAGTTGGGTTCTTTATATCCCGAAAAATAATACAGGTCGGGGTTAGGATGATAAACGTAGTTAACGTCATTCGAAAACACCTGCTCGGGGTACGAGAAGATCACCGTTACCGAATTGGCGGGCATCAGCTCACGCAGCGCCTGGCGTCTTCCGGCGTGAAATTCTTTGCTTAAATAATCGGTAGGTAAGTTTTCGGCGGCTTGCCCGAAACAGCGGTTGCTGCCAATAAGGGCAAGTAAAACTACTAATGCCCGAAAAATGATCGCGTCATAATGATAAAGGAATAATGTCAGTCAATAAAAACGGTTTAAGATACTAAATATCAGGGATTATCAACTTCACCCTTTTAGGGGGAAGATTGATTTGCAAATGATGAAATTTCAGATGTGCAAATTAAAGGGCATATTACCTCAATGCCTCAAATGGTTAAGGAAACTTACGAAGTTTTAAAAACTTCGTAAGTTTTGCAACGTGCTATGTTCTCCGCAAGCTCCCCTTTCAGAGGCCAGGGGGCTATTTAATCTTCCTTGCCGTTACACCTTCATTGGTGATCTTAACCGGCAGGATCTTGCCATCCTTATCAAAATACATTTTATCGATACAGGTAACACGATGATTGCCATCTGTTTCGGTTAACGGGCGGCGGTGATAAACTATATACCATTCATCTTTACCCGGCACCTGGATCACCGAATGGTGACCTGCACCCGTAGCTATGCTGGCATCCTGCTTTAATATGGTTCCGATACGGTTAAACGGACCGAAAGGCGAATCGCCAATAGCGTAAGCAACGCGGTAATCCGGACCAGTCCAACCGCCTTCGCTCCACATAAAGTAGTATTTGCCTTTGCGCTTAAACATTACCGGGCCTTCAACATAATCTTTAGGAGTGATCAGCTTATAGGTTTCACCATTATCAAATGGTTCAACGCCTGTAAAATCGTTTTTTAGTTTTACAATGTTACATTGGCCCCAGCCACCATAGATCATGTAGTACTGGCCATTATCGTCTTTAAAAACAAACTGGTCGATAGGCTGAGCTTTATTGATGATCTGCCCAATGAGTGGTTTACCCAAAAGGTCTTTGAACGGACCTTCGGGTTTATCGCCAACAGCAACGCCAATGCCACCAATTTCGTTATTGTTCTGGATATCATTGGCACCAAAAAAGATATAGTATTTACCATCTTTTTCGGTTACGGCAGGAGCCCACATAGCGCGCTTTGCCCACTTTACGGCAGCAGTATCTATAATATGCGGATGCTTTGTCCAGTTAACCAGGTCGGGCGATGAAAAGGCATCCATAAACACCTGGTCGTTATATTTAGCCGAATAGGTAGGGTACACCCAGTATTGCTTGTTAAAGATCTTAGCCTCCGGGTCGGCATACCAGCCTTCAACAATAGGATTGCCGGATGTTTTTTTCTCTTGTGCTAATACTTTGTTTGCAGATGTGGTAAGTGCCACACCTAATGCTGCCAGTAAAACCAGCTTTTTAGGGATGATCATTGGAAAATAGATTTTTGGTCTAAGATATTAAAATAGATAAAACGTTTTAGTAATGATGAACTAATTTATTCGAATTGAAGCGAATTTCACGAATTTGAGATTATCGGGATTAAACAGGGAGAACTCCTATCAAATTCATTGCCGTTGACTAAAGTCAAAGGGATGCGATTGCAAACTCCCAGGCTTTAGCCAAATTCCGCTCGAACAGTTTGGGCTAAAGCCTGGGAGTTCGTTTCTTTTTTAACCGTTGACTAAAGTCAACGGCAATGAAATAATGCTTGTAGATCCTGAGCTTCTATTAACCTATTTAATTCGTGTAATTCGTGTAATTCGTGTAATTCGTGTAATTCGATTAAATTGTGTTCAACTTAAAAGTATTCGTGAAAATCTTTTAATTACCGGTGTTCTGTTGTTTCGGTTTCTTTTTTCCCCAGCGGCGGTTAGGTTTCCTTTTGGCGTCACCTTGCGCAGGTTCAGGCTTAAGGGGTTGTATTGAGGCTAACTCATCAGGCAGCGCCATTAGCTTGATAGGCTTTTCTATCAGTTTTTCAATGTTTTTTAACTTTCGCTCATCACGGTGGTTAACAAAAGTAATAGCTGTGCCGGTGGTAGCAGCGCGGGCCGTGCGACCGATACGGTGGATATAATCTTCCGGATCGCCGGGAACATCATAATTGATCACCAGGTCGATACCTTCCACATCAATACCACGCGAAAGCGCATCGGTACCAATGATAACCGGAAGTAATTTGTTTTTGAACTTAAGCAGGATCTCCTCACGTTCCTTCTGCTCCAGATCGGAGTGGAACGACATGGCGTTGATCTTGATCGCCTTCAATTCTTTGTACAATGCTTTAACAATTTCTTTGCGCGAAGCAAAGATGATAATACTTGTAAACGCCGAATCTTTGAGGATGTGCTGCACCAGCGGCGTTTTTTGCTGATCGTGCACCCGGTAAACCTGCTGATCGATACCCACAGCCGGCTGCGAAATGGCTATGTTAATTTGCTCGGGATCTTTCAAAATAGCTTTCGCCAATGAACGGATACGGCCCGGCATGGTGGCCGAAAAAAGCAGCGTTTGCCGTTCTTTAGGCAGGTAGCTGATGATCTTCATGATATCATCCGAAAAACCCATATCCAGCATCCTGTCGGCCTCATCAAGTACCAGGTGGGTAAGATGATTGAGCTTCAGCACACCCGATGTGAGGTGGGCGATAAGCCTGCCCGGAGTAGCCACAATGATGTTTACATTATTTTGGATGCCGCGGCGCTGCTGTTCATAAACCACACCATCGCCGCCACCAAAAACGGCAATAGAGCTGATGCCTGTAAAATAGGCAAGGCCTTCAACCTGCTGATCTATTTGCTGGGCAAGCTCGCGGGTTGGGGCAAGTATAAGGGCACTGGTATGGTGTTTATTTGTTTTACTGATGCTGTTTAAAACAGGCAGCAGGTAGGCGCCGGTTTTACCGGTACCGGTTTGAGCGCATGCAATCAGGTCGCGCCCCTCCATAATGGTTGGGATAGCCATGGCCTGTATGGGTGTAGGGTTCAGGAAACCCATACTCTCTACACCTTCAAATAATTGCTCGTTAAAATTAAAATCCTGGAAAGTCACTATATCTTATAAGTAAATTATGCAAGGTATAAAAAATTTAACGGGAAATGAGGGTTTTAGCATAATTGAGCTACCGTTAAGGATCAGAATAATTACATCGGTTCACTATCATGTAAATACAGGAGGCTCCTCCGGAGCCAAAAGGTTTGTTTCATTTTCTATACACATGGTACTCCTACGGAGTTCTATGCATGCGTGCCTTTTAAATTCTATAGGAGTACCATGTTTATAGTTAAAAAACAAGACAGATATCAAGGCTACGGAGGTGCCTCCTATTGCATTTCAAGGCACGTATCCTGCAAAATTTGCCTATAGCAACTCTTTAATGACACTCATCTTACCCTCACAATCAATTCAAAAATTTATTTTTGAAAACCTATGAATATTATCACCCAAACACCACGCTTACTGATCCGCGAATTTACAGCCGAAGACGAAGTACTTTCAACTGTGATTGATGCAGATGACCGTCTTACCCAGTATGTAAAGAAACGCACTCCACAGGAGAGTAAACAGGTTTTTAAGGATACCTTGAAAGAATACCAAAATGGATCGGGCCTGGGCAGATGGGGCGTCTTTAATATCGCCGATAACGATTTTATAGGCGTTTGCGCACTAAAACCAAGTGATTATGACAAGAGCCGAATTGAGTTGGGCTACCGCCTGCACCTCAAATACTGGGGGCAAGGCGTTGCAACCGAATTGGCAGAGGCATTAGTTAGCTATGGATTAAATAAAATTGGCCTGAAAGAAATTTGTGCCGTTACCCATCCGCAAAACGCGGCATCACAAAGGGTACTGATCAAAGCCGGGTTTGCAAGGGAAGGGATTGTGTTTTGGTATGGTGAAGATGTGCCGTTTTTTAGGGTAGAAACCCCACCCAAACCCTCCCCGGAAGGGAGGGCTTAAAAATATTTATTAAAAGTCTCCCCAACCGGGGGAGATTTAGAGGGGGTGTAACCCTTTAATAATATCCTTACAACCGTTTTCAATCAATTCAAAAACCGGTTCAAATTGGTTGTCATCATAGTACGGATCGGGCACAACTTTATCGCCCAAAAGAAGTTTTACTTTGGCGGCTTGTTCTTCGTTGCGGGCCATATCAAGCACATCGCTCAAATTATTGCGGTCCATTACAAAGATGTGGTCAAAATCGTCAAAGTCGCTTCGTTTAAACTGGCGGCAAACCTGTTTGCTGATATCAATTCCATGGTTGCGTGCGGCGCGGATCGAACGCCTGTCGGGAGCTTCACCTATATGCCATCTACCCGTACCTGCCGAATCAACATCCCAGCCCAAACCATTTTCATCTGCCAGGTGCTGCATGATCCCTTCGGCCAGTGGCGAACGGCAGATATTGCCGAGGCATACCATTAGTACTTTCATTTTGTTGGAGGTAAAAGGAGAAAGGTTAAAGGCAAAAGGTTAAAGCATAGAGGCAACCTTTTACCTTTCAGCTTTAACCTTCCGCCTTAAAAAAATCAACCAAAAATCTGATTCAAAACACCAGCCAAACGAACGCCGGCTTTTACCATTTGGTCGTTTAGGATGCCAATGTATTTGAAGTTGTATTTGTAGCTCAGGTTTTCACCGGGTTTAACATCTACATACAGTTTTTCTGCAATCTGATTGCTTTCATACAGCCACTGGCTTATCGGGTCTTTTTGCAGCCTGGTGCGCTGGGCAGCTGTAGTATGGTTAATCATGGTTGCATACTCGGTATAACTTAATTGCTGAAAATCAATTAACTGACTATCCCAAACCGAGTGCAGGTTGCTGTCTTTACCAAACCATTGCACTTTTACATCGTTACCACCTTTATCACTGGTGTGGCCGGTGTGCAGCGGCTGGTGTACATCCTCAACAATATGGATCAGCATGCGCAGATAAAGCAGCTTGTTGGTTTTTGTTGTAGCTGGCTTTTTAAGCTCCGCAATCAAAAAGTTCATTTTAGTGTAGGCGTCAACGGCTGTATCCGCTTTTAAGTAGCCTTGTAGTTCGGGATAGGTATAGGCTTTATCCAGATCGATAAAATGCCAGTTATACAGGTAACCATAAGCCGGGTCGGATTTAATGAAATCGGCCCAGTTACTGGTAATTGCTATTGATTCATTGCCTAAAATGGCTTCTATGGCTTTACGGGCTTTAGGTGTAAGGTAGCTATCGGCAACCTGGCCACAAATACGATGACCGTTAGTGCCCCAGGCCATACTTTGCAGTGGGATATAAAATATAGCCACCAGCAGTAAAAGTTTCTTTAAAATTTGTGTTTTCATTACAATGGTTTTGGAATACAGCTTGTTCTTTTTATCAAGTGCACGTTAATAGGTATTACGTTTGATGTGCTTATAAACCTGATGAGCGAATCGCCGGTGCGGTGAACCTTAAAGTATTCTTCATAATCGCCAAACCTGAAACAACCCTGCTCGTTTTTATATGAGCCATCGGCATTACAAAACTGGCCTTTAATGTGCAGCGTATCCTGCCTTTGCGAGTACGTTCCGCGCACATATTCGGCCCAATGTCCTTTACTCATGCAAGTATCGGCACCATAATTTACCTTGCTAACGGTACTAATCTTCAAAAGAAATGAATCACAGCTGAATTTAATGTCGTATAGCGAATATGTTACCAGGCTTTTTTGAGCGGGTACCGAGTCCTGCCGCCACTCACCCTGTAGCTTGCTATCTCCCGGCTCCTGCATGTCGGGGTTCCTGCTACAAGAAGCTACGATTAGGCAAAAGGCGATCCCTGTTAGGTGAAAGGCGAAAGGTAAAAGGCGAAAGGCTTTCTTTGAGCGGAAAGCGGGAAGCGGAAGGCTTAAAGCGAAAAGCCGAAAGCTGAAGGAAAAAAAGAGAAAGCTATAGCGTTTTTGCATAAGCGAAAATTAAAAAGCCCCTCTCTTTTGGAGAGGGGTTGGGGTGAGGTGGCTCTTATTTTAAGCTGCCTATCATATTTTCGGGGCGTACCCACTCGTCAAACTGCTCGTTGGTTAGTAAGCCTAAGCCAATAGCTGCTTCGCGTAATGAACTCCCGTTTTTAAGTGCTGTTTTAGCAATTTTTGCTGCGTTTTCGTAACCGATGTGCGGGTTAAGTGCAGTTACCAGCATTAACGAGTTTTCAAGGTGTTTTTTGATGCCTTCGTAGTTCGGCTCAATACCTATAGCGCAATGGTCATTGAATGATACACAAGCATCGCCAATTAACCTTGCCGATTGAAGAAAGTTAGCAGCCATAACCGGTTTAAATACGTTCAGTTCGTAATGGCCGTTTGAACCACCGATAGAGATAGCCACATCATTACCCATAACCTGTGCAGCTACCATGGTAACAGCCTCATTTTGGGTTGGATTAACTTTACCCGGCATAATTGATGAACCAGGCTCGTTATCCGGAATATGGATTTCGCCAATACCCGAACGCGGGCCAGAAGCCAGCATCCTGATATCATTAGCAATTTTCATTAATGAAACCGCGATCTGTTTCAATGCGCCATGGCTTTCTACAATGGCATCGTGAGCGGCAAGGGCCTCAAATTTATTTTCGGCTGTAATGAACGGCAAGCCGGTAAATTGAGCAATGTACTCAGCAACTTTAACATCATAACCTTTAGGTGTATTGATGCCTGTACCTACAGCAGTACCACCAAGGGCAAGTTCCGATAGGTGGTCAAGCGTATTACGCAACGCTTTTAAACCGTGGTTCAATTGTGATACATAGCCTGAAAATTCCTGGCCTAAAGTAAGTGGGGTGGCATCCATCAAGTGGGTACGACCGATTTTCACTACCGATTTAAAGGCTTCTGATTTAGCTTGTAAAGTATCACGCAGTTTTTCAACACCCGGAATAGTTACGTCGATCAGCATTTTGTATGCTGCGATGTGCATGGCGGTTGGGTAAGTATCGTTTGATGATTGTGACTTGTTCACATCATCATTAGGGTGGATAAAGGTTTTGCCTTCGCCCAGTTTATTGCCTTGTAATACGTGTGCACGGTTAGCAACCACCTCGTTCACGTTCATGTTTGATTGTGTGCCCGAGCCAGTTTGCCAGATTACCAGCGGAAACTCTGAAGCCAGCTGGCCGGCCAGGATCTCGTCGCACACTTGTGCAATCAAATCGCGTTTTTCTGCTGATAATACACCTAAATCGGTATTAGTAAAAGCTGCAGCCTTCTTCAGGTAAGCGAAAGCGTCGATAATTTCCTTTGGCATTGACGCCTCGGGACCAATTTTAAAATTATTGCGTGAGCGTTCGGTTTGCGCTCCCCAGTATTTGTCGGCAGGTACCTGTACCTCGCCCATGGTATCGTGTTCGGTTCTGAAACTCATGGTATTAAATTTTGCAGGGGCAAAGTTATGTTTTTATATGATGCGGGGGAACGCAGGGTGTAAACTTTTTGATGGGGAATTAGATTGTTCTGAATAGCGATTTATCTCTATTGTTCTCGCCGTTGTTGGTGTTGTCACCAACAACGGCAGAGACCTTTTTATTCGTATGTCTCCATACTACCACTTCACATCTTCTATTTTGACAACTTTATAATCAATCCCCAACCGTTTTGCATTTTGTTCAACAGTTTGGTCAAAGCCGGCTTGTTTACGGCGCTCATTCACCGTAGCGGCTTCTTTAATAGGCCAAATGTAATAACCAATGTTTTGACCGTTGCGCAATGGCTTTGATGTAGCCTGCGAGCCATAGATCTGTTCCTTGCCATCATACATCAGCTGCCTGTCGAGCATCATGGCGTACAGCCTGAAGGGCAGCTCCTTATTTTCGGCCGCGGTTTTAATTGCAGGAAGATATTTATCAATTTTGGGAGAATGCTGCACCACCGACCAGGCAGCCTCGTTGGTTGGTTCACCAACGAGCGATTTGCCGGGGTAACCATATTTTGCAAATATGTTTTCAATGAAAATCAAATTACTTGAATCCGCCCGGGTTTGCAATTTCCAGTAATAGCCCGTTGCTTGTTCCGGCTTAACAGGCAAGGTCCTTAGTACCGAATCCTTTTTGTTCGGGTCCATCAGATAAGTTAATATTTCGCGGTATTTTTGATCAAGCGCTAATACGCTGTCAAGCTGCTTCTTTAAAACAGGATCAAACTTTTGCTGTGCAGAGGCGTTGCCTGCCGCTATTATTAACAAAGCGACGATCAGGTTCTTCATGATAAATAAGGTTTAGGCAAATAAACGCAAAAACCTGTGTTACAAGTATAAACTATCTGCCTTTTCAAACAATTTCCTGTTGCATTCGGTAGCCCTTAACGAATAATTAAACCTCGATAGTGCATACAACAGCGGCAATTTGGCCGGCGCTATTTCGTTTTGTCGCAGATCGGTAAGCCAGTTGGCACCATCAAACTCGGTGCGGTATTTTTTTTCGAGACGTTCGTAGATTTTATAGGCATCATCATGATCAAGCCACTCGGGTTTGATATAAAGGCCGGTAAGGTCGCCCATTTTTTTGCGTTCTTCAGCTTCTGCGGTATCGGCGCTGCCAAAAACAAAGTAAAAATAAAGCCACAGCAACAAACCTGCTCCGCCTATTACAGAAGCAGTTGAATCGCGTTCAATAAAAAATAATATAAAGGCTATAAAAGCAATAATAAGCGAAAACATGCGTGCATAACCCGCAATAATGCTTTGATAATTCAGCGGGATATTAAACCCGTTGCGGCTTCGCCAGGCGGCACGGGTTACCAGCATGGAGCTGGTAGGAAACAGCGGAATGCCAATAACCACAAATTTGGTCTCTATCCACTGCCCGTTAACCTCATGCACCTTGCCCAAAAACAATGATCCTATTAACATATCAGGTATAATTTAGTCGTATTATTATAATACACAACTTATAAAAGTCCTTTTAAACAAATGTTAAATATTCATTAAAATGTGAATAAGTGTATTTAATATTTTCGGCACCCGAAGGCAATCAAAAGGGCGGGAAAGAATTAATACCTATTAAGCTTGCTCCCGGCACAGACCATTAAATTTTACAAATAAGAAAATCAAACTTATTTAACTACAAAATGTTAACTGTAAAACAAATACATAAAACACTACTATGAAAAAGTTAAGTTTAATTGCAATGATGGCCCTGGCGGCATTATCATTCCAGGCCTGTAACGGCGGCGCTAAAAGCGGAGCCACCGATAGTTCGGCAGCTGTAAAAGATACTGCCGACAGCGCCAACAAAGTAAAAGACACCACCACTACAGGTGCAACAGGCATTGCTGTTACTGCCGATGATGCCAAATTTGCCACAGGCGCAGCCAACGCCGGCTTAGCCGAAGTTGCTATCGGTCAACTGGCCAGCGAAAAGGCTACCAATGCCAAAGTGAAAGACTTTGCCAAAATGATGGTTACCGACCATACCAAAGCCAATGATGAGCTGATGGCGCTTGCTAAAACTAAAAACATCAGCTTACCAACCGAACCGGATGCCGATCATCAGAAAAAGAAAACCGAACTGGCAGCAAAATCAGGGGCCGACTTTGATAAAGCTTATGTTGACGCCATGGTTGACGGCCATAAAAAAGTAGCTTCGATGTTTGAAGATGCTTCAAAAAATTGCAAGGACGCTGATCTTAAAGCGTGGGCAGCCAAAACATTGCCCACAATTCAACACCACTTAGCCGAAATTGAGGCTATCCAAAAGGGCATGAAATAATCAACTATTGATTACTTCAGAAAGAAAAAGGGAGATGTAACAATCTCCCTTTTTCTTTTATATAACTTGTGTGGGTGTAGCTAAAACGATACTTTTAACACAGCAAAATCTACTTTAATATGTCGAAACCAATAGTAACCGGCCTCATGGCCTACGGAATGTCGGGCAGGATTTTTCATGCCCCGTTTTTAACTACCAATCCGGGCTTTACCTTTAAAGCAGTGGTTGAACGCCATGAAAAAAAAGCCGGTAAAAAATATCCTGATGTTATTAGCTACGATACCATCGATGAGCTGCTTAACGACAATGAAATAGAGTTAATCATCGTTAACACGCCCAACAACACCCATTTTGATTATGCTGTACAAGCCCTTAATGCCGGCAAGCACGTGTTGATCGAAAAACCCGCAGCTGTAACTTCTCATGAGGTAAAAGCTCTGTACGATTTGGGCAAAAAGCTTGATTTGAAAGTGATGATCTACCAAAACCGCCGTTATGACAGTGGCTTCCTTTCGGTAAAGGAAGTAATTGAAAGCGGCAGGTTAGGGGAACTGATCGAGGTTCACTTCAGGCTCGACAGGTACCGCATGGCTATCGGCGTTAAAAAATTCAAGGAAACAGCCGGTGTTCCTGGTGGCGGCCTTACTTATGATCTTGGGGCGCATTTGGTTGATAATGCCATCAGCATCTTCGGCAGGCCGTTGAGCTATGAAAAAACTACCGCTGCATTCAGACCAGATTCGCAGGTTGATGATTATTTCAATATCCACCTTAAATACCCTAACCAGTTGAATGTTTACCTAACCTCGGGATTACTCATTGCCGAACACACCTACGGCTTTGTGGTACATGGCACATTAGGCAGCTTTGTTAAAATGCGTACCGACGTACAGGAAGCACAGCTTGATGCCGATATGATGCCCACCGATGAAGGTTTTGGCATTGAACCCGAAGGCAGCGACGGCAAACTGGTGCTGATGGGAGCCGACGGGCAAAAAACTGTAGAGTGGATACCGTCACCCAAAGGTAATTATAACGGGATATTTGAGGCCGTATATCATACAGTACGTGAAAATGCGTTATTCCCCGTAACTGAAGAGCATGTTGCCTGGCAAATTGAATTGCTTGAAAGCTAAAAATGTTGTAACTATGCTTATTAAACGCTAATTAAAATAATGAAGAAACTGTATTTACTGCTTTGTCTGATTATTGCCGCCGGGTGCAGCCAGGCACAAACGCCACCTGCTAATTCCGGTTTGCCGCCATATCACATCCTCACTACAGACAGTGTTTACGTTACTCCTGCCAACCTGAAAAAAAACAAGCCGGTAATGGTGATCTATTTTTCGCCTGATTGCAGCCATTGCCAGCACCTGATGTACGATCTGAAACCCGAGCTGCCCAAGTTAAAAGATGTGCAGATTGTGATGATCACCTTTATGCCTATGCTTAAAGGCATCCAAACTTTTCAGCGCGATTTTGACCTGGCCAAATACCATAACATCACCATTGGTACCGAGGGTTATACCTACGTTGTGCAAAAGTTTTACAGCGTACAAACCACCCCATACATAGCCATTTATGATAAGTATGGTAAATTATTCCAGTCGTACCCAAAAGTGCCCAAAATTCCGGTGCTGATGGAAACGCTAAAAAAGGTATAAAGTATTTTAGTGCTGATATAAATCCGGTTAAACTTCACAAAGTTTAACCAGATTTATCGTTTAACGTCCCATCGGAGTTCCTCAGACATTTAAGTTTTGCCCCTCTGGGGCAAAGGAACTGTCTTGTCCGGAAATGGGTTTACATTAAAGTAAACACAGTGGAAAAGATCATTATTAAAGAACATCGACATTA
>NZ_JCAWEC010000012.1:0-104836 GCF_059690695.1 Mucilaginibacter sp. A5337 | reverse complement strand
TAATGATCTTTTCCACTGTGTTTACTTTAATGTAAACCCATTTCCGGACAAGACAAACCTTTTGCACCTCTGGTGCACCTGTCCTACCAATAAAAATCCCCCAGAGGGGGAATAGGTTTGTAGAAATAACGTCCCTCCCCTTACCCGAACCCCAGAGGGGTTCAACTCGCGCTGATTAATCAATCGGCAATAATCATTTTGTGGGTTAACTTAAACTCTCAGAGGACCCTGAGGGGACATGACTTTCCAACTTTCGGACTTTTACTTAAAACTTTCTAACATAATGCGTTATTTTACATCATGTCGCGTTTCAAAGTATTTTCGGTTGTTATACACATTGCCGGCTGGCTGCTGTTCATGGCTTTCCCGCTGGCTTTTTTAAATAGCCGGTCACTATACAATACTTCTGTTACTTCTTTTCTGGAAAAGCCGGCCTACTGGATATTTTGCCTCACTTATATAGTCCTTTTTTACAGTAACGCTTACCTGTTCATTCCGCAGTTCTTTTTAAAAAAGAAGTATTTGATCTACACTATTATCTGCCTTATTTTATTAGGATGCGTTTATATGCTCCGCCCCTTTGACATGTTGCTGCGGAGTACCGAGAACTGGCGAATGCGCAGCGGGATGATGATGCCAGGGCCTCCGCCTTTTGATGGTCCCCGCTTTGGCCACCATAGGTTTGATGCCCTTTCTCCGGATACACAGGGCGGCTTTGAACGGTCGCCATATTTCCGTCCCGATTCATTAGGGCAAAGAAACGGCTTCAGGCATTTACGCAGATTCAGGAAGCCATTTGACAGTACCAGCCTGTTCATTTTTTTGATGATCATGGCCCTGAGTACCGCTATAAAAACAGTGCAGCAGTGGCAGCTTACCGAACAACGTGCAGCCCGGGCCGAAGCCGATAAAACCAATGCCGAGCTCTCTTTCCTGAAAGCACAGATCAATCCGCACTTCCTGTTCAACACGTTAAATAATATTTATACGCTTGCTGCTATCAAAGATGATAATGCGGCAGATAGTATCATGAAGCTCTCGAACATTATGCGCTATGTTACCGACGATGTTGCTGAAGACTTTGTACCACTGCAAAGCGAAATTGATTGTATCAGCGATTATATTGAATTGCAACGCCTTCGCATAGGCAAAAATACCGCAGTTAACTTTGAGGTTAACGGGAATATCGGCATAAGAAAAATAGCGCCCCTGGTAATGATGACCTTTATCGAAAATGTTTTTAAATATGGCGTGAGCAAACATGAACCATCGGCTATAGATATCAGGATCAATATCCATGAGCTTGATATTTCCTTTTATTGCAAAAACCGGATCTTTGGTTTACAGAAAAGCGATTACCAGCGCACAGGCATCGGCATAAAAAACACCAGGCAACGGCTGGAGCATTTATATCCCGGCAAACATTTGTTAAGCATAAGCAGTCTCAATAATGAGTATATTGTTCAACTTACTTTACAAGCTTAAATTATGGTGCTTAAATGTATAGCTATTGATGATGAACCGCTTGCCCTAAGGCTCATAAGTGATTATGTATCGCGTTTCCCTGCGTTGCAAATGGTTAATACGTTTGAAGATGCCATTACCGGAGCCGAGTTTTTAAAGACAACCCCTATCGATCTGCTTTTTGTTGATATCAACATGCCCGATATTACCGGGATCGATCTTGTACGTTCCCTTCAGGTAAAACCCATGGTAATATTTACTACAGCCTATAAAAACTTTGCCTACGAGGGCTTTGAACTGGAGGCACTTGATTATATTTTAAAACCGATAGATCTTAAGCGTTTTACCAAAGCCGTTGAAAAAGCTGTTGATTATTATAAATACAAAAATAAACCCGATGCTGAAGAGGCCGACGAAAGCCTGTACGTGTACTCCGAATATCGCATGGTTAAGATAGACTTGAGTACTATCGAGTATATTGAAAGTATGGAGGATTATATCAAGATCCATATCACCAACGATAAAACGATCCTCACACTAATGCCGATGAAAAAGGTATTGGAAAAACTGCCTTCAACAAAGTTTCAGCGCATCCACCGCAGCTATATTGTACCTGTTAACAAGATCAGGTCTATTCAAAACCGTAAAGTACAGCTTACCGACGTAGAATTGCCGGTAAGTGAAACTTATAACGATTTTGCCCGCAACTGGGCTAAATTGAAATAGAAAGCTCCCAGGTGGCTAAACCAGCCACTTCCATTACGTTCGCCTATACAAAACTGCTATTCATCGATACATAATTGATGAAGACCCGCTATGCCCCCATATTTATATCATAAACCAATTATAACCCCATAAATGGTTTATATAATACCCCTTTTCATAATAGTTGCGATAGTAGCGTCTGTATGTTAGTAGTACATGCAGGCGCTTTTTTAAAACAGTATTCCGTTGGAAGCAAAAAAGTTACTCCCCCTAATCAGCTTTTTTCTCATTGTATTAGCCCGTAAAACAAATGCGCAAAGTTTGGGTGACCCGGTAGTCAGCATTACTTTCGGCTCGGGAATATCTACACATTCCGGGGCATTGCCAGCCGATTCGGGTTCGACGAGTTATACCTACAGCAGCAACGATTTTCCGAGCGATGGTTCCTATACCATTGAAAATACAACCGCAGGCGCAGGCAATGTTTGGTGGTCGGCTACAGATCATACCGGCAATACCGGCGGCTATATGATGGTGGTAAATGCCAGCGTATCCAAAACCGATTATTTTTATAAACGTACTATTACGGGTTTGTGCTCCAATACAACCTACCAGTTTTCGGCCTGGGTAGTGAATTTATTAAGGAGCAATGATATAAGCCCGCCCAATATCACTTTCGCTATCGAAAAAACGGATGGCACAACCATTCAAAGTTTTAATACCGGTACTATTGCCCGTACCAGCGGCAGCTATAAATGGGTACAGGAATCATTTAATTTTACATTACCTGCAGGCGTTGGCGATGTGGTAATCAAGATGATCAACAACAGCGCCGGCGGTGCCCCTGCGAATGACCTTGCAATTGATGATATTGTTTTCAGGCCTTACGGCCCGGTTATAGCGGCAAGCTTCAGCAGTTCAAGCTCGACATTAACAGCCTCGGCTTGTTCGGATGTTCCGCAAACATATACACTTAATACCACTATCCCCAGTGGCTACACGGTTTTGTGGCAATACAAAAACGGCAACGGTGCCTGGACAGATCTCGCCGGAGCAGGCAGCACCAGCTCAAGTTACCAGATTACCTCACCAACGGTGGCTGGCACTTATTATTACCGGGCCGTAACAGCACAGGCAGGTAACATCAATTCGGCACTCTGCCGGTCGGCTTCAAATGTACTTACACTTACGATTGGTACACCGCCTTCATCAACGGCAACTGCCAATACGCCCGTTTGCGCCGGCACAACTTTAACGCTAAGTGCATCAACCGGGGTAAGCTATCAATGGACAGGCCCAAACGGATTTACATCGGCCATTCAAAACCCAACAATCAGCAATGTAACCGCAGCAGCGGCAGGTACATATTCCGTTAGGATTAAATCGTCCTCTAACTGCGAGGTGGTAGTACCATTGCAGGTTGTGGTAAATGCCCTGCCTGTTGCGGCAGTTGACGCCGTTGAACCCATTTGTGAGGGCAATTCGGCAACATTAAATGCCAGCGGAGGCTCAACCTATTCATGGTCGCCTACAACGGGCCTCTCAGATGCTAATATTGCCAATCCCGTTGCCAGTCCAACAGACACTACGCTTTATACGGTTACAGTAAGCAACGGCACCTGTACCTCAACAGCTAATGTACAAGTGAATGTGCTTAAAAAGCCTGTTGCTAACGCAGGTCCCGACAAGCATATTACCCAGGGCCAGTCAACTACGCTTAATGGCAGCACTAAAGGCACAAACGTAAGTTACTACTGGACCCCGACCGATTATCTGAGCAGCAGCCTTGAACTTAAACCAACCGCTTCACCAATGGAAGATATCACCTATACCCTGCATGTGGTATCAAACTCGGGTTGCGGCGATGAAGCTACTGATGAGGTGTTTGTGCGTGTTTATAAAAAAGTAGTTATCCCCAACACTTTTACGCCCAATGGTGATGGTGTTAACGATACCTGGGCCATTGAAGCGCTTGATACCTACCCAACTTCAATCACCCAGGTATTTAACCGCTATGGCGCGCTGGTATTTAAAAGCACCGGCTACCCCCAGGCCTGGGACGGCAAATATGGCGGCCGGGTTATTCCATCGGGTACGTATTACTATGTGATAGATTTAAAAAATGGGAACGTGATGAGCGGCTGGGTGATGGTGGCGAGGTGAGTTTTGGGGTTCATGGTTACTGGATCATAGTTCATAGCAAAACAGCGAAGAAAATAAGGGAGCCACAATTGCCATGAACCATCATCTATGAACCACTAACTACCCCCACCACATTCAGCAGATAATTATCCATCATATCAATATCCACCACATCATTCAAAAAGCCGATGTGCATATCCGGGCGGATGATGAGCGCTTTCTTTTGATTTTCTTTAATTTCGAAAGCATCAAAAATGTGCTGGTTTTTGGCCGATGGGGGCAAGTAAAAGAAGTTAAGATTGGCCCCATAGTTTTGAGTGATCCATTTGGCTACGGTGAACAGGTCAAGCTCCTTGAGTTTGCCTAAACAAATGAGCGTGAAGCCTGGTTTGCTGCACCATTCGTGCAGGTCAGTTTCCAGTTGCCGCTTTTCATCAAAAACTTTGAGGTAGGGCAGCCTGTCGCCAGCTTTGATTAAGGTGGCGTGGCTCAGGTTAAGGTTTATCGGGCTATGGCGATAAGCTATACCGGTTTGTGATACCCGTTTAAAAAAAGCTTCGCGCAAATTGGGCTTGCTCCACACCCATTTTAAAGCAATGGGCAGCAAATACTTCTTCAGTAAATTAATGAACCAGTTGCGCGAAAGTATCATTTTAAAGATCCGGTCGGTAGTATTGAGCAGGTCTTTGGCTACAGGCATCCGTTCCTGGGCGTAACTGTCCAACACCGATGCTTTAAGCTGATCATTAACCACACCTGCCAGTTTCCAGGCCAGGTTATAGGCGTCCTGCAATCCGGTATTCATGCCCTGCCCGCCAACCGGCGAGTGGATATGCGCGGCATCGCCAACTAAAAAACAGCGCTGCTCCCTGAATTTATCGGCCATGCGATGGTGCAGGCGGTAAGTGGTGAACCAGTTGGTGTGTTCAACAATGATCTGCTCTTTGGTAACATCCCGCAAGTGCGGCAATACCTCTTCAATCTGCAGTTCGTCTTTTTTATCAAATTCATCGGGCAGGTTACCTACAACGCGGTAGCTCCGCTCATTGGGCATAGGAAAAAAACCTGCAAAACCTTTTTTTGAAAGGAACAGGTTAACCTTGTCTCCGAAATCGGCATCTATTTTAATATCTGCCAAATAAAACTGGTGCTGGTAAGTATCGCCATTAAAAGGAATATTCAGTTGCTTACGCACAGTGCTATGTGCGCCATCTGCTCCAATCAGCCAATTGCAGGTGATGATTTGTTTATCATCGCCGCTTTGCAGCTGAAGGGTTACTTTACTGCTATCCTGGCTTAGTGACAGCAGCGAAGTATTCCAGTATACAGGGCAGCAATTCAGCGTAATAAAATCAAGCAATAACCGCTCGTTTTTACTTTGCGGGTACATCTGGATAAAGGGGAAAGCCGTTTGCGTTTCGCCAACATTTGCCAGCGAAAGGCTGGCTACTTCGATGCCCTCCTGGTTAAATTGTACACCACCACCGCGTTTGCCATCGTTGAGCACTTTATCGATGACTCCCATTTGCCTATAGATTTCCATAGACCGGGCCTGCACCGCCAATGCCTTTGAGTGTGAGGTTGGCCCCTGCTTGCTATCAATAATTACCGGCTGCACGCCATATCGTAAAAGCTGGGCAGCCATCATCAAACCTGATGGACCGGCACCTACTATTACAACGGGGCTATGCTGCTGGCTTATGGTCATTTATTACCGTGATAGAGTAAAAATATGGTAGGACGTTTATGCAGAGCAGGTACTTTCTTTTGCCATTCGGCTATGGTCTTGGTCTGTACAAGTTCCGTAGCGGAGGTAAGGTCGCAAGCAATACAAAGCTTGGTTTTAGGGTTGCCTGTTTTCAGGATCTCCTCCAGCATTGGGTTATTGCGGAAGGGGGTTTCGATAAACATTTGGGTTTGATCAAGCTTTACGGCAGTATTTTCCAGTTCCTTGATCTTTTTAGCGCGAAGTGCTTTATCGATAGGCAGGTAGCCATGAAACGCAAAACTTTGACCGCTAAAGCCAGATGCCATCAGCGCCAGCAAAATAGAACTTGGACCAACCAGGGGCACAACCTTAATACCCATGCGATGAGCCTTATCAACAATTTCGGCACCGGGATCGGCAACGCCGGGACAGCCGGCTTCGCTCATCAAACCAACATCATTACCGGCCTGCAGGCCCTTAAAAAAATCGGCCTTGCCCATATCGCGGTTATGCTTACCGTAATCGTGGATCACCAGTTCGCTTTGCGGAGTTTTTAAACCGGCTTCTTTTAAAAAGCGGCGGGCGGTTTTTTCATTTTCCACAATGTACTCTTTGATACTGTTGATAGTATCAACCAGGTAGGGTGTAAATGATTTTGCGGCCGCGTCATCGGCCAGCGGTACGGGAATTAAATAAAGGGTTCCATAGGGCATATTGCAAAGTTGGTGTTTTTTGTTTAATTTAAGCTATCAAAAGGAGGCTGAAAAATGAGGCAATTAGGTGTAAACTGGTTTATAGAGGGCCATATTGACTTTGAATACAAAAAATATATCCTGTTAAGCTACCTGCAGGAAATCAACAGCCACTTTGACAACAGCCGGTTATACCCCAACCTGGCCGACCTTATTTTTCACTATAACAACCTCATCGATTTTAAAAAGAATAAAACGCTGCTACAACGGGCTTTCCCGCAACGCTTAACCCAGGCTGATATCGAAGCAGTAAAACTTACCTATCAAAAGATCATTACAGATGATCAAAGGATGCTGGAGATAGAGCAGATCATTACCTATGCCCTCGGCAAAATGGACCCGGCTATAAAAACCGGCAGGGACATTTATGACTTTGTTGAAAGCCATGTTAATATTGATCCGGTTGGCATTATCCCTTTAATGCCTTATCATGGCTATTTTTCTTTACGAAACGGAAAAGAAAGTACCAACCGGATCTATGAATACCAGATCACTATTTTTGAGGATAAGAACGATAAATATCGCGGCATTAATGTAGCTTTTGTTGATACTTATGAGCAAAGTATCAGTAATACACCCGAAAGCATAAAGCTGAACCTTATTAACCGTAATAAGTTTTTACCCAACCCTGCAGTTTACTATGTACATAGTGATATCACCTTCCCGCTGGAGCAAACGCTGCTGCCCGTAGCTAAAAGGAGTTTGGTTAAATTTATCTCAAATGCGGCATAGTTACGCATGTTGTTTCTATTTAGTGCTTACGCCGATTCTTTGTACAATACCATTCCTGCGTGATAGTATACACCATCTCTGAAATCGCCTTCGGCTGTAAAGCCAGTGTCGTCAAGGTATTCAACATGATTGCCTAATACACTGTAGTAGCCTGTGTAGGCATTTTGTTTATCGCCGCGGGCTTCGGTATAACGGCCGTTGGGCAAAAATTCGTGACGGATCAACCCATCGCGGGTAACCCATACACCTATATAATAGTGTGCGTTTATTGTTGTATTGCTGTTGAAAGTGTTAAATCTTTCCATGCTTCTAATTCGTTTTGAACGAAGGCAAGCTTTTTCTCAACCAGGCCGTAAGCATCTTCGCCTAAAAATAAATTTAGCGGCGGGTTGGCTTCGTTAGTTATGCTGATCATAGCCGCGGCTGCCTTTTCTGGGTCGCCGACTTGTTGCTTGTCCATGTCGTTTTGGTGAAAATTTACTGTATCGCGAACGTTTTGATAGTCGGCTATCTGGTTTTGAGGTACCGCCAATGAGCCGGCCGACAGGAAATTAGTCCTGAAATAACCCGGTTGTACGATGGTAACCTTTATGCCAAACGGCGCAACTTCGGCCGATAGGGTTTCGGAGAAACCGTTAACAGCAAACTTGGTAGCGCAATAAATGCCGCCACCTGCAAATGCACCGGTAAAGCCGCCTATCGATGATATATTTAAAATATGCCCCGATTTCTGGGCGCGCAAATAAGGCAGCGCCTTGCGGATCACATTCAATGATCCGAATACGTTAACCTCAAAATTATCACGGGCCTCACGGTCGGTCAGTTCTTCGATGCCGCCTAATAAGCCATAACCGGCATTATTAACAACAACATCAATTTTTCCGAAAGCTTTCACTGCAAGCTCTACAGCTTCCTTTACGCTGTCTTCGTTGGTTAAGTTAACGGCAAGCGGCAAAAACTGCCCGTTATGCGCATCAACCGCTTTATTCAGATCGCTTAAATTGCGCGATGTAGCGGCTACCTTGTAGCCCTCGCTTAATAGTTTTTTTACCAGGGCAAGTCCCAGGCCTTTTGAGGCGCCTGTTACAAACCACACTTTGTTGTTTTCCATAGTTTTATTTTGATAGATTTTGATTTTATTGATTTGTTACTGCTTTACCGGTAATATTTGATTTTCGCTTATTTTGAAGAGTTAAATCTCCGGCAATTGATATTATCGCGTTTGCCCAAGCGGCCTTACCACAACCTCGTTAACGGAGATATTGTCCGGCTGACTTATAGCATAAATAACTGCGTTGGCAATAGCCTCTTCATCAAGCTTAGGCATATTGGCAAGGTTGCCATACAAACTTTTAATCTTAGGGCTGGTAATATCATGCCCTAACTCCGACTTTGTAGCGCCGGGGTAAATAGTAGTCACCTTGATAGTTTGGGCAACCTCCTCGCGCAGGGTTTCCATAATGGCCTTAACCGCGAATTTGGTACCACTGTAAACGCCTATACCCGGCGATGTTTTTAAACCACCAACAGATGATGTTGAAACAATATGCCCTTCGCCGCGCCCGAGCATATGGGGCAGTATAGCATTAATGCCATACAATACACCTTTAATGTTAATGTCAATCATTTTATCCCACTCATCAACATGGCCTTCTTCAAAAAAAGAAATGGGCATGATGCCGGCGTTATTCCACATTACGTCAACATGGCCAAATTTGGCTATAGCCTGCTGAATAAGATTGTCCAGATCGGCACGTTTGGTAACATCGGTTACTACATAGATGGCATTCCCGCCAATTTCTTCAACCAGGGCTTTCAGCTGATCTTCCCGGCGGGCGGCCAATACTACTTTTGCGCCAAGCTGAGCCAGTTTACGGGCTGCCGATGCACCGATGCCACTGCTGGCACCGGTTATCACAATCACTTTATCTTTGATACTTTGCATTTTTATTGTTTTTATACAGGTAGATATAGGGTAACAGAATAAAATTTAGAAATCGGTTGAGCAGGTTACATCCTGCCATTGCCTGATTTCCTGGTGTAAAGTATCAAGCTTAGCCAAGGCACGATTGTATGCATCACCACCTAACAGCAAGTATAACGGCGGGTTCTCCTCGTATACCGCGTTGATAATCGCGGTAGCGGCTTTTTCCGGGTCGCCTGCTTGCTTGCCATCCATTTTAAGGTATTTGTTGTGAATGGCGCGTACCTCTGTATAATCATCAATCTGATTGCCGGTAATGGAAAGCGAGCCCGCGGTAAGGAAACTGGTGCGGAATGCACCCGGTGCAACCACGGTTACCTTAACACCAAATTCTTTAACATCCGCAGCAAGCACTTCAGAAATGCCAATTACTGCATATTTAGATCCGGCATAAATAGCCCAGCCTGTATTTGCTGTAATACCTGCTATAGATGAAATGTTGATGATATGACCCGAGCGCTGTTTGCGCAGGTAAGGCATTACCGCACGGATTACGTTCAATGTACCGAATACGTTTACATCAAATGCCATGCGGGTTTCGGCATCACTAAGTTCCTCAATAGCACCGCCTATGCCGTAACCGGCATTATTGATCACCACATCTATGCGGCCAAAAACTTCATGAGTATGCTGTAAGGCAAGCGATACACTGCTTTCATTTGCCAGATCGACCTGGAGGGGTAAAAAATTATTGCTTGTTGTATTAACCGCTGTGGTTAACTCCTGTAAATTTCTGGAAGTAGCGGCAACAAGCTGTCCTGCATCCAGTAGTTGTTTTACCAGGCTCAGGCCAAAACCTTTTGAAGCTCCGGTAATAAACCATACTTTGTTGTTGTCCATAAAAATTGTCTGCTTTGTTTATTAAGATAGACAAAGTTACATTGGCAACAAAGGGGAGACATTACATTAATCAAACCAAAGGTTACAAAATTCAAACATTTCGGAACGAACTTGGTGTTTGCCGGGTTTGTTTTTTGAAAAAGTTATTGAAATGAGTAGGCTCTTCAAAGCCCAGGCAGTAGCCAATTTCAGAAATATTCCAGTCGGTATGCCTTAATAATGATTTGGCTTCGCTCAGCAGCCTGTCGGCAATATGGTCAGTAGTGGTTTTGCCGGTAGTTTCGCGGATGGCCCTGTTGAGGTGATTTACATGTACTGAAAGCCGCTGCGCAAAATCATTGGCAGAGCGCAGTGAAAACCGTTGCGACGGTGTTTCAATAGGAAACTGACGCTCCAGCAACTCGGTAAACACCGATGTTATCCGCGATTTAGCGTCAACGTGCTTATAAACATTTTCAGATGGCTCTGTTTT
Source organism: Mucilaginibacter sp. A5337 (assembly GCF_059690695.1). Lineage (NCBI taxonomy): Bacteria > Pseudomonadati > Bacteroidota > Sphingobacteriia > Sphingobacteriales > Sphingobacteriaceae > Mucilaginibacter > Mucilaginibacter sp. A5337. Next base: position 94,037 of record NZ_JCAWEC010000012.1, on the reverse strand, counting down.
AAGCGCATAATAAATTAATTCGGTAACATAATTGCGCAGTAAATCATATTTAAAAGCATATTCGGTATTGATCTCGGTCAGCATTTTCTGAAAAAGAGCAGTTACATAGGCATCCTGCTCATCATTTAAGGCATACACAGGCTTGGCGTTAAGACCAAATACCGGAAACTCACTTAAGCCGGTACGGAACTTTTCCAGGAAAAACTCTTCGGTAAATATGCAGAAGAAACCGGTGCGGTCATCAGACATATGTTCAAATGTGTAAGGCACCATAGCGCTGAAAAACATCAGCGTTGTGCCCGAAAGCTTAATGCTTTTATCGGCATAGTGAATGATATTGTCGCCGCGCATCATACTGATCTTATAAAAGGTACGGCGACTATAAATTACCTGCTTCGCATTAGGGCCAATGCAATCCTCAATCCGGAATACATTAAAGTGCCCTATGTTTTGCTGTAGGTTATTGGGTAGCCAGTTAACCTTCTTTTGATAAAAATCCTCAAGTGTTTCTGCTTTCGACATAATTCAAAGTTACAAAAATCAAACCGGGGTGTCAAGTAGGGGTATTGCAGCGAGATAATTGTAAAAAGCTTGCTGTAAAAAATAAAAGCCTCCCAACCTTGCGTCGGGAGACTTTCAACCTAAACCTTATCACAATTAAACCGGTAAGTTTACCAGTTCGTTGTTGTTATTACAATCACTGTGCCAAAACCCGAAACTTTTTAAATTTTTTGTTAATGTATCCTTGTTGATACATTAACAATAGGTTAAAAGGGAATTTACTTTACAAAAAGTGTGTAGATAAGTGTCAAAAAGACACTGTGACATTATTTGGCATTACAGAAAAGTGAACACTTTACGCCTCTTTTGCAGCTTTTTTTCTACGCAGGTAACTATCGGTTAAAAATAGCGCCAAAATTACATCAAACACGAAAAAACTTTTCATTAAAGGACTATTGAAAATACTGCTTGCTGAAGGCAGTTTTAAATTTGAAGGTAGCTTAACATCCAAGCCACTGAACAAATTGCCCGAAATCCGGACATTTGAAAGTATAATTACAAGCAATGCCAATATGCTCAGCACAAAAAATGCTGCAATGCCCAATATTATTTTTTTATTGATGGTCGACTTTAATGGCGTCAACTGCTCGGCCCTGATGGCTTCCAGTACATTATAACTAAAGGCCATTGATGGCTCATCAAGCTCCATATTGGCAAACTCCTGGTTTAGCACAAGCAACTCGGTATACTTTTGCTTGTATACCTCGTCTGTTTCAATAAGCCGGGCAATGGCTTCCTGCTCTGCCGGAGCGCAGGTACCATCAATATAGTTCCAAAGTTGTTCTTCGATGGTGTTCATATCAGTTCTTTCACCTCGTGTTTTAAATTGCGCTCCAGCTTTTCTTTCAAACGCTGGCGCGCTCTAAATAGTTTAACCTTAACGGTATTTGTTTCAATACCCATTGTTTGGGCAATTTCTTCTAACGATTGCTCCCCCTTATAAAACAGGGTAATAATAGTTGCATCATCGGGTAGCAATTGCTCAATAGCCTGGTTCAGGTAATATGACCGCGATTTATTTTCTACATTATTGGTATCATATGCCGATTCATGGCTTTCAACCTGTACAAATGTTCCCTCATCATCAATCGAATCGGTATCTACCCGTTTCTTTCTTAAAAATGTCATGGCTGTAGTATAAACTATACTATAAAGCCATGTACTAAATTTCGATTGCCCCTGAAACGATGCCAGCGAGCGGTAGGCTTTCACAAAACAATCCTGAGCAATCTCTTCAGCATCTTCCCGGCCTTTGGCAAAGCGCATAGCCAGCGTAAAAACAAAACGCTGGTGCCGCTTAACCAAATCTGCATAGGCAAATTGGTTACCCGCCAGGGTTTGCTCAATAAGTTCGATATCTGAAAGCTTGCTTTGCATTATATAACCTCTGTGACTACGCCTTAACAGATCGGGTTACACCTATATGTAAATATAATTTATTTTGATGGGAATGGTGTCGTGGTATGGCATTGCTTTTATGGCACAAAGGCACAAGCCGTCCATGCCCATACCAGCCACACAAGACTTGCGCCAGACGAGGGAACGCCATAGTCTAAACTCGAATTAAACGAATTTTCAGAATTTATAGAATTTACTTGGCATTCTGTTAATTCTTTAATTCAAAAAAATTCGAGTTCAGACAAACTTGCTAATCTCTAATCACCAACCACTAATCTCTATCATGGCGTTGCCTGCGGCCGGGCTTTACGCTCATACGCCTGCAGGCATTACGCTCCCGGCCGGTATCCGCTTCAATCCCTAACGCAAATTTGGGTTCAGTTAAAGTTTTGTTGTCCAAACTCAAACTCCCAAATACACACCCTTTATTCGTAACATACGCCCAAACATTCAATCCTATAATTTTGTATTTTTACATTTAATATAAGGGAGTACTGCACGTTGATGGATGATAACAGGTTAAATATTTTAAATGAGTCGAACAGGATGCTCAGCAAGCTTCAGCTGCTGTCGGTGTTTTTTGAAGAGGACCTCATTTACAAACTCTACCTGCGTACCCAGGTTATCCATAAGCTTTTTGAAACCAATCCCGAGATCGATATCAACAAACTGGAGCTTTTTCACGTACAATTTACCGCCAGCCTGGTAGATCTGCTCCGGAAGATCAAAAAAAACAACGAGAACAATGTGAGCCTTGTGCTTGATGAGATCCAGCTTACCAAAGAGATGATTGATCAAATGGATGACAATGCACTCACCGAACAGGATTTTAAAATTGACAAACAACGTCAAGCCTTGAAAGTAAACCTTTCATTGCGGAAACTTTACCAGGTACTTTCAGATAATTCAAACGATTACCCTTTCTCTAAAAACATCAATGCTTTTAGTCTGCGGTATGGGTCCGACTTCTTTTATAATATAACGCCAGAGCTTTATAACGAACTGGTGCAGTATAATTATAACGATACCTATCATAATACTAACGCTATTATTCAGCGCAAACTGATGGGTGTGTTATTGAAACGCGAATTCCGCACCGAGTTTTACTGCGGCTTAAAGGCCGGAAACCTCATACTGGAAGTGTATAAATTTATGGATGAAGACAGATACTTTTTATTTTCGCCTGCCAATAATTTATTCCTATTTTGCGACGTAACAAAGCTTTCGGGCGTAGAGAGTAATAGCAATCTGTCTAAAAAAGAAAAACTGGCGCATGAGCTGCAGGATAAAATTGATAAACTGCAAAGCGATGTGGTAACGATGAAATCATATATGCCACCCGAAATAAAATCCCTGTTAGCCGAAAACTATAAAAAAATAGCCGACATCAACTTTTTACAAAGCCTGAGCGATGTTGATGTGCAAGCCAACATTTTAAAAGCAATGCTTAATACCGATATCATATAATTTATGGAGTTTTTACACTATGTGCTTGGCCCCGACCTGAAGGCCGGCGTCCTTATTATTTTAAACCTGATTGTTATTGAGAGCCTGCTCTCTGTTGATAATGCTGCCGTACTGGCTACCATGGTGCTCGACCTGCCGCCGCACCAGCGTAAAAAAGCCTTGCGTTACGGCATCATCGGCGCATACGTTTTACGTGGTGTTTGTTTGTTTTTAGCAGCCTGGCTGGTATCTGTTTGGTGGTTAAAACCACTTGGCGGTTTATACCTCATTTATTTATGCTTCAACTATTTTAAAGGTAAATTCTCAGCCGGCGATGGTGATGGAGAAGAGGAATCTGTTGATAAAAACAAAAACTGGCTTTACCGTTCAACTGTAGGTTTGATAGGTAATTTATGGGCAACCATCGCCTTAGTTGAGCTGATGGACCTTGCCTTCTCTATCGACAACGTTTTTGCGGCAGTGGCTTTTACCGATCATAAAATGCTGATCTATATCGGCGTGTTCATTGGCATCCTGGCTATGCGTTTTGTGGCGCAGGCTTTTGTAAGGCTGATGGAAAAATTCACCTTCCTGGAAACTGTGGCTTTTATTGTGATCGGCGTGCTGGGGATTAAACTGTCCTCATCATTATATGTTCACTTTTTCCCCGAAGCCGGATTTTCAAAACTGATGGAGGGCGAAAGCGCTGATATTTTCACTTCAGTATTTACCGTGGCTATATTTATTATCCCGGTACTTACATCACTGCTGTTCAACTTCCCTAAAAGACATACCATTGAGCCCGAAGTTGCCGAAGCAGCAGAGGATGTGCTGGATAAGCAGTAGTGTTCAGTTGGCAGTTTTGAGTTGGCAGTGTGCAGTAAGTGAATGGAAAGTTTAAAAAAAAAACGGGCTCGCGCGATTCCCTCCCCCGGGAGGGTGTAGGAAGGGATTTCTTGCACCATGCATGATTTTGCACGGTGCATAAACCCCTCCCTGCCACAACACAGACAGCCGCACCCCTCCCGAGGGAGGGAATGAAAATATTACTTAACGATATAAATTAAATGTTCCTAAATAAAACAATAGCGTCCATCTTCGGCATCGGCTTTTTAAAAGGCGGGGGCACCTATGCAGCCATTGTTACCTGCGGCTTTATCTGGCTGCTGTGGCAAAGCCCGGCGCTGCAAAACCCGTGGTACCTGTTTGTTATTACCATATTTATTACCGCGCTCGGCGTATTTGTAGGTAACAAAGTTGAACCTGATTGGGGCGAAGACAGTTCGCGTGTAGTAATTGATGAAGTTGCCGGAATGCTGATAGCCATGCTTTTTATTCCCGCTAACATATATTTCCTTTTAGCCGGGTTGGTACTGTTTCGCTTTTTTGATATTGTGAAACCGCTTGGTGTTCGCAAAATGGAAGATCTGGGCGGCGGTTTAGGTGTGATGATGGACGATGTGCTGGCTGGCGTTTATTCCAACACCCTGCTTTGGGTAGTGTATTTTGTTTGGATGAAGTTTGGAGCGCATTAATTCATAGAGCCTGCCGGGACGGGCACAAGTGAGCATCGCCACATCCCGCCACACAACACTTGCGCCATAGAAGGCGTGCCAGAGGTACACAACTACGGCGTTCCGTACCTCTGGCACGGTAATGTCGTATATGTTCATTGCTACAAACCTGTTCCCCCTCTGGGGGATTTTTGTTTAAGCCTTATAAATATCACTTCCTTTCCTGTAACAACCTCCCCCTGCCACCGTCTTATTTTTGTGTAGACAATTTTACAATATCACCTCAATAAAACATCTACCTTAGATTAAATGTTTAATTGCCGGTTTGTCACCGGCCAGTACCTGCAATGCCGCGCAAAACCCAAAAGGCAATACAGGTTTCACCAAAAAAATAACACATACTAAAATGGCTATTAACTTACAAAAAGGGCAGAAAATAGATATCGGCCTTTCAAAAATGACAGTTGGTTTGGGCTGGAACCCAAACGAAGGTACAGGTTATGATTTCGATCTTGACGTATCGGCCATCATGATCGATGCTAACAGACTGGTACCGCAGGATGAGTTTTTTGTGTTCTATAATAATGTCGACTCGCCCGAGCAATCGGTGCACCACACGGGCGATGATCCTACAGGCGGCAACAGTGACGGTGGCGACGATGAATCTATTACGGTTGACTTAACCAAAGTGGACGGCCGCATCCAGGAGATCCTTTTTGTGGTTACCATCCACGAGGCGCAGGCCCGCCGCCAGAATTTTGGACAGGTACGAGACTCATACATTCGTATATTAGATAACCAAACAGGCGCCGAAGTTTGCAAATATGAACTGGGCGAAGATTTTTCTATCGAAACAGCCATTGAGTTTGGCAGGTTGTACAAACGCGGCGGAGCATGGAAGTTTGAAGCATCGGGCGTAGGTTATAAAGAAGATCTCGCTTTCTTTTTAAGTAAATATTTCAAAGGGCAAATAATCAAATAAGGCAATGGCTATAAATTTGGTAAAAGGTCAAACAATTGACCTGCGTAAAAATGATAAAGGCGAAAGCTTCGACCTGTCATCAGTAACTATTGGTTTAGGTTGGGATGTACGTAAAAGCAACGGCGGCTTTTTAGGCAAGCTATTTGGCGGTGGCGAAGAGGCTGAATATGACCTGGATGCGATAGCATTTTTATTGGATAAGAACGGCAAAGTAGCCAATCGTGGTTATGCCAAGCAAACCGCCAATGGCCGCACCATTAATATGTTTGAGGGCGATGTGATCTACTTTAATTCTATGCATCATCCATCAGGTCACATTTGGTTAACCGGCGATAACCGTACCGGTGCGGGAGAAGGCGACGATGAGCAGATCATTGTTAAGCTTGATTCGCTTGATCCTAAGTATGACCGCATCCTGTTCCTGGTAGCAATTTACCAGGGGCGTAAAAACAACCAGCACTTTGGTATGGTGGAAAATGCTTTTATCCGGGCGGTTGATAGCCATGGTAAAGAGATCGCGAAATTTAGTCTCTCCGGCGATTCAACTTACAACGGTATGTGCTCTATGACCTTTGCCGAAGTATATCGCAAAGACGGCACCTGGAAATTCCGCGCCATCGGCGATCCGCATTCAACAGACAGCCTTTCTGAGTTGCTGAGGAACTATTAATATAAAACCATGTCATTGCGAGGAGGAACGACGAAGTAATCGCGAACTTTACAGGGCGAATATGCTTCCGTGCGATTGCCACGCTATCGCTCGCAATGACATGGTGGTTATTTACCATCTACCTAAAAAACAATGTACCAGCACTATTCATTTGATCTTTGGCTTACGCTGATCAAATCAAATCCATACTTTAAGATAGAGCGCACCAAGATCTTTCACCGGGATTTTAATCTGGCGGGTAAAAGTATTGATGAGGTGGCACGGGCCTTCCGGCAGGTTGACCTGATGTGCAACGCGGTAAATGAGCGTACCGGCAAAAATATTGATGCTGATGAAATGTACCTGATGGTGATCAGCACAATTAATGATAACCAATACCCGCTTGCTGATGTTGACACCGATAAGCTTTATGCAGATATGGAAAAACTGCTGTTCTATTACCTGCCGGTGGTTTACTCGCCTGTAACAATTGATACGCTACAGCATCTAAAACAGAAAGGCGATTGCTCATTGAGTATTTTAAGTAATACAGGTTTTATAAAGGGAGAAACGCTCCGCAAGGTGATGGTTAAGTTAGGGCTGGCAGACTTTTTTAACTTCCAGATATATTCGGATGAGGAAGGAATGTCAAAACCCAACCGGGGGTTGTTCAACCTGATGGTGCAAAAAGTTAAAGATTGTAACGAACCGAAGCAGATAGGCCTCACAGAAATTATACATATAGGCGACAACCCGGCAGCAGATATAACAGGGGCTAATGACGCAGGTCTCAATAGCTTGCTCATCAATTCAAACAACTTATCCATTTTAACCTTATTAAGTTCATGAAAGCTACCTACTCGTTACATCACATCAACAGCGCAACTCATTTTGGTTTCGATGCCGATGATTACAGTCGCTTTAAGTTTGGCGATGGTGAGGTATCCAGCTATTTTGGTACCGACCTGGCCGATGGTTTTATTGCAACGCATTTAAGTAAACAGCCGATAAAGCAACAAATAGTAGTGATCTCGAGCCCGTACTCGTTTATCCCTACGGCTACTTTTGCTATGAAAAATCATTTTGTTTGCAGGCTTAACCGCTGGCTGGCTAATCACGGTTACCCGGTGGTACAGGAAACAAAGGTTCATCGCACCATAACTTATAAAGAAGATTATGGGGAACTGGATGCCGAACAAAGGATCAATTTAATTGGTAACGATTCATTTCATATTGATAAGGATTTCCTTACCGGCAAAACACTGCTGTTTTTGGATGATATCAAAATAACCGGCAGCCACGAGCGTATGATCATGAAAATGGTTGATGAGTACGGCTTACAGAACGATATTTATATGCTGTACTTTGCCGAACTGGTGAACAAAAACATCCACCCCAATATTGAGAATTATCTCAATTACCATCACGTCAAAAACATCTATCATTTAGATGATATCATTAAAGGCGATGATTTTTGCATCAATACCCGCATAGTAAAATATATTTTAAATTACGATCACGAAAGTTTTTGCATTTTTATACAGGATCAAGGCAGCAATTTCATAAACTTGTTGTACGATATGGCTTTAGGGAATGGTTATCATACCATTGAAGCCTATGCGCCTAACTTAAACTTTATTAAACAAAACCTATTAATAAACAATAATAAACTAATTCAGCATGGCAATTAACTTGCAAAAAGGCCAAAGGGAAACCATTGGTGCCCCTAAATTTACCATAGGCCTTGGTTGGGATACAAACAGCTCATCAACAGGCTCGGCCTTTGACCTGGATGCCTCGGTGTTCATCATGAGCGATAACAAAAAAATACTGGCCGACGAATTTTTCGTTTTTTACAATAATTCAAAATCACCGGACGGTGCCGTTGAGCATACCGGCGATAACCTGACCGGCGCAGGTGATGGCGACGACGAGCAGATCATTGTCGATCTGTCAAAGATCGATCCGCGTGCTACCGAGATCTGTATTGTGGTAACGATTCATGAGGCCGAGAGCCGCCGCCAGAATTTCGGGCAGGTGCGCAACTCTTTCGTTCGCATTTTTGATTCGGCTACCAATGTCGATATTTTGAAATATGAGCTGGAAGAAGATTTTTCGATAGAAACCGCCGTTGAGTTTGGCCGTATCTACAAAAAAGACAATAACTGGAAATTTGAAGCTGTAGGCGCAGGCATGAAGGGTGGCCTGCAGGATTATTTAAACAAATACAACTAAAAATATGGCTATCAATCTTCAAAAGGGGCAAAGGATCAGCCTTGAAAAAAGTAACGGCAGCAAATTACAAAATGTATGCGTTGGAATAAATTGGGGTGCCATTGAAAAGAAAGGCCTGTTTGGCTTTGGTACCACCAAAGAAGCTGTTGACCTTGATGCCAGCTGCATTTTGTATAACGACAGCAAACAGCTGATAGATGTGATCTACTTTGGCAACCTGCGCTCAAAAGATCATTCTGTAAGGCACAGCGGCGACGACCTTACCGGTGACATGGCCGGTAACGATGGCCTGGACAATGAAGTCATCACTGTTGACTTTGGTACGCTGAGCCCAACTGTAAACTACGTGGCCTTTGTATTGAACAGCTTCCGCGGCCAGGATTTTGGTACTATCCCATTTGCGTCTATCCGCATTTATGAAGGTACGCCAACCCGCGTTAACGAGATCTTCGCTACTTATGACATTGCGCACAGCAAAGATTTTGCAGGCCACGTATCCATGGTTATGGGCGTATTTTACAAAAAGAACGGCGAGTGGAAATTTAATGCCATTGGCGAGCCAACCCGCGACCGCAAGCTGGAAGAAACGGTGAAAACTGTAACTGCAACCTATTTATAAAAGTTAAAAAGTCATTGGTCTTGAGTATTAAGCCTGATGGCTTTTAACATGAACTAATTAAGTACTGCTAAATCATTAACAATAAGATTATGGAAAGTGCACCAAACAATGATGAACTAAATCTGAATATACCACCGCTGATCACTCCAACCAACCTGGATCTTCCGGCAGCAGCTTCACCGGCCAGCAATGTGCCTATGAAGGTAGATAAGCAGGGCAATGTAAACCTTGATGCTATACCAAGCCAGGATTTGCAAAAGTATGGTGACATGGGTAAGGATATCAATCCGGCCGATGTTAACTCGATACTGAACTACGGTGTTGAGGTACAAAACTCAATGGAGAAGTACAGCAACAATTTCCTTACTTCGGTACGCACCTATAACTCGGGCGAAGTAGGCGGCCTAATCAACGAATTGCTTACCGAGCTTAACTACATTGATGTTGATGAGCTTAACCAAAACGCGTTCACCTCATTTATATCACATATTCCATTCATGAAAAAGCTGGTAGTTGATACCAAAAAGCTTTTTCAGAAATACGATACCGTGGTTAACAACATCGATAAGATCACCAATAAGATCAAGGCCGGCCGTGTTAACTCTTTGAAGGATAACAGCTCGCTGCAAACCATGTTTGACAGCAACGTTACCTACATTAAGCAAATGGAAGACCTCATCATCGCCGGACAGCTCAAATACAATGAGCTTAACGAAAAGCTGGCTGTGATGGACGGTAACCCAACAGGTTACCAGGATTATGAAATTGCCGATCTGCGCGATTTTGTGAACCGTTTGGATAAGCGCCTTGCCGATCTGAAAGTGGTGCGCTTTATCATGCTGCAATCGCTGGCCCAGATCCGTGTGGTGCAGAATAATAATACCACCATTGCTGAAAAAGCACAATCTATTGTGTCAACCACTATTCCGGTTTGGAAAAACCAGCTCACCATAGCTGTAGCGCTCAACCGTCAAAAGGAGAACGTGGAGATGCAGAAAAAGATCTCAGATACTACCAATACCATTTTACAAAAGAATGCCGAAATGCTGAAACAAAACAGCATTGACGTAGCCCGTGAAAATGAAAAAACAGTAGTGTCATTAGATACATTGAAAAAGACCACCTCATCGCTCATTGAAACCCTTACCGAGGTTAAACGCATTCACGACGAAGGCACTGCCAACCGCCGTACCCTGAATACCGAACTCCAAAACCTGGAAACAGAGTTGAAAAAGACGGTAACGAGTGTGAGTTAACGTTTGGTATTATAATTAAAAAGGGTGTCATGGGTAGCGCGTCGAAGCATGGTGGGTCGGGCCTCTGCGCACGAGTCTTCGACAGGCTCAGGCTGACAGCCCCATTTTGTCATGCAGGTCGTAATGGAGCATCTTCTTCGCTAAGCATAACTGCACCAAAAACTTACGAAGTTTTTAAAACTTCGTAAGTTTGGAAAGGGCCGCCCTTTTACCATATTTATTAATAACCTCGGCTAACATCAAATTAGGCACCCAGCTTAAAAAGGCTATAATGAGGTAATTATTATGAAAGTTTACACCGTTACCCAAAACGGTAAACAGCCAGATATAAAAGCGTAAAGTAACCGCGCCGAAGGCGAGGGCATAGCTCCGGTTCATCATTTTGATATGCTCATCAATACGCCCCTTTTTTACCAGCAGAAAAGCAGCCATTGTAAAAGCTACCCACAATGTATTCTGTAATAAAAAAGATATGAATACGCCCGTACCCCGGTTTATAAAAAGCGTCATAATATATGCGCCCGGTGCGGCGAAAAACAATACGCCAAATACATATAATTTCCCTAATGACCGGTGAAGCGCTTTGTTATTGTACACCTTTTTTGAAAACTGAAAGAATCCGGCAAGCAGGATCATGCTGCTGCCTATAATATGGCAATAAAAAGCGGGCAGGTACCAGCCGGTTTTAACAGCGGCTTCCTTAATATGCAAAAAGTAGGAATCATGATTAAAATCCCAGTACTGAACAAACGTACCGGCACACAATATCAACACCCAGAAAAAGGCAAAATATCTTAATATGCGGGCGGTGATGCTCATTTTGCAGCAAGTACATTGGGCTTTATTGCCGGCAGGCCTTTTAACTTTTGATCAATCCACTGAATGTTATACTTATCAATCTCAGTAAGCGAATCCTGAACGCTGACGTTTTCTGATTTATAATGTCCGTAAAATTGTTGTTCGAACATCTCTGTCCAGCGTTTGTCTTTAAACTTGTAGTTATAGTCGGCATAGATTTCGTTTTTCATATATCGCAGCACTTCTGGTGAAATTGCACCGCTGCTTGTCATTTCATATCGACCATCGACCATCTTATAGCAAACGTAACAGCCATCAATAAAATGATTATCCATTTTACGGAATTTAGTAAATGCAAAAACCCTTTTTGTGTTCATCGTTTCCTCCACCTTGCCGTTTTGGATTTTTAACAGGTGAAATACCGGCAGCTCATTTAGATACGTGTTGTTATATAATTCAATACTACCAACAGATGTTACTTTAACCTCCAATAACGAATCACTGAGCGCATTGATGTTAAACTCATTGCAACGACCGCTGAATTCGCCGCCACCTTCTTCTGTATTAATATCGGTATTGATCCGGTAACCATACAGTTTATTATTCTTGTTATCAATAAGCACCATGTTGTTGCTGTCATAAAATTCCGAACGGCCACCTATAAAATAATCGCGGATAGAGTAATAAGCACTTTGGATCCAGTTATTGCTGCTTGCCACCGTTTCGTTTACGGGCAGTGCCCTCGCTTTTACAATGTACTGGCTGCTCGACTCTTCAAAATAAACATGGTTTCGCAACGGGTTTTTAAATTGTTTAATTCCTGAAATTAAATGCAGATCATCAAGATATGAAGGAGGGATGTAAATAGCGCCGTGTTGCTCTTTTGAATTAAACTCGGTAATGCCACCCGCCGGACTTTGATTTAAGGTGAATGAAGCCGGTTGCTTAAGTTTACCGAAAATATCCTTCACCCTGATATCTGCCTTTTCCGAAACGGAGTAATCGCCTTTCAGCCAGAAATAGTCATCACCTTTCCTGACGGCAGCAATGTTTTCGGCATCGCTCAGAGGGAATATTTGGTCATATTCAACAGGTAACACCATTTTACCGTTAAGGTCATAAAAGCCACGTTTGTGATCTTTTTCTACTTCAACAAGGTTTGAAAAGGTTCCGCCAATAGTATATACAAGATCATATTCAGCCGGGATGATCTCCTTATAGTCAGGACCTACCAATCCCATTTTATAAGTTTTTGCAGTATCTTTTTCCTCTTGAAATTGATCACCAAAATCCCATTTGCCCTTTACCACATAAAAATAAGTTTGATCTTTAACGTGGCTAAACCAAATCACACTATCATATTTGGTCTTTAAGTTATTAGCATCGGCAAAAGCCTTTAAAGTTGCCGCACTGTAAATCTCTTTATCACTGTAGTTCTTTTGCCAGGCACTGCTTTTATAAGCGATATAATCAGTCATGAAGATGGTGCCGTCAACCTGGTAAATTTTGTATTTATTATTCTCATCTTTTTGAATGGTGAATGTTAAGCTGCTCACCTTGCTGCTAAGATGATCACCACTGAATGTTACAGGCACGGTAGCTAAAGCGAGCGTGGAATTGGTAAACGTAATGGTGCTTTGGTCAACGTTCAACTCCAGCTTAAACGATGTTTCAGGATCTTCAGCTTTGTTGATCAGCGCTGTGATTAGCCGGTTAACAGGCTCACTGTTTTGTTTACCCGAAAAATATGCGAGCAATGAGTCGCGGTTACCTTTAACTATTTGTTGATTGAAATTTTTTAAGAACTGTGTTATATCGCCCTGTTTTGGAGATGAAGCGATCTTTCCTTTGAATAAAAAGTATCCGCCAACGGCTAAAATGACTACAGAAACTGCAATAATGAGGATAGGTTTGGTTTTCATACAACCAAGGTAACGTATTTTTTGAAATAGCAAAAATGCGCTAAAATCCTTATAAATAACACTATAAATATTACATATATCACACAATAAATTATATAGCTAAAATCTATATTGCATCAATTATAAGTATTCGGGAGGCGGTTTAAAATTTCTATATTTGCATAAACATTAAAAGAAATATCAAAATATGTTAACCATAGGACAAAAATTCCCCGAATTTTCTAAAACAGCAGTAGTAAGCCTTGAAAAAGGTAAAGAGTTTGAAACCCTTACTTCTGAGTATTTAACCAACGATGATAACGTTTGGACTGTAATGTTCTGGTGGCCAAAAGACTTTACTTTTGTTTGCCCTACTGAAATTGCCGAATTCAACAAAAACTTTGGCGAATTCCGCGACCGTGAAACCCGTTTGATCGGTGCTTCTACTGATTCTGAATTTGTTCACGCTGCCTGGAGAAGAGATCATGATGATCTGCGCGATTTGAAATTCCCTATGCTTGCTGACACTTCAAAATCATTGGCTGAAGATTTAGGTATTTTAGAACCAACTGAAAAAATTGCTTACCGTGCTACTTTCATCGTTGACCCACAAGGTATCATCCGTTGGGTATCTGTTAACGACCTGAGCGTTGGCCGTAACGTGAAAGAAGTATTACGTGTACTTGACGGTTTACAAACTGACGAACTTTGCCCTTGCAACTGGGAAAAAGGTCAGGAAACTTTAACAGTATAATCATACAACAGATAATTGTCCCCGTACTGGATTTCGGTGCGGGGATTTTTTACACCCTTTTTTAAGTGTTTTATATGTAGAGACGCATAATTGCGTCTCCCCGTAGCACAGCCGTCTGCAATATTCGCCTCCGTAATTTGCATGCGGGAGACGCAATTATGCGTCTCTACAGGAAAATAAAAAATAACCCCGAAAAAAAATGAACGAAAGTACCGAAGTGATCCAGGAGATACTTGAAAGTATCGGATTAGATAAAAGCTACCGCACCGCGAGCCTTACCCTTTTAGAAACAGGTGAATCACGTTACCTGCGCGATCTGAAGCTGAACTTTACCAGCACCCTTACATCAGCACACTTAACCAACAAAGAATGCGCCCTGTTGGGTTTAGCTACTGCGGCTAACAACAATAACGTACCACTTACCAATTTCTTTACCAAATACGCTAAAGAAAACGAAGCTACTGATGCCGAAATTGGCGAAGCTGTTGGTTGTGCCTCATTACTGGCGTCAAATAACATATTTTACCGTTTCAGGCATTTTACCCAAAAGGAAAAATACACCCAGATCCCTGCCCGCATCCGCATGCAGTTAATGATGAAACCTGTAACCGGTAAAGAATTTTTTGAACTGGCCAGTTTAGCTGTATCGGCAATTAACGGCTGTGAAATGTGCGTGAATGCACACGAGGATTCGCTTATAAAATTAGGCACTACCGAAGAACGTATTTTTGATGCCGTACGTATAGCATCGTTGATTACAGCTACCGGTAAAGTTATATTTTAACAAGCTTAGCATACTTTAATAATGAAAAAGGCATGAAACAATAAAATTTCATGCCTTTTTCATAAATAGTATTTTATTGCCCAATAAAATTTGCGTTTTTTAATTAAAATCCAGTAAATTTATACCTTAAGATTAAACAAACCCTGATCGCAATATTTAAATATGTTGTTTATGCAGGGCGAGTAACTTAAATTTTAATTGTTAATTTTTTTTGGGGAAAGCCGTTCCGGTAATAGTGGAACGGCTTTTATCATTTTAGTGCGAATCGGCAACAGCTTTGAGCTTTTTAAACGGCTGCAAATAAAGCAGCGGAATCGAAAACAACATCACCAGGCCCGAAATCCAATAAGCATCGTCATAAGTTAGCAACAGCGTTTGCCTTGTAACCATACCTTCTATGGCCTGATAAGCCATGTGGGTAGCATCAATCATCGACTTACCTTTAGCCATGAAGCCTTGCGTAAGCATATGCAAGCGATCATTAAAAGGGTTATTATATGGATTGATGTTTACCAGCAGATTGTTACGGTGTACGCCCTGGCGGATGTGGATAATGGTAGTCAGCGTAGCAATACCGAACGAACCGCCTAACTGGCGCATCATATTGTTCAAACCAGATCCCTGGCCTAATTCCGGGCCTTTCAAATCGGCCATAGCCAGTGTAGTAAGCGGCACGAACAATAAAGCCATACCCACACCGCGGATCAATAGCGGTACTAATACGTCTTTTTCGCCTGTAGCCAGCGTTGAACCGCTAAGCATGTGTGTAAATACGTAAAACAAAAACATGCCCGCTGTAGCCATAAATTGGGCCGGTATGCCTTTATTGAGCATCTTACCTATAAACGGCATCATCACAATGGTACACAAACCACCCGGGAACAATAATTCACCTGTTTGCTGGGCATTAAAACCAAGCAGGTTTTGACAAAACACAGGGAACACGAACACCGAGCCGTACAAGCCAAACCCGAGTATAAACGACGTGAACATCCCCACGGCAAAACTTCGGTGCCGCAAAATGCTGAAATTTACTATCGGGTGCTCCGTACTCATTTCGCGCCAGATAAACAATATAGTTCCCAATACAGCCGATATGGTTAACACCAGGATGTATGGCTTAGCAAACCAGTCTTCGCTTTCACCTTTTTCAAGTACGGTTTGCAAGCTACCTACTGCAATAGCCAGCAGGATGATACCCCACCAGTCAACCGGCTTTCCTTTAGCATCCTTAGGCGTTTCCCGCACGAAGGTGTAAGTACAAAATGCGGCTAACGCACCCACAGGTATATTCACGTAAAAGATCCATGGCCATGAGTAGTTTTCAACAATCCAGCCACCAATAGTAGGGCCTACCGTTGGGCCTACAACCGCTCCCAAACCAAACAATGCAGTTGCTGTGCCTATCTGCTCACGTGGCCAGGTTTCAAGCAATATAGCCTGCGCAGTCGAAATCAAACCACCACCGGCAATACCCTGAATAATCCTGAATAGTACCAGCTCATCCATGCTGTGCGCGTTACCACATAAAAATGATACAATGGTAAACACGATGATAGATGCCATGAAATAATTTTTACGCCCAAAACGGCCGCCCAGCCAACCCGACATGGGCAATATGATTACGTTTGCTACCGCATACCCGGTAACTACCCAGGCCACATCCTCAAGGGTTGCACCAAGGTTACCCTGTATGTGAGGCAACGCTACGTTAACGATGGTGGTATCAATCAGCTCCAGTAACGAAGCTGTGATCACCGTAATGGTGATGATCCACTTTTTAAAGCCAGTTTCAGCCATAATATTATTCTTTAATTACTGATACGTTTACGCTCATACCCGGGCGTAATTTTGCAAGCTCTTCTTTAGTGCCGTTAATTTTAATTTTTACTGGCACACGTTGTACAACTTTTACGAAGTTACCTGTAGCATTATCCGGAGGAAGCAGGGAGAATTTAGCACCTGTAGCAGGCGAAAAATTGTAAACCTGGCCTTCCAGTTTCATGTCAGGATAAGCGTCAACTTCAATTTCAACTTTTAAACCGTTTTTGATGTTGGTAAGCTGAGTTTCTTTATAGTTGGCTGTAATGTAAAGGCTGTTGTCATTCACAATTGAGAACAAAGTTTGACCAGCCTGAACCAGCTGACCTAACTGTACATTCTTTTTAGATGCCAAACCACTTGCAGGTGATTTTACCAGGGTATAGCTCAACTGCAGTTTAGCGTAATCAATATCAACCTGCCTTTGTGATACACCAGTGTGGGTAACAGCTAACTGGCTGCGGGTAGTACCAATTTGCTCAACAGCGGCTTTGTACTGATCCTGTGATGCTTTATAATTTGCTTTAGCAACATCAAGGTCGGCTTTAGCCTGGTCAAATTGTTGTTGGGTTACTGATCCGTCTTTTACCAGGTTGGCATAACGGTCGTAATCTTTTTGTACTTTTTCTAAGTGAGCAGCATTTGATGCAACCTGAGCTTTAGCGCCTGCAGAATTTGCTTCGTTAGCAAAGATCTGTGACTGGTTTACATTGATACCAGCACTTGCGCCAACCTGTGCAGCCTGAGCCTGCTCTAATTTTACTTTATAGTCGCGGTCATCAATTTTAACCAGCGGCTGACCAACGTTTACATGGGTGTTTTCTTCAAAATAAATTGAATCAACATATCCGCCAACGCGGGCAACTACAGGGCTGATATCGCCGTCGACCTGCGCGTCATCAGTATCAATGTGTTTACTGAAGTAGATATATTCTTTTATACCGAAAATGATACCACCAATAAGTACAATGCCTAATATGATGGGGATAACTTTATTTTTCTTTTTCGGTTGTTCCGGTGTTTCTTGTTCCTTTGCCATTTTATTTAAAGGTTTGGTATTGTTATTTGTTGATTTTTCCTGTTGATTTTAATAAAGTATAATAAGCCAGACCAGCATCGGCTTTAGCCAATTCTAAGTTGATCTGTGCCTGGTAAAGCAATGTTTCGGCATCGGCCCTGTCTGTTGCTGATGCTATATTGCTTTTGTATTTTGATTCGAGGATCTTGTTATTTTCACCAGCCTGCTCAATAGATGTTTGCAAAAGTTTGATCTTTTCCAATGCCTGGGTATAATTCTGATAGCTTTGGTTTACCTCGTCTTTAATCCTGTCGGTAGTTATATTTTTGTTGATCTCAACCTGTTGCTCTTCCAGTTTAGCCTCTTTTACTTTGTTCTTGTTGGTCCACATTGAGCTGAAATTCCATGAAGCGGTTAAACCTACCGATATCGGTGTAATAAAATTACCGCTTTTAGGGATTGGGTTGGCGCTCACGTCAACGTAGTAAGCAGCGGCCGATGCACCTACCGTAGGCAGCTCGTTAGCTTTAATGCTTTTGGTATTGATTGCTGCAACACGGCTTCGCAACGCAAACTGTTTAAACTCTGGACGGGCAGCCATCGCGGTATCAAGATATGATGCCAATGGTGCAACCTGCCTGTCGGCCTCGGTAATCTGGTCGATGTTTAGCTGAGTGCCTTCGGGTAAACCTAACAATACGTTAAGGTTGTAGTTAATGATACGGCGGTTAGTTTCCAGGTCGACACCGTTAACTTCGATGTTTGAGCGTTGTAACTGGAAACGAAGCACATCATTTTTAGTTACCAAACCCTGATCAAAAAAGCGCTGGGCCTGTTTAATCTGGCCATCAACGGTGCTTAAGTTTTGGGCTACTACCTTTTTGCTTTGCAGTACTTTATAAAGGTTGTAGTACGAGTTGATGATATCGTAAACCACCTCATCTTTATCGTTATCTACATCCAAACGGGCAACCTGGGTAAGCAGATCGGTTGATTGACGGGCGTATTTCAATTTATTACCGCCAAATATGGTTTGGTTTAAGCTCAGGATACCTAAATACGCATCGGCGTGTGATGGCAGATTAATGCTTTCCGAACCGAGGGCCAGCCTGTTGGCAGGGATCTGGGCACGGTTATAGCCGTAGCTTACTTTACCGGTTGGCAGGGCCTGGTCTTTAGCCTGGTTGTATTGTGAGATAGCCTGTTCAACCTTCGAGTTTGATAGTTTTAGGGTTTTACTGTTTTCGAGGCCAAGCTTAATGGCCTCATCAAGCGTGATTGTCCTGTCTTGTGCGCTTGAGGCAAAAGGCAGGCTCAAAACTATGAGGGCTATACTGCCGCGTAAAACGGGCCGCAAAACCTGCTTTAATAGTTTAAGGTGATTGGTTTTGTTATTTTGAGTTGTCATGTTCTTTTACTAAATAAGCTTTTAAAAGTCTTTTCATGTATGTTTTAACACGTGGTTTAAGTTCATTTTCCATAAACTTTTCATCACGAATATCATGTCCCAGTATTAATGATGATAGCTGCGGCATGTTAACTATATAATTTTTTGTACCAAAAAGTGTTGCTATTACCAGTGGGATATCGGCGTCTGCATGGAACAGGCCATTATTTACACCTTCTTCCATAATCCTTTTTACCTCATACACATTTACCATCAGTATTTCGATGATCTTATCGGTAAGGTCGCCACGTTTGTTCATGGACACTTCCCTGTTAATGAGTTTTTGAAAGCAGTTGTTGGCGATGATGCGTTCAACGTAATTGTCAATACATTTATCCAGTTTATTCCAGGCGTTCATGCTGCCGTCGCTGCTAATATTTTGCAGCAGCGTACGGAACGAATTGATCTTGCGTTCAAAAACTGCCAGGAAAAGTCCTTCTTTTGATCCAAAATAGTAATTGAGCATAGCCATGTTTACACCGGCTTCGCCCGATATGGTACGGGTGGAGGCTCCGTCATAACCCAGGTCCGCGAACACCTTTTCGGCCACGTCGAGGATATGTTCTTTTTTATCTACTTTATCTTTTTCCATTGTTTTAACGGCACAAAATTAATCAAACGATTGATTAAGCGTATCGAATTGAGGCAGAAAAAGTTAATCGGTTGATTAAGATTACCATCGAATGACAGATTTGTTTGACACCCGTTAAGAAAATTGTAAATATTAAAAGTTGTTGTTGAAACATTTAATATGAATCATTAAAAACCTTAACAGATTGATGGCCACAGTAATCGTTTTGTTATATTGTTGATACAGGAAATACAGAATATCTATCTTTCAATATATTTGTTGCTATGAAGCGTATCCACCTCATTGTAGTACTCCTGTTTACAACCGCATTTTCAAAAGCCCAAACCAATCCGCCTACCGATCTTGGCACTATTCAGCAAAATTTAAAAAAGCTTGATGTGCTTGGCAGTGTGTTATATGTAGCAGCTCATCCCGATGATGAAAATACCCGTCTGCTGGCTTATCTGGCACAGGAAAAACATTATCGCACCGGCTACCTGTCGCTCACCCGCGGCGATGGCGGGCAAAACCTGATAGGCAATGAGCAGAGCGAGCTGCTTGGTTTAATCCGCACGCAGGAACTGCTGGCAGCCCGCAGAGTTGATGGGGCCGAACAGTTTTTTACCCGCGCCAATGATTTTGGTTTTTCAAAAGGGCCGGAAGAAACCCTGAAAATCTGGGATAAGGAAAAAGTACTTGGAGATGTAGTGTGGGTGATCCGCAAATTCAGGCCTGATGTAATCATTTGCCGTTTCCCAACAACCGGCGAGGGCGGGCATGGCCACCATACCTCATCGGCCATATTAGCTCAGGAAGCTTTTACTGCAGCAGCCGATCCGAGCCGTTATCCCGAACAGTTAAAATATGTAAAGCCATGGCAGGCCAAACGCCTCCTGTGGAACACCTTTAGTTTTGGCAGTGTTAATACTACAGCTCCCGATCAGTTTAAAATTGATGTAGGAGTTTACAATCCTATCCTGGGCAAAAGCTATGGCGAAATAGCCGCCGAAAGCCGCAGCAACCATAAAACCCAGGGCTTTGGTTCGGCCAAACAACGCGGCGAATCATACGAGTTTTTCAAAACCATTTTGGGGGATGCTCCTCAAAATGATCTGATGGATGGCGTTAATACTTCCTGGAAGCGGGTTAAAGACGGAGACGCCATTGCTGCCTTGATCAATGTGATCAGCAGGAACTTTATCAGCGAAGCTCCTGAAAAGTCAGTGCCTGCATTGGTACAATTGCTGACCAAAGTGGAGAAAGTGCCGGATACATACTGGCGCGAGCAGAAGACTAAAGAGCTAAATAACGTGATCACGGCCTGTGCAGGCTTATGGTTTGAGGCTTATGCAACAGAACCCACCTATGCGGTAGGCGATCAAATGAAACTACAGGCACAGGTAATTAACAGGTTCAACTATCGTGTTAAAATAAACGGCATTGATGCCAACGACAGCTCATTGGCCCTGCAAAGTAAGGAGATCCCGTTTAATCAACTGCAAACTTTTGAAACCACAGCTGCAGCTTCCATGCTAACGCAGCCTTACTGGCTGGCCGCGCCGCATCCCATTGGTATTTATACACTGGACGATAACACATTGGCGGGTAATCCAGAAAACCCCCATCTGCCTAAAGTCACTTTCGAGTTCATTATTGAGGGTAAACCTGTCAATATCGACCGCCGAATTATCTACAAGTACGCAGACCCGGTTAGGGGCGAGGTTTATCAGCCCATTGAAATAACACCGCCCGTAACGGCAAATATTGATAACCAGGATTATATTTTCAGCACGCAGCAGGCACAAACGGTATTGATAAACCTGAAAAGTTTTACCAAGGCAAGCGGCACCATCAGCCTTAAACCTATTGCCGGCTGGAAAATAAGCCCCGAAAAGATAGATTTTACCGATAAGGATAAAAACGACGAATGGTCGGTAGCTTTTACGGTTACACCAACCGATAACAAAACAAAAGTATCTGAACTGGAAGCAGTAGTTAACGCCAATGGAAAGCCATTTTCACTCAGCCTTCGCCGTATCAGGTATGATCACGTACCGGCTATTACCTTATTTCCGCCCGCGCAAACCAAGCTTGTTTACCTCGATCTTAAACATAACGGCAGAAAAATAGGCTACATTGCCGGTGCCGGCGACCAAATGCCCGAGGCTTTGCGCCAGGTGGGCTATGATGTTCACTTGCTAAGCGAAAACGAGGTGATGAACGGCGATCTTTCAGGCTATGATGCCATAGTAACCGGGGTACGTGCTTACAACGTGAACGAGCGCCTTGCTTACCAACAGGCAAAACTAATGACTTATGTAAAGAATGGCGGGAACCTGGTAGTTCAATACAATAACAACAATGGTATTGTTGTAAAACAGATAGGCCCGTATCCTTTCACGGTAGTGAACAGGAGGGTTACCGATGAAAACGCCGAGGTAACTGTTTTAGATCCTCAAAACCCGGTATTAAACTATCCCAACAAAATAACCAATGATGATTTCAGCGGCTGGATCCAGGAGCGTGGGTTGTATTTTGTAAGCAACATCGATCCGCAGTATAAAACCATTCTGCAAATGCACGATAAAGGAGAAGAGCCCCTTAACGGCTCATTAATTGTTGGCGATTATGGCAAAGGCCGGTTTATATATACTTCTCTCGCCTTTTTCAGGGAATTACCTGCCGGCGTACCGGGAGCTTACAGGTTGTTTATTAACTTATTGAGCAAGCAGAAGTAAAAGACAAACAGGGACCTGCCTGGCGAAGCCATAAGGTTCCTCTACGAGAGAGTTTAAGTTTACCCACAAAATTCACCAACCTACAATTTTAATAGGAGGCACCTACGGAGCCAAAAAATGTGTTCTTTTTGCACTATAAACACGTGGCCCCGATGGGGCCGGTGATATTTATAACATAATGAATATGACCGGCCCCAAGCGGCCTCAGAGAGGCCACGTGTTTATAGACAAAATTTAAAGAGATATTGGACTCCAGCGGAGTCTCGTAATCGTAAACTTGCTTTCCAGCCAGTACTTATGCATATTTAGATTTTGTGGGTTAACTTAAATCTACGAGAGACCCTGAGGGGACGTTAAATAACATCCGCATCACGTCATGCCGAACTTGTTTTAGCACCCCACAAGACAATTAGCCGATTTGCTCAGCGTGATTGCTTAGCAAGTGAGGTGTTGAAACAAGTTCAACATGACCACGATTTTTATGTCATAAGTAGGAACAAAACAGTTCTCAACTTATAACATCGCTTTGTGCCATCTTTTCCGTTTATTCTCCCACAACTATCCGGCAAAAAACACTTAATGTTATCAAAACCGTGTCAATTTCAGCCCGTTAACAATTTTTTAATATAAAACTCTTTCAATTACAGTAAATTCTATTTACGTTTGAATTTTTTCTTGATGTAGCTTCAAATAATTTTTTACCCTGAAGCACATGTTACGCGTCGACAGTTCCAAACCATGCCAAATTATTTATGCCATTGCCAGGCATGACTACCTGTCGTATGTTATTGAGCCTCACATTGTTCAACTTAACCCTAACGGTGAATTTTCATTAACCCACCAGCGTTTATTTTCCAATACCGCCAAAGAATTTTGCGAGTTTCTGGACGATACCGATATCCGGCTCATCAAACTGCTGGAGGAAATGGAGCAGGGCAACGTGATCAAAAGGTATTATAAAAAACCAATCCGCCCATTTGAGTTTTTCTCCAAGATCTTCAACGAGCAGATGTTTGATATGATCCGCCCCAAACTGGAGAAACGTATTGCTGAAGCATTATCATTGCTTTGCGGCAAGCAGGTATACCAAATGAGCAAGGAAGGGTACCCCGGCGAGCGCAAACTTCAACTGGCTACCGAGGCCGCATCGGTATTATTTCACTTCAGGCGCAATGAGGAAGAGATCAGATATTTCCCTACCATCAAATACCAGGGCATGCGCATTGAGTTCATGTTTAAAAATGCTGAGATCATTTGCAACCACCCGGCCTGGATGCTGCTTGACGATACCCTTTATTATTTTGACAAGGAGATTGAGGGTAAAAAACTGCAGCCATTCCTGAACAAGCGTTTCATTGCTATCCCTAAATCGTCGGAGCAATCATACTTTGAAAAATTTGTGGCCCCGCTCATCGAAAAGCATAACGTTTATGCCGAAGGATTTACCATCAATACCGAAAAATATGATGCCCGCCCGGTACTTAAACCTATTTATATTGAAGGGGGCACTTCGCAGCTGCAACTTTCCTTTAAGTATGCAGGCTATGTATTTCCTTATGGCGATGGCAGGCATATCTCTGTAAGGATGGAGAAAACGGGTGATGATTACCTGTTCCATCGCATAAAACGCTCAACTACCTGGGAAAAAGGCAAAATGCACCAGTTAGAACAAATGGGCCTTAAGGTGGCTTCATCACTATTTCAAAACCTTGAGGTTGCCGGTCGCGACGATGATGCCGACCATTCATTCTCGGTTTTTGAATGGCTTAACCAGCATCACGACCAGCTTATTGAGCAGGACTTTGAACTGGAGCAGCCGGAAGGCCAAAAACGCTACGTTTTTGGCAGCAGTAAAATTGAACTGGTAGTAACCGAAAATAACGATTGGTTTGATATTAACGCCATGGTGAGCTTCGGACCGTACCGTATCCCCTTTATTCAACTAAAAAATCATATTCTCAATCACAAAAAGGAGTTTACCCTGCCATCAGGCGAAATTGCGGTAATTCCCGAACAGTGGTTTTCACAATACGGTAACCTGCTGCATTTTACCGAGGGCAGCAACGACCTTAAACTGCGACGCCATCATATAGGCCTGGTTACCGATCTGGCCGAAGGCGAAATGGCCAGTGTTACCATGACCCGAAAACTGCAAAAGCTTACCAATTTTGACGAGCTGGAGGATGCACCGATGCCTGTTAATTTTGAAGGTCATTTGAGGCCGTACCAAAAAGCGGGCTATAACTGGTTCCATTTTTTAAAGCAATATCATTTTGGCGGCTGTCTTGCCGATGATATGGGCCTGGGTAAAACCATTCAGACTTTATCATTGCTGCAAAAACACAAGGAAGATATTGAAAACGCAGGTGGCAAAGCCACTTCGCTGGTGATCATGCCAACCTCGCTGATATATAACTGGCTTAATGAGGCACGCAAATTTGCACCGCAATTAAGGCTGATGGTACATACCGGCACCATGCGCTACCGCAGTGCTGATGTTTTTGCCAATTACGATGTAGTAATCACCACTTATGGTATCAGTCGCATTGACATTGAAATGTTTAAAGGTTTCTTTTTTGATTACGTGATCCTTGATGAAAGCCAGAACATCAAAAATCCGTCGTCAAAATCATATCAGGCCGTTAAGCAGCTTAAATCGCGCTTTAAGCTGATCCTGAGCGGCACGCCGGTTGAAAACTCGGTTAACGACCTTTGGACGCAGATGTCGTTCATCAACCCGGGTTTGCTGGGCGCGCAACAATTTTTCCAAAACGAATTTGTAACGCCGATAGAAAAGAAAAAAGACGAAGACAAGGCACGCAAGCTACAAGCCCTCATTAAGCCTTTTGTTTTGCGTCGCACCAAGGAGCAGGTAGCAACAGAGCTTCCGCCTAAAACGGAAAACCTTTTCTACTCGCAGATGACCGAAGAACAATCATCGGTTTATGAAGAGATCAAATCTGAATACCGCAATGAACTGTTGAAAAGCCTGGAAGACGGTACTTTTGCTAAAACACAGATCCAGGTTTTACAGGGCCTCATCAAGCTAAGGCAAATTGCCAATCACCCTATCATGATTGATAAAGATTACGAAGGCGATAGCGGCAAGTTTGAGGATGTGGTTCATACGTTGAATAACGTACTTGATGGTGGTCATAAGGTGCTGATATTTTCACAGTTTGTAAAACAGCTCAGTATTTACCGCGATCATTTTGATCGGGTGGGTATTCCATACGTATATCTTGATGGGGCTACCCAAAACCGCGGCGATGTGGTGAAGCAGTTTCAGGAGGATGAGAAAACACGTGTATTCCTCATCTCGATAAAAGCCGGCGGCGTAGGGCTAAACCTTACTGAAGCCGACTATGTGTTTATCCTCGATCCATGGTGGAACCCTGCCGTTGAACAACAGGCCATTGACCGTACGCACCGCATCGGTCAAACCAAAAACGTATTCATCTATAAATTCATCACCAAAGATTCGGTTGAAGAAAAGATCCTGGCCCTGCAGCAACGTAAGCTGAGCCTGTCACGTGCATTGATTACTACCGAAGAGAGCTTTATCAAATCGCTTACAGCGGAGGATATTAAGGAGATATTGGGGTAAGCCCCTCCCAAA
Organism: Mucilaginibacter sp. A5337; assembly: GCF_059690695.1. Taxonomy (NCBI): domain Bacteria; kingdom Pseudomonadati; phylum Bacteroidota; class Sphingobacteriia; order Sphingobacteriales; family Sphingobacteriaceae; genus Mucilaginibacter; species Mucilaginibacter sp. A5337. The sequence continues at coordinate 67,926 of NZ_JCAWEC010000012.1, read as the reverse complement.
CCCTCCCCTAAAGGGAGAGGGCTTTAAAAGAAAAAGCGACGAGTAATGCTACACTCATCGCTTTTTTTATTTCTAACAACATCCAATTTTTAAAGTCTCACCCTTTAGGGGGAGATTTAGAGGGGGCTTACTTCAGCTTACCCAGCGCCGCTTTTACCCTCGGTATCAAAGCTTCTATCTCGCTAAGCGGGGTTGCACCTACTGATGCACGGAACCAGTTCACGTCATCGCCCGTACCGAAGGCCGAAAACGGAACAAAAGCAGCCCCGGCCTCTTTAATCAAATAAAAATTAATATCTGCCGAATCTTTCAGCACTTGGCCATCGGGAGTGGTTTTCCCGCTGTAATCTATCTTCAGGGTAAGGTAGATAGCACCCATAGGTTCAATCGAATCTACATTTAAACCGCTGGCTTTCATCTCCTGGAAACCTTCATGCAGGGCAGTAAGGCTTGCCTGGATCTTTCCCTTTAAGTCATCAAGATAACTGTTTACATCAGCTTCATCAGTTAAAAATTTGGCCATAGCCATCTGTTCAGGCTTTGGCGACCAGGCACCCATGTGGCCTACAATGGCTTTCATATTTTCGATAACCAATTCAGGGCCGAAACCCCAGCCTACACGTACTCCGGTTGCGGCAAAGCATTTTGAACCTCCATCAACAAAAATGGTGTAATCTTTTAATTCAGGGCGAAGCGTTACCGGATCGTAATGCTTATGCTCGCCAAAAGTTAATTGCGAGTAGATTTGATCGTATAATAAATACAATGGTTTCTCACCTGCCGCACGGCTCTTGTTTTCGGCTATTACAAGGTCGCAGATCTCTTCCAGATTTTTTTTGCTGAACATAGTACCGGTAGGATTTAAAGGCGAACACAGCGCCAGTAAAGCCGCTCCTTTTAAATGCGGTCGGATATCATCTGCCGTAGGCATAAAGTTATTTTCGGGAGCTGTAGGAATGATCACCGCATCAGCATTCAGCAAATCGCTGTAATGGTTATTGTTCCATGATGGTGCAGGGAAAACCACTTTCTCGCCAGGGTTAACTACTGCTAAAAATATAGAATAGATGAGCGGGCGCGAACCTCCTGAAATCAGGATCTGGTTGGGTGCATACTCAAGCCCCAAGCTTCTTTTTAAGAACCCGCTTACACTCTGGCGCAGATCAAGCATACCATCGGCAGCAGGATAGTTGGTTTGATTATGATTATAAGCATCAATGATCTTATCCTTTAAAGGGGCAGGGATAGGATAAATATTAGAGTCAAAATCGCCGATGGTAAGGTTGGCGATATTCTGGCCTTGTCGTTTTAATTCGTTGATCTCGCCCGCAATCTTGATGATCTCCGAGCCATGTAAATTTTGAGCTAATAAGGAAACACTCATGGATTTATGTATTTATGAGCGGCAAAGATACGGGAAAAGGTTAAAGGAGGAAAGGTCAAAGGCGAAAGGTTGAGAAGAGGGCGAAAGCTGAAAGGATGCAAGGCAGGGGAAAGGATAAAGGCAAAAGGTGAAAGGTTTATTTTAGGTATTGCAAAAAGCTGTATGCTTATAAAAGAAAACCGTTCGCCTTTGACCTTTCACCTAAAAGAAAAAAGGTCAAAAGCAAAAAAGAAAACCTTTTGCCTTTGACCTTTCGCCTTTAACCTAATCGCTGCGCGATTAAAGATAAGCTTTACGCAGTTTAATGATCCGCATCCAGTGCATGAGCTTCATGACAGGGTAAACCGGGTCTATCTCAAACCATTTAGCTCCAAAGTTAGCTTTATTAGGATGTTTGTGATGATTGTTTTGAAACAGTTCGCCAAGCATCAGGAAATCAAATGGTGTAGTGTTCTTTGATTTATCGCCGTTATCAAAATTTTGATAACCGTATTTATGGCCGCACCAGTTAACAATAGCACCGTGAATAGGGCCCATTAAAAAGTGAATAGGGATTAGCAGGTACATCCACCATGCCGTAGCAAACTCTACATAAAACAAAACATACAAAACACCGAAAGAGATACGCGACACAATTGATGAACCTATAAAGTCAACAAAGCGCCATTCGGGAATATTCCCCTTAAAACGCTCTTCCGGTTCCTTCAGCTTCCTTACATGCAGGCTATAGCTTTTAGCCGTATATACCATCATCTGGAAAACATCCTTAAAAAAGTGAGGCGAATGCGGGTCTTTTTCAGTATCGCTATATGCATGATGTTCACGGTGCATAATGGCGTAAGCCCTTGGGTTCAGGAACGATGATCCCTGGCAAATGTACGTAAGCAGGTAAAAAGTCCCTTCATAAAACTTATTGGTTGTGAACATTTTGTGAGATGCGTACCTGTGCAGGAAGAACGTTTGAAAAAATAGCGACAGAAACCAGTGCGCTATGAAGAATATGATAATAACCATTGAATTGTAGAAAATAGACTTATTTATAATCTTTCCAAAGATACAATTTAAAGCCTTATAAAGTTTTTAATATGTGAATAATGATAGTGGCAGCCATAAAAAATGCCGTTCCTGGTATAGAAACGGCATTTAATTAAAAAAGTTATTTTACCGGGATTATAATAGCTCAAACTGTTGGGCCAACAATCGGTACGATTCCAGCCGGTCTTCAAAATTTTCGGTAATGGTAACAGCCATAATTTCATCCACTTCATAATCATTGGCAAGCCAGCTTAATTTGAGCTTTAGCTCGGTAGGTGAGCCGGCAATTACGCGGTAACGGTTATAGCGAATGCGTTCCTGCTCGGCCGGTGTATATTCCGCATCCTTCACATCATCGTAACTTAGCGGAACTATAGGCCCGCCTTTTTCAAACTGTAAAAAGCGATGGTCCATCACGGCCTGGTGCTGCCTTACTTTTTCTTCGTCCTCCGAACAGAAGATAAACACCGCTACATTGGCCTGTGGCTGTTGCAGATCGTCAGATGGCTGAAATCGGTCCCGGTACATCTTAACACTTTCGGGCCCACCATTAGGGTTAATGAAATGAGCAAATGAAAAGCCCATACCAAAATGTGCCGCAAATAAACCACTTTGCCCGCTTGAGCTTAGCAGCCACATGTTGGGCACTGTTTTCACTTGAGGAATAGCCCTGATGCGCGCCTGTATGGTTCCCGGCTCGTAGGTATCATGAAAGTAGTTTCGCAGATCGGCCAGTTGTTCAACAAAGTCTTGCTCCTTAAACTGGTTTGAGGGGTTAAGCGCGGCCGCGGTGATCCTGTCGGTACCCGGAGCACGGCCCATGCCCAAATCGATCCGGCCGGGGAACAGCGCCTCAAGCATCCTGAAATTTTCGGCAACTTTAAGGGTGCTGTGATTGGGCATCATTATGCCTCCCGACCCCATGCGCATATTTTTAGTTTCACCTGCCAGGTGGGCCAGCAGTACCTCAGGCGTTGAGCCTGCTATAATACCCATATTATGATGCTCCGAAATCCAGAAGCGGGTATAGCCCAGGGTATCGGTATATTTTGCCAGCTGTATGGTTTCTTGTATGGCCTGCTCGGCAGTAGCGCCTTTTCTTATCGGCGACTGGTCGAGCACGCTCAATTTGATCTTATTTGTGCTCATATATATTCTGAACACAAAAATAAGCATCGGGTTGCAGGCGGGCTTTACATCCCGGCTTTTATGGCATTGCGATTACTATTTTGAAAGCTTAAAGCTGAACGCCAAAAGTGGAAAGCTAAAGCTAACATACTAACTTCACTTTTGGCTTATATGTATTTAATAGACCTAAAGGTGCGGCATTTGTGCGTGTTTATAAGCCATTACGCGGCACCCAGGCCTGGCTTTTGATGAGCCATTTACCACTCACTATTCTTAACACAAATGAAAAAGCGCCCTGTTCTTCAAAATGTTCGCCGTTTACAAGGCCGGTATACTCAACAGGGGCTATAAGGTAAACTATCTCTTCGGTTTGCTGAAAAGTTTTGATGCGCTGCAGATCGACCTTGAAATCCCTAATTTTAAAATCTTTAACGGCCTTTTGTACCGAATTTATCCATTGCACACCGGCCAGTTGCCCATTCCATGAAAAGGGAGGTTGTTCATCGGCCACAACGGCATTGGGTGCATACAGTTCGGAAACTGCCTCTATATTAAAGGTGCCCGAAGCTTTTATTACTGTTTCTATAACCTGACGCACCTCGGGTTTTAATTTGGCTACGGTATCGGCAGGCAGCACTCTTTTTGCCGAAGTTGCCATAACAGATAAACTGCTCATAAACATGCACAGGCATAAAAGGGGTAATAAATGCTTTTTCATGATCTTAACAATTTTGCACTTTATGCTTAAGGCCGTTCAATATACGAATAAGCTTGTGTAAAAATACTTTTTGATTGTTATTGTTTAAGAAGATCAAACGTTGGGCCTATTTTGTTTTGGCATTCATATAGTCAATGGTCAAGTTGCATAAAGCTTTCACGCCTAAACTAAACCCGCTTTCATCGATATAAAAATCGGGCGTATGGTGCGATGGCGCTTTTAGCGGATCGCCACCTTTTGGCATGCCGCCCAAAAATACAAACAAACCCGGTACCTTCTCCTGGTAAAAACTAAAGTCTTCGGCACCTGTTACCGGCGGACGCAATAACACATTGGCTGCACCAGCAGTTTGCTGAAGGCTTGGCAGCATTTTTTGCGTGAGTTCAGGATCGTTATAAGTTACAGGGTAGTGGTTACTGTAAGGTATTTTTACTGTGGCAGTAGCTCCCTGCGCTTCAGCCGTTTTGGTGGCAATTTCGGTTACCCTGGTAGTCAACATTTTTTCGTCGGCAGGGGTAAAGGAGCGAAGCGTGCCCAGCATTTCAACCGATTCGGGGATGATGTTTGAACGGTTTCCTCCTTTTATGGCGCCAACGGTAACTACCGCCGGGTTTTCGGTTACATTGATATTGCGACTAACTATGGTTTGCAGAGCATTGATGATCTGTGCGGATGTGACAATCGGGTCAACGCTCGACCAGGGATAGGCCCCGTGTGCCGATCTGCCTTTTACAATGATCTGCATGTCATTAACCCCGGCCATTGTGCCGCCTGGCCTGTAAGTGATTTTCCCAACCTCAGTTTGCGAGTTGATGTGCAGCCCAAAAACCACGTCGACTTTAGGATTTTCCAGCACCCCTTCTTTAACCATTTCCTCGGCTCCGCCTTTTTGTCCGGGCTCAACACCTTCTTCGGCAGGCTGAAAAATAAATTTCACGGTGCCGTGCAAATCTGCCTTTATTGACGAAAGCACTTGTGCAACGGCCATCAGTATAGCCATGTGCGAATCATGCCCGCAGGCATGCATCACGCCAACTTCCTGCCCGTTATAATTAGTTTTTACTTTGGATGCAAAGGGTACAGGTGTACGTTCAATAACCGGCAAACCGTCCATATCTGCACGCAGCGCTACAACCGGGCCGGGATGCCCGCCCTTCAATATCCCCACCACACCTGTTGTAGCTATGCCCGTTGTTACCTCAATACCTAATGATTGTAAATGCTTAGCAATAATGGCCGACGTGCGCACCTCATGGTTACCTAATTCGGGATGTTCATGAAAATCACGGCGCCAGGTTATTACCTGATCCTGCAGGGCATCGGCTTTTGAACTTACTTGTGAGCGTAAAGCGCTTTTTTGCGCCATAGCCTGTAGCGTACATATACATAATGATAAAATAAGGCTTGCTTTCATACGGGTTGTTTGGAGAAAGTAATATAAGCACAATAGTTTAAATATGAGAGATGCTGAAAGCCATTACCGGGAGAGATTGCTTTTAACCAGACGTAGATTGAAAAACAATAAATGAAAAATTTTCACACTAATTTTTACGTATTAATCGAATTACACGAATTGAATCAATTTAAGATTCGATTAATTGCCGGTAGGTTGCAAGCGTTGACTTATTCAGATAGTTAAGCGATATATAGTTTTGGGTTGGATTGACTTTACTAACGAGGGGGGTTAACAGGGTTAACAGAATTTCGGGTTAACATTTGCACATATTCCTGATAATCAATAAATTAAGTGATTTTTATGCGAAAAAAGTGTTAACCCCCCTTTTTGTAAATATTATAGGCCAAAGCTATAATGCAAGGTCAAGCGTCTTTCGCTTGAACTATAACCAAAATAAGCATTCACGCTTACATTCATAACGTAATACGGGAGCGTGGACGCTCCATTAGAACAAACGATCAAGCGCAGACGCTTAATCGTGCGCATACTTTCGATTACTTACTTACGTTGATCAATTACAAGTCCCTCTAATTCAAAAATGCCCTTAATCTATCCCGTTCTACTCCGACATTTTTATTACCTTAAGCCCCTCACATCACAAAATATCTGCAATGGCACTTTTAGGCAATTTAGGCAATTACAAAAACTTCGGACTGCTGATCATCCGTATCGGGCTTGGCATGATGTTCATTTATCATGGCTATCCTAAACTTATGGGCGGCACCGAAAACTGGAAAGACATTGGCGAATCAATGAAATATGTTGGCATTCATTTCTGGCCGGTGGCTTGGGGCTTATTAGCCGCGGTAACCGAATTTTTCGGCGGCTTTCTGCTTATCATCGGCCTGGCATTCAGGCCGGCTTGCATCTTAATTTTTATCACCCTTGTAGTTGCGGCGCTAATGCACCTGCGTACAGGCGGCGGCCTGGGCGATGCTGCTCATGCCATTGAAGATGCGATTGTGTTTGCCGGCTTAATATTTATTGGCCCTGGGAAATATAGCATAGATAAAAAATAACACATCAATTTAACATTAAGGCAACCCCTTTCAATACTATCAATTAAAATATTTATAAAATACCGTTAAAACACCTATTGGCACGAAACATATTGATTTGTGATATTTATAAAAAATATATCACAAATCAATATGAAAAAACAATTATTATGGGGCATGCTGCTGTTAATGGCGGGTTTTAGCTCATGCCAAAAGGATGCTTTTAAACCTGTAAATCAAACATCGGTAGGTAGTAAAGACAAATTGAGGGTTGCAGCGGCTCCGCAAAACTACTATTATGTGGATCTATTATTACAACCACGTAATCCGGGCGAAAACTATGACACTTACGCTGCTATGTTTGGGTTGGTAAAAATAATTGTAACAGGAGCCCCCTCATGGAACTATATGTTGTATCCGGATTTGAAGAATGGCGTGCCTACAATCGTTCAAAATGTAAGTATAGCTCCCGGCTATAACGCATGGCTGACATATTCTGATAACTCCTTCGTCATTAATGTGGGAGTACCCTCTCAATTTAATTCAGCTGCCTATCAAAGCGATGCAGCAAATTATGATAGTGATTTCAATAAATTCCTGACAGTTTTTGGCACCCAAACTTCAAGCCAAGTTAATATAAGTCCTCCTTTATTAGAAAATTATATCAAACAGGACTATTCTACCGGGCCCGGAATAATAACGACATCGGCTAAACTTATTAGAGTAACAACTGGCTCGCACTGGGCTATAGCTACCGTTAATTACCCACCTCCTGCAGTCCCTAAGCCTGCTGACCTTATGAATTATGTTTCTATTCCCGACCCAGCGAATTCGTCTATAGGCTATTTGTTGTATTGCGGACATGGGTACATTTATTATACGGATAAACCAAATACAAAAGTATCGGGCACATATACAACCAGCGGCCCACATCTGTCAATCTTCCATTTTGTTGGAACAATAACTCGTTCAGACGGTAGTACATTCCAGTTTGATGAAACCGTAGATATAGAATAATAAATCAAATATCAATCTTTTTCGATTTGGTCAATATTAATTTATTATATAAATACACAAGGAACGGCGACTCCATTAAGTGTGCGCCGTTCTTTATTTTTTTACTGATTCAAATAATCCCCTAACGCTTTCAGGTAATTTTCATCAACATCACTTTCATTATCTGAGAAGAATTTCTTTACCTTGTCAGCGTCTGCCGGAAAAGCAGCTTTTATAGCTTTGCTTTTTAGTTCTACCTTTTGTGGTTGTGCCCCGGCTTTTACTATATAATAAACAGCTTCATCTTTATATTCATCGTAGTTGTTGCCGCTTGATGTAATACCATTGGTTGAAAAACTGGCTTTTATAAACGTGGTACCAAGGTCTTTATAAATTTTGTATTTACTGCCCGATGATAAAACCTGCACATACTTTTTAGGGTTGATGGCCGGCACATCTTCAAAAACATAGGGTTGTGCATTTTCATCAAACAGCGTAAAACCCTTTATTTCTTCTTTTACAACAATCATGGCCGTTTTTTTAGTACGGGTAAATATTAAATTTCCGGCTACCTTGTCGTAATTAAAAAGGTATACATCACTTTGCTTGAGCGAATCTTTCGGAGTTATTCCAAAGCCGTGAACCCAGTCGTTAAATAAAAAACGACTGCCATGCAAACCTTCCTGCCCGGTACCAATCCTGTTGATAGATACGTTATGGTCTACAATGTTATCATCCATCTTAAAAAAGTTAACATTGCTTGTTTCGGCAGGGGCATTATTGCTTACCGAATCGCCGGTCATGACAACTTTAATGTTTGTTTGGTTATTGAGGTTAACTTTTACCTCGTTATGAAAATTGGCTGTTATAATCAATTTTGAAGCAGGATCGGCCTGAAGGCTGAATGTGCCATTAGGATCTGAATAGGTTGCGTAAGGATGCTGAGAATCGCTTACAAAGGCAAATGGAACCGGTTTTCCTTTGGTGTCTGTCACTGTGCCGTTAACGGCAATAGTTTGTGCAAGGCTTAATTTACTAATTGTGATAAGGGTGAAAAAAAGTATCTTTTTCATGTATTTCAATATAAGGTTTAAATTATAAGACGGAAAAGGTAGAGAATTTCAAGCTAAATTCCCGGCTCGTTTTGTAACATATTCATAATTTTTTAAAATCAATTAACAAACATCCATTATTGAAATAAAAAAGCCACCTCCCAAAAAGGGAGGTGGCTTTTCCTTATTCTATTAAATGTTATGGCCTCGAGCTTTTCCAAGTAAGGGTCTCATCAAAGAATGTTCTATCGGCACCACTGGCAACCAATACATATTTAACCTTGATAACAGAACCTTCCTTTCCTGGCGTACCCGAAAGAGCATTAATCCCAGTAATATCTAATCTCGCAGACCGACCATTACCTGCAGGCTGGCCATAATAATTAACCACTGATGTGATTTTGTTAGTAGCAAGATCAAAATTGAAAACAGGAGCAAAGGATCCATATGAACTTACAGTGCTACCATTTAAAATAGAATGTGCGTAGCTTCCGTTATCATTGTACGCAACCGAGTTTCCTCCCTGAGTTATCAAATCGACAGTACGAGGATAATTACCGGTAATTGTAGTAACAACGTTGTCAACCATTGTGCCAGTTACAGTGTATCTTCCATCGTATATGTTTTTTGCTTGGATGTTTAATAAAACTGTCTTATAGTTACTAATTTTTTGTCCTCCGCCATCAGTAATGGTTAAAGGCAAAACATAATTAGTAATTGCTGGGTCAATCGAACTTGACTTAACATTGATCACCAAATTTACTAAGTTTTGACCAGCTGGTATCGTAACGCTTAATGAACTGGTATAATCGCTTGCTGGCAATAATAAATATTTATTATCGTGCGTGCTATTATATGAAGCAAGAGCCGCCTCATCTACCGAAAGCTTGACAGTTAATGCAGTTGAAAGAGTATGTGGAGCAGCCAGGTTTATTGCTAAATTTACCGGAATTGACGGCGCATTATCAACAACTATAGGCTGGAATAAACCGCCGGACCCGCCAACATTGGCTACTGAAGGTATTTCTACCAAAGGAGCAGCACCCGCAAAATCAACGTAATGCTTATCGTCCTTTAAACAAGAGCTAAAACCCGTCATGGTAACCATCGCGGCTAAAGCTAATTTTATATATAATCTCGTTTTCATTTCTTTTCGTTTTAAATGTTATTTAGCCCAAAATATTTTAGAGGTAAATACCGATATAGTGCCTTCGCCGGCTACATTTGCCGCGTTTGTTTGATACTCAACCGAAGGGTAAGGGATACGTGTTACCTGATTTGGTGGATTAGCGCCAGGATAAACTGAAAGCGGGATATTGTTAGGGTAACCCGTACGGCGAAACTCGTTGAAAGCCTCAAACGCGCCGTAAATAGCAAGTGCTTTCCATTTTTCGGTAATAATAGCCTGTTCCTGTTGTGCATCAGTGCCGGCAGCCGGATATGGGTTGGCAGCAATATAGGTGTTTGCCTGCGCTGTAGTTAAGCCAAGATCAGCATATGATGCAGAGATACCTGCATTATATAAATTAGCTGCACTTAAACCACCGGTTGTAATGTAACCACTTTTAACGCCTTCGGCCTGTAAAAATAAACCTTCAGAAGCCGACATGATCACAGCATCCATAGTTGCTGATTTCAATAAGCCGCTACCTACTTTACTTGGTGCCACGGCAGGAGGTTGAGTTACTCCCAATGCCGTTGCACTGATTGCTCCGTTAGTAGTGGTGTAAACTGCAAAACCACGAACATCACTATTAGAGGTAAGCACTGTAGCGCCATAGCTATTGGCCTGGTATTGGTTTTTATTGGCTTGCGCGCCGCCGTTTTGTGTAGTACCATAGTTTCTCCAAAGCGGGCTTTGCTGACCACCGGTAGCATCACTGTTCAGGTAGCCAGGGTTTACAGTACCCGGAGTAGTAGCATCAATATAACCAATGCTTTGAGTTGCCGCTACAGCCGCCTTAAGTGCACTTGTTTTTGATGTTATATTACTTTGGCGTAATGCAATACGTAATTTAAGTGTATTGGCAAATTTTAACCATTTGGTCATATCACCTTTGTACATGATATCTTCCGTACCTGGAGCTGCAGGAGGTACAGCGGCTTTTTGAGCAGTCTGGATCGCTGCAATAGCTGCATCTACACGTTTTAACAGATCATCATATATATCCGAGCCTTTGTCATATTTAGGGTTCAGGTTTTGAGTTCCCTGTAAAGCCTGGGTATATGGTACATTGTTATAGTTATCAACCAAAGCCTCATAATCAAATGCGATCATAATTTCAGCAATAGATTGATAGTAAGGATTGGTAGTTGAAGCCTTCATTGCGTTATAGTTTGCAATGTTCAGATACAGTGGTGTCCAATAATCATAACTGGCTGATGTTATCTGATATGAAAGCAAGGCGATATTCGGTTGGTAGCTTGTGCTCCAGCTCAGGTACCCCATCCAGCAGGCGTAATTAACATAAGTGCCGAGCCCGCCCGGGCCAACGTTATTGGTGATATCCGCTGTTATTTTTAAAGCACCGGTTAAAGCCAGCTTAGGCGTTGTTGTTACCGGTTGGTTGGGGTTGGTCGACAACTCCAGGTAGTCCTTTTTGCACCCGCTTCCCGCTAAAGCAAGCGTTGCAAATATGATAGATAAATACTTTTTCATTGTTAAATTAATTAAAATGTCAGTGTTAAGTTAGCACCATAAATACGGCTTGCCGGCATTTGCTGGGTGCTGTTAACGCCAATATCACCGTTAGTAGCACTGTTAGCAAACTCTGGGTCAACCCAGTTATTGGTTTTAGGCCTCCACATAAACAAGTTACGACCAATTAAAGCAAAGTTGGCACGTTTGATAAAGCCTGTCTTTTTGATCCATTTTGAAAGATCGAATGACAAGTTAGCTTCACGCAATTTCCAGAATGCACCGCTGGTTACATAGGTAGATCCTGACTGATAGAATGCACCATTATCCCAGAAACCTAAAGCTCCGTCCTGAACACTTACAGTAGTGTTTGGCGTATAAACCGGGTTAGCAGCGGTTCCTGTGTTGATAACAGAGTTCGGGAAAATAAAACGCTGACGGTCTGAAGATACAGAGAACTGAGAAACACCGGCAGCAGTTGCTGATTGCAAGCTTTGGCTGAAGATCACGTTACCAGAACGGTACTCTTCAGTTACAGACAAAGTGATGAATTTGTAGCTTACTGTTTGAGTTAAACCTAACACGTATTTAGGAGTAGTTTGACCTGCATTAACCAGGTTAGGGTTAGCTGATGGATAACCGGTAACAGGATCAACAATAGCACGGCCCTGCGGATCGCGGTTGATATCAGTAACATACAATACGCTATATGGCTGGCCAACAACTGCGCGGGTGTTAGCAATGGTGTAACCACCTAATGAAAGCTGTTTGGTTTCGCCGAATAACGATAATACTTTTGAATTTTGGATAGCAAAGTTACCGCCTAATGTAACACCAACACCTGTTTGTGTTTTTTGTAATGGAGTTACATCTAACTTAAACTCGTAACCGGTATTTTGTGTTTCACCAATGTTAAGTACGGTGCTTGTGTAACCAGTGGTTGGAGACACCGAAATTGGCAAAGTTTGATTTTTGGTATGTGTATTATAATAAGTTGCGCTTAAATTGATGCGGCCATCAATGAAACCTAAATCAGCACCAACCTCAACCTCAGAAGTTAACTCTGGTTTCAGGTTTTTGTTGTTAAGGGTTGGGCTTTGGCTTAATGCACCTGTATTACCGTATGGGAAACCAGATGTTGAAGTGAAGGTATTCAATAAACTGTACGGGCCTACGTTCACATCACCTACACGGCTGTAACCACCCCTTAATTTACCATAGCTGATGATCTTATTGTTTTTCAAAGCATCAAAGGCCGACGTAAATACGAATGAACCCTTTACTGATGGATACCAGATTGAGCGGTTAGCTCCTGATAGCCTTGAATCATGGTCGTTACGTAAAGTACCTTCGATGAACGCATAGTCTTTCCAGCCTAATGACAAGTCACCAAAATAAGCCACCTGGCGAATTTTGAATGTGCCTTGTGTTGCACTTGGAACACCTAATAAATAGCTAACGTTATAAAAATTATTTACCAGTAAGTTGTTGGTTCCGTTCTGAACGTAATCAGCATATTCCTGCCAAATTGAGTTACCAAGCAAGAAGTTTGCTTTTAGCTGATCATTGAAAAATGATTTGTGGAAGTTGGCCAGGAGGTCTTGTTGTAAACGGTTGTAGCCTTGCGGACCTGCAAAGTTATTGTTGGTTGGGATGCTACCGTCACCAAATACTTTTACATTGCTTACAGTACCCGGATTAATTAACGCACCATAGCTTGAGCCAACAGTGCTGCCACCGTTTGTAGGGTCGCTCAGTGCATAAGGTGTGTAATCAATTTCGGCACGCCTGTTTTGTTCCTGGTAAGTACCGCCGTTGTAGCTTAAACGATAAGTACCGTCAAACCATTTGGTTGGGGTAATAATACCGTTAAAGCTACCATTAAACACATCCGTACGTTTGGTAATCCTTGAGTTATTGATACTCCAGTATGGGTTAATACCATACGAGTTAAAGTAGGTGCTTGGATCAGCAAATGGCTTAGTTGGGTCTTTATAGTTCTGCAACGGAACCCAGCTTGGTGTATTAAATATGGTACTTAAGATATCGCCATAATTACCATAAGTATCGGTATTGCCTTGTGAAAAGCTCGCTGTTGCATCAACTTTAAAAATACCGGCAGTTTTGGTACCGGAGATCCGGAACTGCGTTTTGTTGTATTTGTCTTTCGGAACGATACCTGTCTGATCTAAACGGAAAGCGGTAAAGTTAAATGAGTTTGCCGCGTCACCTGATGAATATGAGATGTTGTTTTGATCGCTGTGACCGGTATTAAAGAAACGACGGGCATAGCTTTGACCTTTAGGTGATTGGTATGGGAATGACTGAATAGTGCCATCCTCCAGCGGGATACCTAACATTTGCATGTGACCATCATAAGCAGGGCCATATGATTGGTTTTCGTAAGGAACGGTAGTTGTGATAAAACCGGTTACTGCATCCTGGTAAGGAACACCTTCACCACCGTAACCACCAAACTTGTTTTGTAAAGCAGGCATGTATGCAACTGACTCTAATAAGTAAGTATTTGAATAGTTAATGGTTGGCTGACCGCTGCTGCTGCCGCGTTTAGTAGTAATAACCAATGCACCGTTTGATGCCTCAGAGCCGTAAAGGGCCGCCGCACCTGCACCGTTCAGTACGTTAACGCTTTCAATGTCGTCCGGGTTAATGGTAGTAACCTCGTTTGGAGATACCGGTGTACCGTTTAATACAACCAACGCGTAGTTGTTACCGATAATGTGACGGTTACCACGCAGGGTGAAACGGGTATCGGGGTTAAGACCGTTGTTCACAGTACTAACAACCAAACCGGCAACCTTAGCTGTTAAACCGTTGGTAAAGTTGGTAGGGCGGGTTTCGGTAAGTTGCTTATTTGAAATGTTTGTGGCTGCATAACCAAGCTCTTTTGCCTGGCGCTTAACACCCAACGCACCTGTTACCTGAACCTCACCAAGGCTTTTGGCTGATGATTCCAGTACTACGTTTAAAATACTCCTGCTGCCACTGGGAACTTCCTGCGAAGTCATACCAATAAAAGAGAAAACGAGTGTTGAATTTGCCGGAACGCTGAGAGAGTATTTACCGGCTGCGTTGGTTTGGGTACCTTGTGTGGTCCCTTTGATTTTTACTGTTACTCCCGGAATGGGTAGGCCGTCGTCTTTGGCCGTAACCGTACCAGTAACTGTACGGTTTTGTGCGAATACTTGCGTCATAGACAACACAAGTAAGCACAAACTTACGAGTAGAAGTTTTTTCATTTCGTTAATAATAAGATCAGTTAATAGTTAATTAATCATAAAAGTAATGTTACGTTATCAAAAAGTCAAGTAATTTCTTTTAAAACGTCATTTTTTTTTCAAAAAACCAAGATTCAGTTAAAACAATAATAATTATAGTACTATGTATTGCATAATACAATCTAAAACATATATCTTTGTATTATGATCGTCGAAAACACCCAAACCCAAATGAGGAAAGGCATACTGGAGTATTGCATTCTCTCCATCATAGCTAAGGGCGAAACATATGCATCAGACATAATTGCTGAACTTAAGAAAGCCCAACTGCTTGTAGTTGAGGGTACTCTGTATCCTCTTTTAACCCGTTTAAAAAACAATGGACTGCTCACCTACAACTGGGTCGAGTCAATTTCCGGGCCTCCCCGAAAGTACTATGTACTCTCGGAAGAAGGCCGCGCAGTGCTCGAACAATTAGACAAAACCTGGCAGGAACTGGTATTTGCCGTTCAAACAGCTATCGGGGACAGAAAATAGAAAAACCTACTAACTCACCATAATCATGAACAAAACAATTATCATAAATATAAACGGCATGGTTTTTCATATTGAAGAAGATGCCTACGAAGTATTGAAGAATTATATGACGGATGTAAAGCGTCATTTTTCTACTTCGGCCGATAGCCTGGAGATCACCACCGACATTGAAAACCGCATTGCCGAAATGTTTAACGAAATCCTTGCCCGTGATGCCAAACAAGTTATTGTGGAAGCAGATGTTAAGGAAGTTACCGAGCAAATGGGCAGCGTGCAGGATTTTGAAACTGCCGAAACCGATGCCAAATCTGCCGGTGGAAATCCGTTTGAGTACAACACCGAACGCCGCAGGCTTTTCCGCGATCCGGATGATCACCTCATCAGTGGTGTATGTGCCGGTATTGCCAATTATTTTGACGTTAACCCGGCCTGGGTAAGGCTGGCCTTTGTTATCTCAACGTTTTTTGCTGCCATGGGCCTTGTTATATATGTAATACTTTGGATGGTTGTCCCGAAAGCTATCACCCGTGCCGACCGCATGGCCATGAAGGGCGAAAAGCAGGATCTGAAAGGTTTTAAAAAGAACTTTGAAGAAGAGTTAAGCACCGTACGCGAAAACCTTCAAAACTTTAAACATGAAGCCAAACCTTTCATTTACCAGGTGCGCGACCTGATCAGCGATATTTTTGAACATCTTGGAGCCTTTTTAAGAGGTACCGGTAGTTTACTTGGTAAACTATTGGCCGCGGCCGTTTTATTGGCCTGCCTCGGCATGACTATAGCGCTCATCGTTTCGCTTATCGCTTTATTTGCTGCAGGTAATATGGGCATCTATCACCTGTTTCCGTTCAACATAACTAATCACCAGGCCAACGGCATTTTTATGGTGAGCGGTTTCCTGGTGTTATCTATACCGTTATTGGCCATTATTTTATCAACTATAGGCTTTCTGTTTAAAAAAGCTTCATTTAACCGCTCAATTGGTACTACCTTGTTGTGTATCTGGTTAGCCTCGCTGGGCGCAGTTTCATACTATGGCGTAAAAACAGCAGCCAGCTTTCGCGAGGGTGGTAAGTTTACGCAAACGGTTAAACTTAAGCCAACTGCAAACAATACCTATTACCTGCAACTGAATGATACTAAATATTTAAGCAACGAAGACAGCACCCGCCTTAAAATAAACGAGCGCTTTAAAGGCATGATCATTTTAGATGATGATTTTAATGGCGATGACATGCCAAACCGCAACGTTAACATCGATATTGAAAAGAGTGATGTGCCACAACCTGTACTTATCGAAACCTTCAGCGCCCGCGGCAGCAACCTTGAGGAAGCTTTGATCAACGCCCGCAGTGCCTCTTATCGTTTTGAGCAAAAAGATTCGGTATTAAATTTCGACCGTCACCTGGAAATGCCTCAAGGCTTTTTATGGCGCGGGCAGGAACTACACCTTACGCTTAAGGTTCCTCTTAACGCTAAAATTGTTATTGATCAAAAACTCGACCGCAACATTAACTTTAATATCTATGAGTGCAAAAGCGACGGCGACGGCATCACCACTGCCACCTATATCATGACGGCAAACGGGCTGGAATGTAAAGTTGACCCGGTAAAGGCGGCCAAATTGAAAGCCGATAGTTTAAAAGCGCTCAGACAGGAACAAGATACCTTACAGGCAAGCCCCGATACCACAAAAGCACAATAAAAGCACCGTCCTATGAAAAGCATTTTTAAATATATAAGCCTGCTAATTTCTAGCGGGCTTATTATTCCTTTTTACTTTATGTTGCAAGCGGGAGACAAATCACTTTTAAACAACAGGATAAGCAATGGGGAGGCAAACATTCCCTGCCAAAATGAAATGCCAATTACTTTCCGGATTATTAAGGATATCGCAAAAAATTTAATGCCCGCATTAAAAAGTGAAAATAATCTGTAACCTATACCCCTGTTTTTGCATCTTAATGTAAAAAGCAACACAATTACCACTTCCGGACAATCCGGCAATATAAATTTAGTAAAGTCAAAAAATGGCCTAAAAGCCAGGTGGGATTGTTTTGCCAAAAATTTAAATCAAAAACATGAACACTATGAAAACAATCGCCTATATCTCTTAATTACTAAAACCTTAAAACCGGAAAAACCACACCGGAAACTAAAGAAAACTTATTTACAAATTTTAAAAAAGGATTAATCCTTTACCGGCATTGTATTGCCCTTACTTTTTAACCGAACTAAAAATGAAAACTATCATACACAACATATTTTGTACATTGCTGCTTGTTGCTATCAGCTGCGGTGTATCCTTCGCCCAGCAGGCACCGCCTGCCGCCAAGGTATCCGGAGCCTTACTTAACGAGCAGGGCAAACCCCTTGATTATGCAACCGTAAGTCTATTACGTGCATCCGACTCAACAGTAGTTAAGGGAGCATTAAGTAACGATGCCGGGGTTTATGTTTTTACCAACATAAAAGCAGGTAACTATATCATCAAAGCCTCGGTTGTTGGCTATCAAAAAGCAGTAAGTAAAAGCTTCGCTGTTCCGGCAAATGCGTCGCAGGTTACAGCTCCGGCATTAAACCTGCACACAGGCAGTACTGAATTAAAGGCCGTTACCATCACTGCAACCAAACCCCTTATTGAACGTAAGATAGACCGCACCGTCATGAACGTTGAAAACAGCGTACTGGCAGCCGGCAATACCGCTATGGAAATTTTAGAGCGTGCCCCGGGCGTTACTGTTGACAAGGATGACAATATCAGTCTGAAAGGCAAACAGGGTGTAACCGTAATGATTAACGATAAGCTAACTTATCTTACACCTGCGCAACTGGCCACGTTGTTACGCTCAACAGATGGCGGTACCATTAAATCCATCGAGATCATTACCAATCCATCGGCAAAATATGATGCGGCCGGTAACTCGGGCATTATCAACATTAAATTAAAAAAGAATACACAATCGGGCACTAACGGCAGCCTTACTGTTGGCGGCGCTAAAAGCAAATACTGGCGCGATAACAGCAGCCTAAACCTTAATCATAAAGACGGCGGATTGAATGTGTTTACTTCATTAAGCAGGGGCGATAACAAACGCGGCCATACTATTGGCATTGACCGGATTATTACGGATACACTGGGCAACAAAACTTATTTCAACCAAAACTCCGACATGCCAAGCACCTATCATTACAACAACTACCGTTTAGGTGCCGATTACGATCTTACCGCTAAACACACTATTGGCTTTGTGGTAAGCGGTTATTCAAACAGTGAAAAAGACCTGAATGATAACCGTACTATTATAGGCAAGCAATTTGGCGTGGCCGATTCATCACTGCATACCACTTCTGATATCAGGCAAACCTATAAAAACTTTGCCCTTAACCTTAACGACAGGCTTAAGCTTGATACCAGCGGGCAGGAACTGAGCATTGATTTGGATTATTCTAAATTCAAAAACAACTCAAACGCCATGTACAATACAGATTATTTCTTACCGGATGGCAGTGTACAGCATGCGCCACAAATGCTGCGTAACCAAACCCCGTCAACCATCAGCATATACACAGGTAAAGCCGATTACACCAAACCGCTTACCAAGACCATTAAACTGGAAGCCGGTGTAAAGTTTAGCAGTGTTAAAACCGACAACGATCTGCAGGCACAGATTTACGACAACGGGGCTTACCGAAATGACACCACCCGTACCAACCGTTTTATTTACGACGAAAAAATTAATGCCGGGTATTTAAACCTGAACAAACAATTCAAAAAGTTTTCGGTACAGATTGGCTTACGTGCCGAACAAACCCGGTCGACAGGTAACCTGATTGGCAGCACACCAGTTAAGAGGAGCTATCTTGACTGGTTCCCAAGCGCATTCATTAATCAAACCATCAACGATAAAAACGAGATCAGTTTTTCATACAGCCGCCGTATCGATCGCCCGGGATATGACGATTTAAACCCATTTGTTTATTATCTTGACCCTTATACCTATTCACAAGGTAACGCATTCCTGAACCCGCAATACACTCAAAACTTTGAGTTTAACTATACCTATAATAAAACCATCAACGTAAGCCTAGGCTACAGTCATACTACCGACGCTATCACCGAGTTGATATTAACCGAAGGCAAACGCTCGTTCGAAACACACCAGAACCTGCAAACCCAAACCGGTTACAATATCAACATCAACACACCATTTACCATTACTAAATGGTGGGAAGGTAATGTTAACGCCACTGCGTTTTACCTGGGCTTTAAATCAGATACCCTTGCCGGACAAAAATTTAACGACGGACAATGGGCTTTCCAGGGCCGTACAACACAAACATTCAAATTTGCAGGTTACCGCTTCGAGGTAATGGGCGATTATCAATCGGCATTAACTTATGGTATTTATAAAATCAGGCCGCGCTATTCGGTAGATATGGGCATCAGCAAATCATTCATGAATAAAAAATTCAACGTTAAAGCTTCATGTGATGATATCTTCAACATCCGCCGTAATGACTTAAGCAGCCAGGTGGTAAACAATAACTTTGTCATTAAACAAAAGAATGATACCCGCGTAATGCGCCTCACGTTTACCTACAACTTTGGTAACAACGCCATCAAAATGCGCGAACACCGCTCAGGTGCCGATGATGAAAAAGGCAGGGTGAAGGGGAATAATTAAATCACGCCCCCCAGCCCCCTAAAGGGGGAGCTTTTGATTAGCATATTCTTAATAAATACAAAAGGCAGGTTCTCATTTTGGAGAACCTGCCTTTTAATTATAAGAGCGATGTAACTGCTCCCCCTTTAGGGGGCTGGGGGGCGAGGCTATTACTGTCCCACCATAAACACGGCATTGCTAAATAGCAGTTTACCATTCTCCCAGAAACTGCGGAACAGCGGGTCATCAACCATATAAACAACCGAGCCACGGCCCATAGGCTGCACGCCAAGCAGCAAACCGTTATTGATCTTCTTTTTTGATTCCTGGCCAACAAAGCCTGATACATAGCCATCCTTTTTAATGGTGCCTACATTCCAGCCATCATCGCCCGAAAAAAGATCATAGATATCATCATTCAGCTTAAGTGAATAGTAATAATCCGGCAAACCGAAACCAAGCGGGTGGGTATTATCAAGGTTCAGTTTATAAATAGCGCCAGGAATTGATTCGCTAAGTGCTAACCGGTCACGATCTCCATATAATTTAACGGTTTTATCCTTGTCCTTTTCTTTGTCCTTGTCTTCTTTTTTCTCTTCCTTATGCTTAATCAGGAAACCCTTTTTTTCAACCAGTAATGACACGGCGTTATCCACTGCTATCAGCTTACCCCCATCACGGATCCAGTTCTGTAATTTATCCGAAGGAAAATCTTCATAGCGGCCATCCGGACAAATCACCACATCAAACTCGCCCAGTTTTGTGCGACTTAAGTCCTGATACCTGATTAAAGTAACCGGGTATCCGATTTGTGCTTCAAACAAATGCCAAACCTCGCCCATGGCTTCCGAGTTAACGCCATCGCCGGCAATCAAAGCTATTTTAGGTTGATGGATATATCTTACCGCGTCCGAACCTATATCTGACCCCTTATCCACAAACCCGGTTGAAATGGGGGTGATCTCCTGGTTAAGTGACGCGGCAGTTTGCGTAACTACCTGGTCAAAGTCAGCCAGATCGTTGCCTGCGCGGGTAACAATTATTGAGCCTGCTGTAAATTGCTTGCCACCGGCTTCAAACGGCTTTTCGGCATAGCGAACTTTGATCTTCTTTTTAAGCAAAGCAGCCAAAAATTTCACATCATTAACCGATTGCCATGCCGATACATAAGCATAGGCATGCGTATTTACCAGTGGCTTCGGTTCGGCCACACTCCATTCTGCGCTGACGGGCTTAAAAGACTCCTTTAAGCCATAAGCTTTTAAACCATAGGCATACGGAAGCGACCATGCCGTAATATCGTATGTATTTGAATCGGGTATAAATGTTTTTGGTTCCAAAAGCACATGCAGCAATACTGCTTTGGGCTGGTAGGCATTAATTACCAGGTCATTTGTACCAACATTATATTGTTCTGTTTTTTGGGTCACATAATTAAAGCCGGTAACCGCCTTATTGGCTAAACCAAAACCATACTGGATACCATTGCGGCTCAGCATCTTTGCCACTGCGTTAACTTTGTTGTTATTATCATTTTTGATAACATAAGTTTTGTATTCGCCCGGCGGATTGGCCCGGCTGTTGTCAAAAAACTTTTTGTACTCGTCCAAAAGCTTTTGGGTATTTAATGCAGCTATTTCAAGTGTACTTAAACTTGTTGAATGGTGATGGGCCACGCGTTGCACCAACGTAAGGGTATCGCCGCTGCGGGTAACCACAGCCAAACCGGCACTAATGCCACCCTGCTCGTAAGTCATGCCGATAGAGCCATTATATAAAGGATAGGTATCACCATATGAAGGATACAGCAGGTCGAACTCATATTTGGTAAAATACATCCAGCCGTTTTGGTCAAAATATTTGGCGTTGTTTTTACCAATGGTGATCTGGAACTGGCGTTGCCATGGTGTAATATCCTTATGATATGGTTCAGCAGCTGGGGCAAAGTAATAAGGTGCATTATAACCCTGCTCATGATAATCAACATGAACCTGCGGCAGCCATTGGTTGTATAAACCCACACGTGCCTGGGTTTCTTTTTGCTGCTGCCACGCCCAATCGCGGTTAAGGTCAAAGTAAAAATGGTTTACCCTGCCACCCGGCCATGGTTCAACGTGCTCGCGCGATGTTGGGCTGGGATCTGGCGCAGCGCCAACTACCGAATTATAAAAATTTACATAGCGATCACGCCCGTCGGGGTTTAAACAGGGGTCGATAACAACCACCATATTTTTGAGCCAGGCCTTGGTGGCGATGTTTGCCGGATCAACAAGGTCAAACAAAGTCCACATGGAAGCTTCGCTGGATGCAGGCTCATTACCATGCACGTTGTAGCTTAACCAGGTAACAACCGGCATAGCAGTGCTGCCGCCACCGCTTTCAATTCCGGCCAGTTTGAGGTTATTATGACGAACCTCTTCCAACCTGCCAATATTTTCATCAGATGCGATGAACATAGCCAGTAACGGCCTGCCCTCATTGGTAGTACCAAACTGTTGTAATTTTACATTCTTTGAGGCCGATGCTACATATCTAAAATATTCAACAATACGATAATGCGGCGTAAAATGCTCTCCCAGCTTATACCCCAGAAACTCCTGCGGCGACTGAATTTTTTGTGCAAAGACAGGGCAAAACAAGCTGATAAATACAAAGAGAAGTAGATGTCTTTTTATCATATAATATATAATAATGTGTAGGAGAAAAGAGATAAGCTAATATGCATAAAAATATTGGCAGATTAGTGGATGTGCAAATGATTGGAAAATGCTTTGTTGTTATTTATAGCGATGTAAAGTATTTTAAAATTTGCACATCAGTATATCTGCACATTTATTATTTAAAATCTGCACATCTGGAATCTGCACATTTATAATCTGAAATCTGCACATTTGCATATTGTGCATCTGCAATCAACAAACATGACCCCACAACAAGCCCTGCAAAAATATTTTGGTTATAGTGCCTTCAGGCACGATCAGGAAGCTATTATTCAAAATATACTAAGGGGGCAGGACGTTATGGCGCTGATGCCTACTGGTGGAGGTAAATCATTGTGTTATCAACTGCCTGCTGTATTACTTGATGGGCTTACCATAGTCATATCTCCGCTTATCGCCTTGATGAAAGACCAGGTAGATAGCCTGAATGTTAACGGCATCCCGGCGGCTTTCCTTAATTCGTCACTAAACCCTGAAGAAACAAGGGTTTTAGTGAACAGACTGAGGAACAATGAGATCAAACTGCTTTACCTTGCCCCCGAACGCCTGTTCAGTGCCGAGAGCAAGGATAACAAAGAGAATAAGCTCATCCCCTTTCTGAAAACGCTGAAAATAGCCCAGATAGCCATTGATGAAGCACATTGTATCTCGTCATGGGGGCATGATTTCAGGCCTGAGTATTTAATGCTTGCCGGGCTTAAGGAAGAATTTCCGGCGGTACCGGTTATAGCGCTTACGGCTACGGCCGATAAACTCACGCAAAAAGATATTCTGGAGAAATTAAATCTTCATTCGCCGGCAATATTTGTATCCTCATTTAACAGGGCAAATATCACTTACCGGGTAACCCCTAAAAAGAATAGCTTTAAACAGCTCATTGCCTTTTTGAATGAGCATAAAGATGAGTCGGGCATTATTTATTGCCTCTCCCGTAAATCAACCGAAGCTTTGGCCGAGGATTTAAAGGATGAGGGCTTTGCTGCCGAAGCTTATCATGCTGGTTTAAGCAACGAGGTTAAAGCCCGCAATCAGGAAGCCTTTTTACGCGATGACCTGAAGATCATTGTGGCAACCATCGCTTTCGGCATGGGTATCAATAAATCAAACGTGCGCTATGTGGTGCATGTTGATCTGCCTAAAAACATTGAAGGCTATTACCAGGAAACCGGCAGGGCAGGGCGCGATGGCTTACCATCCGAAGCATTGCTGCTTTACTCGCCCGGCGACGCTATGAAATTACAGGGCTTTGCCAAAGTTGAGGGTAACGAACAACAAAGCCGTATCATGCTCAACAAGCTCAATGATATGGTGAAGTATTGCCAGCTATTGTCCTGCCGCAGGCAATACCTGATGAAATATTTCGATGAGCAATTTCCGGCTAAATGCGGTTCATGCGATGTTTGCCTTACCGAATACAAACGCTTTGACGGCACGCTGATCGCTCAAAAAGCACTTTCGGCCGTTGCCCGGTTAAATGAACGCTTCGGGGCAAACTATGTGATCGATTTTTTACGGGGATCAAAAAGCGACAAGATCCGCGAAGAACATAAACAGCTTAAAACCTATGGTATTGGCGCAGATATTAGCAAGGCCGACTGGCAACATCATATCCGCGAACTGGTAACCATGGGATACCTGCAAACCGCCGGGGACGAGTACCCGGTTTTAAAGCTTACGGCGCAAAGTGCAGATGTTTTAAAAGGTGGCCAAAAGGTTGAGTTTATTGAAATAGAGAAGGTAGAGGAAGTTCATCATGAAGAAAGCCTGCCGCATGAGGTTCCGTTATTCAACCGGCTAAGGGAGGTTAGGCGTGGCATTGCCGAGAGTGAAAATGTACCGGCTTATGTTATTGTATCCGACGCCACACTACAGGAAATGGCTACCTACCTGCCACAAAGTTTGGATGAACTACGATTAATATCAGGTTTTGGCGATGTTAAACTGGCACGCTATGGCCGGGAGCTGCTACAGCCGGTTAAGGAGTATTGCGCAGAGAAAGGCCTCGGTTCAAAAATTAAACAGAAATCGCCCAAGCGCGAGCGGAAGGCTAAATCTCTAAAGCCGGCATTATCGCCTCGCGGTAAGGATACAAAGGCCGAAACATTTGAGCTATACCGCTCCGGGAAAACGGTTGCCGAAATAGCGGCTGAACGTGGGTTTACTACAGCTACCATAGAAACACACCTCAGCTATTATGTGCAAAATGGAGATCTGGATATCACGGAAATAGTTCCGCAGAAAAAGATCGCTGTTATTGCCGATGCCGTTGAAAGTTATGGAGCCGAAAGGCTATCACCCCTGAAAGAAATTTTAGGCGATGATTACAGCTATGGTGAAATCAAAGCTGTAATTGGCTGGATGAACAAAGGGGAATAATTTTTGCTAAGTTTGATGAGAAAACTTGCGCTCGTTTGCAACGAGCGCTTAAAATAGATTTGCGTTTAAAACGCAAGCCTCGCGATACAATCGCCGAACCACGTTAAGCACTCGTTGCAAACGAGCGCAAGATAATAATGACATATTTTGAATTGTATTTGTTCAACACACATGACTACTACAACCCAACTCTACGATATATACCTCAAACACCCCGTAATTAGCACCGATACCAGGAAAATAGCACCCGGCAGCCTGTTCTTCGCGCTCAAGGGCGATAAGTTTGATGCAAATACATTCGCTCAAAAAGCAGTTGAGGCCGGTGCGGCTTATGCCGTAATTGATAACCCCGAATATCAGCTGAGCGAGCAATATCTATTGGTTGAGGATGTTTTAACTACTTTACAGGATCTGGCCCGCCACCATCGCCGCCAGCTTGGCATCCCGGTTATTGGGCTTACCGGCACCAATGGCAAAACCACCACCAAGGAGCTGATCAATGCCGTGCTTTCACAGCATTTCAAAACCCTGGCAACCCAGGGTAACTTAAATAACCATATTGGCGTGCCGCTTACTATACTAACCATTGATGCCGGTCATGAAGTGGCCGTGATTGAAATGGGTGCCAATCATCAAAAAGAGATAGAACTACTGTGCAGTATTGCTCAACCATCACATGGCTTAATTACCAATGTTGGTAAAGCACACCTGGAAGGTTTTGGCGGAGTTGAAGGCGTGAAGAAGGGTAAAGGAGAGTTGTATGATTTCTTCGCCCCCCAGCCCCCTAAAGGGGGAGCAGGTAATGCAGGCGGCGTTGTTTTTATAAATAGCGACGATACTGTTTTAATGGAGATGGCTGCTGCCCGTCATTTACCTCATGTAGAATATTATGGTACTGATGCTATTGATAACCTAATCAACGGTGAACTGTTAGAGAACTCTCCGTTACTTACTTTGGAGTGGACCAACAATAAAACAGGCGACAGCTATAAAGTTAAAACCCAGCTAACCGGCACTTATAATTTGCCTAATATTTTAGTGGCGATATGTATTGGTACTTACCTCGGCTTATCGGCCAATGAAATTAATGCCGGTATAGAAGGCTATCAACCTAAAAACAACCGCTCGCAAATTGTGCAAACGGCTACCAATACCCTCATTTGCGATTACTACAATGCCAATCCGAGCAGCATGTTTGTTGCCATTGAAAACGTGGGCAAAATTGATGCAAAAAGAAAAGTGCTTATTTTGGGGGATATGTTTGAAATGGGCCCGGAAGCGGCAGTTGAACACGCGGCAGTAATTAAAAAGGCAATGGATACAGCTGTTAATGAACGGATTTTTATCGGCAAGGATTTTTTGGCTGCGTCCCAGTCCGTAGACCATGGACCATGGACCATGGACAAGTTTTATGAAACCGCCGAAGATGCTATTGCAGCTTTGAAAGCACAGCCTATTACCAATTCAACTATCCTGATCAAAGGATCAAGAGGGATGGCTTTGGAGCGGCTGGTGGAACTATTTTAGGAATTAGGTATCAAAAAATCCACTTGCAGATTTGAAACTCTGGCGGACTCTGATGGGTAAGTGACAAAACAGTTGAAGACTTACGAAGTTTTGAAAACTTCGTAAGTCTGGACTCTACAATTTGTCAGGAGGGAGAAACATTTAAGCTACTCCCTCCTCAAACTATCAACCGGATTAGCCAGTGCGGCTTTAATCGATTGAAAACTGATGGTAATAAAGGCTATCAATATGGCAATAACTGCAGATAACAGGAAAGTTGTCCAGCTAATACCCACTCTGTAGGCGAAAGCGTCAAGCCAGTGGCTCATAGCCAGCCATGCTATCGGAAAAGCTACTACAATAGCTATCAACACAAGCTTGATAAAATCTTTAGCCAACAGGGTAACCACGCTGCCTACTGTTGCGCCTAAAACTTTGCGCACGCCTATTTCGCGGGTGCGCACCTGGGCGGTAAAGGCCGCCAAACCAAGCAGGCCAAGGCAGGAGATAAAAATTGCAATCCCTGCAAAATAGTTAAACAAAGTTCCTTCACGCTGTTCGCCCTGGTAAAGGTTATTGAATTCTTCGTCCAGGAAGTTATAAGAAAAAGGAAACTCGCCGTTGTATTGTTTAAACTGGCTACCCACTGCGGCTATAGCTGCGGCAGCATTATTGGTGCTGGTTTTTATATACATGGTTTGATAAACAGCAGGGCGATAAAAGAAAATAGCAGGCGCAATTTTCTCGCGCAGGCTGGCAAAATGAAAGTCTTTAATTACGCCGATGATGGTTCCGTTTGTTTTTTGGAAACGGAAATGCTTGCCGATAGGGTTTTTCATCCCGATTTCCTTTACGGCTGCTTCGTTAAGTATAAAATGAGTGGAATCTGCTACAGCACCGGTAAAGCTGCCGCCTTGCTGCATTTTGAGTTTAAAAAACCGGATAAAGTCTTTATCTATCCCCATAGGGTGAAGGATAAATGTTTGGCCTGGCGCCTTGCCATCCCATGAATTATCCCCCGATATCATGCCGCTACTAATGATACTGCTCGTTGCATGGGTTACGGCCTCTATACCGGGTTCCTTCAAAAGCTCGGTCTTTACGGCATCATAATGCCTTGAGGCATCGCGCAGCCAAACACCAAAAACGCGGCTTTTATCGTACCCTAAATTTTTCGACTGGATGTACTTGAGTTGCCGGGTAATAACCAAAGTACTCACAATAAGCACTACCGAAAAGGTAAACTGCACTACCACCAGTATTTTACGGAAAAGCACATCGCCAATACCGTTTGATATTTTGCCTTTAAGTGCCTTCAACGGTTCGAAAGATGAAAGCAACAATGCCGGGTAAATACTGGATAATAGCAGGGTAGCGGTTATTGTTCCTGCGATAACCAGCCAGATGTGGAAGTCGGAAAGATTAAACACCAGCTGCTTGCCTGCAATTGTATTAAATACCGGCATCACATTATAAATTACCAGCACCGCCAAAACCGACGAAAGCATGAACAACAAGGCCGTTTCGATGACAAACTGCATAAACAATTGTGTTTTTGCTGCGCCGATGATCTTTCGCATGCTGATCTCCTTGGCCCGCAGCATGGCCCGCGCTGTTGAAAGATTAACATAGTTAATACAGGCAATAACCAGTATTACTAAAGCTATAATAATAAAGATGCGCACAGTGCTGATACCGCGGTCGGTGCCGTCGGCATTGTAAAGATGCATTTTACTGATGGGCAGCACGAGATAGTCAGCATCGGTATCCTCGGGCTTCCGTTTCAGGTGAATGCTATTCAAATCGGCCGATAGCTGTTTTAATGATGTGCCGGGCCTTAGCTGCAAATAGGTTTCATAGGCATAATTACTGAAATCATGGTTCACATCAACTTTAAAAACCTTAACATGATAGCTCATGGGCATGATCATGTCATAATGAATACTTGAGTTAAGTGGAAAATCATTAATAACACCCGATACCGTAAAGTTCTCTTTATTATCGGCAACAATAACTTTTCCGATAGCATCCGTATTCCCGAAATATTTCTTTGCTGTACTTTTTGTGATCACAACCGAATTATCGCTTACAAAAGGCTTTGCCTTATTACCCTCAATCAGCGGAAAATCAAATACGGTAAACAGCGATGGATCGGCAAAACCAACCGCCTGCTCACTGAAAACTTTATCCTGGTATTTATACAATGAAAAAAGCCAGTTATCGGTAAGGCGCACCTGGTTTTGCACAGCGGGCAGCTCCTGTTTAGCCAAAGGGCCCATCGGCGCAACGGTAACCTGCCAGATCTGTTTTGATGCGCCGGTACCACCAAAAAGTTCTACCCGGTAAATATTGGACGCGTTTTTATGAAAACTGTCAAAGCTAAACTCGTCCTGCACCCAAAGCAAGATGAGGATTCCGATGGCAAGGCCCACAGTTAACCCAGCAATATTGATCACCGAATAAAATTTATTACGAATGAGATTACGCCAGGCCGTTTTGATATAGTTCTTCAGCATAAAAATCCATTTTATCTGTTTGTACGGCAGATAAAACAATGCCAATATATTAAACGCCTATTTATCAACAACTTAAACAAACAACACAATCTACTACCGTTCGGATACGGACAGGCAGGTGTTCACTTATGTAACGGCTTAATTAAGAGCAGGGATGCTATCAGCCTTCAAAAACAGGGGTTATCATATTGTGGTTCACGAGGATCCGCATCAGCATATCTACCGAAAAATCGCGGGTTATATCGATACTTATAAAGTCTGTTTCACCATTTTTTACCTCGCAGGCATCGCGGTCAAAATACAGCACCAACCCGCGCATGCTGCCCGAAATAATAACAATACGCTCGTTATTAATAAGCTTAAAGCTATTGCGCGTGCGCTTAAAAAAGCTGCAAAGATTTTTAATATGCCTATAGGTAAGTAATGAAATGATCATGCTGTCAGCTTTTAATAATGGTGGCCAGTCGCTGTCTTATAATGATTTCTTTAACACCGGCAGGCAGCAAACTGTTTAATAAAACAAGCATCCGGTTTATCATACCGGGGATGATCTCTTTTTTTCCTTTCAGCAAACCATCCACCGCTATACGTGCTACGTGCCCGGGCTCCATAATGGTTGCCTTTGATATACCTTTAAGCTTATTATTCATCACCAGCAGTTCGGGCTTGGTATTAATACCTCCGGGACTAAGCAGGCTGATCTTTACGTTTGAACCATGCAGTTCCAGCTGCAAGCATTTGGTAAAATACCTGATGAATGATTTGGTTGCACCATAAACCTGCTTTTTAGGCACCACAAACAAACCGCCCAAACTGCCTACATTTAATATATATGAAGTAGCCGAGGTATCGGTCTGGGCCAGAAACAAGCGTGTAAGCAGTACAGGTGTAATCACGTTTAGTTCAATTTGCTTTTTATAGAAACCGATGTTGAGATCTTCAAACCACGACCAGTTGCCCAGGCCTGCGTTATTGATAAGCAGATGCGCCGTGATTTGCTCATCACTAAGGTAATTAAAAATTGCCGGGTAACTTTCGGCAAGTGTTAAATCAATTTCCAGATAATTTACTTTAACCTCAAAGTTTTTGCGGATAAAGGATGCCAGCTCGGGCAAACCCGATGAAGGCAGCGATACCAATACCAGGTTTATTTGCCGCGATGCCAGTTCAATGGCAAACGATTTGCCCAATCCTTCGCTGGCGCCGGTTATGATGGCGGTTTGGTTTATCATGATTCAGGCTTGTATCAGGTAATTAATTGTTTTGTGCATTCCTTCGGTAAAAGGGGTTATCCGGTAACCCAGTTGCGCTATGGCTTTATTACTGCTGTATTTCTGATCGTACTTTAAGCGCTCGGCAAATTCAGGCAAAAAGAAAGGACGCAAGCCCGTAAGTTGTGTTTTCAACTTTTCAATATGACTATAAAATTCAATCGCTTTTAAAGGCAGGTGAACGAGGCGATGCTGTTTACCTGACACCTCATGTATCACATTGAAAAAAGTATTAAAGCTGATATCTTCTCCACCTAAAATATAGCGCTCGCCACTCCGGCCCTTTTCCATGGCAGCTATATGTCCGTTAACAACATCATTTAAAAAAGCATAGTTAGCTACCTGCTCGCCGCTACCTGGAATAAAACGCCATTTGCCCCGCAAATAGGCCGAAACCATTTTGCCCACTGTATTACTCTCGGTAACAGGCCCTTCGCCATATACGCGCGATGGGTTTACGGTAACTATCTGCATTCCCTGCTTTGCAAAGTTTTGCACCTCAAGTTCGGCCAGGTATTTGGTACGCTCATATGCGATGGGAAAGCCCGCTATGCGTGGATCGCTCTCGCTCATGGGATGCTTCACCGTTGGGCCCCATACCCCGCAGGTTGATGTGTAGACAATTTTTTGCACACCAGCGTTAGCGGCAACTTCAAGCACATTACGGGTGCCTACAACATTGGTTTCATGGTAATCATCAGGATTGCGGCACCACATTTTGGCCATAGCTGCTGTGTGATAAACCTGATGGCAATCCTGTATTGCTCTGCCCAGGCTTTGCCGATACAGGATATTCCCTGTAACCGGTTCAATATTTTTATGCTTTATTAGATAGGGATGATCGATATTGCGGCATAAGGCTTTAACATCGTAGCCCTGCATAGCCAAATCCAGGCTTAGCTGCCTGCCAATAAAACCTGTTGCGCCGGTTACTAAAACTTTCATACAGGTATTACAACCGGATACAGGTTTACCCCTATGTAAGGGAAAGAATTTTTAAATCATTTTTTAACCTATAGTTTTAATGCGGTAAATATTTAAATTTGACTCATAGCAATAACAAAGCCTTTACCAAACATGAGTTCACCACAAGACCCCTATAATACTTTTGCCGGTTTTTCGCCCGAGGAGTTGGGCTTTTTACAACATGCAACACCCGATTTAACCGAAAATCAAAAGAAATATTTCTACATGGTTTACAGCAACAAGCGCAAAAACTCACAGGATATATTATTATTTACCCTGCTTGGTTTTGTTGGCTTTGCAGGGATTCAGCGTTTTGTATTGGGCCAGATAGGTATGGGCATCCTTTACTTTTTTACAGGAGGACTTTGCGTTATAGGTACTATTGTAGATTTGATCAACAATAAGTCGATAACTTTGGAGTATAATAAGAACATGGCTTATGAAAGCTACCAGATGGCTAAAATGAGCAGCTAACTAACGCCATTATTTATTGTTATACTTGATTAATGAAATTATCAGCCCTAACTGCATACCTCGAAAGCCTTGCGCCACTCAACTACCAGGAAGATTATGATAATTCTGGCTTGATAGTTGGTAACCCCGACCAGGAAGTGAGCCAGGCGCTTGTTTCGCTTGACTGTACCGAAGCTGTGGTTGACGAAGCTATCGCTACCGGTTGCCAGGTGATCATATCTCACCACCCTATAGTTTTCAAGGGATTGAAAAAATTCAACGGCAAAACTTATGTAGAGCGTGTGGTTGAAAAAGCTATCCGTAAAGGGATCGCGATATATGCCATTCATACCAACCTGGATAGTATCATGACAGGCGTTAACGCCCGTATTTGCGAAACTTTGGGTTTAAAGAACACCCGCATACTACTGCCCAAACATAACCTGATTAAAAAATTGGTTACCTATGTTCCGTTGAGCCATGCCGATGCCGTACGCGACGCATTGTTTAATGCAGGTGCCGGCAACATTGGCAATTATAGCGAAGTGAGTTTTAATACCGAAGGTACCGGCACCTTTAAGGGCAATGAAGCTGCTAATCCTTACGTTGGCGAAGTCGGTAAACGCCACAAGGAAAACGAGGTGCGTATTGAAACCGTTTATCCGGCCAACCTGGAAAGCAAAATTCTGATGGCACTGATCCTGGCCCATCCCTATGAGGAAGTTGCCTATGATCTTTATAATTTAACCAACCAGCATCAGCAGGTTGGCTCGGGTATGATAGGTGAGCTGGAAATACCAATCAACGAGGAAAGTTTCCTGTTTCATGTAAAGGATAAGATGCGCACGCATGTGATACGGCATACTAAATTATTGGGTAAACACGTTAAAAAAGTGGCGGTTTGCGGTGGTTCGGGAGGCTTTTTGCTGAAGCATGCCATAGCTGCCGGAGCTGATGTTTTTATCACTGCCGATTACAAGTATCACGAGTTTTTTGATGCCGAAGGAAAGATAGTTATTGCAGATATCGGACACTTTGAAAGTGAACAATTTACGCAGCAATTATTGTATGAAATAATTAGAAAAAAATTCCCTATCTTTGCCGTCCGTTTAACAGAAGTAAATACAAACCCCGTCAAATATTTTATTTAATGGAACAAACCGTAGAACAAAAGCTTAAAGCTTTATACGAGCTACAAACTATCCACACCAAGATTGACAGGATCCGCCAGGTAAGGGGCGAATTGCCAATGGAAGTTGCCGACCTTGAGGACGACGTTGCAGGCCTTGAAACCCGCATCCAAAAGATCAAAGGTGAACTTGACGATGTGGAAGATGACATAGTTACCCGTAAAAACCTGATCAAAGAAGCTCAGGCAAACATCAAAAAATACGAAGGCCAGCTAAACGAGGTTAAAAACAACCGCGAATATGACGCAATCTCAAAAGAAATTGAGATTCAGGGCTTAGATATACAGGTGAGCGAAAAGAAGATCCGTGAGTACGGCTTCGAGATCACCAACAAAACCCAGGTTTACGAAAAAGCCCTTGCCGATTTGGAAGCCCGTCAGAGCGATCTTGACGCCAAGAAAGAAGAATTAGGCACCATTACTGCCGAAACTGAAAAAGAAGAAACTGAGTTGAATGCCCAGGCTGCAAAAGCTATGGACAACATCGAAGAGCGTTTATTAACTGCTTACACCCGTTTACGTCAAAATGCTAAAAACGGCCTTGCAGTTGTAACCATCCAACGTGATTCATGCTCTGGTTGCTTTAACCAAATCCCGCCTCAGCGCCAGTCAGACATCCGTCAGCGTAAAAAGATCATCGTTTGCGAACATTGCGGACGGATCCTTGTTGACGAGCAAATGGCCTTGGAAGCTGAAGAAGCATAAGCAACCATTTATAAAGTTAAATATATCAAAGGCACCCAATGGGTGCCTTTTTTGTTTCAATCATTTATATATTGGCTTTGTCAAAATCAATCAATGCCAAACCTAACGCAAGCGGCTTCAAAAATCAACTTTATCATTGGTCTTCTTTGTCTATTAGTACCGGTATCCTTTAAAGCATTCGGTCAAAATAATAATGGCAAAATCAACTGGACGGCTTATAAGCTAAATTGTTTGCCTGATTGTGAAACAGAAAGTACTATTCTGCTTTCACAAAACACAAAAGGAGAAATTTATAATCCGCTCAACTTGCTTATTCTAAAAGCCAGTGAATGGATATTATCTGACCCAAAGCCAGACCTAAGCTCCGAAACTGCCTTAAAAAAACTATTTACCGCCCAGGTCGATCGGTCTAATGACAGTATTTCTACACCAACGGAACAGATTGAAACTGCCATTTTATTTTCAAACTCAAGGATACTAAGTTATAAGGTTAGGTTAGACTACCATGGAAGAGATTTGCTTTCACCTTATATCGAATATCTGAACATCGACCTTAAAAAAAACAGGCTCATTGAAGCTAACTATATATTTGATGCCGGTAAACGAACAAAATTCAATGCCTTCCTGAATGCTTACGAAAATAAACATAAACGGGAAATACTTAAAAACTATAAAGCAATACTATCTGAACGAATTGCCGATCAGCTCTCCGACGATCAGAAAATATTAACTAAACCTAACTATACCCTTAATAAGGTACACCTTCAAAAGCCGGATACTGTTAAAATCATTAATTTACAATCAAAGGGTATTGTATTTGAGGTTAAGCTTGCGGATAAGAATTTTACAAGATCCAAAAAGGGTAATGAATACGCTTCATTCGTATTTATTCCCTACTATTGTTAAAACCATATTTTAATTCCCAATCACCCCTTTTTAAAACTATGATTAACTTATGCAAGTAAAGTAATGACCATTCATAAAAAGATGAAGTTCAAGAAGAACCGGATTACTTATTTCATTCTCATTATAATTGCCATAGTCCTGGGGCTATTATCAAGGCATTTTGCCGCTATTCCTTTATTTATCGGCGATATTTTATGGGCTACCATGGTTTACTTTATCATGCGGTTTCTTTTTATCAACAAGTCTGTTAAATTCAATGTGATAGTAGCTTTGATATTTTGCTTTGCGATAGAGTTTAGCCAGCTTTATAAAGCGCCCTGGATAAATGACCTGCGACACACCTTGTTTGGCAGGTTAGTGTTGGGTGAAGGTTTTTTGTGGAGTGATTTGTTGTGTTATGCGATTGGGGTAGGGATGGGGACTGGGATTGATGTCTATTTCTTAAGTAAATTACATAAAGTAGAAATCAACTAAAATCTCTTTTCCATTCATTTCTAAGTTTGGCTTGAATAGCCATTGCGCTCTCGTTTAAGGAAATCACGCCGTTGTATTTTTTTGCATCGAAACCAGTAACCGGAGATTCTTTATAAACTTTTTTCTCAATAGCCCTTATCTCTTTTCTTGGCGCTCCATTTTTTAATATTAATACCATTGCTATACACTTTTATCAAGTTTACAAAAAATCCATTTCGTTAAAGAATCTCAAAACAAACTCGTCTGCTTCCCCTTCTTCGGTACAAACAAACTATAGTCATATTCCGGCATCTGCCTGTCGGCCATAAAGCGTTTACAGGCCATTTTAAACATTTGATGGATGGATTCGGCTATTTTGCCATCACCGCTCATCCGGCGGCCGTAATCGCTGTCATTTAAGTTGCCGTCATGCGTTGAACGGATCATATTCAATACTTTTTCGGCCCGGTCGGGGAAGGCTTTGTAAATCCAGTCGCTAAAAATTTCGGCAATGCTCCCATTGAGGCGCACCATGGTGAAACCTGCCGCCAAAGCGCCACGGTCAGCCGCGGCACGGATGATGTTGGGTACTTCGTTACTGTTTAAACCGGGAATAATAGGAGCAGCCATTACGCGCACAGGAATCCCTCTTTCAGATAGCTTCTGCACCACCGCCAGCCTGCCTGTCGCTGTTACTGTACGGGGTTCCAGTTTTTGACGCAATTGCTCATTAAGAGAGGTGATGGATACATTGACATGCACAAGGTTCAGCTTGGCCATATCAGCAAGCAGATCGATATCCCGCAGGATCACGTTATTTTTGGTAATGATACTTACCGGGTTTCTATATTTCCAAAAAACTTCCAACAGCTTCTGCGTTATCCCCAGTTTACGTTCAACAGGCTGATAGCAATCGGTGTTACCCGACAGCATAATGCAAACCGGCTTATAATTTTTTTTGTTGAAATATTGCTCAAGCAATTCCGGCGCGTTGGGTTTAATGATGATCTTGCGTTCAAAGTCAAGCCCGGCGCTAAAGCCGTAATACTCATGACTGTTTCGGGCATAACAATATATGCAACCATGCTCACAACCCTGGTAAGGGTTTATGGAGTACATATGGCTCAGATCGGGACTATTGGATTCGCTTACTATTTTTTTGGGTGTTTCTTCAAAAAGCTGTGTGTTGGAATTTTCAAGCAAAGGCTCGTCAATTCCCTCGATATGATCAAGTACATACTTGTTTTTCAGAAACTTATTGTGGGTATTTACCTGCGCCCCTCGTCCCTTAAAAAAATCCGGATTTTCCTCATGTGACATTGAACAAATTTGCTAAATTTATTAGCAAATTACAATTCAATCAATTTATTTTTTATGCTGTATAAAACCAACCCTACGCGGCTTTTGATCTGAAGTTTCTCAAAAAGCTGATCACGGTAACTATCAACGGTACGCACGCTGATATTCATGGTGTCGGCAATTTCTTTATAGGTGAGCTCGGTACCGGTAAGGCGCAGAAACTCAATCTCGCGCGGGTTAAGCTTAATATTCTCTAATTTGCTGTTGAAATTGGTGATCAGGTGGCGGGTTACAAATTCGGGATAATAAAGCTCCCCCTGCGAAACCTTCAAAAGGGCCTCTTCAACTTCGTAAGGTTCAGAATCCTTGAGCAGGTAGCCTTTAACCCCCATTTTCACCATGAGCAGCACCTTTTCGGCGTCTTCAAACATGGATAATATAATAACCCTGACACCGGGATGTTTAGCCCTGAGCACTTGCGCTGCTTCAACGCCATCCATAACCGGCATGCTGATATCCAGCAGTATAATATCAGGAATCATGCCCTTATTAATGGAATCAATTAGTTCCTGCCCGTTTGCGGCCTCAAATAGTATATTGTATCTTTTAAAATTGGTGACAAGAGCGGCCATACCACTCCTGAAGAGCTTATGATCATCAACTAAGGCTATTTGAATGGGTTCCTTTAGCATAAATTTGTTGTACCAGGGGATTGAACGACAATTTTATCTGGCAACCCTTACCAGGCGAGCTGGCAATAATTACATCTGCGCCTACTAAAGCTGCCCTGTTTTCAATATTCCGTAATCCCGAACCGCCCTTATTATCAACCTTTTCGGCATTGAAACCAGCACCATCATCTTCGATGAGCAAATTAAACATTTGTGCAGTATAATACAAACCGATTTTAAGGTTAGCCGCTTTAGCGTATTTTAAGGTATTATTTACGGCCTCCTGGAAGATCCGGAATATCACCAGCTCACGCTGTTCGCCCAAACTGTACACATCTCCCTCAACCTCAAAAGCAACATTAATAATACCGCTCCGGGTTAAACGATCGGTTTCTGTTTCAAGCGTTTTTATGAGCCCCTGCGAACTGATATGCTCAAAACTCATGCTTTTTGAAAGGTTTCTTAAATCATTAATGGTTTGCGAAACCAATTCGCGGTTTTCATTTACGCGCGCCTTTTTTTCCTCATCGAGACTATTGTTCAGTAAGCCCAGATTTAATTTTACAAATGACAAAACCTGCGTAATGTTATCATGAATTTCGCGGCTGATATCATTAAGTGTTTGCTCCTGGATCTCTATCTGGGTTTTTAGCATTTCCTGCTTAAATGAGGCTTTAAGGTTTTCGCGCTCAAGCAGGTTTTTGTTCTGCTTTTTTTGATATATCAGCATAAAGCTAATTATAAATACGCCCAGCAACAGCATAAGTGCCGAGCCTGCTATTATAACGAGGATAACCTGTTCTTCCTGAAAGAGCATATAAAGGCTATTGAAAATAAAAAATTCAATGCAAAAGTTGTTAGGTTAAGCAGTGTGGCCGTTATCAAATAAAAATGATAATTGTTCCGATACACCATATAACTAAAACATGAGTAAAAAAACGTAGTGGATAAGTAATAAAAAAATATACCTGTTAATGCCAGGAAAGGGGGGTGGGTTATCAGCTCGATGTATTCGTCACTATCATTGTTCAGGAGACGATAGTAATAATTACAGATCATCCATATCAAGAACAGATTTTGTATAACAGTAGCTGCGGTTGCCCTTTTCCATATCCCGCCTTGTACAAATAATATATCCAGTATTGATAGCAAAATAACTAAGCCGGCACCTATATAAACCTTCTTTCGTTTTTCAATGCGCTCGTCAAACCCCTGAATAAACCATGTAAAAAAGGCAAACAACAGTATGTCTTCAATATTATTGCACCACGCGTTTGAATGATAAATGTTTAGCCAGCCAAAAATGTTCACAAAATCATAAACAAGCAAAAAGCTCAATAAGGGCAATAATCTTTTAAAGTTCTTATCAAGCCCTTTATATGTAAAAAGGCAGCATACAAAAGCCACCACATCCATTACATAGTAAAAATTCTCCAGCATGAATGCTAAAATAACATATATACTTTAGCATTCATGAAACTGGTTGATTTATTCTATCCCTGGCACATAGGCGGACATTCTCTTCCGCTGCTTAAAGCGGCCAGCCCGTTTACCGACAGGTTTGCAACCTGGTCACTTTGTATTGCATCAATATGTTCATCTTTACCCGCGCCGGCGACAGTGCCAACTATAGCAACCGACGTTTGGTGCGGTGCATTGCTATGATCGGCATCATGAACTCCGAAATGCAACCTTACACCAGTGGCTTCAGGCGGTAAATTATTAACAAAATCCTTCAGCTTATCAATCGAAATCCATGTCGATTCCGTATCGTTAACCTCATGATGTTTGTCAATAACTGCTTTACGGGTTTCCTTATACCGGGCTACCATTTCCCTGGCTGTTTTTAAGTCAATAGGTTCCATATAATTTAGGGTGTCTTTAAATCAGGCCTAATCTAACTAATTATACTAAAACAACCTATCCGTTATTTCACCGTATTATATCCCGTTTAAACACCCAAAAATCAACTATTAACCCACAACACAATCAGTTATATTATATGTTAAAAAACCATGCGTAAGTTTCTGCAGCAACTGTTAACAAAACCCGTGGCCCGCCTTGCCGATAGATTATCTTCGAGGCCGGATAAGAAAAGGGTAAACAGATCATTGAACCGCTTATACAAAAGCTTGCTCACAGCTTCGGGCAAAAAAGGCCTTGTAATACCCTTTGATACAGAAAAAGATAAATTTGTTATCCTCTCCGATCAGCATAAAGGCGCCCGGGACGATACGGACATCTTTGCCCTTGCAGAGAGAAACTACCTTACAGCGCTTGATTACTATCACCAACAACAGTTTTTCTACATTAACCTCGGCGATAGCGAGGAGCTTTGGGAAAACCTGTTCATCACCATAAAAAAGTACAACAAAGCCACATTTGAAAGCGAAAAGCGATTCATTCAACGCAAGGCCTTCATAAAAATTTTCGGCAATCATGACCTGTACTGGGATAATGATCCCTTAGCAGCTGCAGGTTTAAAGCAGATTTATGACGAAGCAATCAAGATTTATGAAGGGGCCGTTTTACAAACTCAAATTAATGGCAAACTTTTAAATATTTTCATGACGCACGGCCACCAGGGCGATTTGCAAAGCGATGGCAATTGGTTCAGTAAATGGTTTGTATCCAATATTTGGGCGCCTTTCCAGGCTTATCTTAAAATCAATCCTAATACCCCGGCAAATAATGATCTGCTCAAAACAGATCACAACCGCATTATGTACGAATGGAGCCAAAGGCAAAAAAACACACTGCTTATAACCGGGCACACCCATCAGCCGGTATTCAGGTCGCTAACCCATCTCGAAAGGCTCTATAACGACATTGCCAAAGCAAGAAAGTCAGGAGACGATAAACTGGCCGATGAACTAAACAAACAAATTGTAAACAGGCAGATAAAAGGTGATATTGTTCCCGATTTCAGCACATGCGATCCAAGCTATTTCAACAGCGGTTGTTGTTGCTATGATGACGGCGATATAACAGGCATTGAAATTGCCGATGGTCAAATCCGTTTAATTAAATGGGAATACAACGCACAAAATCAAAGCGAAAGGATAATACTGGAGGAGTGCAGGTTAGAGGAATTGTTTTAAGACCGAGGTAAAAGGCGAAAGGTAAAAGGCAACAGGCTAACCTCAATCGGAGAAATCAAAAAATCAATCAGTGTAATCCCCAAAAGAAAAAATCAACGAAATCAACGAAATCAAAAAATCAGCGGTCAGCCTTCCAGCATAAAAACAAAAAGCTCTTTAGGGCCGTGTGCACCTAAAACCAGTGTCTTTTCAATATCGGCAGTGCGGCTTGGTCCGGTTACAGTGCTGATCATGGACGGTAGCTGATTACCATATTTAGCTTTAATAAGCTTAAAACCATCTTTCAGGTCCATAACCATTTGGGATGTATAGGCGAGTACAATATGAACCGAAGGGTAAATACTTAACCTTCTGCCCGCCATGTTACCGTTAGAGAGTAAGATACTGCCATTCCGGGCAATCAAAGCCTCGCAAAGGGTAAAACCTACTTCGGCCTGTTCAAAGTCTTTATCGGTTTCGTAGTGGGGGTATTCAAACTGGTTTAATATGTCCTGTAGTTTAGGCTCCCAGCAGTATATTTTGTGCCATTTACGTTCTTCGGCAAGGGTAAGCAGGTTTTCAATAAACTGTAGTTCATCCTCACAAAAAACAAACTGGCCGGCTACATTGGTAAACTGCTCGGCAAATATCACCTCCGGCATTTCATCCGTAGCTGGGTAAAGGGGCAGGTCTTCCAGTTGAGGGTATGG
This sequence comes from Mucilaginibacter sp. A5337, assembly GCF_059690695.1. NCBI lineage: Bacteria > Pseudomonadati > Bacteroidota > Sphingobacteriia > Sphingobacteriales > Sphingobacteriaceae > Mucilaginibacter > Mucilaginibacter sp. A5337. The sequence continues at coordinate 27,257 of NZ_JCAWEC010000012.1, read as the reverse complement.
GTTATCCCTTTTCTCCAAAAGCGCTTTCCTGATTTTTTTAAGCAGTTTTTCTTTTGATGTAGTGATATCCCTCATGGCTAAAAAAGAAAAGCCACCAGCTTTGCCGGTGGCTTTGTATTATAATTAAAAAATTAAAGTTTCGGATCTTCGCTGTCTATTCTTGAAAGTTCAGGATTAGTCAGCGTGTCAGGAATAGCGTTGTTATCCACATCGGGGTTTAACGCAGCTTCTCCGTTTACAAACTTATCATAAGTTGTACGTTCATCAAACGGACGTTTACCCAATATCTCTTCCAGGTCGCTCTGGAACAACACTTCTTTTTCCAATAGTTTTTGAGCTATCTTTTCAAGGCCATCGCGCTTAGCGTTCAGCAGGTCTTTGGTTTTTTGATAAACCACATCAACCAGTTTGCGCACTTCAGCGTCAATCATTTCGGCTGTAGTATCTGAGTATGGTTTGTTAAACTGGTATTCGCCTTGCGGATCGTAGAATGATACATTACCAACGCTATCATTCATACCATAAATTTTGGTCATGGCATAAGCAAGTTTGGTAATACGCTCCAGATCGCTCAGTGCACCGGTCGAGATTTTACCGAAAACGATATCTTCAGCAACACGGCCACCCATTGATACGCTCATTTCATCAAGCAATTGCTCGGTAGTGTATAAAAACTGCTCTTTTGGCAGATATTGCGCATACCCTAAGGCTGCAACACCACGGGGAACAATAGATACCTTAACCAAAGGATCGGCATGTTCCAGGAACCAGCCTGCAATAGCGTGACCAGCTTCGTGGTAAGCAACAATGCGTTTCTCTTCAGGAGAGATGATCTTGTTCTTTTTCTCTAAACCACCTATAACACGGTCAATAGCATCCTGAAAATCGGTCATATCAACCGACTCTTTATTTTTACGGGCAGCGATCAGCGCGGCCTCGTTACAAACGTTAGCAATTTCGGCACCGGCAAAACCAGGAGTTTGGGCTGATAATTTTTTGGCATCAACACCATCAGATAATTTAATTGGTTTCAGGTGAACTTTAAAGATCTGCTCACGACCGATCAAATCCGGTTTATCGATAGATACCTGCCTGTCGAAACGTCCCGGACGCAATAAAGCTGAGTCCAGTACATCAGGGCGGTTAGTAGCTGCTAAAATGATGATACCCGAATCGGTACCAAAACCATCCATCTCAACCAATAACTGGTTCAGGGTGTTTTCGCGCTCATCGTTACCACCTACAATATTGTTTTTACCACGGGCACGACCGATAGCATCAATCTCGTCAATAAAGATGATACACGGTGCTTTATCTTTTGCCTGGCGGAACAAGTCACGTACACGTGATGCACCCACACCTACAAACATCTCCACAAAGTCCGAACCCGAAAGTGAGAAGAAAGGCACCTGCGCTTCACCTGCCACAGCTTTAGCAAGCAAGGTTTTACCTGTACCCGGTGAACCTACCAACAGCGCACCTTTAGGGATTTTACCACCCAGGTTGGTATATTTCTTAGGATTTTTAAGGAAATCCACGATTTCCATTACCTCCTGTTTAGCCTCTTCCAAACCGGCAACATCATTAAAGGTAACGGTTACCTGGGCTTCTTTGTCAAACAAGGTAGCTTTTGATTTACCGATGTTAAAGATCTGGCCGCCCGGACCACCGCCCGAACCACCGCTCATCCTGCGCATGATAAAGATCCACACACCGGCAAACAATATCACCATGATAACACCCTGTACCAACCAGTTTGATAGCAGGCTTTCATGGCCCTGCTCAAATTGCAGTGATACTTTTTGGTCATCCGGTACATCTTTCTGGGCATCAGCGATTGACTTTTTCAGGCTCTCGTAAGAAGCATCGGTAAAAGTAAACTGCGGGCCGCTGTTAGGATTTGTATTGAAAAAGCTTTTTTCTTTTGAGATGTTGTTAGCAAAATACGGTTTTGACAAGCTTTGCTGTTTAATATAAACATCGGCCATTACCAGGTCACCGCTTTTGTAAGCCACAATTTTCTGAACATCATTGGTGCGCAGCATGTTGGCTTCAAACTCCTGGAAAGTAACCGGTTTGCCCGATCCGCCGTTCAACAAGGCCGGGATCAATAAAAAGGCCAGGATAACAATACCATATAACCACATGATATTGAACTTGGGCGGTTTTGGTGAGGGCTTCTTGTTCACAATTTTACGGATAGGTCTTGGATTTTCTGATTTAGAATCTTTAATATCTTTCATTTCTTTTAACGAGCTCAAACTTACAATCTATAATTTAAATTTTACGCGGTAACAGTAAGACTATGCGTTGAGCCTTTTTGTGACGGATGTTTATGCACTTTTATAATATTTAATATCTGCATCGCCCCACAAATCTTCCACACCATAAAACTCACGTTTATCGGTCCTGAACACATGGATCACAACATCCACGTAATCAAGCAATATCCACTCGCCATGCTCAATTCCCTCTTTGCGCCAGGGTTCGGCTTGGGTGGCTTTGAAAATTTCATCCTCAATGCTATTTGCTATAGCTTTTACCTGTGTCGACGAATCAGCATGACAGATCACGAAATAATCTGCTACTGAACTGAATATATTACGGAGGTCTAACCTAATAATATCATTGCCTTTTTTTTCCTGGATACCATGTATTGCCAGCTCTGAAATATAGGCAGATTCACTTAACACTTTGCTTTTTACCATCAAAAAGAATTAGTTTTGAACGTTTTTGAGTATAAAATTATTACACTTTGCAAAATAACATATTTTCAGGATTATTTGTTGGTCAAAATTTGGTAACAATTAAACAAGTTGACTCAACAAATAGTTTTCTTAAAAATCTACTGTCAAATTCCAAGCCAGTACCCGAAGGTACGGTCATTATGGCAGAAGAGCAATACGCCGGCCGGGGCCAACAGCAAAACACCTGGCACAGCGAACCCGGAAAAAACCTTACTTTCAGCGTTCTGTTAAAACCGCATTTTTTGCCTGTAAATGCCCAGTTTGATCTTAACCTTGCGGCGAGCTTAGGCGTATATGATGCCCTGCAACCTATTTTAGGTGATCAGCTAAAAATAAAATGGCCTAACGATATTTATTACGGCGACAGAAAACTTGGCGGCATGCTCATTGAAAATACCATACAGAGCGGGCAGCTCAAAGACTCGGTTATTGGCATAGGATTGAACATAAATCAGGAAAACTTTCCGCCTGGTGCCTCAAATGCCACTTCTGTCAAACAAATCTTACAAAAGGATTATGATTTAACAGTGTTATTATCGGAAATTTGCAAGCACCTTGAAGTATACTACCTCAAACTGAAGGCCGGCCAAATTGACTTTGTAAGGAATACTTACTTAAGCCGACTATACTGGTTAAACGAGGTTAAAAGTTTTGAGTCAAATGAAAAGGTTTTTAATGGCATCATAAAAAACGTACTGCCAAACGGCTTGCTGGTTATTGAAGATACCAACGGGCAACAACTGGAGTTTAACCTTAAGGAATTGAAATTTTTAAATAAATAATAAAAAAGCAAATGAAGAAACTATTGGTATTGGTAACCGCGCTTATCATCAGCGTTGGCGCTTACGCTCAGATCGAATCGCCGGTGAGGTGGTCATACGCGGCAAAAAAGGTAAATGATAAAGAAGCTGTGGTATTTTTAAAAGCAACCATACAAAACGGCTGGCACATTTATTCACAAACCGTAAAAGACGGCGGCCCAATAAAAACTTCATTTGATTTTACCCCATCAAAATTATATGCAGCCGTTGGCAAAACTACCGAGCCTACACCGGTAACCAAATACGAAAAAGCATTCAGCATGAATGTAAGCTATTTTGAAAAGGAAGTTGTTTTCAGCCAAAAAATCAGTTTAAAATCGCCCAAAGCAACAGCAGTTACAGGCAAACTAACCTACATGACCTGTAACGATATGAAATGCCTGCCACCGGAAGATGTTGATTTCACTATCCCTTTAGGTAAATAATTCAGCACACCTTAACAGTAGTCATGAAATTATTCAATAAAGGTGCTTACCTGCGCGCCGGACTTATCACATTAATTACCCTGATTGTCCTTAACATAGCCGGAACAAACCCGGTTTATGCTATACAAAAAAAAGCAGCCGACACTACAGTGTCAACTGCCGATGTTACTTTTACAGATATCCCTACCGCAGCTGACAGCATAGCCATCAGGAAAAAGCAAGCCGATTCGGTAAAAAAGGCAGAAGCGGCCAAGGTTACTAAAACAAGTGCCAGTGCTTCAAAAACAGCAGAAAAGCCAAAATCACTTTGGCAGATCTTTATTGAAGGTTTATTAGGCGGCTTCACCGCGGTAATTTTGCCTTGTATTTATCCATTGCTGCCTTTAACTGTAAGCTTTTTTACCAAAAAAAGTGGCAGCAAAAGCAAGGCTGTTATGCAATCGCTTATCTACGGTGTATCAATCATCGTAATTTATGTTACGTTAGGCTTGTTGATCTCTATCATTTTTGGATCAGATGCGCTTAATGAACTGGCCACAAACGGCATATTTAATATTTTCTTCTTTTTACTGCTCATTGTGTTTGGTATCTCGTTCCTGGGAGCATTTGAAATTGTGCTGCCAAGCAAACTGGCCAATAAGCTTGATGAAAATTCGGATAAAGGCGGCCTGGCAGGTATATTCTTCATGGCAGCAACCCTCGTTGTTGTTTCTTTCTCCTGCACAGGGCCTATTATAGGTACATTGCTGGTTGATGCGGCCTCAAAAGGCGACCGCCTTGGCCCGGCAATGGGCATGTTTGGCTTTTCGCTGGCTTTAGCTTTACCTTTTACCATATTCGCGCTATTTCCTTCGGCACTTAAAACCCTGCCAAAATCAGGCGGATGGCTTAACAGTGTTAAAGTTGTATTGGGTTTCCTGGAGCTTGCATTTGCATTGAAATTTTTATCAAATGTAGATTTGGCTTACCACTGGAACTGGTTTGACCGTGAAATATTTTTATCGCTGTGGATAGCCATTGGTTTGATGATTGGCCTTTACCTGATCGGTAAGATCAAGTTTTCGCACGATAGCGATGTTAAATACTTAACCATCCCACGTACTTTCCTGGCTATAATTGTATTTGCGTTTGTTATTTACATGATTCCTGGTTTATGGGGAGCGCCTTTAAAATCAATTAGCGCGTTTTTACCTCCAGAGGCTACGCAGGATTTTAACCTTTCTAACATTCCGGACGGTTCTGGATCAGCAGCGGCAAGCTCATCGGCAGCTATACCAGCAAGCATCGGTGAACGTAAATATGCTGCCAACTATACCCGTATAAAAACCAAAGGCCTGGATGCATGGTATGATTATGATCAGGCTTTACAGGTTTCAAAGGCTCTTCATAAACCAATACTCATTGACTTTACAGGTTTTAATTGCGTTAACTGCCGTAAAATGGAAGCCAACGTATGGTCGGATCCGCAGGTGTTTAGCCGCATTAAAAATGATTTTGTGCTGCTACAGCTTGTTGTTGACGACAAAGCAGAATTACCTGTAACCGAACAGTTTGTATCAGATTACAGCGGTAAAAAGATCACTACACTTGGCGGCAAATGGAGTAACCTGGAAGCCCAGCGCTTTAACTCAAATTCGCAGCCATTGTATGTAATGCTTGATGGCGATGGCAATTTGCTTAAAGATGCTTCGGGTGCCGAGATACCAACATCGCCTGCAAATTATGACATAGCCAGCTACCTTAAATTTTTGGATAGTGGCTTAGCTGCTTACAAAAAATAGGGATCGGGTTCAAAAAATAAGTGTAAATTCGCGCAAAATTCAAACTCCGTGCTTTATTGGTTAGGTGCGGCGTTTGAATAACGAACAATATTTACAACCCTAATTAGTTATGAATAGGTTAGCCTGTTTATAACCAAAACAAAAAAATGACTCAGATCAAAAATATCGGCGTTTTTACTTCTGGTGGTGATGCACCCGGAATGAACGCTGCCATAAGGGCGGTAGTACGTGCCGCAATGTATTACGGAATTGAAGTCACGGGGATTCGCCGTGGTTACGACGGCATGGGTAAAGGCGAATTTGTTCCCATGAACCGTAAATCCGTTTCAAATATTATACAGCGTGGCGGTACTATACTTAAAACAGCAAGGTGCGATAATTTCAGAACACCCGAAGGCCGTAAAAATGCTTATGAACAACTGGTAAAAAACAAAGTTGATGCATTGGTGGCCATTGGCGGCGACGGTACATTTACCGGAGCTAAGGTTTTTGGCAGCGAATATGACATCCCGGTGGTAGGTTTACCAGGCACAATTGATAACGACCTTGTTGGTACCGATTTTACTATTGGTTATGATACAGCAATTAACACTGTTGTTGACGCTGTAGACAAGATCAGGGATACTGCCGAATCACACGACCGTTTATTCATTGTTGAAGTAATGGGCCGCGACTCGGGCCTGATCGCTTTACGTACCGGTATTGCTACCGGTGCCGAAGCTATCCTGATCCCCGAAAGCAAAACCGGGCTCGAAGGATTGTTTAACCGTCTTGAGTTTGGCCGTAAAGACAAAACATCACGTATTGTCATTGTTGCCGAAGGCGATGATACCGCAGGCGGGGCATTTGAAGTTGGCCGTTTGGTACAGGAAAAATTCCCTAATTATGATACCCGCATCTCCATTTTGGGCCACATCCAACGCGGTGGTGCACCAAGCTGTATGGACAGGGTACTGGCAAGCCGGGTTGGCGCTGCTGCCGTTGAAGCTTTGAGAGATGGGCACCGCAACGAAATGATAGGCCTCATCAACGGCGAAATAGCTTATACGCCTTTTGAGCATGCCATCAAGCATCACCAGGGCATTGATCCTAACATGATTAAGCTGGTTGAAATGCTTTCTATGTAATTTCGGCTAAAACGATAAATGAAAACAGCCCGGACTTCAACATCCGGGCTGTTTTATTTGACAATAGTACTGTCAACAACAAGCCTTATGGCAGTATCAATTTCGGCGCTTACGGTAAACAGGTGCGCTATGATCTCTTTATTTTCGGGGTTATAAAAATCTTCATGGTCCATCAGACCGATAAGCCCAAGCATGCTTGCTACGGGCCGGCGCAGCTCATGCGAGCTTAAAGAAGCTATGTTTCTTAAACGATCGTTCTGGCTAACAAGCTCTTTTTGTATTTTGAGCCGCTCGGTAATATTATGACCAAAACATCCTGCGCCTATTATATCGCCGGCCGCAGTATAAATAGGATTAAAACTAACTTCATAGTACAAACGCTGCCCACTTACAGGGTCTATACTTTCACTGATAATATCATACCGTTCCCCGCTTAAAGCGCGGTTGTAATAAACAGTCCAGTCATCAATTATTTGCTTGCTAAATCCTTCATGTTTATAAGAGTATTGCCCCTTGCACGGCTTTACACCTGTTAAGTAAGTCACCTGCTCCACATAGGCCTGGTTCATGTACAAGTAACGTAACTTCTTATCAACCGACCAGATATGGTCATGGGTATTGTTGATCAATGCTTCAAGACTATCCTTCATTTGCAAAACCTCTTCCTGTATTTGCATTTGGGGTGTAATGTCCCGGCCTATGCCCTGTATTTCAACCACCGCACCGCTATCATCGGTCATAGATACAAATTCCCATTCGGTATCATATAAGCTTCCGTCTTTAGCCGGCTTTTTATGAACAAGCCTGATAATCTTACCCGGATTAGTAATACAATTTATAAAAGCCTCTTCGCACAGATATGCATCCTGCGGTATAGTTGTTTTTGAAAAATGATGACCTATGATATCAGCCTCATCATATCCGAAGGCGCTAAAAAAAAGGCGGTTAGCAAAGCTAAATTTGCCATTGATATCTATCCTTACCAGGAAGTTGGTTGACGAATCAATAAGGGAATGAAGGAACTGCTTGCTCAGCCCGGGCTTGATAAAAGGGATCGGGGTGCGAACGCCTTCCAGGGCAGAAGTAATATTACTCAATATAACTTTATGGCCTGTAAGCGCATCGGTAGCAAGTGTCCGTTTTTCGGTTAGCTGCTTTTGGCCGGCCTGCAGGTGATAAGTTATCTGGATCGACTCGTTCATGGCAAGCCTATCGGTAAGCTGCTTTATACCGTCAAATATTTCAGGGTTTACCAGCCCGGTCAAAAAATCAAGATTTTGATGGAGGTGACCGGCACCTACCCCAAAAAGGCCGTAAAAGCTTTCGCTTACAAACAGGTATTTCTGTTCGTCGGTATCAAAAACGATGGTGCAATTTCCGTCTGCAGCCGGGTTGGGGTTAAACATGTAAACAAATCGTGAATACTTAAAGATATAGCTATTTAGATGATAAACAAATAACTACAATAACTTTGCAGCAACTTCTTTCCAGGTATTTACACGCTCATAATCGGTAAGCAGCATATTATGCGGCGAGGTATAAAGTATTTTACGGCCGTTAAATGTGGCGAAATTTTTAATCCGGTCGTCAATCATGATATCTACATCCAAAATCTTGTGCCCGCAAAAGATAATGTTTGTCCAGGAGATGAAAGGAAAATGCTCTTCAAGCCATTCCTGCTTATCTTCCAGCGAATATTTAAATTCCATAGCAGCCGATGCTATATACACATCATATTTTTCATGAAGGGCTTTCACCACTTCCTGCGCATCGGGCATCACGGGGATATCTCTGAAAAAGCCACGTTCGTTGATGTAAACCCTCAGGGTTTCGCTTAGATGCGGTGGCAGGATCTCCCTGAATTCCTTGCCTTCCATATTGCCCAGGCTTATTTCTTCGCCATGCCTTTCTTTATACATAGTGATGAATTTGCCAATGGTATCGGCAATAACTTCATCCATATCAATAGCTATCCGTGTTTTCCTGTTGATGCTCATGGCAGGTAAATTGCAATTTTTTTAAACTACTGCAATGTTAAGTTTTAAAAAACGACAATCGATCAGCAAAAACAGTCATCCACTTAAAAGGTAAATAATTAATTATCAACCATTTTTATTTATGATAAAAATTAATACCTTTGCATCCCCGCAGAAAGAACTCCGGGGATAATGTTGAATACATAAAAATTTACAATGGCAACTAAGATCAGACTACAAAGACACGGTAAAAAAGGTAAACCTTTTTATTACATCGTGGTAGCAGACTCACGCGCTCCACGTGATGGGCGCTTCATTGAGCGTTTAGGTTCATACAACCCAAACACAAACCCAGCAACTATTGACATCAATTTCGACAAAACTTTAGATTGGGTTAACAACGGTGCCCAGCCTACTGATACTTGTCGTGCTATCCTTTCATACAAAGGTGTGCTGTACAAAAAACACTTACAAGGTGGTGTTAAAAAAGGAGCTTTAACCGAAGAGCAGCTGGAAACTAAATTTGCTGAATGGCTTGACCAAAAAGAAAGCAAAATCACTGGCAAAAAAACCAGCCTTAATGTTGCTAAAGACGAAGCCCGTAAAGCTGCTTTAGCTGCTGAAGCTAAAAAGAGCGAAGAAAAAGCTGCTGCTATAGCTGCTAAAAACGCTCCTGTTGCTGAAGAAGAAGCCCCTGCAGAAGATGCAGCGACTGAAGAAGCTGAAAGCGCAGAATAATTTATTGATTAAGCGTACAGAACGCAAGAAGTATTATATCTTGAATCCTTACGTTTGATTTCTTAAATCCGGATAATGGCGAGGCAAACAGCTTCGCCATTATTGTTTAACTATATTTTAAATGAAAACTGAAGATCATTTCAGGATTGGCAGCGTACTAAAAACCAAAGGCTTAAAAGGTGAGCTGCAGATATATGTTGATTTTGATGGCATTGAAAACATTAAATTTGACGCGGTATTTATTGACATTGCAGGCAAGCTGATCCCTTACTTTGTGTCATCAATCAAATACCTACAAAAAAACAACGCCTACCTTAACCTGGAAGACGTTGATACCATCGAAAAAGCAGCAGTGCTGGCTAAACGTGATATCTATCTGCCAAACAAGCTAAAACCAAAGAAAAAGAAAAGCGAGTTTACCCTGAACGATGTGGAAGGTTTTATTGCCATAGATGAAACCCACGGCGAACTGGGTGAAATAATAGCCGTACAAGAGTATCCTCAGCAGTTGATAGCTACGGTGCAATACAAAAACAAAGAGGTGCTTTTTCCTTTAAATATTGAAATAATTAAAGGCATCGATGTAGAAGGTGGAGAGATTTATATTGATCTGCCGGAAGGATTGCTGGATATTTATCTGGAAGGTTAGTTGTTTTAGATACAAGAATTTAGAATAAAGAAACAAGATTTTTGAATCCAATGCCCGTGTCCCCACGGGCATTTTTTATTGGGTAAGATTTCAAAAAATATTTTGTCAAATATATTTGACATTTGTAAAGTTTGTTTTACTTTTGGTAAATTAAACTTTACAATCATGAAACCACGTTTTTTATTTAGTCATAAAAGCCGCCTTGTTGGGTACCTATGCTTGTTGGCCTACATTCCATTAATGGTTTTAAAAAAGATACTGCATAATGGCTATAATAATCAAAGCCCGGCAATGAGGATAGCCGATAATTCGGGTTTGCTAAACAGTGAACATATTTTTTCGGCGATAGCTTTCATTTTAGTAATATCAGGTTTGCTCTTTATAGCATTTTCAAAAGAAAAAATTGAAGATGAACAAATAAGTCAGTTACGATTAGATTCATTACAATGGGCTGTTTATTTCAACTATTTACTTATAATCATTAGTGTAGCCTTTTTTAGCAACATCGATTTTATAAAAGTGGTAATGATTAATATATGGACACCCCTGGTTTTCTTCATTATCCGTTTTAAGTGGGTCATATACCGACTTAACCGTTCCTTGAAATCAGAAATCATATAAAGAAATGAAATCACGCTTTTTATTCCCGCATTGGTTCAGGTATTTGGGGCTTGCACTGTTCCTGATCCATATCCCCATTGTGCTATTTAAAAAAGAAATGGGCTTTAGCATGCACGACGAACCTGTAAGCGACGACCTGTTCAACAGCCATCACATCTTTTTCATGACCACAACATTGCTTATGGCTATAGGCTTGTTCTTCATCGCCTTCGCTAAAGAACGCATTGAGGACGAACAGATTTTTAAACTCCGCCTCGACTCACTACAATGGGCTATTTATGTAAATTATATACTTTTGGTGGTGAGTTTAATATTAAGTAAAGACACCGAACATATTTTATTTTTAAATTTATTGGTACCGCTTGTGTTTTTCATCGTGCGTTTCAGATGGAAGATTTTTCAGAATAACCGCCTCATCAATAGGGAAGAGGGGCAGGCATGAAAAATAACATCAGGGTTGAGCGCGCTATCAAAAACATTACCCAGGCCGAGCTGGCAGAGCTGATCGGGGTATCGCGACAAACCATCAATACCATCGAGAGTAACCGGTATGTACCATCTACCGTGCTGGCTTTAAAAATAGCCCGCGTATTTGGCAAACCTGTTGAAGATGTTTTTGCATTAGAGGACGAAGATTAACCAAACCAATATAGCCATGGCAACAAAACCAACTTTCGCGCCGCAGTTAGCCATTCCGCATGGTGTAACTGATATCAGCTTTTACATTAGAGCCTTGGGTGCGGTCGAGCTAAGGCGCTTTAGTAATGACGATGGCAGCATCCATGTATCGGAACTTTCGATAGATGGTACTATTTTCCACCTGCATGAGGAAACGGAACGAACGGCCGTACTTTGTCCGGATACCGTAAAGGCGACCAGCGTTACCATCGGTCTTTTTGTTGATGATGTGCATGCGGTGATGGAACAGGCAAGGCAAGCCGGCGCCAAAATAGCATCCGAAGTAACAGACTGGGACTATGGCTACCGCCAGGGTGATTTTGTTGATCCTTTCGGGCATAGATGGATGATTGAGAAGGCAATATAGATACAGCACTTTTATAAATATGTCATTGCGAGCGCAGCGCGGCAATCTCGTAGCTAATGCATGTTCGATCTGCATGGCTACGAGATTGCTTCGTCGTACCTCCTCGCAATGACATAATTTTTATATTTTCTTACAGCACAACTTTAACCACTTCACCCCATGGCAAACCAACCCACCTACGGCAACGGCAAAATATGCTATATCGAGATCCCGGCCAACGACATCAGCGTATCATCAAAGTTTTTTGAAAGTGTTTTCGGCTGGCAAATTCGCACCAATAATGAAGGCTTTGCCTCATTTGATGATGGCGTGGGCGAGGTAAGCGGTATGTGGGTAACCGGTCGCGAGCCTATGGGCAAAGCCGGATTACTGATCTCCATTATGGTTGATGATGCAGCAGCAACGCTTAAACTCATTGAAGCCAGCGGCGGTATCATAACCCAGCCTATAGGTAAAGATTTCCCGGAGATCACGGCACATTTCACCGACCCGGCGGGCAATTTATGGGGGATCTATCAGCATAGAGGATGAACTAAGAATCAAGAAAGCAAGATGCAGGAGTCAAGACGATTTCTGAGAGAGGACATTTTTCAGTAATCTTGCATCCTGATTCTTTTATCCTGAGTCTGAAGAAAGTATGCGTTTCGATATCATCTCTGTTTTGCCCGGTTTGCTTGAAAGTCCTTTTGCACATTCTATTTTACAGCGTGCGCAAAAAAAAGGAATCTCTGAAATTGTTGTCCACAACCTGAGGGATTATGCTACCAACAAGCAAAAAAGCGTAGATGATTACCCTTACGGCGGAGGCAGCGGCATGGTGATGACCATTCCACCGTTTGCAGCTTGTATCGAAAAACTAAAATCGGAACGTGATTATGATGATATCATTTTCATGTCGCCCGATGGTGAAACGCTGAACCAGCGCATCGCCAACCAGCTTTCTATCAAAAAAAATATCATTATTCTTTGCGGTCATTATAAAGGCATCGATCAGCGCATCAGGGACATTTATGTTACCCGGGAGATCTCTATAGGCGATTACGTACTTTCGGGCGGAGAGCTGCCCGCAGCCGTACTGGTCGACGCAGTAGTGAGGCTTATCCCTGGCGTATTGAGCGATGAAACATCGGCCCTGTCCGATTCCTTCCAGGATGATTTACTGGATGCCCCGGTTTATACCCGCCCAGCCGACTGGAACGGCCACAAGGTACCCGAAATCCTTTTAGGAGGTAATACTCCAGAAATTGAAAAATGGCGCCACGAACAGGCATTGGAGCGCACAAAGACACGCAGGCCTGATCTTTTGGATAGGGGTGAGATTTAAATGTAGAGACGCATCACATGCGTCTTCGCTAATCAAGCAGGCAGACGCATCACATGCGTCTCTACAAACCCTCAACCAATTTCCTTAAATTAGATTGCAACCAATTAATGCATACTGCATTATAGTAGCGTTGCAGCTATGAACCCTAACCACACCGAAGCCCAGCTTATTGAACAATGCCGAACCAACCCGGCTGCCTTTGGGCAGGTGTTTGACCGTTGGTATAAACCTGTGTTTGCTTATATCATACGCCGCTGCGGGGATTATGATCTGGCCAGGGATATAGCCGCCGAAACTTTTCTGAAAGCTTTTTTGAGGATAGGCTCGTTTAAATGGAAGGGTATAAGTATTTCATCGTGGCTTTACCGTATTGCTACTAACGAGCTTAACCAATATTACCGCAGCAACAAGTATAAACCCGAATCGTTACAGCAACTGCTGGAAAACCCGCAGATGGAAAAACTGCTGCATGACCACGCCGGCAATGAGCGCGAAATGATGGAGCGGGAACTAAAAGCCTATGACGATTATAATCGCATCCGCCAAAACCTGCTTAAACTGGATATCAAATACCAGGAGGTAATTTCATTACGCTACTTTGAACAAAAAACCAATACCGAGATCAGCGAGATCCTTGATAAAAATGAAGGCACCATAAAATCATTGCTTTCGCGCGGATTAGAGAAATTAAGAAACATGCTTTAAGCAGTGCAACCAAAATCAATTAATGCATTATAAGGGTAATTAACATGAAAGATCAGGACGAATTTTTAAAGCAAATGGAAAATCTAAAAGTACCCGATGTAAACCCATCCCAACATCAGGATGTGGTAAAAATGGCTATTATGAACGCCGGTCGTTCGGCCGCCCTGGGGTTATGGCTGGTGATAGTGCCATGCTATTTCCTGCTATGTGTATTTATGTATTATCATTTCCACGTTAATGCAAACTGGTTCAGTGCCATGTTCGGTACAATAGTGCGGTTAGAAAAAATGCCATACATTGATTATATCGGCCCACTGGTATTGTTTATCCTACCCATCGTTTGCATAATTATCAATCTGCTTTCCATTATCCATGTACAGGTTAGGCAAATTGATCCCGAAAGGCGCAAAGTAAAAGAGCTCAATATCAGTATCCGGTTAAAACTATGGAACATTTTATTGATCCTTATCAGCCTTGCCATTGTGCTTGTGTTCATCAATTTCGCCATGACAGAAAACATATCCATCAAAAACTAATCATCATGAAACTAAACTGGTTTACCCGCAAAGGGATCATTTACCTGCCTGCATCCATCATTGGTTGGATCATATTGACCATTGCACTTGGCTATGCCGTTTTTACATTTATTGATATCGATAAACGCTCCCATTCGGTAAGCGATACGCTCATCAATTTTGTATTTAACCTGCTTTTGATTGGATTGGTGTATACCTTAATTGCTTATTTCACGGAGAAAAAGCCGGAGCCTGTGAGCATTGAAAAATGAGGAGCAACCTCAATCTTAGGCAAGACTTACGAGGTTTTAAAAACTTCGTAAGTCTATTAATAGTCTGCATAAACCACAACCTGTTGTTAATAAAAAAACTAAATGTGGAAATTTTTAAATTTGACTTTCATTTATTGAAAATAATCCCTATACTTGCAATCCGATTTTTACGGGCTAAAAATCGCATTAAGAGCTTAAAATCATGGATTTAGTAAAATTTGTTGAAGAGCAATCAGTAGAAAAAAAGCAGCTTCCATCCTTCAAAGCTGGTGATACTGTAAGTGTTCACTATAAAATCAGAGAAGGAAATAAAGAACGCGTTCAGGTTTACCAGGGTGTGGTAATTCAGCGTAACAGCGTTGGTGTTAGCGAAACTTTTACTGTGCGTAAAGTATCAAATGGCATTGGCGTTGAGCGTATCTTCCCTGTTAACTCTCCAAACATCGACAAGATCGAAGTTAACAGTGTTGGTAAAGTTCGTCGTTCAAAACTATACTACCTGCGCGCCCTTACTGGTAAAGCAGCTCGTATCAAATCAAAACGCGTTTAATTTACCCAACCGCTTAGCGGTATATAAAAAATTAAAAGGCCTTTCTGAAAGAAATTTCGGTAAGGCCTTTTGCTATATGATGGTTTTTAAGCCGATATCATAGTAATTGATTGATTTTTAGACAAAAACCTTTAGTTACAAAAGCCCAGACTTACGAAGTTTTGAAAACTTCGTAAGTCTTTAAGTCAAAACTGCCGCCGGTTTATAACACTCTTAGCACTCTTAGCGCAAGTCTTGAGCGGAGGGATGTGCGATTGGCGACTTGTGCTTTCCGAGTCTTGACAGGCAAGCCCAAGTTCCCCCCTCAGCTATCCCGCCCACAAAACTTGAGCTAAGGAAAAATAGGTTATTTAAAGCCGAAAGCTTCAACAATGCAGGATCACGGGTTACGCTATCGCTGAACCTGCGACAGAGGGTGCTATCCAGGCACAAAAAAAGCAGATGAATTCCCCATCTGCTTTTTCTTAATCAAAACGAACGTTAATTATTCGCTATCTGCTTCTTTAGCTGCGTCCTCGTCAACTTTTTTAGCTTTTGATGCAGATACCTTTTTAGCAGGTTTCTCTTCAGCACCCTCTTCTAAAGCCGGGCTTTCAACCTCTTCGGGCCTGTCAACAACAAGCGATGGAGCAGGTGTAATGCTATTCATTGTTGGTGTTTCTTCTACCAAAACGGAAGGTTCAACAGGGGCCGCAGGTGGCTCCGGAACAACAATTGCATCAGGTTTTGAAGCTTCTTTTAAAGGCTCAGCGTCAACCAGCTCAGCTAAAACGGTGCGACCGCCTTTTACCACATCGCCAATATTTACGAGGATCTTGGTACCCAAGGGCAGGAAAACATCCACCCTCGATCCAAACTTAATAAAGCCAAACTGCTGGCCCTGATCAACAATATCACCCTCTTTTACATACCATACAATACGGCGGGCCAATGCACCGGCTATCTGCCTGAACAATACCGTTACACCTTTGCTATTTTCAATAGCGATGGTAGTACGCTCATTCTCTGTCGATGATTTAGGGTGCCAGGCCACCAGGTATTTACCTTTGTGATATTTAAAATAGCTAACCACGCCCGCAATTGGGTTGCGGTTAACATGCACATTAACCGGCGACATGAAAACCGATAGCTGAATACGTTTATCTTTTAAAAACTCGGTTTCTTCAGTTTCTTCTATCACCACAACCTTACCATCGGCAGGGCACAGGATAGTATTTTCGGCTGTTTCAATATCGAAAAACGGACTGCGGAAAAACTGCAGTATGATCAAAAATAAAGCACCCGAAAAAATATAAACTATCCATTTTAGGGTATGCGCAGTTGGCATGTAAAACTGGATCAGCGCATTTAAAACAAAAATGAACAGGATAGTAATAGCGAGTGAGGTATAGCCTTCTTTATGTATGGTCATTATTTATAGGTTTTAATACAAAACTACTAATTTGAAATTAAGTACAGGTATGCATATACAATTGGCGCGGCCATCAGCAAGCCGTCAAACCTGTCGAGCAGGCCGCCATGGCCCGGTAATATACCCCCTGAATCTTTTACGTTTAGGCTGCGCTTGAACATGGATTCGACCAGATCGCCCATGGTGCCAAAGTTTGAAATGATAAGCGACATGATGATCCAATCGAAACAGTTATACTCTGTATAAAAGCGGCTCAAAATATATGCCGCAAAAGCGCAGATGAGGATGCCTCCGATAAAGCCTTCCCATGATTTTTTGGGCGAATGCCTTTCGAACAGTTTATTACGGCCAAACTTGCTGCCCACCAGGTAAGCCCCGGTATCGTTGCTCCACAGCATAATCAAAAAGCCAAGCGGTACATGAAAGTTAAAAACGCCATCTCCCCGGGTAAAAGCCATAGCATGAAAAAACATGAATGGCACAACAGCCATCAATAGACCTAAATAGGTAAAACCGATATTGGTAAAAGGAGCGGCAGACTTTTTATACAACTCGCCTATCGGGATAAAGCTAAGCAGTATGGGCAGCAGTATAATGTATTTATATGCCGGAAAATAGCAGTTGGCCGCGAAAAAGAAAAACATAATTACGCAGGCAAGCGCCCCGGTAAAACGCTCGGGCTGCATACCACCTTGCCTAACCAGTTTGTAAAACTCAAGCAGGCAAAACAAGCTCAATAACAGGTAAAAAACACTAAATACATATGGACCTAACAAATTAGACCCAATCATTACGATAATAAAAAATAAGCCAGTGATGGCGCGTTGTTTCATATATTAATTTGATTGAGGATCATGATCTCAATAGCCTTGCTAAAATCCTCCTGGTGAATATAAACCTCTACTTCGCCAAAGTTGCGGTGCGATGAATCCTGTTTATTCAGCAAAACGGTATCAATATGATTCCCGGTAAGCATTTGCTTAACAATTTCTGATTGGTAAAAATTAGTTGAAGTAAAAATTTTGACCCAGTTTTTTTCCATTTAACTCAACAGCGGGCTTTTTCCTTTAGCAGTATTTCTGTACATAAAAAGCAAAATTAAAATAATTATCAGGCTTAAAGCATAGCTCTGGTAATTAAATACGTGCTGATCATTAGGATCAAGGGTGATGCGCTTCTGCGAATACAGGTACAGGATCACAACCTGGGTGGCATTATTTAAAAAATGCGCCCAAACGCTTGTCCAGATACTGCCGCTCCACATTACAAAATAGCCAAAAAATACGCCCAATGCCACACGCGGCAAAAAGGTAAAAAACTCCATATGGAAAGCACTGAACAATATAGCGGTGATCCAAATAGCGGCGTGCGGATTTCCTGTCCACCTAATCATGATAGTTTGCAGGCATCCCCTGAATAAAAATTCTTCGGCAATAGCAGTTAATAAGCCAACAACCAAAACAGCAAAAAGCATGTCCGATATTGTTTTCATCTGCAGCATGGCTTCCGTGGCCTTTTGGGCTTGTGCCTCCATGGCACGTAATGCATCTTCCAGGCTTTTTAAGGGGGCCGGCAAAACCAGCTTCTGGTTAACATTTACCAGCACTTCCATAACCGGTGATGAACAGATCATGATAGATAGAATCAGCAATAACAGCACCGGTGGAAATTTGGGAGTAACCTTCAAATAATCTACAGGCTCCTTTACTATAAAGCGCGCGAAAATTACAGGGGCAAGATATAACGGCAAGGTGGTGCTAATGATCTGCAATGTCCATAAAGCGGCACCAACCTGCGGATTTCGTGTGTTAAAAGTAAACGTATCGGTAAGCGTTTGTGACCCAAATATCAGCCCGATAATTCCGGCAGCTATTAAACTGCACACAATCAGCATCCCTATAGTTAGTGCTATTAATATAATAAACTGTAAAAACGGTGTTATTTGACTTCCCTGTGGCTGAGGTACTTGAGATGGGGCTTTTATCATTCGATGTAAAATTCGTATTTTTGCAGGCTAAAGATAAGGATGTCTGTACAAATAGGAAATATTGATTTAGGTGAGTTCCCGCTGTTGCTGGCGCCGATGGAGGATGTGAGCGATCCACCCTTTCGTTATGTATGCAAGCAAAACGGCGCGGATATGATGTATACAGAGTTCATCTCAAGCGAGGGGCTGATCCGCGACGCGGCAAAAAGCAGGCAGAAGCTTGATATTTTTGAATACGAGCGGCCTATCGGCATCCAGATCTTCGGCAGTGACATCGATCACATGCGCGAAGCTACCGAAATAGCTACGCTGGCAGGCCCTGACCTGATGGATATCAACTATGGCTGCCCGGTAAAACAGGTGGCCTGCCGTGGTGCCGGTGCAAGCTTGTTGCAGGATATCGATAAAATGGTAGCGATGACCAAGGCGGTTGTTGATGCAACACATTTACCGGTAACTGTAAAAACCCGCCTTGGCTGGGACGATAACACCAAAAATGTTTACGAAGTTGCCGAACGCCTGCAGGACGTTGGTATCAAGGCGCTTACCATACATGGCCGTACCCGCGCACAGATGTATAAAGGCGTGGCCGACTGGGCATTGATCCGCGATATCAAGAAAAATCCGCGTATAAAAATCCCCATTTTCGGGAATGGAGACATCGATTCGCCAGAGAAGGCAGCCGCATGGCGCATGGAATATGAGGTTGATGGCATGATGATCGGTCGTGCAGCTATTGGTTACCCCTGGATTTTTCGCGAAATAAAGCACTATTTTAAAACCGGCGAATACCTCGATAAGCCAACAATTGCCGAACGCGTTGCGGCCTGCCGCGCGCATTTATACAAATCAATTGAGTGGAAAGGCCCTAAAACAGGCATTTTCGAAATGCGCAGGCATTACTCTAACTACTTTAAAGGGATAGATCATTTCAAGGAGTTCAGAATGCGTTTTGTTACTGCCCCTGACCTTGAAGCAGTTGACCAGATCCTGGCCGAGATCGAAGAAAAATATGCTGTTGAAATGGCTTAATATTTGCTCCCTTTCTATATATTTGAAATAAACGATACTTGTCACATGGTTACCACTATAACTGAGGGTGTTAAGGTTTCCATCGAAACCATATATCAGCCGGAGTATTCAAACCCGGCAAACGATCATTTTATGTTTGCTTATAAGGTAAGCATCGAAAACATGACCAACTACGCCATCAGGTTGATGAGCCGCCATTGGTACATCTTTGATTCAAACGGCGCAAAACGAGAAGTGGAAGGCGAAGGAGTAGTAGGCTTGCAACCCGTTATTGAACCGGGCCACACGCATGAGTACGTATCGGGCTGCAACCTCAAAACAGATATGGGCAACATGAAGGGCGAATATCATATGATCCGTCTGTTGGATAATGCCAACTTCAATGTACAGATCCCGGAATTTTATTTGATAGCACCGTACAGGTTGAATTAATCGCCCCCCGGCCCCCTAAAGGGGGAGTTAGGAAAGAAATTTATAGAACAAAGCCGAATGACTTTTCATTCGGCTTTTGCTTTTATATTATACATCATTATTCCCCCTTTAGGGGGTTAGGGGGCGTCACCGCCTTTCCCTGTGCGGCCTTTCTTCGCGTGGGGCTGAAGCTTGTCTGCGAGGCGCTCTGTTAATATGCTGCCCGGAGGGTCTTGCACCACCATTATTTACAGCTGCTATATTTGCCCTCCTGGCAGGAGCGTGGCTGTTAGCAGAATTATCAGCAGATGGAGCTGCATTAGCGTTATGAGCCTGGCCATCCCCGGCATTTGCTCTTGATGATGGTTGCGCCCTGTTTCCTTCCGGTGTAAAACGGTTTCCGTTAACCTTGTTCATGGCTGCGGTAGTAGGGTGTCCGTTATTATTTTTTGCAAACTGACTTTGGTCTTTTACCGCAACCTGCCGGTGGGTAATTTGATCAGCGGTAGGCTGTATGTGATTTTCCTTTTCGGCAGCCCGCTCCTGTGGCTGCGGTTTTGCGGTTACACCACCCGGCCCGTTGAAACTGTTATTATTAACAGTAACGTTGTTGTTGATAACAGTTTTATTGACATAGGTATTATGCACAACCGTGTTATTAACGTTTACAACGGCCGTGTTATACTGAAATGAATTACCGGCCCAGCGACCGCCCACATAGCCGGTTCCAACGTAACCGTAGCCGTAGTTTACACCGCCATAAAACCCAATATGATGCCCCCAATATCCTTCATGATAAACATAAACGGCGCCGTCATAACCCCAGTAGCCTGGCGTCCACAAATAACCAGCTGCCGGCGGGCTTACCCATACGCCCGGCACCCAATAATATCCGCCATCCTGATCGTATGCCCAATAACCCGGCGTCCATAAATATCCGTCGACAGGACAGGGTGGCTGTGTATAAGTTGGCAATACAGGCGGTGCTATATTCACAGAGATCCCCACACTAATTTGTGCATAAGTTTTAACTGATGCTACCGACACTATCAAAAGCACCATCAATACGCTTGTTATCTTTTTCATAATCAATGATTTTAACCAAACCTACCTGCATAACATGAACATTACATTAAGTTTTGGCCGGTTAAATGAACGGATCATGAAGTTCGCCCCCTGCCCCCCTAAAGGGGGAGAATAAGCCTCATTTTAAAAACATAAAGGCCTGTTTCCGGATGGAACAGGACTTTATAATTACAACAATCATTCCCCCTTCAGGGGTTAGGGGGTTAATTCCTCCTGTTATTAAACAAAAACGAAGCATAATAAACCAATGTAGCTAAAGCACTCAGCGCGGCAACCACATAGGTCATGGCGGCCCACCAAAGGGCATCTTTAGCCATTTCATGTTCCTGCCCGGTTTGCACCACAGCGTAATTGTTATCCAGCCAGGCTAATGCGCGGCGACTGGCATCAAACTCAACCGGCAGGGTTATAAAGCTAAAAAATGTAACCAGCGCTAAAGCTGCCACACCAACCGCTAAAACATAAGGACTGCCTGAAAAGAACAGCAGCATAATGCCGATAAACAAAGTCCATTGGGTAATGGTAGATGCCACATTAATAGCGGGAACCATTGCCGAGCGGAAACTTAACCAGCCATAAGCTTCGGCATGCTGCACAGCGTGGCCGCATTCGTGCGCGGCAACTGCGGCGGCAGCAATGCTCCGGCTGTAAAACACATCGGTGCTCAGGTTAACTGTTTTTGTTTCGGGATTATAATGGTCGGTAAGCTGTCCTTCAACGCAAATTACCTGTACATCAAATATACCATGGGCGCGCAGCATTTTCACGGCTACTTCCTGGCCCGATAAGCCAGACATTAAGCCAATTTCAGAATACTGCTTAAATTTACTCCTGAACCGCCATTGTACAATAAAGCTTACCAGGGCAACAATAATCATCAGGAACCAGGCCGAGTTTGGCGCTATGTATCCCATAATTAGTGAAATGTGATTCATATGATTGTTAAAAATATTTTTTAAATTAAGTAGTTTAAAACACTGTAAACGTTACAGTACCTGTTCAAAAATTATTCCGCTTTATTTAAACAATTCCCTTTTTGCAACCCGATTATTTACTTTTGACAGTAATGGAGCCATCATTTTCATATTGGGAACGCACGGCATTTACTGATAATGCCGATGTTATTATCATAGGCAGCGGTATTGTGGGTTTAAGTGCAGCGCTTCACTTAAAAAAACGGCAGCCAACATTAAAAGTTTTGGTGCTGGAGCGGGGGTTTTTACCATCGGGCGCCAGTACTAAAAACGCTGGTTTCGCGTGTTTTGGTACAGTTTCGGAGCAAATTGAGGTAATAAATCACTCGTCCGAAACTGAAGCCATGCGTTTAGTGGCTTATAAGTGGAAAGGCCTGCAACGCCTGAGGGAAAACTTAGGGGATAATAACATAGATTATCATCAACACGGCGGTCACGAACTGTTTATGGACCATGAGGAAAGCCACGCACACGATTGTATTGATCAGATAGATCATCTGAATAAATTATTACAACAAGCTATAGGCGAACCTGACATTTATTCAGTAGCTGATGAAAAAATTGCAGCATTTGGCTTCAATAAAGTGAAGCATATCATATACAATCCGTTCGAAGGGCAAATCCACACCGGTAAAATGATGTGTGCGTTATTATATAAAGTATATGAATTGGGCGTACTGGTACTTAACAATTGCAGCATCTCGGCTATTGAGCAGGAAGATAACGCTATCAGGTTAAACACATCGCAAGGAGTGTTTAAAGCCGGCAAAGTGGTTTTAGCTACCAATGCATTTGCAAGCCAGCTATATCCCGAGCTGGATGTAGTACCCGGCCGCGGACAGGTAATGGTGACCAAACCTGTTGCCGGGTTGAAGTTGAAGGGCACTTACCATTTTAATCAGGGGTATTACTATTTCCGCAATATTGATAACCGGGTATTGTTTGGCGGCGGCCGCAACCTCAATTACAAAGCCGAAGAAACCTGGGATTTCGGACATACCGACGAAGTTAAAGAGCAATTGATGACTTATTTGAATGAAGTTATCCTTCCCGGACAAAACGTAGAGATTGATTACTGGTGGAGCGGCATCATGGGTTTTGGACAGGAGATCAGCCCGATAGTGAAACAGGTACAGCCCGGCATTTTCTGTGCCGTTAGGTGTAATGGCATGGGCGTGGCTATGGGGAGTTTGGTGGGAGAGGAAGTGGCGGAGTTGATGTTGGGTTCATAAAACTCCACTTTTAGTAGAAAAGCACAAGTCAGCCGTGCACATGCCTCCGCACAAGACTTGCGCCAGTAGCTGTAAACGCATAACAGGATTTATCATTTAACCTGTAAACTTTTTTAGGATGAGATATATTTTAGCGATGGTGCGCGGGGACGCGTTAGGGATTGAAGTGTAAAGCCCACAGCGTGAGTAGGGATTGCGGGCAGGAAAGGCGAGGACTTGCAACGGAAAGCCCGGCCCGTTAGCTAACGGGAACGCCCATATTATAAAACCGATCGAAAAACACTCTTAATAATCAATAGCTTATAATCACGTCATTATAAGATTTATCTTCTCCACCCGGCAATACACTTCTTAGTACACACCGCACAAAATTTTGTTACTTTTGTCCATATTGCTATACTAATTTATGAGCGAAGAAAGATCACTGAACTTTATAGAGGAAATTGTTGAAGAAGATTTGGCTGCCGGTAAAAACGACAACCGTGTACTTACCCGTTTCCCGCCCGAACCTAATGGTTACCTGCATATTGGCCACGCCAAGTCAATCTGCCTTAACTTTGGTTTGGCAAAAAAATATAATGGCCTTACCAACCTCCGTTTTGACGATACCAATCCCGTTAAAGAGGATGTTGAATATGTTGACAGCATTAAAGAAGATGTAAAATGGCTTGGCTTTGATTGGGCCAATGAACTTTACGCTTCCGATTACTTCGACCAGCTATATGCATTTGCTGTTGAACTGATTAAAAATAACCTGGCGTATGTTGATGATAGCACCGCCGAAGAAATTGCCGCACAAAAAGGTACACCTACAGAACCAGGTACGCCTAACCAATACCGTAGCCGTTCGGTAGAAGAAAACCTGCAGCTATTTGCCGATATGAAGGACGGTAAATATCCTGACGGTGCCAAAGTACTGCGTGCTAAGCTCGATCTGGCATCGCCAAACATGCACCTGCGCGACCCACTGATGTACCGTATTAAACACGCGCATCACCACCGCACAGGCGATAAATGGTGCATTTACCCGATGTATGATTTCGCCCACGGACAATCGGATGCTATTGAAGAGATCACACATTCTATCTGTACGCTGGAGTTTGTACCTCACCGTCCGTTGTACGACTGGTTTATTGAGAAATTAGATATCTTCCCATCAAAACAATATGAGTTTGCCCGCTTAAACCTCAACTATACGGTGATGAGCAAGCGCAAGCTGCTGCAGCTGGTTACAGAAGGTCATGTTGATGGCTGGGACGATCCGCGCATGCCTACTATCAGTGGTTTACGCCGTCGTGGTTATACTCCGGCTTCTATCCGCGAGTTTTGTGAACGCATCGGTGTAGCCAAACGCGAAAACATGATAGATGTTGGCCTGCTGGAGTTTTGTATCCGCGAGGACCTGAACAAAACTGCATGGCGCCGTATGGCCGTGCTTGATCCGGTTAAGCTGATCCTGGATAACTATCCTGAAGGCCAAACTGAAGTGATGCACGGCGAAAACAACCCCGAAGTTGAAGGTGGTGACGGTGGCAGGGACATTCCTTTCGGTCGTGAGTTGTGGATAGAGCGTGAAGACTTTATGGAGGTTGCGCCTAAAAAATTCTTTCGTTTAGGTATCGGGCTGATGGTTCGCTTAAAAAATGCATATATCATCAAAGGCGAAAGCATTGTTAAAGATGCTGATGGCAACATCACCGAAATTCATTGCAGCTATCTGCCCGAATCAAAATCAGGCAATGACACCAGCGGCATCAACGTAAAAGGCACCATCCACTGGGTGAGTGTTGAACACGCTAAAACTGCCGAGGTAAGATTGTACGACCGTTTATTCCAGGTAGAAGACCCGTCAAACGAAGATGGCGACTTTAAGGATTATATTAACCCAAACAGCCTGCAGGTATTGTCTACCGTATACATCGAACCAGATTTGGTTAATGCTGAATTAGGCAAACCGGTTCAGTTTATGCGCAAAGGCTATTTTACTTTAGATAAAAACTCAACCCAAGACAAACTGGTGTTTAACCGCACCGTAACGTTGAAGGACGGCTGGGGTAAAAAGTAGCCCTGCGCCCCCGAGCCCCTAAAAGGGGAAGTTTGAAAATTTTAAAGCAGGTTGAGCCAAGGGCTCAACCTGCTTTTTTTAATTCCCTCCCTCGGGAGGGGTGCGGTTGGGTTGCGTTGCGGCAGGGAGGAGTTTATACGCTTTTTCAAACGAATAGGCTGTCGATGAAACCCCTCCCTACACCCTCCCAGGGGAGGGAACCGCACAAGCCCTTGCTTTTTTATCTTTTATAGTAAGCTTCCTGCATTAGGCGTTTAGCTTTCATATAGATCTATTCCCCTTTAAATTCGGCCTTCCGTTTCTCCATAAACGCGGCAACGCCCTCTTTAAAATCTTTTGTACCGAAGCATTTGCCAAACTCGGCAACTTCGGTTTCATAACCGTTAACACCATCGGTATAAGCAGCATTGATACTGCGAATGGCCGCGGCAAGCGCCAACGGGGCACGGGTTAAAATCTTGTTCAGGATCTCTTCGGCTTTCGACAATAGCTCTTCAGGGTTAACTACGTGGGTAACCAGTCCATATTGCAGAGCATCTCCCGCTGTAATCATATCTGCAGTCAGAATCATCTCCATTGCTTTGCCTTTACCAACCAATTGCGTAAGACGCTGCGTGCCACCATAACCGGGTATCAGCCCTAAAGTAACTTCGGGCAAACCCATTTTGGCATTATCAGATGCTATGCGAATATGGCAGGCCATAGCCAGTTCAAGTCCCCCACCTAAAGCGAAACCATTTACAGCAGCTATTACCGGTTTACCGCCATTGGCTATCAAATCAAAAACTTCGGTATGGCCAGTACGTGAAAGCTGCGTGCCGCCATCGGCATCAAGTGCAGCAAACTCGCTGATATCGGCCCCCGCAACAAAGGCTTTTGGCCCGGCTCCTGTAATGATAACACCGCCCACCTCCGGGTTTTGAAAAGCTTCGGCAATGGCTGTGTGTAGCTCGGCAAGTGTATCTTTATTAAGGGCGTTCAGCTTGCTTTCGCGGTTAATTGTAATTTGTTGAATCCGTCCCTTATTTGTTATCAGCAGGTTTTGAAATTCCATGGGGATTAAAAATTGCGGTGTTCATGTACCCAATCGGTTATATATTTCACGATATCCTGTGTGCTGGTACCGGGAGGGAAAAGTTCACCAACGCCAAGTTTTTGCAGCTCAAGCATATCTTCATGCGGAATAATACCACCACCTGTCACCAAAACATCATCCATTTCTTTTTCTTTAATGAGATTGATGATGCGGGGAAATACCGTCATATGCGCACCCGAAAGTATGGAGATGCCAATTGCGTCCACATCTTCCTGCAGGGCAGTATTAACCACCATTTCGGGGGTTTGCCGCAAGCCGGTATAAATAACTTCCATACCTGCATCGCGCAGCGAAGTAGCAATAATACGCGCGCCGCGGTCATGCCCATCGAGCCCTACTTTGGCAACTAAAACACGGATTGGTCGGTTAAAGGTATTACTCATGAATAACCTATTGGTTTCCGTAAATGTAGTAAGAAAATTATGGAAGTTGTTTTATGTTTCTTAGAGGCTGTTTAAATTTACCTGTTTTAAAATGTAAAGACGCATCATATGCGTCTCCTGCATGCAAATTCCTGAACTTAATGATTTACAAAGCGGCGTGCGCTATGGGATTGATAGGTTGCACCAGCGGTGCAAAAGGTTTGTAGAAATGAATGTCTCGTCCTAAAAAAAGTTTACAGGTTTTAAGATAATCCTGTTATGTATTTACAGGTTTGATAATGTCC
>NZ_JCAWEC010000011.1:0-125940 GCF_059690695.1 Mucilaginibacter sp. A5337 | reverse complement strand
TCTCAGGACATTATCAAACCTGTAAATACATAACAGGATTATCTTAAAACCTGTAAACTTTTTTTAGGACGAGACATATCCTTTGCCCCGGAGGGGCAAAACACGACGGCTTACTGTTAAACGACAAGCGATTTTGTGGGTAAACTTAAACTCGCAGAGGACCCTGATGGGACGTTAAAGACAGAAAGTTAAAAAAGCTAACAACTTCTGACTTAGAACTACAGACTTAAGGCATAGTACTTGCGGTTCAAAACTTACCCATGGATAGTTTCACCCTTACCGTAATTTTGAATTACCTGGGCCTCATATTCCAGGAACTGTTTCCAGCGGGCCTCAACATCAATTTCCTCGGCATATTTTTTTGCCAGGCGAATGAACATGGAATAATGAGTGGCTTCACTGATCATCAGTTCGTGGTAAAAAGTAGCCAGCTGGTCGTCATTGATATTTTCAGACAGTACCTTGAAGCGCTCACAGCTCCGCGCCTCTATCATGGCCGAAAACAGTAGCCTGTCAATAAGCTGGGCTTCGCGGCCACCACCAATAATGATAAATTTCCGGAGCTCGTTCACATAATTATCCTTGCGCTCACGGCCAAGAATATAACCACGCTCCAGTATAATATCATGTACGCGTTTAAAATGGTCCATTTCTTCCTGTACCAACAGGGCCATCTCCTGCACCAGCTCGCTCAGGTTGGGGTTTTGAACAATCAAAGTTATAGCATTACTGGCGGCCTTTTGTTCGCAAAAAGCATGGTCGGTCAAAATCTCTTCGATATTGCTCTCTACCACGTTTTTAACCCAAAGCGGATCGGTAGGCAACTGCAGTTTTAAAATGGTTTTCTCGCTCACAATGCAAAGATAGTTGATAGAGGCGAAAGGATAAAGGTTAAAGGCAAAAGGTTGTTTTTGCGATTGTCTTAAATAATAAAGGCCATCTTTATGGACGGCCTTTATGTTTATTTTGTTACTGCTCTATTTTTTTAAGTTTGATATCAAAAATCACTATCGAGTTAGGCGGGATCTGGCTGGTGCCATAAACACCATATGCAAGTCGGGAAGGTGCAATAAGCAGGATTTCTCCGCCTGCGGCAATCATTGGGATCCCTATCTGCCATCCGGTTAACAAAACATTGAGCTTATTGCTGTAATCGGTTTGTCCGTTTATACTTACACCGCTCAGCAACTGTCCCGAATAGTCGATGGTTACTGTTGCATTGGGGCCGGCATGAGTACCAGTTCCTGGCGCGATAACCTGGTAATAAAGCCCTGAAGTATCTTTTGTAGCGCTGATTTCGGGGTGTGCTGCAAGATAAATTTTGATGTTGCCATCCTCGTTCAGGACATTTTGCTGCGGATCGGCCGATTTATCTTTAAAACATGCAGACAGGATCAATAGCGGCGCAAACAATAGCAGCAACAGGGTTTTTCTCATTTTGGGTTTTAGTGATTGGTAAATCAACTAAAACTAAGCAGATCAATCGTAAATACCAAAACCGAATTTTTAGGAATTGAGCCAGCTGCAGTATTGCCGTACCCTTCTCGCGAGGGAATTACCAAAATAATGCGGCCGCCTGTTTTAACATATGGCAGGCCAGATTGCCAACCAGGAATAAGCCCCTGCAGGCTTTGGTTAATAGTACCAGAATCAAATGTGGTTCCATTCAATAGTTTGCCGGTGTATGTTACTTTAACTGTTGAAGTTGCGGTTGGCCTGGCACCGGTTCCCTGGGTTACTATTTTGTAATAAACACCTGAATTATCACTTGTGGCGTGATAGGCGGTATCTGTACCAATGTAAGCTTTAATGGCGGCGTCGTCTGCGGCTGCCTGTTTTGCGGCGTCGAATTTGTCTTTTGAGCATGAGGCGAAGATCACCAATGGGGCGAATACGAATAATAGAAATTTCTTCATTTAATTAACAGTTCTGTTTAATTATTTTGACGGGCAAAAGCTACAGAACGCTACAATAATTGAACTTATTTTAGCAGAATTAGTTAAATTCTGTTAAATCGACGGAGAATACCAGTACCGAGTTTTCGGGGATACGGCCAGGACTATTAGCGCCATAGGCCAGGCGTGAAGGCACAATAAGTAATATAGAACCTCCCTCTTTCACCAGCGGGATACCTATTTGCCAGCCTTTAATCAGGTGGTCAAGCGGGCTCGAATAACCATTGCCTTTGTCAACCACCATATCATTCAATAATGCCGCGGTATAATTTACAGTAACCAGTGAGTTATCTTTCGGATGAGCACCCTTACCTTCAGACAAGATCTGGTAATAAATTCCTGAAGGATCTTTTTGAGCCTTGATCTGTGGATTGGCTTTCAGATAAATACGGATCAAAGAATCGTCCGTACGCGCCTGTTTAGCCTGATTTAATTTCGCAGTGTTATCGCATGACATCATCAGCGTAATGATAACCGCGCTTAGCAATAAAAGGTATTTTTTCATGATGGATATCCAAATAAAAGCCCCCTTTGCGGTAAAGGGGGCTCAGTATATGCCTGGGTTAATTAAACCGTTGTTTTGATTTTCAGCTCGGTCATTTGCGCCTCGGCAATGGTTGATGGTGAATCGATCATCACATCGCGGCCCGAGTTGTTTTTAGGGAATGCGATCACATCGCGGATAGAATCTAATCCTGCGAATATCGACGCCAAACGATCGAAACCAAAAGCGATACCGCCGTGCGGAGGTGCTCCATATTCAAAAGCATCCATCAGGAAGCCGAATTGTTTTTGTGCTTCTTCCGGCGAGAAACCAAGATGCTTGAACATCAGTGATTGCAGGCTACGATCATGGATCCTGATAGAACCACCGCCTATTTCAGTACCATTGATCACCAAATCGTAAGCATTGGCACGTACCGCTCCCGGTTCGGTATCTAACAGGGCGATATCCTCTGGTTTTGGAGAAGTGAACGGATGGTGCATGGCATGGTAACGGCCGCTTTCTTCGTCCCACTCCAATAGTGGGAAGTCAACCACCCACAGTGGTGCAAAAGTATTTTTATCGCGCAGGCCTAAACGGCTACCCATTTCCAAACGTAATTCGTTCAGTTGTTTGCGTACCTTATCGGCACCACCAGCCAGGATCAGCATTAAGTCGCCTTTTTCAGCGCCAAATGCGGCTGCCCAATTGGTTAGCTCGTCCTCGTTGTAAAATTTATCAACCGATGATTTCAGGGTGCCGTCTTCGTTGTAGCGGCAATAGATCATACCGGTTACACCAATTTGAGGGCGTTTTAACCATTCGGTCAGTTCATCAACCTGTTTGCGGGTATAGCTTGCACAGCCTTTGGCATTGATACCAACAACCAGTTCGGCATTATCGAAGATGCTGAAGCCTTTGCCTTTAACAATGTCGTTCAGCTCAACAAACTCCATCCCGAAACGAACATCCGGTTTATCCGATCCGTATAAGCGCATTGCATCCGAATACAGCATGCGTGGAACCTCGCCCAGGTCAATACCTTTTACAGTTTTGAATAGGTGGCGGGTAAGGCCTTCAAATATATTCAGGATGTCTTCCTGGCTCACAAATGAAAGCTCGCAGTCAATTTGG
Organism: Mucilaginibacter sp. A5337; assembly: GCF_059690695.1. Classification (NCBI taxonomy): domain Bacteria; kingdom Pseudomonadati; phylum Bacteroidota; class Sphingobacteriia; order Sphingobacteriales; family Sphingobacteriaceae; genus Mucilaginibacter; species Mucilaginibacter sp. A5337. Next base: position 122,367 of record NZ_JCAWEC010000011.1, on the reverse strand, counting down.
GTAAACTCAGGCTGACGGTCGGCACGCAGATCCTCATCCCTGAAACATTTTACGATCTGGAAATAACGGTCGAAACCGCTCACCATCAACAATTGCTTAAAAGTTTGAGGCGATTGCGGCAGGGCATAAAACTCGCCCGCATTCATGCGGCTTGGTACCACAAAGTCGCGCGCACCTTCCGGAGTCGATTTGATCAATACCGGGGTTTCTACCTCAATAAAGTCGAGCTTATCTAAATATTTACGTACTTCCTGCGCCATTTTGTGGCGAAGTACCAGGTTATTGCGGATAGGATTACGACGAAGATCAAGATAACGGTATTTGGCACGTAACTCCTCACCGCCGTCTGTTTCGTCCTCAATCAGGAACGGGGGCAGTTTGGCAGCGTTAAGCACTTCGATATCAGTAACAGCGATTTCAATTTCGCCGGTAGGGATCTTTGTGTTTTTGCTGGCACGTTCAATTACATTACCGGTAACTTTGATCACAAACTCGCGACCAAGTTCACGGCTTTTTTCGCGCAGCGTAGCATCTGTATCTGTGTTAAATATCAATTGGGTTAAACCATAACGGTCGCGCACGTCGATAAAAGTAGTACCGCCCAAATCGCGCGATTTTTGTACCCAACCGCATAATGTAACGGTTTGGCCTAAATGGCTGATATTTAATTCGCCGCAGGTATGAGTTCTAAGCATAGCAATGTTTTATAAAAGTTTGCTAAAGTAGGGTTTTAGTTGTAAGTCCGAAAGTCCGAAAGTCGGAAAAGTCCGAAAGTTGCCGCATTTTGCCCGCCATGTATACAGATTTACTCGCTTTTGGCCTCCTTACACCGCCCAAAAACACTTTCGGACTTGCTGACTATTGACTTTCGGACTTAGAATCCTATCTTTGCTCCAATACAATTCTCAAGGGGTGCCTTGCTTTGGTTGCAAAACAAACTGCAGGTTGTTTTACCAAACTGAAAGACGGGCTGAGATCATACCCAGGTCATCCCCCAGCCCCCTAAAGGGGGAGTAATAAATCTGAAGCAAAACTTTAGAAACTATTTACTCCCCCTTCAGGGGGCGGGGGGCGGCCACACCTGATCCGGATAATGCCGGCGTAGGGATAAAGGTAAATAAGTTAAGTGTACTGCTGCTTCTCCCTGGCATGCAGATGGTTTAACTCAAGTTTTTGTTTTACACATTTTGAAAAATTTATTTGTGGCCGCAATGGCCCTGCTGCTGCCTGTTATGGCATCAGCCCAGCTTTCCATTTCGGGGAAAGTGACCAACCAATCCGGCGAAGCACTGCCCGGCGCAACTGTTACTATTTTAAACCCGAAGCTAAGCACGGTTACCGATGCTGCCGGTAAGTATAGCTTTAATGATCTTAAAAAAAGCAATTATACCCTTAAGGCCAGTTATATCGGCTATCAGCCGCTGGTAAAAAATACGGTACTCAATATAAACGCAGTCCTCAATTTTTCTTTGGGCGCTGGAACTTTTACTACCGATGAAGTAACCGTAATTGCAACCCGTGCAGGTAAAAACGCGCCAACCGCGTTTACCAACCTCAGCAAAAAAGATCTGGAGAAAAACAATTTTGGGCAGGATCTGCCTTACCTGCTTAATCAAACGCCATCAGTTGTGGTTAGTTCTGATGCGGGTACAGGTATTGGCTATACGGGTATTCGGATCAGGGGTTCAGACGCGTCGCGTATTAACGTAACGGTTAACGGCATCCCATTAAATGATGCTGAAAGCCAGGGGGCATTCTTTGTTGATCTGCCCGATTTTGCTTCTTCTATCAATAACCTGCAAATTCAACGCGGTGTGGGTACTTCAACCAATGGCGCAGGTGCTTTTGGTGGTAGTATTAACGTGCAAACGGCCACCCGCCGTGATACAGCCTATGCCCAGCTTGATAATTCGGCAGGTTCATACGGTTCATTAAAAAATACAGTAAGTGTAGGTACCGGTTTGCTTGGCGGCAGGTTTAGCATTGATGGCCGCCTGTCACGTATCCGATCTGACGGATATATCGCCCGTGCATCTGCCCGTTTAAAATCATTTTTTGTGAGCGGCGCTTATTATGGCGATAACAGCACATTAAGGCTTAATGTGTTCTCGGGCCACGAGCGCACTTACCAGGCCTGGAACGGCGTGGCTGATTATGTGATAGGTGATGATACTCGCCCCGATAACCGCACGTATAATGAGCTGGGCTACATGGGCAACAACGCGTTTTATAAAGACGAGGTTGATGATTACCTGCAAAACCATTACCAGTTACTGTATGACAAAAAGTTTTCAGACAAGTTATCATTCAGCGGTGCCTTGCACTATACTCATGGCGAAGGCTATTACGAGGAGTATAAGAAAGATGACGCAGTAAGCAATTATGGTTTAACGCCGGTTATTTATGGCACCGATACCATTAAAACCACTAACCTGGTACGCCGCCAATGGCTTAATAACGACTTTTATGGTGTTACTTATGCCTTAAAATATCAGCCTACTACCAAACTTAATTTTAATTTGGGCGGCGCATACAATGAATATAAAGGCGCGCATTATGGTAATATCATCTCTGCCGAGGAAAGTATAGGCGTTGGCCCTAATTATCAATACTATCGTGACGATGCCAAAAAGAGGGATTTCAATATTTTTGGCCGGGCCGAATGGCATGTCGACAAATTTTTGCTGTATGCTGATATGCAATACCGTCATATCAACTACTCATTTTATGGTATAGATAAAAACCTCAACAATGCCCAGCAAACTGCGCAGTTAAATTTCTTTAACCCCAAAGCGGGTGTTACTTATCAGTTTAACGAACATAGCAATGTATACGCATCCTTCGCGGTAGGCAACCATGAACCCAATCGTGACGACTACGTTCAGTCGCCTCCGCAAAACCGACCGAAAGCTGAAAACCTGAAAGATTTTGAAGCCGGCTATCGTTTTGGCTCTTCTGTTTTCAGCGGAGAGCTGAATGGCTTTTATATGTTGTATAAAAACCAGTTGGTATTAACCGGTTCGCTGAATGATGTAGGCAGCCCCGTGCGTACCAATGTAAAAGACAGTTACCGCGCTGGCCTGGAGTTTAGCGGAAAAGTGAAAATCACCCCGCAATTAAACTGGGGCGTTACCGCAACCCTAAGCACCAACAAGATCAAAAACTATCAGCAGTTTTTCTCAAACTACGATAATGGAGCCCTTGTTGAGGAAACATTTGCGAAAACAGATATCGCTTATTCACCGTCACTTACAGGTTCAAGCGTGATCAGTTACAGCCCGATAAAAGGAGGCGAAATAGCGTTTATCAGCAAATATGTTGGCAAACAGTACCTGGATAATACCATGAACCGTAATCCCGAAGGCTTTGGTATTGCTCCTGATAACGCTGCAAATCCTTATGCTGCCAACCGCCAACTAAACAGCTTTTTTGTGAACGACGTAAGGTTGAGGTACAGCTTCAGCGTTCGCTCGGTTAAAAACATAACTGTTGGCCTGCAGGTTAACAATATCTTTAGCGAGAAATATGAGAACAACGGCGCTACCTATCCGGATATAGAGGGCGGGCACGTAATTAACTATAACTATTACTTTCCGCAAGCTCCGCGAAACTTTATGGCTTCGCTAAGTTTAGGGTTTTAATTGAGCAAGTATGAATCATTGGATAGAGCTATTCATTGAACAAATAAAGGAAACCACCTGGCCGCAATGGCTTGCTGTTGCGCTGGGTGTTACCGAAGTGCTGCTCGCCCGTATAAATAATATATGGCTATACCCGGCAGGTATCCTGGGTACGGCCATATCCATATACCTGCTGATGGATGTTCACCTGTATGCCGAATCGGTATTGAACGGGTACTATATTGTCATGAGCGTTTATGGCTGGATCTATTGGATAAAAAAACGTAATGAGCCTCCGGTAAAAATCACCTACTCCACCAAAAACGAATGGATTATAAGTTTGGCGATTAGCATTGTTGGGTGGGTGGTATTTTATTTCATGATCAAAAACCTGCCTGCTAAATATTTCACGCCATCTAACGTGCCCGGCTGGGATGCGTTGGTATCATCAACTGCCTGGGCAGGCATGTGGCTGCTGGCCCGCCGTAAAATGGAGAATTGGATTTTTCTGAACATTTCCAACTTTTTTGCCGTGCCGTTGCTGTTTTACAAAAAGCTGCCCATGTTTGCCATGCTCACCATTTTTCTGTTTATTGTAGCGATATGGGGATATTTTGAGTGGAAGAAACAAGTGGAGGCAGAGAGATTAGTGGTTGGAGATTAGCGGTTAGGCTATCTACTTAAAACAGGAATTTACAATGCATCCATCACAAAACTTAAAACCCGAATGGGTTGATATCATCCGTAAAGCAGCCCCGGCAGCTGAGCAGGCGGGTAAGTTACAACCCGATCAGTTGGCGCTTATTTATGAGCAGGGCTGGTTTAAATTTTTAGTACCGCAGGCATATTCTGGCTTACAGTTGGCCTTACCGCAAATGGTTCGGCTGGAGGAAAGCCTGGCCTGGGCCAATGGTAGTCTGGGTTGGGTGGTAACCTTGTGCAGTGGCGCAGGCTGGTTTGGTGGTTTTCTGGATGCCGGTTTGGCAACAGAGATCATGGCCAATCCGCGATTGTGCCTGGCAGGCAGCGGTGCATCAACAGGTTCGGCTACCATCAGCGGTGATGGCTACATTATTAACGGTACCTGGAAATATGCCAGCGGGGCGCATCATGCAACCCACATCACCGCAAATTGCTTCATCAAAAACGGTGATGAAATGGTTGTAAATGATGGTGGCGAGCCGCTGGTTTTACCTTTCGTTTTCGATAAAAAAGATGTGCGCGTTTTTCCGGCCTGGAAATACGTAGGCATGATAGCTACCGGCAGCGATGCCTATGAGGTAAAAGACTTATACGTTGATAAAAACCGTTGCTTTAAGATAGATCCCCAATATACGGTTGTTAATGAACCTTTATATCGTTATCCGTTTCTGCAATTAGCCGAAGCAACGCTGGCCGCCAACCTGTCGGGCCTGGCAGTTCATTTCCTTGATCTGTGTGGGCCTGCCTTTGATGAAAGGATGAAAAATCCCCGGTTAACCGAGCCTCAAAAAAAATATATCCAACAACTATTGGTCGAACAAACTATACTGGTAAATGAAATCCGCACCGCTTTTTACAAGGCTTTAGATTATTCATGGGATAACTTTGAATCGGCTGATAATAACGGCTTGAATGAAGTTAGTATCATGAGTCGTAAACTGGCCAAAGCATCAAGAGACAGCGTAGATAAACTTTATACGTATTGTGGATTATCGGCAGCAAACCCTGATACGGAAATCAACCAGGTATGGCGGGATCTGCATACTGCGGGGCAACATTCGTTGCTTACGTTTGAGCGGTAAAGGCGTGTTTACTTAGAGATATTTACTCAACTCATTCTTTAAAATAGCTACCAGTTCGGGATCATTGAATTGGTAGATGTCTTCAATATCAAGCACAATCAGTTGTTTGCCATCTATGCTGAAACGCCGCCTCAGTAGTTCCTTATGCTTCTGCTCCATCACGAAGATTACATCAGCCCGGTCGATCATTTTTTGATTTACCCTTATCCGTGCTTTATCACTGGTACCCGCCGATGAAGCTTTGTGCAAAGGATGGTTCCTGAATAAAGCCTCGGCTGTCGGGCTGCGCCACTGGTTTTTACTGCAAATGAAAAGGAGGTTGGGCATGGATTCTCGGTTATTTAAAGAATATGTCATCAATGTCCCATCAGGGTCTCTCGCAGAGGACCCTGATGTATACGCCATGCAGATTCGCTGTTCAAATTTGCTTGACAGATATTTAAAACGCGCGATGAACCTCAGGGTCCTCTGCGAGAGACCCTGAGGGAACATAAAGGGTGATTCCTGAATAAAGCCTCGGCCGTAGGGCTGTGCCACTGATTTTTACTGCAAATGAAAAGGAGGTTGAGCATTGGGGATTAAATAAAAATGTCATTGCGAGGAGGAACGACGAAGCAATCGCACGGAAGCATAGTCGCCCTGTATAGCATGCGATTGCCACGTCGCACCCCGGGCTCATCCTGTTTCGCTCCTCGCAATGACATGAATTATTAAAAGGCAATTAAAATGCCCACATCGTTTAAAAGCTTTTAGTTTTTAGCCTTCGGCTTTCAGCTCACTTTCACCATCCTTTTCACCGTTTCAGTCACATGCGCCAGGTGATGGTTACTATGCCAGGCATAAGTAGCAAGGCCTTTTTTTAGCGATATGGTTTCGCCCGACGCCGGGTGTACAAACGTGCGCGCCCATTCATTTTCGGTAAAGCTTTCAAACAGGGCCACAAAGTGCTGGTGGATGCCTTCCAGCATTTTTAATGACGGCTCAACCGGCAGGCGATAATCTGGCAGCAGTGCCCAATCAGCCTCCTCATATGGCTTTATGGTTGGGTTATTTTCGGTAAGGGCAAGCTTAAAGCGGGTGATGGAATTCATATGGCTATCGGCCAAATGATGGATCACCTGGCGCAGTGTCCAGCCGCCGGGGCGGTATGGGGTATCCAGCTCCTGGTAATTAAGGCCGGCAATCGCATGACGCAGCTTCCCCGGCAGGGTAGCAATATCTTCTATCCAGCCGCGCATATCTTCGGTGGTGTACGAAGCCGGGGGGGCAAACTTCCCGATAGGGTATTTCATTTGTTCGTCTGTCATCATAATTGTTAAAAAAATTTAAATTAGGTATTATTTTATACTACCACAAGCTTTTGACCTATTTTAGCGTTCTGTAGATTGTTAATTTAACTGATGATAAAAAAGTTACTGGCCGTACTTTTTGTTTTTAACTGTACGCTCTCCTTCGCACAAACCATTAAAACCGACATATTAGTAATAGGCGGAGGCGCAAGCGGAACGGCGGCAGCCATACAGGGTGCGCGAAGTAAACTAAAAACCATGCTGGTTGAGCAAGGCCCCTGGCTTGGCGGCAGTATGACATCGGGCGGAATGTGCGTTATTGACGGCAACCGCAATTTACCAACAGGTATCTGGGGCGAATTCAGGCGCAGGGTTAGGGATTTTTACAGCAAAACACCGGGTTATGATACTGCTTACAATGCTACATTAAGGTTTGAACCCTATACCGGCGCAGCCATCCTTAAAAAAATAACAGATACGGTTAAAAATCTCACCGTAAAATTAAACAGCCCATTTACAGGTATTAAAAAAGATGGTACCGGCTGGGACGTAAGCATTTCCATCGACGGAAAAACCACGACCGTAAAAGCAAAAGTTGTAATTGACGCCACCGAAACCGGCGATGTAGCTGCCAAAGCAGGCGAAACCTACATTTATGGCTTTGAGAGTAAAAAACAAACTGCCGAGGCCCTGGCGCCTGATAGTGAATCGGCACAGCTACAGGACCTTACCTGGATTGCCATTTTGAAGGATTTTGGCACTTCGGCCGATAAAACTATTCCCCGACCCGAGGGATATGATGCTGCGGTGTACGCCTGCCTTAAAGGGAAGAATATTAAAAAAATGCTTGATGATGGCAGGTTACCCAATGATAAATACATGATCAAATGGGCCGAATGCGGGAACCAGTTCCCCGTTACCGCAGATAATTTAAAACCCGAAAACCGGGAGGCTTTTTATGCCAAAGCGCGCCTGCATACTTTGGGTTTGATATACTATTTACAAACCGAACTGGGCTACAAAAACCTGGGTTTGGACGATGGTTTTACCACGCCCGATCATTTGCCATATATCCCCTATCTGCGCGAGGCCGGTCGCGCGACGAAAGGATTAGTAAGGATGATGCTGGATGATGTGTATAAACCATACGACCGCGAATCGAAACTTTACCGTACAGCGATTGCCGTTGGCGATGCCTCTCCGGGACAGCACTATACCGATGCCGGGGCTCCGAAAGTCAATTACCCGCCTTTCCCTGCTTATGGAGTGCCGCTGGGTGCCATTGTGCTTAAAGACCTGGATAATTTACTGGTAACGGAAAAAGCCATGTCGGTAACGCACCTGGTAAATGCCAGTACCATGTATCCTTCCGTACAAATGGCTATTGGGCAGGGTGCCGGTGCAACAGCAGCTTTCTGCGCATTTTTTAAAACGACTGCACAAAACTTAAATGTGCGGATCATTCAGGGTGAACTGCTCGATTTTAAAGCCTGGATCATGCCTTTTACAGACGTTAAACCAACCGACCCATACTTCAGGGCGATCCAGCAAATAGGTGCTTCCGGATTATTAAAAGGAGTGCATAAAACAGAGGGCAATGCCACGCGTTTGCTGTTTCAGCCTGATTCATTAGTAGCGACGTCCGAAATAAAACCGACCCTGGAAGAAATTTATACCCGCGGTTTTTTGTGGTTCAATAAAGAAAAACCGGGCCCGGTATTCACCATAGGCAATCTATTGTCATTTATCAGCGAAACCACTTTAACTGATCCGCACACATTGGAAATCGCTATGCAGAAGGCCTGGAAGGAGCAATATAAGTTTGCATCTCCTTTTGATCTGAAACGCCCAGTAACCCGCCGGGAATTTGCCATCTTGGCCAACAGGTTTTTTAATCCTTTTGCCCGCTCGGTGGATATTGCGGGGCGGATGGTGAATTAGTGTTAGAAATGTCATTGCGAGCGCAGCGTGGCAATCGCATGGAAGCAAATCCGCCCTGTATACTCTCTTGCGCTCATCTGCGATGAGTGCTTAACATGGGCTTACGTTACAAACGCCAAACCTCATTAAGCACTCGTTAAAAACGAGCGCAAGTCGAACATAAATTTAAGAGCCGTGGGAACACGGCCCGGGGAAATGACTTACAACTCCAATTCCAACTGATCCCCCGGCCCAAGCTCTTTGTCATCCCGTTGCTTAATTGTTATCTCCCCAAAATTTGAAAGTGAAATACCGAGCAAACGCACTCTCACGTCATCAACTCCTGTAACCGCCATGAGTTGTTTGGCCGTATTGCTGATGGTCTCCAGGTCGTTTATCGGGGTTGGGAATGATTGGTTGCGGGTGATCTGCTTAAAATCGTGGTATTTTACTTTGAGCGTGATGGTGCGGCCTTTCAATTCATATTTAAGCAGCCGATTGTGTACGGTGACAGCTATCTTATCAAGCTCGGCTTCCATCTCTTCCAGCGTAGTCAAATCGTAAGCAAAAGTATCTTCAGCGCCCAGGGATTTGGTTTCGCGATGGGGTTGCACTTCGCGGTTATCAATGCCGCGCACTATCTGGTAGTAAAACCTCCCCACTTTACCGAAGTGACGGGTAAGTTCACTCTCTTCAAGCTTTTTCAAATCAGCCCCGGTATGCAGACCCATTTGCTTCATTTTTTGAGCGGTCACCTTGCCCACGCCAAAAAACTTTTCGACAGGCAGCTGCTCCATAAAATTCTCGATGCTTGACGGACCAATAAATTTAAGACCATCGGGCTTGTTGATATCGGATGCTATTTTGGCTACAAATTTATTGATAGATACTCCCGCTGATGCGGTAAGCTGCAATTCGTCCTTAATGGCCTGTTTTATGAGCTTGGCAATATCAATGGCCGAGCCAATACCTTTCTTGTCGTTAGTTACATCAAGGTAAGCTTCATCTAAGGAAAGCGGTTCGATCAAATCCGTATATCGGCTAAAAATTTCCCGGATATGCTGCGATACTTCGCGGTAAACATTAAACCTGGGCCGTACAAACAAAGCATGCGGACACAGCTGCAAGGCCTTTTTCGATGACATTGCCGACCGGACCCCAAACTTCCGGGCCTCATAACTGGCGGTAGCTACCACCCCTCCACGCCCTTCAGGCAAACCACCAACAACCAATGGTTTGCCCCGATATTCGGGAAAATCCCGCTGCTCAACCGACGCATAAAATGCATCCATATCAATATGGATAATTTTACGGTGGATAATGGGTGATTGCTCAGTCATGCCGGTGAACGCAAATATAGGCGGGTTGCAGGGTTGCTGCAAAGTGTTGATAGCAGGTTAAGCGTTTGCGCCTATATTCCGATTCTTCTTAACTCGCTCGTTTTTAACGAGTGCATAACTGGGTTTGCGTTTATAACGCACAGGCGATACAATCGCCCAACCATATTAAGCGCTCGTTGCAAACGAGCGCAAGATTAGGTTAGCAGGTTTAAGTTGAGGCTTGTGCAGGTAAGCGTCCACGCTTACTATAATGATAATGATTTGTAAAGTAAGCGTGGACGCTTACCTGCCCTATTATTCAAGCGAAGGACGCTTGAATATGCAAAGGAGAAACTAACTCTCCGTATCCTCCGGCAAAAATTTAAGCTTTTGCTGAAAGTACAGATCCCAGCTATGTTGTTGTTTACGATCAGTCATGTGGGCTGTATCCTCATCATAATCAGTATTAAGCTGTTTGTATTTGGCATCTATGCGGTTGAAGATGGCCATAGCCTCGTAGTTATAATTATTGCTGAAACGGGTGCGGCTTACTATGTGTAACAATTCCTGCTGCTCTAAAAAGGCGATAGTGTAGTGACCCTGTTCATGCTTTAATATCTCGGTCATTTGCTGTGGGGTACTAACCCGACTTCTGTCTAACCAAGACTTGCTGTTGTTGAGGATAAGCCTGATGTTGAAATTAAGCCGGTATCCTCCGCCCTCACGCCGGGCCTGGTAGCGGTAATCGATGGTGCAATTGGTATAAGCTACAACGCCGCCGGCATTGGCCCGCGGCGTTCCCCAAAAATCATTGGCGGTAAGCTGATGAAATGATTGCGCCGAAGCCGGCGTGATCACCCCTAAAAAACACATGGCCGCAAGGCCTATCCCTTTCACTATATTTCTTTTCATTTAAAAAAATGGCGGTTTTAAACTTTTACTTTTTGACGTTGTCGGTATGTAAAAGGTTTAAGGCCATCATTTCTTTTAACGTATGTTGCATCTGATCGGTTGAGCCATCAAGGAAAATAACATTCCCTTTCGAGTTTTCGGAGAAGTGTTTGATGGATTCTGTCCACATGGTGAACAATATCACCGAGGTATCCATATTGGCCTCGGCCATTTCTTTAGCGGCCACGGTCATACCGCGGGCAACTTCCTCGCGGAACAGCGCTATACCCTGTCCGCGTAATTGTGCCGCCTCCCGCTCGGCCTGTGCCGAAATTTTAATGGCGTTACCTTCTGCTTCGGCAGCCTTAGTTTTGGTGATGAGCAGGGCCTGGCCTTCGTTTTCGGCGGCAGCCTTTAAGTTATTGGATGCTACTACCTGGCTCATTGATTTCATGATCACATCATCAAACGTGATATCGTTCAATTGCAGATCCTGAAGATGGTAGCCCCAGCCTTCCAGTATCACATCCAGTTGCTCTTTTACGTGTTCAACAATATCACGGCGTAATATCAGTACCTCGCTTTGGCGTTTGGTTGCTACAAAAGCGCGGATCGAGCCTTCAACGGTGCGAATAAGGGCCTGCATCAGGTTGCGTTCATCAACAAATTTAAAAGCTACGTTCTTGATAGTTTCCTCCTGTTGATCCAGTACCGAGTACAGTAGCATAGCTTTGAAGTAAACATTGGCCTGATCGTAAGTTACTGCCTGGAACTCCAGCTCCACAGAGCGGTTTTGGATGGAGATCTTGGAATAGATGTTTTCGATAAAAGGGATCTTGAAGTTTAATCCCGGTGTAAGGATACGGCGGTATTTGCCAAACACGGTTATTACGACTATTGTGCCCTGTTTTACAGACACAAACGAAGTAAAAATGGTAATGAGGATAACAACGAAAATGATGATTGTTATCAATGATCCAAATGATTCGGGCATGGTTTGGTTTATTATGTTTAAAATAAAAGTAGCATTAATTATTGGTGTGTTATTTGTTTTTTAAAAAATGCTCATAAAAAACATCACACCCGTCATGAACTTAAAACGAACATTCGGAACCATACTGAGCGTGCTTGGTATGGTCGGTCTCATTTACACCGGTATAGCTATCATTAACCATAGTGCACAAGTAACTACCATGGTAGTAATAGGGATCATTTCACTCATCTTCTTTTCAACAGGGATAAGCCTGGTGCGGAATACTAAAGATGAAGCGGCTTAAATAGGTTAGCGTGCTTTGCAAATCGCATAGCTTACTCACCCGGTCTGCGCTACGCTGGACCACCCTCTCTTCGCCTTTGGCGGAAAGAGGGTAAAGATAAAAATCCCCTCTTTATGCCTGCGTAGAGAGGGGTGACGAGCGCAGCGATGTTGGGGTGAGTCGATACGGCGCTCAATTCCTGCCCTACTTTACTATTTACAGGCTCTCGCTCCGAATAACAGGATTAAGGCTGATCTCACCTGTATCGGATATCAGTAACCCGGCATTGGGGAAATCGGCTTCCGTAAGTTGCCTGATCCGGATGGCGGCCCTGTTAAGCGTATCAAGCTCCAAGCCCTTATCATGCGCCTGCCTTAGTGATATAATGCGTCCATTCAAAAACTCTCCCTTTTTGTTCAGTTTTACTTTTAGCAAGGGGGCCAGGCCGCAAACGCCAGCCACGCTCACAGATTTATAAGTACAAAAATTACCGAGACTATAAGCGATCAACCTGTTCTTATAAACTTCCATAGCCCTGCTTACGTGCGGGCCGTTCCCCAATATGATATCGGCACCTGCATCAATGGCATTATGTGCAAAGGCATTCACATCACCGCGCTTTTCGCTGATGAATGATTCCATAGCAAAGGGCACATGTTCATAAGCTACCCCCTCGCCGCCGCCGTGAAATGACACAATAAGGATGTCGCAGCGTTGTTTCAATTCGCTGATAATACGGGAGGCGTTTTTAAGATCAAGGATTGGTAAGGTGTTGGCATTGGGGGCAAAGGCGCAAAAGCCGTATTTAATGCCATTGCGTTCAAATACTGTGGAGGGGTGGCTAAGCAAGCCGCCATAATTAATACCTATGCTATCCAATACATGTGTAGTGCTCATGCGGCCGGTATCGCCAAAGTCGCCAATATGGTTATTGGCCAGGCTTAATAAATTAAAACCTGCATCTTTAAAAACACCGGCATAGGCAGTAGGCATTCTGAATAAATAAGCTTTGCTTCGTTGATGCAGTTTATAGTGGGCGGGATTTCCGCCATCAAGTAAGCTCCCTTCAAGGTTCCCAAAAGTTACATCGGCATTTCTCAATTCGCCGGCAATAACAGCAAAACTGTTTTTGGCGCTATCGGGAGGTAGGGTGTAATTATTGGGGTAGGATGTTCCTAGCATCATATCGCCAACGGCGGCTATGGATATGGATGAATCACGCTGAACAGCGGCGGTAGCTGTTGTTGCGGTATCGGGTTTAGGTTTAGGAGCAGGGGCCAGTATTTGTTTTTTATTTGGCGGATGGTTACACGCCTGTAAAAACAGCGCCAGGCCGGCTGCTGTAAGCAATAAAAATCTCATTATAAAAAAAATCCCCTCATTGAGGATGAGAGGACTAAATTAGTTTATTTATTTCAAAATCGTTTAGTTCTTGCTTTCGTCTACGTCGTCGCCCATATCGTTGTTACCCGTGGATGCCGAACCTTTAAATTCATCTTTAAATGAAGCTAACAACCTGCCTCCTTTATAAAAGAAACGGCTGTAGTAAGCATCGTCAAGGCTGCTGATAGCTACACCTCTTGATGAGGCGTGAGCAAATTTATTATTGCCTAAGTAAATACCAACGTGCGAAATGCTGCGGCTGTGGATCTTAAAGAAAACCAAGTCGCCTTCTTTCAACTCATCTTTAGCAACAGGGTTAACCATGCTGAAAATATCACGTGAGTTACGTTTGATATCAAGGTTAAAAACTTCGCTGTATAATTCTTTTGTAAAGGCCGAACAGTCGATACCTCTTCTTGAGCTTCCGCCAAAGTGGTAAGGGGTACCAATCCAATCATATACAAAGTGAAAGAGTTTCATGTTTGAGGTAGCAGATAAAGCAACTCCCATAATTTGGGAAAAGTATGCTTTACCTAAACTTTCCTGGTCGTCTTTGTTGTCATCACTGGTGCTCGGGGCACTTTTTGTTTGAGCTTGTGAAGCTACGACGCTGAAAAGTAAGGCAATAGCCAGGGCAAATTTCTTCATTTAATCAGTTTGTTTGTTGAGTTAGGGCAACAAATTGTTTATTAAATCAGACACTATGTCTATCGTGCTCTACAAAACTATTTATATTTTTTAAAATTGCAAATAAATGCTCCTTATTTTTCAAAAAATATAAAAAAGCGCTTTTTATTGCACATCCTTTTAATAAACAGGCTCTTGTACGATAACCAATGTAATTTGGTTGTAATTATTTAAGCGCTTTTTGGGGCATTTAGATAAAAACACATTATCTAAAACTTCGTAAAACGATAATTTATTGCCCATAGGTGTGTTTTTTTAAGTTTTATTTTAGCCGGATTAGCTGTGCCAAACCTGTAAAACCCTGGTTTAGCGGTGACAGACACGCTTTAAGGCCACCAAATAAAATTTTGCAACAATTTGCTTGAGGTTTCGATATTTTGCAGGATATAATTAGATTTGCGCTTTACTCCAAAAAGGTTGTTTAATACATGAGTTCAATCGAAATAAACAAGGACACCTACCTGATGTGGTACGAACAGATGCTATTGATGCGCAGGTTCGAAGAAAAAACAGGACAGTTATACGGACAACAAAAAATCAGGGGCTTTTGCCATCTGTATATTGGGCAGGAGGCTGTTTTAGCCGGAGCTATGTCTGTAATTAAACCTGAAGACAGTTTGATCACCGCATATCGCGACCATGCTCACGCGCTTGCTAAAGGTGTAACTCCAAAAGCCATTATGGCCGAGATGTATGGTAAAGCTACCGGATGCTCAAAAGGCAAAGGTGGTTCTATGCACATGTTTGATAAGGAAAAGAATTTTTATGGTGGCCACGGTATTGTGGGCGGTCAGGTGCCACTGGGTGCCGGTATCGCTTTTGCCGAGAAATATAAAGGTACTGAGTTTGTAAACATTGCTTACATGGGCGATGGCGCCGTACGCCAGGGTGCGCTTACTGAAACCTTTAATATGGCTGCGCTTTGGAAGTTACCTGTAATTTTTGTTTGCGAAAACAATGGTTACGCTATGGGTACTTCTGTTGAGCGTACTACCGCACAAACTGATATTTATAAATTAGGTTTGCCTTATGGTATCCCTTCGTCACCGGTTGATGGCATGGATCCAGCTGCGGTTCACGTAGCAATGGACGAAGCTGTTCAGCGTGCACGTGCAGGTGAAGGCCCAACCTTCCTTGAAATGCGTACTTACCGTTTCAAAGGTCACTCTATGTCCGATCCGCAAAAGTATCGTACTAAAGAGGAGTTGGAAAGCTACAAAGCAAAAGACCCTATTGAAGCCGTTAAACAAACTATCCTTGCCGAAAAATATGCTGATGAAGCATGGTTTGATGAAATGGATGTTAAGATCAAAGCTATTGTTGATGAAGCAGTACAATTTGCTGAAGAGTCACCATGGCCTGATGCTTCCGAATTGTATACCGATGTATATGTTCAGGAAGATTATCCTTACATCAGGGACTAAGTTTTAAGTCGGGAGTGTTAAGCCCAAAGTTAATAATCAAAAACTTTCGGACTGTGGACACCAGACTTTCGGACAATAAAAAATTACTAAAAATTAAACACATATAAATAGTATATGGCCGAAGTAGTAAAAATGCCTAAGATGAGCGATACCATGACCGAAGGGGTATTGGCTAAATGGCATAAAAAAGTTGGCGATAAGGTTAAATCTGGCGATGTATTGGCCGAGATTGAAACTGATAAAGCTACCATGGATTTTGAATCGTACCAGGATGGTACATTGCTGTATATCGGTATACAGGAAGGTGCTGCTGCTCCGGTTGACGCTGTTATTGCCATTTTAGGTAAAGAAGGCGAAGATTACAAATCTTTACTTGATCAGGCTGGCAGCGGCGCTGCTGCTAAACCGGCCGAAGAACCTGCTCCTGCTGCTGATAAAGCACCAGCCGCTACTCCGGCACCAACCGCTCCAAAGGTTGATTTGTCAAGCATCCCGGCTGTGGTTATCCGCATGCCGTTATTGAGTGACACCATGACCGAGGGCACCATTGAAAAATGGAACTTTAAAGTTGGCGATAAAGTAAAAGCAGATGATTCATTGGCCGATGTGGCAACCGATAAGGCTACCATGGAGGTTGTAGGTTATGAAGCCGGTACTTTATTATATATAGGTGTTAAAGAAGGCGAAGCTGCTAAAGTAAATGATATCATTGCTATAGTAGGTAAAGAAGGTACCGACATCACTCCATTATTACAGGATGGTGGTTCGGCCCCTGCCGCTGAAGCTGCACCTGCTGCTGAAACTAAAACTGAAGCTGCTGAAGCAACTGCTTCTGCTACTGCAACTGAAAGCTCATCTGATGACAGTCGCGTAAAAGCATCTCCGCTTGCACGTAAAATAGCTAAAGATAAAGGCATCAACCTTAATGATGTAAAAGGTAGCGCTGAAGGCGGCCGTATCATCAAAAAGGATATTGAAGAATATACACCATCTGCTAAGCCGGCTGCTGCTCCTGCCGCTGAGGCCGCACCTGCTGCTGCATCTGCACCTGCTGCAAAAGCGCCAATCGTATTGCCAACCTTTACCGGCGAAGAGAAATTTAGCGAAAGACCGGTTACTCAAATGCGTAAAGCTATCAGCCGCCGCTTAAGCGAAAGCTTGTTCACTGCTCCGCATTTCTATGTAACCATGACCATTGATATGGATCAGGCTATTGTTGCCCGTACCCGTATGAATGAGATTGCCCCGGTTAAAATTTCATTTAATGATTTTGTTGTTAAAGCCTGCGCCGTTGCCTTAAGGCAACACCCTGCTATCAACTCATCATTCCTGGGTGATAAGATCCGCACCAACGAACACGTTCACGTCGGCGTTGCCGTTGCTGTTGACGAAGGTTTATTGGTTCCGGTTATCAAATTTGCCGATGGTAAGTCTTTAAGCCACATTTCGATTGAAGTGAAAGAGTTTGCCGGCAAAGCAAAAGCTAAAAAGCTACAGCCAAACGAAATGGAAGGTTCAACTTTCACCATTTCAAACCTTGGTATGTTTGGTGTTGACGAGTTCACTGCTATCATTAACACTCCTAATGCTTGTATCCTTGCTGTAAGCGGTATCCAGGCTGTTCCGGTTGTTAAAAATGGTGCGGTAGTACCTGGCAACATTATGAAGGTTACCCTGAGCGCCGACCATCGCGTGGTTGATGGTGCTACAGCTGCTGCCTTCCTGCAAACATTAAAACAATTATTAGAAGAGCCGGTAAGGCTGCTGATATAATTTCGGATATCGGATTTTCGATTTCGGATTTTGAAAAGCGATGGGTTTAGGCTCATCGCTTTTTTTGTTTTGTGCTGAGAATAAAAGCCTTGTCATTGCGAGGAGCGCGGTGGGCCTGTGCGATGGGGCGACGCGGCAATCGCATGCTATGCAGGGCGACTATGCTTCCGTGCGGTTGCCACGCTGCGCTCGCAATGACATTATTAGATCAAAACAAACACATATCTGCAAAAAATGACACAATGACCTAATGACTTCAATGACCTATATGCGTATATTCACGGCAAAATTTTGATGTATGACACTTTATAGCTTTTTTAAGGAATTCCATTCCGGTTTCAGGTACATTGTTATAGTACTGGTATTGCTGGCCCTTGTACGCGCGTTTATGGGTTGGCTGGGTAAAAGACCTTACGGCGAGGGAAACCGCAAACTTAACCTGTTTGCCATGATCTCGGTGCATACTCAATTTTTACTGGGCATCATCCTGTTTTTCATTAGCCCGATGGTGCAGTTTAGTAAGGACACTATGACAAATCCTATCACCCGTTATTGGACTGTAGAGCACTGGGTGATTATGCTCATTGCCATCGCGCTTATCACTATCGGGCATAGCAAATCAAAGAAAGCTACACTGCCCGAGGCTAAGCATAAAGCCATCGCTATCTTTTATTTGATAGGGATTGTACTTATTTCGGTAGGTATAATGCTTATTCCACAGTAATTCTACGTAGCTAATAGGATTTAGCAAATAAATAATTTCACAAAAAATTTGACAATTCAAATTTCTTTATAAATTTGTGACCGCGATGATTAAAAACACACATAAAAACAGCTGGTGGCACCAATTAAATTGGCAGCCGGCTTGCGCTTTTTGATCAGAGACAACCTAATCAATTGTGAACCTAAATAGGAAACCCGGCGACCCCAATTCGCCGGGTTTTTTGTTTTAAGATATTTTGAAAATAAACATGAGCACATTTAAAATTACTACCACTTATAAAAAGCTACTGGCGGATACCACCACGCCGGTTAGCATTTACCTTCGCCTGCGCGATGTATTTCCCAACTCGCTGCTGCTGGAAAGCTCTGACTATCACAGCCGCGAAAACAGTACCAGCTACATTTGCTGTGAGCCCTTAAGCGGCATAGTGCTGAACAACGGCGTGCTGAAAAAGCAGTACCCCGATGGCAGTCACGAAACGCTTGAGCCCGGCACATTTGAGCTGATAGAACAGATCAATAGTTTCATAGGCAGTTTTGAAACGGATTCGTTGCCGCTGAAAATGATCACCAATGGTTTGTTTGGCTATTTTACCCATGAAGCGGTTGAACATTATGAAACCATTAAACTAAAGCAAAGCGATAATACCGACCGTAAAATACCGGTGATGCAGTATCACATTTACAGGTACATCATCGCTATCGACCACTTTAAGAACGAACTCTACATCTTCCACAACCAGCCCGAAGGCGCTCCAACCAACGGCGGCATCGAAAAGCTGGAATACCTCATCAAAAACAAAAACTTTCCCGAATACAGTTTCAAAAGCAATGGCGATGAAAAATCAAACCTCACCGGTGATGAGTTCATTGCTATAGTGGAGAAAATGAAGCAGCACATTTACCGTGGCGACGTTTTCCAGATAGTGCCTTCAAGAGCTTTTTCGCGTACCTTCCTGGGCGATGAGTTTAACGTTTACCGGGCCCTGCGTTCTATTAATCCATCGCCATACCTGTTTTATTTTGATTTCGGCGATTTCCGGATATTCGGCTCATCACCAGAGGCTCAGATCACCATAAAAAATAATGTAGCCAATATTTTCCCGATAGCCGGAACATTTAAACGCAGCGGTGACGACGAGAAAGATGCCGAATTGGCCCGTAACCTGGAGAATGACCCCAAGGAATCGGCAGAACACGTAATGCTGGTTGATCTGGCCCGTAATGACCTGAGCCGCCATT
Organism: Mucilaginibacter sp. A5337; assembly: GCF_059690695.1. NCBI lineage: Bacteria > Pseudomonadati > Bacteroidota > Sphingobacteriia > Sphingobacteriales > Sphingobacteriaceae > Mucilaginibacter > Mucilaginibacter sp. A5337. The sequence goes on along the minus strand of NZ_JCAWEC010000011.1, from coordinate 103,056 downwards.
GCGAAAATGTGACAGTTAAAGCATTTAAAGAGGTACAATATTATTCGCATCTGATTCACCTCGTATCGCATGTAAGCGGTAAGCTTAAACCTGGGGCATCGGCATTTAAAGTTGTGGCCGATACTTATCCGGCGGGCACATTAAGTGGCGCTCCCAAATACCGGGCCATGGAGATCATCGACGAAAATGAGAACATCAAACGAAGCTTTTACAGCGGCGCGATTGGTTTCCTGGGTTTTAACGGCGACTTTAATCATGCCATTATGATCCGTTCGTTTTTAAGTAAAAACAATACGTTGCATTACCAGGCCGGTGCGGGTATAGTAGCCGGTTCAATACCCGAAAGCGAATTGCGGGAGGTTGATACCAAGATCTCGGCTCTAAGAAGGGCCTTTGAGTTGGCGGAGGAGTTGTAGGCGACGCCCCCTAACCCCCTAAAGGGGGAATAATGGTGGACAAAGAAGTTATATAGATAGTTTTAAGATATAAATACAATGAACGAAAACACAAATACTAATCAAGGCACCCCCTTTAGGGGGCGGGGGGGGCGAATCCTGATTATAGATAATTACGATTCCTTTACCTATAACCTGGTGCACTTGGTTAACGAGCTTGGCCTGGAGTGTGAGGTTTGGAGGAACGACCAGTTTGCCATTGAGGACGTGGAGGCTTTTGATAAAATCATCCTTTCGCCGGGGCCGGGCATACCCTCAGAAGCTGGTTTGCTGCTGGATGTGATAGAAAAGTATGCACCTACTAAGAGCATATTTGGCGTATGCCTTGGGCAGCAGGCCATTGCCGAAGCATTCGGCGGCAGTTTGTACAACCTCAATCAGCCGATGCATGGTATAGCAACGCCTATAAAAGTTACCGATGGCGAAGAGGAGCTTTTTGTTGGACTACCCGAAAGTTTTAAAGTTGGCCGTTATCACTCATGGGTGGTAAGTGGTAATGATCTGCCCGATTCATTACAGGTTACTGCTATTGATGAAGCCGATAACTCCATCATGGCGCTTAAACATAAACAATACGATGTAAGGGGGGTACAGTTTCACCCTGAGTCTATCCTAACCGATTATGGTAAAGAAATGATGCAAAACTGGCTAAAGGCTTAGTTTTAAGGAATAATGATAACTTTGTTCGCCTTGATTGTTAAAGAAATAAATCTATATATGTCATTGCGAGGAATTATCAGGAAAATCCTGAAAAAAAATGTTATGATGTGTATGCTATGTTTTAGGGGTGTTGCGCGGGGGCCGCGTTAGGGATAGAAGCGTAAAGCCCACAGCGCGGGTTGGGTTTGCGAGCAGGAAAGGCGAGGACTTGCAGCGGATAGCCCGGGCCGCAGGCAACGCCCATATTACAAAACAGACTTAAAAATATACTTAATAATCAACAACTTACGGTTGTGTCATTATAGGCGATAGCGTGGCAATCTCGTAGCATGAAAAGCATATTGTACAGTTACAGCTACGAGATTCTTCGTTCCTCGCAATGACGTAAAATATTAGTACTTCGATCTTATGACCATACTTGATAAAATAGTTGCCAATAAAAAAAGAGAGGTTGCTTCGGCAAAAAAACGTACATCGTACACTGTACTTGAAGAGTCGGAACATTTTCACCGCGATACTTATTCATTTAAAGAGTTTTTACTTGACCCGACACGTACCGGTATTATAGCTGAGTTTAAACGTAAATCGCCATCAAAAGGTATTATTAATGACAAAGTGAGGGTTAGTGCCGTTACTACCGATTATGCTGCAGCCGGAGCCTCGGCACTTTCTGTTTTGACCGACCGCAATTTTTTCATGGGCCGCAAAGCCGACCTGGTGAAAGCCCGTTCGGTGAATAGCATCCCTGTTTTGCGCAAGGATTTTATGATTGATGAGTACCAGGTGATAGAAGCTAAATCATTAGGTGCCGATATTATTCTGTTGATAGCCGCCATACTTACTCCTGCCGAAATTGACACCCTGGCCAAACTTGCCAAAAGTATAGGCTTGAATGTATTGCTTGAGGTACATAACCAGGAAGAGCTGGAACGGAGTATCAACCCTAATCTGGATGCTATTGGCGTAAATAACCGCAACCTGGCCGATTTTACTGTATCGGTAGAAACCTCATACAAATTAGCCAAACACATCCCCGCCGAGTTTATGAAGATCTCGGAAAGCGCCATCAGCGATCCCGAAACCATCCGCCATCTTAAATTGGAAGGTTTCAATGGTTTCCTTATTGGCGAAACCTTTATGAAACAGCAGGATCCGGGACAGGCCATGCGCGATTTTGTGGCTTTGTTATAAACCGGAACGATTACTCTCCGCGTACTGCATAATGCTGCCGGCTGCGGAAGGTGTGCCTGGCCGTTTAGCTAATTGTATAAAATACACCATTAAGACTTATTTTGATGTCCGGTTATTTCTTAGCCGGGCATTTTTTTTAACCAGTAAAATAAATACTTTCATTAGGGTTTCAATGTTCATTTTGTTCATGTTTTTTGGAACATTTTTTTAGTATTTTACGTATAAGGGCACACATCATTGCCAGGTTGGTATAAAACAGGACAACTATCTGCCAATCTTAAAAAACTGTGCTCAATAAGGGGAGTCGTTAACATGAGCCGCTTGCAGCCACATTTATTGAGTATAAAGAGACTTATGAAGAACATTAATAAGCCGTTACTTGTACTATTTCTGCTGATCCTCACTTCCTTTGCCGGGTACAGTCAAACTTGTACATTAAATGTAACTATATCCTCGCCCGCTAATACGATATGTTCGGGAAAAAGCGTAACCTTAACTGCAAATGTAAGCGGCGGTACCGGCCCGTTTACCTATGTTTGGAGTACCGGTGAAAATACCTCATCCATTGATGTAAATAAAGCCGGAACATATACTGTAACAGTAAGTGATAAAACCCCCGGCTGCCAGCCAAAAGCTACCAATTTTGTGGTAACTGCCGTGGCTTCTCCTAATCCGCCTACTGTTGGTAACCAGGCTGTTTGTCCCAATACATCGGCAACATTAACAGCAACAGCGCCGGGCGGAACTTACCAATGGTATGATGCCAACGGCAATTTCCTGTTTACAGGTAATCCGTATGTAACACCTGCCATTACTCAGGCTACGCTTTTTTATGTAGAAACAACTGTAGGTAGCTGTACCAGTACCAGAAGCTCGGTTATTGTTTATGTAACCGGAGGGCCGGGTGTACAGTCAGATCCAGTATGCTACGGCTCGCCGGCAATATTAAAGGCATCCGGCGCAAATAGTTATGCATGGTATGCCGATGCTTCAGGAACCGGAACGCCTTTAAGTATTGACGCTACGTTTACTACTCCCGCTTTATTTGCAAATACAACTTATTATCTTTTTACGGTAACTAACGGTTGTTCCAGTGCAGCCATACCTGTAGTTGCCAGAATAAACGCGCCTCCTGCCGTTCCGGTAGTAAATCCGGCCAATAACAGCGTTTGTTCAGGGTCGTCAATAAACTTGCATGCCGATGCCTCAGGAGTAGTTGAATGGTATGACGTGCCATCGGGAGGTACTCCGCTAATTTCAAGTCCGGATTATACTACCCCTGTACTTACATCGCCGGTGACCTATTACGTGCAAACACGAGTGGGCGATTGTACAAGCAACCGTATACCAGTACCCGTATCTGTAACGCCAATACCGGCAGCGCCACCTTCGCAATCGCCTGCCACCTGTTATGGTACAAGTATTACTTTAACTGCCGATCCATCGCCCACTGGTACCTATAATTGGTATACATCAGCAACCGGTGGCACTGCAGTAGCCACAGGCAATACTTTTTCGACCCCGGTTTTAACAAGTAACACAACCTATTATGTTGAGCATACTACCGGCAGCTGTACAACTGACCGTACCCCGGTAACAGTTGCTGTTACCCCTGCACCGGATGCACCGGTTGTGCCCGACGGTCCGGTAGTTTGTAATGGGTCATCAACGCCGTTAACTGCAACATCAACGCAAGGCGGAACTTTTCAATGGTTTACCACAGCTACCGGCGGCACTGCCCTGTTTTCCGGAGATACTTTTACAACACCGGCTTTAACAGCTACTACTACTTATTATGTTCAAACTACAGTGGGCTCATGTGTAAGTGACAGGTCGGCAATTACAGTAACGGTACTTGACGCTATCCCAGCCCCTACAGCTCCGGGAACAACAACATGTTCCGGCACTTCGGCCACCCTCACAGCAACCGGCTCACCCGATGATTATGAATGGTATGACCAACCTACAGGCGGTAATCTTCTGATAACCGGCAACACCTATGTAACACCTGAGCTAACAGCAAATACAAACTATTATGTGCAAAGCATAGCCAATGGTTGTAACAGTCCGCGTGTTGCAGTAACCGTGCAAATTACTCCATTACCTGCTGCACCATCTGTTAATGGTACAGCAACGGTATGCCCGGGCCAATCAGCGACTTTAAGTGTTTCGGCTTCGGGCGGAACTATTCAATGGTATACCGATGCCACCGGCGGTACGCCGGTGCACACAGGCAACACTTATACCACCGATCCTTTGTTTGCTCAAACCACTTTTTACGCCGAGGCGGTTAATGGTTCTTGTATTAGTTCGCGTACTGCTTTTACGGTATCGATAACACCAATTATTGATCCTCAGTTCCGGTATCCGTCGGGCACGATATGTACATCAGGAAGCAATGTTTCGCCCGTTATTTATAATCCGGCAGGCGGCACTTTTACTTCGTCGCCTTCAGGGCTTGTTTTTGTAAGCAATACTACCGGCGAAATCAATGTGGCGGCAAGCGCATTGGGAAAATATACTGTAATTTTTACTTATGGCGGTACATGTGCAGGTGCAGCCAGTCAAAGTATATCCATAGTAACAACACCCGACGCCAGTTTTTCATATAATACCCCGATCTGTAATGATTTAAAAAGTGCACTGCCTATATTTCCGGCAGGGGCCAGCGCCGGCATTTTCACCGAGCCATCAGGTAAACTGAAATTTAAAAACAGCAGTACGGGCGAGATCGACCCGGTTAATAGTTTGCCTGGAACTTATGCCATAACCAATACCATAGCCGCGAGCAGCGGCTGTGCACAAAGTATTGCCACAGGCTCTATAACTATTTACGATAAAGTTTTAGTGTATGCCGGGCCAAATCAACCTGTAAAGCAGGGTGATCCGGTACTATTAGCCGGAGAGTTTGGAGGAGGAGCTACATCCGTAAAATGGACCGGCGGTGCTGGTACATTCTCTGACCCAACAAAGAAGAATGCTGTTTACACTCCTGCTGCAGGAGAGAAGGTAGTAACACTAACTTTAACTTCCAATGATCCTGCCGGCCCTTGCAGCGCAAATTCAAGTACTGTTACTATTACTATAAACCCGGCCCCAGCGGCGCCAACTGCCCCCGGTAAAGCTGTTTGCACAGGCAATACAGCCACACTTCAGGCATCAGCACCCGGTGGTACATATCGCTGGTATAGTGATGCTACAGGCGGTACAGCCATTAAAACCGGCCCTGTATTTATAACTCCACCAATATTGAATGATATTACCTATTATGTTGCAACAACTGTAGGCGGTATTACCAGCCAACGCACTCCCGTATTGGTGCAGGCAGTGGCCCCGCCCGCAGCGCCGGTGGTTGGTACAGATAACAAGGTAACGGTTTGTGAAGGACAGCCTGCAATACTTACGGCAAATGGCTCAACAGGTACTTATACCTGGTATAACGTTCCTGTTGGGGGCACGCCGGTAAGCCAAAGTAACCCTTTTACTACAACTCCGCTAACTATCAACAGGACTTATTATGTGGAGACTAAGGTTAATAACTGTATCAGCGAACGCACTAAAGTAGATGTAATAGTTACCCCTGCCCCGCAGATTACAAGCAGTTCCGCAAGTGATCCGGTATGTAGTGGTACAGCATTAAATTATACGATAACTGCCGATCAGCCCGGTGCAACTTTTTCATGGGACCGCAAGGCTGTGCCCGGGATCAGTAACCCTGCGGTAACAGGTCAAACAACAAGCTCAATTACCGAAACGCTGATCAATAACGATCCCAACGGCACTGCTGTTAATGTAACTTATAATATAACACCGTACTTAAACGGTTGCCCCGGACCCGTATTCAATTACACCGTAATGGTAAATGCACTACCAACTGTTATAAGTCCAGCCCCGCCCGCAGTTTGTAATGGTTCAAGTACCAATTACCAGGTTCAATTCAAGGGTCAGGTAACAAACTTTAACTGGAGTCGGGCAGCTGTTGATGGTATCAGTAATGCTGCTGTAACCGGGCAGGCGGCACCTACCATAAAAGAAGTGCTTTACAATACAACCACTGCGCCAATTGACGTTACATATGTTTTTAACTATAAAACCAGCAGTTGTACGGCGGCACCATATCCGGTTACGGTAAGGGTTAATCCGGGAGCGCTTCTTACCAATCCACCGCCTTCGGATCCGGTATGTAATAACACACCGCTGGGGCTTACTTTGGAATCCAATATATTTACAGCCACTTATTTATGGAGCCGGCCGGTTGTACCCGGTATAAGCAATGCCGCTGTTACCGATCAAACGGCAAACCCTATCAATGAAGCATTGGTTAACACCACAACCAATCCAATTCAGGTTCCTTATACTATAACACCTGTTGCATTTGGTTGTCCCGGTACCCCTGTTAAATACACTATAGTTGTACAACCTCAAACATCATCGGCCGAGGGGCATAGCAACAGTCCTGTTTGTGAAGGCAGTGACATCGTGCTGCAAACGCAGCCCATAGCAGGCGCCGTAACATATTTGTGGACAGGGCCAAATAATTACAGGTCGGAAACTCAAAGCCCAAGCACAACCATTCCAAATGCTACAGCCGCCAATGCGGGCACCTATCATTTATCTTTGATTGTAAACCGCTGCCAGGGCGAACTAAGCCCCCCCATACCGGTTGTGGTAAACAGTATCCCAATGGTTGATGCAGGCCCCTCACATCCGGTATGTATTAGCGTTCCATTTATACAACTTGAGGGTAGTACAAGCAGGACTGCGATCTGGAGTGGCGGCGCAGGAGGAACTTTCGCTAAGCTTGATGTTCCCACGACACAATACTTTCCATCGGCAGCAGACAGGGCCGCAGGATCGGTCAAATTAACGCTTACATCAACCGGCAATGATTGCGCACCGGTATCCAGGGATGTTACATTCACCTTTGCTCCAAGCCCCGGTGCCGATGCCGGGCCGCCAAGCATTGATAATGTTTGTAACCAAAACCCTATGGTGCCATTAAATGGCCAGCCGCTTTCAGGTACAACCGTTAAATGGACTTCAGCATCTGGCTTAGGTAAATTTATTCCTTCGGATATTGTGCCCAATCCAACTTTTCAGCCCGATCCTATTGACATTGCCAAAGGCTCGGTCAAATTAACGCTTAGGGCAACCCAGGCTGATGATTGTCATACACCTACTGATGATATCACCATCAATTTTGTTCCGCCGCCAACCGTTCAGGCAGATGCTGCCGGCGATACAAGATATGTTTTAAAAGATCATACCATCACTTTAAACCCGGTGGTAGGCAGCGAAAACGTGACATATGAATGGACACCAGCTACGGGGCTGGATAATACTACAGTTAAAAACCCTGTGGTAACCGGCAATCAGGATATAACCTATCAACTGAAAATAACCGATAAATCAAACGGCTGTGTTAACTATAGCCAGGTTGCGGTCAAGGTTTCGCCGGTGATAAATGTAAGTAACACTTTTACTCCTAATGGCGACGGGATAAATGATAACTGGGAAATTAAAGGCCTTGTAGCGTATGAAAACAGTACTGTTGATGTTTATAACCGTTACGGACAAGCTTTATTTCACTCTGTAGGATATCCTAAGCCCTGGGATGGTACTTACCAGGGCAAAGCACTGCCATCCGGTACTTACTACTATATAGTAAATACCAAGATGAATAACATCGTGCTTTCGGGCTATGTAGTGATTTTACGTTAATGAAACTTAAAGCAGTTTTAGAACTATTAAAAGCGCCACAAACGAAAATACAGCCATATTCATGAACTGTTTTGACCTTTGGTTTGCCTGGATAATTTCAGACACACGACCATTATCAATGAAGCGGTAATATCTGCGGCTATAGCCGTATGATATTATAAACAGGATTAAAGGGATGTAGAGCAGCAAGTATTTCATTAGCATAAAATTAAGCATAGCACATATTTTTATGCTAATGATTAAGAAAACTGAACGGAATGAACAAAACAATCCTATTCCAATTTCAGCACTTTTTATTGGCGGTTAACGAAATGAATTGAGCAATTCTTAGCCGTTAACTTAAGCGATTTCCTTAACAAGAGATTTTAAAAAAATCCCTCTTGAGCGCGTGCGCAACGGGAACGACAATTGTTGAGAAGATGAAATTTGCATAGAAAAACAAACAAAAACTATGTCATTGCGAGCGTAGCGTGGCAATCTCGTTGCCAATGCGTGTCTGATCTGCATAGCCACGAGATTGCTTCGTCGTTCCTCCTCGCAATGACATGGTTTTTAAGCCAACATTCCCAGCGATAGGCAATCCTCATTTAAAATTTCGCCTTACAACCTTATTAATAGCCATTCCCCAAAACTTACCTAAAGCTTCAGCCCCTTTTTTATTGGGATGAAGGTAAAACGTGCCCTGTTTACCATTCTCAGGGATGAGGTCAGTTAAATGATTTTTCTCAAAATAAGCGAAGGCTTTGGTATCGCCCACAAATACCTGTTTGGGGTTTGATGTAGCATATGATTTTACAAGCCCATCTATCATCGGTACATAGCTTTGTAACCTGTTTAAGCCTTCCTGTAAGTATTTTGCACCATTATAGGTATTAGGGCTATACCATAGCGGATGCTGGAAAATGATAACCGCTTTCGGGAAATCTGCCAATAATTTATCAACTATGGTCTTCAAATTTTTTTGATAATCTTCGGGCGATACGGGTGCGCCGTGCGGCCCATGTATGGCACTGTCATTTGTGCCAAGTTTTATCGAAAATATCAGCAATGCGTCCTTATTGGTAAAAGCGTTGGCGGCATCTTCAACTTTGGCAAAAGTGCCGGTGCCGGGCAAAAAATCGAGCGTAGTATAGCCGCTATGGCCCTGGTTGCTGAAACTTACCGTATCCAGGTTTTTTTGTTTCTGCAGATAAGCTACAGCTGTTGCGGGCGGGGCTTCGGTAGCTGCATCGGTCAGTTGGACACCCTGGGTTATACTATTACCGATAAACACGACGTTTAGATTGCTTTTTTTATGCTGTGCAAAGACCTGGTTAATGGAAAATAGAATAACAATGAGTATGAACTGTTTTTTCATGTGGTTTATAAGATCATTTTACAATGTTGTACTTTTTTAGCACACGCATTACAGCGTCGTGTGGCAGGGCATAAGCTTTGTTGCCATTAATGCCTTCCATGGTATCGGCAGCAACCATGGCATTAATGATAGCTTCTTCAACAGATTGTACTGTAGCCTCATACAGCGGGTTAAGCTGATCATTTGCCAGCATTTCAACCCGGGTGCTGCCTGTTCGGCTAAAAGCATCCGGATTAGCCGTTGAAAATGCAAGGAAAATATCACCGGAACCGTTTTCTCCCCGGCCGCCTACTTTCCCTACGCCTAAAGCAACCCGCTCGGCGAGCCGCTTCAACTGATGTGGCAGTAAAGGTGCATCTGTAGCCAATATTACAATGATACTGCCATCGCCTTCCTGGTGTTTTGATTGCGGTGGGGCTTTAAATTCATAATTCAGCGTGTCTTTTAATTCCCGGCCAACCGGTGCACCTGCAATGGTAAGGTTCTTCTTCCTGCCAAAGTTTGATTGTACCAATACCCCCAAAGTATAGGTTTTATCATTTATAGTTAAAACTCTTGATGCTGTACCGGTACCTCCTTTAAATCCAAGGCACATCATCCCGGTGCCACCGCCTACATTTCCCTCTTTTATAGTACCGGAAGCAGCATTGTTCAGCGCATCAAACGCGTTGCTCTCCTTAACCTGGAAACCGTAGATATCATTAAGTCCGCCATCATAAGTTTCGGCCACTACAGGATAGGTATACCAATATTCTTCGTTGCCGTACCAGTTTGTATTTACAAACCATTTTAATACAGCATCGCGTACTACGCCTACACTATTGGTATTGGTGATCATGACAGGGGTTTCTAAAAAGCCCGATTCTGTTAACCAGGTGGTGCCTGTCATTTCACCGTTGCCATTCAAGGTATACCAATTTGCAAAAACAGGATGGTGGTTAACCTTGCCATTGGGGAAAATAGCTGTAACGCCGGTACGCACAGGGCCTTTGCCAATTATATTTTTACCCGATCCTGATATAATTGTACTATAACCAACTTCAACGCCCTGCACATCGGTAATGGCATTGTACTTGCCGGGTGTGCCTTCAAAAGGGATACCGATATCGCGGGCGCGGGGCTTTTGCGCAAATGTGCTTATTGCCAAAAGCAGGAATACATGGATGCTTAAATACTGAAGAATTTTGAAACGGGTCATGGGTGATTGATTTAGTTGATTAAATATATCCACAATGTTTCAATTTTAAGCTATTTAGCCATAAATGATCCTGTGCAAATGGCAAATCGTATTACTGCCATTTAACGCCCATATTCCAGAACATGAAAGCCCATTTATCAACCTGGCCATTGATGAGCTGGGCGGTGCTTTGTCCCGCTCCGTGGCCGGCATTGGTTTCAATACGGATAAGTGTTGGCGCTGCACCCTGCTGGTATTCCTGCAGGCGTGCGGCAAACTTGAAGGAATGGGCAGGTACTACACGGTCGTCATGATCAGCCGTGGTAACCATGGTTGCTGGGTAAATGCCCGGTTTAAGGGCATGATACGGCGAATAATTATAAAGGTATTTGAACATTTGTTCCGAGTCTTCGGCCGTGCCATAATCATAGCTCCAGCCGGCCCCGGCAGTAAATTTGTTATACCTCAGCATATCCATTACCCCCACGGCAGGGAAGGCTACTTTAAAAAGGTCGGGGCGTTGGGTTAACATAGCGCCAATGAGCAGGCCGCCATTTGAACCGCCCGAAACGGCAAGGTAATCTTTGGAAGTATATTTGTTTTTGATAAGATACTCGGCCGCTGCAATAAAATCATCAAATACATTCTGTTTTTTTAGTTTGATGCCTTTGCGGTGCCAGGTTTCACCATATTCACCGCCGCCGCGCAGGTTAGGTACAGCGTAAATGCCGCCATGCTCAAGCAATATAATATTTGATGTGCTGAAAGCCGGGGTTAGGCTAACGCCGAAACCTCCGTAGGCATACAGCAAGGTTGGATTTTGCCCGTTTAGCACTGTCCCTTTTTTATAGGTGATGATCATCGGGATCTTTGTTTTATCCTTTGAGGTATAAAATACCTGCTTTGATTCATATTGCTCAGGATCAAACTTTGCGCCGGATTTTTTATAGACCGTGGAAGTGCCGGTTTCAATATCCAGCTTAAAAATAGTAGGCGGATAGATATAATTGGTAAAAGTGTAATAAGTTACCTTTTCTTCCTTCTTTGTACCAAAACCCGAAGCCGAGCCAATTGATGGGAGTTGAATAGTACGTTCAAGCTTGCCATCCATATTGTATTGCTGTATCAGGGATGTAGCATCCTGCAGGTATTCGGCAAAAATTTTGCCCCCGCCGGTAGTGGCGCTTAATACATTTTTGGTTTCGGGGATGAGGTTTTTCCAATGGGTAATGCCTGGTTCGGCCGCATCAACGGTAACAATTTTAAAATTTGGTGAGTAAATATTGGTGAGGATATAAAGCTTGCTGCCAACGTTATCCAAAACACTGTGCTGGTTATCAAAGTTATTTATAACATTAATGATCTGGCTGCCGGGTTTGCTTAAATCCTGGATGTAAAGTTCATTACCTGTTGTGGATGTGGCCGCAGTAATAACCAGAAAGCGTTCGTCTTCAGTAAGGTAAGCGCCTATATATCGGCGAGGGGTTTTATCGCCGCCAAATATCAGTTTGTCGGTACTTTGAGGCGTGCCCAGTTTGTGATAATACAGCTTATGAAACTGTGTCATACCTGAAAGCTGACTGCCTTCGGTTGGCTTGTCATAGCTGCTGTAGTAAAAGCCGTCGGTACCATGCCAAGCCAGCCCGCTGAATTTTACGTCTTTTAAAGTATCGCCGACAACACTTTTATCTTCGGTGTTAATGATGATGACCTTGCGCCAGTCCGAGCCACCTTCGGAAATCTGATAAGCTGCCAGTTCACCGTTTTTACTAAATTCGATACCCTGCAGAGAAGTAGTACCATCGGCAGAAAATTTATTCGGATCAAGGAAAACTTCAGGTACACCGTTATCTCCCAGCTGGCGATATAGTACATTCTGACTTTGTAATCCATCATTTTTATAAAAATAGATGTATTTGCCTTCTTTAAAGGGAGCGCTGTACTTTTCATAGTTCCATAAAAACTCCAGGCGTTTATGGATTTCTGCGCGGTAAGGGATTTGGTCGAGATAGTTGAACGTTACTTTATTTTCGTCCTGTACCCAGGCTTTGGTATCCGCGGCATGATCGTTCTCGAGCCAGCGGTACGGATCGGGCACCTGGGTGCCAAAATAGGTGTCAATAACATCAACTTTTTTTGCTTTGGGATATGGAAGTGTTTTTATAGTCATTTGTGCACGTGTATAGCTGCAAAATAAAACAGCTAATGCTAATAAACAGAACGTTTTTGTCATGATAGTTTAAATTACAGGCAACTAAAGATAACTATTCAGGGTACATTGCCGCAAGGCAATAACGGTTCAAAAGGTTAAAAGTTGTTAATTTTGCGGCCGGCTGCTGTTTAATTGCCCGTTGCAGGCTATATTAGTGGCGTGAAAAAACTGCTGTAAAATGAGGGCAAGTAATTAAAAGCTAACCCCTTTGATTTTTGCAGATGATAATCGATGTGATTTTGGCCCTAAAGAGGAGGCTTGTTATCATATAAGTATCAATAATAATGCGTTTTTTTACACGTTTGCTTTGCAGCTAAGGATGCAGTGGCAACTTACGGTAATACAGTTACATAATAACAAACATGAAACAAACCCTTACTTTTTTTACAGCAGGCCTTTTAATGCTGCTGTCATTTACCTCAAAAGCTCAGGATACCAACGATAAAGATGATGAAACCAAAGTAAAACTTAAACCTTATGTAGGTTTAAGTATGGGTATTTCCTATGCGCTGGGCGATTTTGCAAAAGCAGACTACAGTAACAACAAATCGGGCTTTGCAAACAAAGGGGTTACTTTCCAATTGGACGGAGCGTATTACCTGCACAGGAATTTTGGCATCGGCTATACCTTTTCGTACCAGGATCAAAGTAATTTCTCCTATGATGATGACTTGATATTGTCTCAAGGATATACAACCGATTTTAAAGCCGATCAGGGAACTGTAACTGCTGATAAACGTTACCGCAGCTTTAACCTGTTAGTAGGCCCACAATATACCTTTGTATGGCGCAGCTTATCATTTGACCTAAGGGCATCTGCAGGTGCTTTAAAAAGCCAGACATCACCATTGTTAACCATTAGTGTTACCGGTGTTGATGCGCAAACCGGCAGCATTACTCAACAAAGCGCTAAAGGCTATGCTTTTGCATACGGCGGCAGTGCAGCAATCAGGTTTGATATGGGTGCAGGCTGGGGATTATCGCTTAAAGGCAACTATGTTAAATCTCCCGGATATGATGTAACAACAACCGGGCGTACGCTTAATGTAGGCCGCTTAGTTACCAAGCAGCCAATTACCGAAGGCCAAATTGTATTTGGTTTGTATAAGGCGTTTTAAGCCAAAAGCTGATATTATTATCATAATAAAACAAAAAGAGAGCAGATCATTGATCTGCTCTCTTTTTGTTTTATAGTCATTTAGATTGATCAGTTAACCGTGATCTGTTCCGGCTTGTCGGCCACAATTTCAGGCTGACCTTTGAAAAGTTCAAATGTACCGGTTGCGCATACGTGTTTTCCTTTTATGGTAGATAGGTCAAGCTTTATTGCGCTGCCCTTTACGGCTATGGTATATTTTTGCCTTGGATAGGCAGCACCAATGTTTAACAATGTAAGTGTGTCGCTTACTGCTTTGTATGAGTAAACGGTATCGCACAAGGTACCCGTTTTGCCTATATTGGCCTTGAAATCGGCCATGATAAAGCCTTTTGACTGTGCCGATGCCTTACCTGCAAAAATGACGAGGATCAATGCCGGCAGTAATAGTTTTTTCATTGTTTAATATATCAGTGTTTGGGTGATTGCTGGTCGTTATCCTTTTTATCCGGTGCGGGGGCATAGCCATCTTCAAAGTTTAAAGTAAATGATGATTCTGATGCCCGGCTGGCTGCGTTCAATCCGGCTACATCCGGTTCGCTGTTATCAATTATTTCGTTGCCGGTATCCTGGCCTTCGTTCTGTTCAAATTCGTTGCCGGGATCTTTGTCTTCCTGGGCATCATCAAGATTTGGGTTTTCGGGGATTGCCATAATTTTAATGTTTAATGTATTCGTGAATAACCACTAAGATACGGCGTTGTTTGGTGCTTATTGTGTAACAATCTTTATCTTTTCTGTTTGGCTGTTAAAACGTATTTTTGCCGGATATGCCGGTTCGCGACAAACTCTATTTTGCTTCTGATTTTCATTTAGGTACAGGTACTTATGCCTCAAGCCGCCAACGCGAAGATAAGATAGTGCGCTGGCTTGATAGCATTAAGCATGACGCGGCCGAAATATTCCTGGTTGGCGATGTTTTTGACTTTTGGTTCGAATACAAAACCGTAGTGCCTAAAGGTTATATCCGTTTTTTGGGCAAACTTGCCGAACTTGCCGATGCAGGCATAAAGCTTTACATGTTTAAAGGTAACCACGATATGTGGATGTTTGATTACTTTGTAAATGAGTTTGGTGCAACCATCATTACCAATGAATTAAAAATTGAGCGCGGCGGCAAGAAATTCTTTATTCACCACGGTGATGGACTTGGCCCCGGCGATAACTTTTACAAGTTTTTAAAGGGGTTTTTCAGGAGCAGGTTTTGCCAGTGGCTGTTTGCCCGCATCCATCCCAATCTTGGTGTGGGGATTGCCAATAAATGGAGCCGCCACAGTCGCGATACCAATGCAAAAAAAGAGAACCCCAAACCGGGCGAGCAGGAATGGCTGGTAAATTTTTGCCGCGAAGAATTGGAGACCAATTTTTACGATTATCTTGTTTTTGGCCACCGCCACATTCCGCTTGACATTCAGCTAAACCCGCAAAGCAGGTACATTAACCTTGGCGAATGGATCACTCAGTTTTCTTATGCCGTTTTTGACGGTAAGGAGTTGAAGGTGGAATATTTTTTATAGTTCATGGTTAATAGATCATGGTTCATGGTGCCTGTAGTTTAGAAGCTATGGTTTGACCGAGTTAACTGTTTTGGGGCTTGCTATGATCCATTAACCATAGGCCGCAGCGATCCATGAACCATCATCTATGAACCAGTAAAAACAACTTACAATCCGCTGAATTAAAATATGCAGTAAATTGCGTACTTTTGTGCACTTTTTTGCAGTAAGCCTGTAAGCCGCTCCCGAAACGTTAAATCTTTCATAAGCCGGTTCAATATCAAACAGTTTTAGCTGCATCATTATTTATAAAATATGTTAGATAAATTAGAGCTGATATACGAGCGCTGGAAAAATGTTGAAGGTGAGCTGAGCAGTCCTGACGCCATGCAGGACATGAAGCGTTTTGCCCAGTTAAACAAAGAATATAAAGACCTTGCCAAAATTGTTGATGAGTATTATATCTACCGCAACATTATGAGCAATATCGATACCAATAAAGAAATCCTGGCCACCGAAAAAGACGAGGAGTTTCGCGAGATGGCTAAAATGGAACTTGACGAACTACTTGCCCAGCAGGAAGTAAAAGAGGAGGAGATCCGTTTGATGCTCATCCCTAAAGATCCTGAGGATTCTAAAAATGCGATCGTCGAGATTCGTGGTGGTACAGGTGGTGACGAGGCTGCCCTTTTTGCCGGCGACCTTTACCGCATGTACATGCGGTACTGCGAAAAACGCGGCTGGCGTACCGAGCTGGTTGACTATACCGAAGGTACCAGTGGCGGCTATAAAGAGATTGTATTTAACGTAAACGCCGAAGACGCTTATGGAACGCTTAAATATGAATCGGGCGTACACCGTGTACAACGTGTACCTGATACCGAAACGCAAGGCCGTGTTCATACCTCAGCAGCATCTGTAGTAGTATTACCCGAGGTTGATGAGTTTGATATCGAGCTAAACGTAAGTGATATCCGTAAGGATCTGTTCTGTGCTTCAGGGCCGGGCGGTCAGTCGGTAAATACTACGTATTCTGCGGTAAGGTTAACCCACCTTCCTACTGGTATTGTTGCCCAGTGCCAGGATCAGAAATCGCAATTAAAAAACTACGATAAGGCTTTACAGGTATTACGTTCGAGGGTGTACGAGATGGAGTTGCAGAAACACCTGGAAGAAACCTCTAAAAAACGTAAAACCATGGTATCAACCGGCGACAGGTCGGCCAAGGTACGTACTTACAACTATCCGCAAGGACGTTTAACTGAGCACCGTATTGGCTTGACCATTTACAACCTGCCAGGCGTTCTTAATGGTGATTTACAGGAGATTCTTGAGTCGCTTCAGTTTGCTGAGAATGCTGAGAAGCTGAAAGAGGGTACAGTAGCGTAAGTATCCGTTAAATGATATAAAAAAGGGTCCCCAGCCGGAAGGTTGGGGACCCTTTTTGTTTAACCTCACCCAACCCTCTCCAGAGGAGAGGGCTTTAGAAGTTTTTAAGTCTCCCCTTTAGGGGAGATTTAGAGGGGTTAATTACAACTTAAACTTCTCCTTCAAAGCAGCCAGTTTCAAAGCCATATCGGTTTCATGCTCTTTTTCGGCTCTTTTATTAAAGTTCGGTTTGTTATTACCCTGCGGACGGCGGTCGTCGTTCCTGCGTTGATCCGGTGCGCTTTTGTCGTTCTCCTTCATGGATAGGGCAATACGCTTACGGTTCACATCTACCTCCGTAACTGTTACCTCAACCTTTTGGTGTACCTTCAATACCTCGTTAGGATCTTTAATGTAACGGTTAGTGATCTGGCTCAGGTGAACAAGGCCATCCTGGTGAACACCGATATCAACAAAAGCGCCGAAAGCAGTGATGTTGGTGACGATACCCGGTAGTTTCATGCCCACTTTCAGATCGCCAATGGCATTGATTCCATCGGTAAAGCTGAATGCCTCAAATTGCTCACGCGGGTCGCGGCCCGGTTTGGCAAGCTCGGCCATGATATCGTTCAAAGTTGGTAAGCCAACTGTTTCCGAAACATATTTTTGCAGCGGAATGCTTTTGCGCAGGGTTGGGTTGCCCATCAAATCCTTTACAGTACATTTCATGTCAGTCGCCATCTGTTCCAGTAAACCATAACGCTCCGGGTGAACGGCGCTGGTATCAAGCGGGTTCTCTGCATTGTGGATCCGAAGGAAGCCTGCTGCCTGCTCAAATGCCTTATCGCCCAAACGCGGAACTTTTTTCAACTGCTCACGGCGTTTAAAGGCTCCGTTTTGGTTACGGTACTCAACAATGTTTTGTGCCAGCTGCGGGCCAAGGCCTGATACATAAGCCAGGATCTGTTTTGAGGCTGTGTTAAGCTCAACACCTACCGCGTTCACTGCGCTGATCACAGTGTCATCTAAGGACGTCTGAAGCTTATTCTGATCAACGTCATGCTGGTACTGACCTACCCCAATTGATTTTGGGTCGATTTTTACCAATTCGGCCAGTGGGTCCATCAACCGGCGGCCGATAGATACGGCTCCCCTAACGGTAACATCATAGTCAGGAAATTCTTCCCTTGCTACTTCAGATGCTGAATAGATGGAAGCGCCGCTTTCATTTACCATTACAATGGTTGCACCTGCTAAATTCAGGTTGCGCACAAAAACCTCCGTTTCGCGGCCTGCGGTACCATTACCAATAGCGATAGCTTCGATATTATATTTCTGGAACAGGTGCTGTACCGTTTTTTCGGCTTCACGCGCCTGTCCTGCCCCTGTATGCGGGTAAATGGTAGTGTTTTCAAGGAGTTTGCCTTGTTCATCCAAACAAACCAGTTTACAGCCTGTACGGAAGCCGGGATCGAGGGCCATTGTTCTTTTCTGACCAAGCGGAGCAGCAAGTAGCAATTGACGGGCGTTTTCAGCAAACACACGGATAGCTTCTTCGTCGGCTTTCTTTTTGGTAAGCAGGCGTACTTCTGTTTCCATCGATGGTTTCAGCAAGCGTTTGTAGCCATCGGTTACCGCTAAGCGAACCTGTCCTGAAGCCCGGTTGTTGGCCTTGATAACCGAATTTTCCAGAATCTCCAGCGCATCATCTTCTTCAGGTTTAAGATCAAGCCACAGGATCTCTTCTTTTTCGCCGCGGCGCATAGCCAGTATGCGGTGAGATGGAGCTGTCTTAACCGGCTCTGTCCATTCAAAGTAGTCTTTATATTTAATGCCTGCCTCTTCTTTACCTTCAACTACGCGCGATGCGAAAGTGCCTTTCTCTACAAAGAGCTCACGGATCTTAGTGCGCACTTCGGCATTCTCTGCAACGGTTTCGGCGATGATATCCCTTGCACCGGCCAGGGCTTCCTCAACACTGGCAACGCCTTTTTCATCGCTGATGTATTCGGCTGCGATCAGTTCCGGGTCGATATTGTTTTGTTCCAATAAAACGTCGGCCAGTGGCTGAAGGCCTTTTTCGCGGGCCGCTGTAGCGCGGGTTTTGCGCTTAGGACGATAAGGAAGATAAATATCTTCCAAAGTAACCATGGTTTCGGCTTCGTTGATCTGCTTTTCCAGTTCGGGCGTTAACTTGCCCAGGTCTGTAAGCGATTTCAGGATAGCCTCCCGGCGTTTATCTAACTCGCGTAGTTGTTGTACACGATCGCGGATGGCGGCTACCTGCACCTCATCCAAACTGCCGGTAAGCTCTTTACGGTAACGGGAAATGAATGGAACTGTGGCTCCTTCATCAAGCAGGCCTACCGTAGCGGTAACCTGTTTTTCGGCTACAGAAAGCTCTGCAGCTATTATTTTATAATGAATACTCATAATCAAAATTCGGACTGCGAAGTTGGGGGAATAGGCTTACAATTCAAAAAAAGATTGTTAACAATGGGTTGAAAGATTTTTTGTCTGGCTGATATTTGTCTGAACTCGAATTTTTGGAATTAAAGAATTAACAGAATGCTATGTAAATTTGATAAATTCTTAAAATTCGTTTAATTCGAGTTCAGACAAGTGCATAATTTATGGCAATCCTCAAATCCTATAAATCAAGGTTCAAACTTTCAAATCAACCAGCTTCTCAGCCATAACCTCGCTGATCTTCCGATACGAATCAAATGTCCAGCCGGCAACGTGTGGGCTTAAGAGCACTTTACCGCTTTGTCTTAACTCTTCAAACCACGGCTGCTCGGCAAGGGCAGGGAACTTTTCAACCTCCAATACATCTAAACCAGCACCCAATATCTTGCCTTCGCGGATTGCGTTAAGCACGGCACTCACCTTGGCGGTTTTGCCACGGGATGTGTTCAGGAAAAATATAGGCTTTTTGAAGTGGAACAGGTACTCATCGTCAACCAGTCCGTTGGTTTCGGTAGTTAGCGGGATATGGAGACTAAGAACATCGCTGTGTTTTACAATTTCTTCCATACTTACTTCGCGGGCATATTTATCGCTGAAACCCGTTTTATACTTATCATAAGCAATAACATTTACCTGGAAACCGGATAGTTTACGGGCAAAACTGCTGCCCATATGACCATAGCCTATAATACCTACTGTTTTGCCTTTAAGCTCGTAACCCCGGTTAGCCTCACGCTGCCATTTGCCGTCGCGTATTTCAGCATCGCCACGATTTAAATTATTCATTAATGACAACAGCAAGCCGATAGCGTGTTCACCCACGGCATCTGAATTACCTTCGGGAGCATTAATGAGGTTTATTCCTTTTTGAGCAGCATAATCTTCATCAATATTATCCATACCCGCGCCGGCGCGGGCTATAAACTGCAGGTTGGTGGCTGCGTCAAGTACGGCTTTATCCACCCTGAATTTTGAGCGGATCACCAGGCCGGCATAGTCGCCTATGATCTGCATAGCTTCGTCAAGCTTAATCAGCGGACGGTAATCGCAGGTGTAACCTTTAGCTTCGGCCTGCTCCATAAATATGGCATGCACATCATCAACAATAAGAATATTATTTTTCAACGTTGTATCAATTTTTTATAAGAGGCCAAATTTACAAAATGCAAGGGTATTAGCCGACAGGGTTTTATAACAAGGAAGTGATTTTTAAGAATATGACACTTATCCCTCGAATTAAATCGAATTACACGAATTTTATTTTCAATGTAAGATATCTAAGTATGCAAATTCAGCTCATGGTCGGTGTTGTTATTATAAGTGTCCGGAAGATGCAAACCAGTTGAAAATGGTGCATTATCCACCAGGGAGCCCTGGAAAAAACCGTAATGACGTAAAAAAATATGTTTTAGAGATAGTGCGCTGGGTTGCGTTAGGGATGGGAGCGGATACCGGCCTGTGGCTAAGGCCCGCGTAGTATGAGCGTACAGCCCGGGCCGCAGGCAACGCCCATGTTATAAAATCGATCAAAAAAACAATCCTAATAATCAATAACTTACAGTCGCGTCATTATAAGGAGCTTGTGCGGGGCTACGCATGGCGCGACGTGGCAATCTCGTCGGTATGCATAAACGACAAGCTTGTTCGACAGGCATTTGCTACGAGGTTGCCACGCTGCGCTCGCAATGACATACGTTTTTAAGAGATATTTTTATCTTTCGAACAATTGTAGTGACTTCTAACACCCATTCGTGAAATTCGATAAAATTCTTCTCAGCCTGTAAAATATTCGTGTATAAATAAAAATGCCCGGCATCTTTCAATACCGGGCGTTGAATGTTATCTAAAACCTACTTAGTTAGCCGGCTGTGAGCCAACACTTGTAAACTTGTTATCAAGACTGATATAGTCGGTCATGATTTGGCCGGCTTCGCGTTTTACGAAGTCAAGGTCTTCGTTTTTAGGTTTGGTTTGTCCTTTTTTAAGGGCTGGTAAACCTAATGCTACGCGGCGCAGGTTGTTGCGTTCAAATGCTTTTGCTTCATCATCGTCGCGTTGTTTTTTCAAGTCAGATTCTTTTAGCGATACGCTGTCATCAGCATCATGTTTTTTGAAATCGGCGATGTCTTCAAGCAGGTATTTATAGCTGTCGCTGCCAGCCATACGTTGGTCGTGCAGCTTTTTAAGCTGTGGCAATACGCCGGTGAAATCGCCTGTTTTGGTATAATCTGTTTTGGCAATGATGTCAAAAGGCATTGCAGATGGCTCAGTATCTTCACCATATTTATCCAACGGAATAACTGATGGGAATGAAATATCAGGTGTTACGCCTTTATGCTGAGTTGAATTACCGCTGATGCGATAGAATTTAGCTATGGTAAGGTTAAGCTGGCCATAAGTGCTTTGACTGCCGGTAGACGTTGTTTTTTTACCACCGCCAACTACGCCAGCAATTTTATCACGGAGAGAAGAACCGATCACCCTGTCAAGGTCGATGGCGCTTTGTACCGAACCCTTACCATAAGTTTGAGTACCCAATATCAATCCGCGACCGTAATCCTGTATTGCGCCTGAGAAGATTTCAGAGGCTGAAGCACTGAAACGATCAACCAATACAGCCATCGGGCCGCTGTAAGTGATATCCGGATCTTCGTCTTTATCAATTTCAACCTGGTCTTTGGTATCGCGTACCTGTACTACCGGTCCGGTTTTAATGAACAGGCCGGTAAGCTCAATGGCTTCCATCAGTGAACCGCCGCCGTTTTCACGCAGGTCGATCACAAGGCCGTCTACATTTTCTTTCTTTAATGAGTCAAGGATCGCCTTAACGTCATGGGTGGTGCTTTTGTAGTTAGGGTTACCTGCTTTATAATCGTTAAAGTCAATGTAGAATGCCGGGATAGATATCACACCTATCCTAACCGTTTTACCATTGCTGTTGTAAGTGCGGATCTCTTTTTTGGCCGATTGATCTTTCAGGATGATCTTTTCGCGAACCATTTCAACCACTTTGGGTTTAGCAGATGCGTTTACACCCGCAGGCAATATTTCAAGCCTAACGGTGGTGCCTTTAGTACCACGGATGATGGCGATGGCATTATCCACGCGCCAGCCTACCACGTTCTGAAATTCGCCGGTTTTGCCTTGTGCCACGGCAACAATACGGTCATCAACACTTATCTGGTGGCTTTTATCGGCCGGGCCGCCTGCTACGATAGTTTTGATAGTTACATACTCGTTTTCTACCTGGAGTGAAGCCCCTATCCCTTCAACCTGGCGCGACATTTCAATGTTGAAATTGGCAGCGTTTGACGGATTAAAGTAGTTGGTATGCGGATCGATAGCCTCGGTAAAGGCATCCATAAAGTATTGGAAAACGTCCTGATTCGATAGCTTGTTGGTTTGGGTCAACAGGTTTTCATAACGTTTTTTAAGTGTCTCCTTGTTTTTGGCCATATCTGCATTGGCCAGTTTCAGGTTTAGCAGGTCATACTTAACACGCTTGGTCCACATAGCATCCATATCGCTTTGCGAAGCAATCCATGGCAGTTTGTCACGATCATAAACAAAGGTTTCGGTTTTGTTAAAATCGAAGTTTTTGCTGATCTGTTCAATTGAATATTTTACGTGCTCGATATACCTTTTTTGAAAAACGTTGAAGATGTAAAAAGCATCGGTCAGGTTGCCCGCTTTAATATCATCATCAAGTACGGTTTTATATTTTTCAAAATCCTTGATATCTGAAGCTAAAAAATAGCTGTGGTTTTCGTCAAGTGATTTGATATAACGATCAAAAATTATAGCTGATACCGAATCGTTCAGCGGGACTTTTTTATAGTTATAGTTGGAAATTAATGATGCTACCTGCTTACAAACAACGCTTTGCTGTTCATCGGGCTGTAAATCATTTGAACCTGCTACTTTAACAGGTTTGGATGGCGATGCTTTACAGGCGAGGGCTGCGCCCAGCACCAATAACAAATATACTTTCTTAAACATATCTTTTACTGTAGTTAAATCGGGGTTGGTGTAAAACATCAATACTTGTGCCTATTATTAATTTGCTAATGTAAAATAAAAAAGAGACAGTCAAAATGCTGTCTCTTAATTACTAAGAACAATAATACGATTATGTTTTACTAATAGTATGCGAGCTGCACCATTTTACGCTTTTGTTACAAAAAAATACTATTTATTAGCCGGTTTGGTAATTGTACCGGCATCGGCAGTTTCTGCAAAGCGGGTTTCGCTGTGTGGCGTTTTAAATTTATTGTCCTGTAAATAGCGCGTTTTCTTCTCTACTGTAGCCAGGTCATATGTTAAACCGCGTGAAATAGCTAACTGGCGGGCTTCGGCCAAATCCTGTTTTGCCTGTGCGTAATCGCCGTAATCGGCTTTTACGGTGGCCAGATCAAGCAGGTTGGCTATGGTGTGCCTGTCATCATTTTGCTGGCGCGATATGGTAATGCTTTGCAGCAGGAACCATTTGGCTTCGGCCAGACGGTTTTGCTTCATATACATCTGGGCCAGGTCGCTAAAGTTATAGCTTGCAGCATTGTATACATGGAAACGCATATTATGCTGCGCGGTTCTCATCACCGATTCCTCGATCATTGCCATTACATAAGGTGTATGCTCAATAATAGTTGGCGGGATTTTTACTTTAGCTACTGTAGGGGGCGGCAACCTTTTAATGGAATGATTTTGCGCATATGCCATTTGCGGAGACCTGGTGCGCTTATTGAACGGTTTGTAATACCATTGCGCTGATGCATTGAACCCAACAGAGCATAAAATAATAAGTAGGAAATATCTCATCTAATCTTTTTTCCTGGGTTTAAACTGTGTAATTTTAAATTAATCAGCTTAACAAATGTAATTATTTGTTAACGGGAAAACAATACCTATAAAAGGCAGCAAACACATAAACGCTTAAATGCCACTGTTATTTTACAAATATTGAATTTATACCTTTCTACGGAAAAAATAAATTTAGGTTTTAGTTAAAAACTTCGATGTCGCCATCGTGGAGGGCCCAAACCATGTATGGATGTGTATCTGAGTGATAGATCTGCCCGTCGGTAGTAATGCCTATAACACCTGCAAAGCCATCGTAAGGCTTCATTTCGTCAAGGGTTTTTTCGGTAGCGGCCATGAGGGTCATGCCATCGGTTACGCGTGTAACAATTTTAACAGCTACCGAGCCGCTTACAATATCTTCGCCTACGCCGGTACATGAAACGCCGGCAAAGCTGTTAGCGTAATTGCCAGCTGTAGTGGCCGAATCACTAACACGGCCAGGAATTTCAAAGCCCTTGCCCCCGGTACTGGTAGCAGCAGCCAGATTGCCATGTACATCAAGCGCAACGCAGCCTACGGTGCCGAGCCTGATAGAATCGCTTAGTTTTTGCTCGTACTCATGACGGCGCTGCGGAATTTCAGGATTGTAGTATTTGTGGCCGTTTTCTATAGCGAAATCGCACGCTCCCTTGCCGCTTAAAACACGATCATCATAGGCCTGAAGTTTTTCGGCTACGCAGATAGGGTTTTTAACATCTTCAATGTTGATAACGCCCGAAAAGCGCTGGGTTTTGCCATCCATGAGCGATGCGCTGAGGCGGATTTTACCATCGCTCTGAATTTGCGATCCGGTACCGGCATTAAAAAGCTCGCAATCTTCAAGCAGCCGTACAGTATATACTACAGTTTCTGCCGCGGTATGATGTTGCAGGTGGTTATATCCTAACTGTACTATGCCATTCAGGGCTTCCTGTTTGGCCAGCTTTACTTCCTGGTTGGTAAGCGATTCGCTAAAAAAACCGCCATGAATAATTATTTTCATAATTATAAATTAAGTAGATGTACCTGCATAAATAAGGCCAGGGTATTTATAAGAACTATATGCAGTTTAAATTATTGTAGAAGTTTGCTGCCTGGCGCATTTATAAAAACGCCTTCTTCAACCTTCATACTCTTTTTTATGATTAAACGGTGCTGCACCAAATCGTACTTATCAAATATCGACATGACGTGTACCCTTAAATTTTCGATAGAGATTGGCGAACCAAGTTCCACATCATAAATATTAGTTGATACGATGTTGCGTCCGTCAACCAAAATAATCAGGCCCGAGCCTATCGCTTCCATCATATAGCCCTCGGTAATGAGCAGGCCTGTATCTTCGCCTAATCCTATCCCCAAAATGCCCGGGTTGGTTGCCACTGCATACATTAACCTGCCAATGCGGCCGCGCTGTACAAAGTGGGTATCAACAATAACCGAGTCGATAAAGCCAAGACCGGCGGTTATTTGCACCTCGCCTTTAACCAGGGCTTCGTTACTTTGCCCGCGGTAAATCATGTGTGTTGAAGCTGCCGCAGCCCCAGCCGAAGTCCCTGCTATTACAAAGTTTTCTTTCTGATAACGTTGTTTCAGGATTTGTAAAAACTCGGTGCCACCAAAAATGGCCGTAAGCCTAAGCTGGTCGCCCCCGCTAAACATCACCACATCGGCTTTACGTATCCTGTCGAGATAAACTTTATTGCTTGCATCTTCACGGCTCTTGATGTGCAGCACATCAACATTGGTAACGTTAAGCTGGCCGAAAGCCTTGATATATTCCGCACCAACAAGCTCGGGGATCTGTGATGCCGTAGTAATTACCTCAATTTTTGAGCCCTCGTGCTTCGCAGATTCGTTAATTATGCGCCTTAATATGCCTTGTTCAAAAAATTTGATATAATCGGGCTGCAAAATATGCTCCTGGAGGGTAACATTACTACCCATATCAACCGCGCCGCCTATAATTATTAGCTTACCTTTCGGGACAATCATGATTATTTCACACTATCTTAATACAACTATATACAAATTACGATAAAAACATGCACAAACACAGGAACTAATAATAAATAATGGCTTTTTGCCATCAAAAATTTTATTCCCGTGTTATGTTTTATAGTTTTAAGGGGAAATTAGGCTGAAAAAAAAATAGCATTCTACATAATGAAGATCGAGAATATCCAGGTACTACGCGGACCCAACATTTGGAGCATCAGGCGCAAAAAATTAATACAAATGCGGCTTGACCTGCAGGAGATGGAGCACCGCCCCTCTAACGAAATTGATGGTTTTTATGAACGGCTTGAAAAGCTGCTGCCATCGTTATACAGCCACCGCTGCTCGCCAGGCGTACCCGGTGGATTTTTTCAACGGGTAATAGCAGGTACCTGGATGGGCCACGTTATTGAGCATATAGCGCTTGAGATCCAAACGCTTGCCGGTATGGATACCGGCTTTGGCCGTACCCGCGAAACCAAAACTAAAGGTGTATACAACGTAGTTTTTGCTTACCTGGAAGAAAAAGTTGGCGTTTTTGCTGCCGAATCAGCCGTGCGCATTACCGAAGCGCTTATCAAAGGCGAAGATTACAACCTGGATGCAGATATTCAGCAAATGCGCGAGATCAGGGAAAACACCCGTTTGGGGCCAAGCACCGGATCAATTGTGGAAGAAGCTATTGCAAGGGATATCCCATGGATCAGACTCAATAATCAGTCGTTAGTGCAGTTGGGCTATGGTAAAAACCAGGTACGTTTCCGCGCTACCATGACCGAAAAAACCAGCAGTATTGCCGTTGATATAGCCAGCAACAAGGAAGAAACCAAGCGCCTGTTACAGGAGCAGGCTATTCCCGTGGCCAAAGGCGTAACCATATCGTCGGCATCGGCTGTGCCGGATGCTATCCGTAAGGTGGGTTTCCCGCTGGTATTTAAGCCGCTTGATGGTAACCATGGTCGCGGTATTTCTATCAATATCAAGACAGAAGAAGAAGCGATTGAAGCCTATGAGCACGCTGCAAAAATCTCGCGCCGTGTCATTGTGGAACGATATGTTACCGGCTTTGATTTCAGGGTGCTGGTTATCGATAATAAAATGGTTGCAGCGGCCTTACGTAAACCAGCTAATGTTACCGGCGATGGTAAGCTGAATATCCAGGAGTTGATTGACCAGGAAAACACCGACCCGCGCCGTGGTTATGGGCATGAAAATGTACTTACCGAAATAACGGTAGACCGGGATACACTCGACCTGCTGGCCAAAAAGGGCTACACGCTTGAAACCATTCCGGAAAAGGATGAGGTTGTTTACGTTAAGTCGACCGCTAACCTGAGCACCGGTGGTACATCTGTTGATGTTACCGACCATGTGCACCCGCAAAACATCTTTATTTGCGAGCGGATCTCTAAAATCATTGGTCTGGATATTTGCGGCATCGATATTATGGCGCAAAACCTTACCGAGCCGCTAACCGATACCGGTGGTGTGATCCTTGAGGTTAACGCAGCACCAGGCTTCAGGATGCACATTGCACCAAGCGAAGGCCTGCCGCGCAACGTAGCCGGGCATGTAATTGATATGCTTTACCCGGCCGGTAAATCGGCCCGCATCCCTATCATCGCTATTACAGGTACCAACGGCAAAACCACTACCACCCGTTTGATAGCGCACATTGTAAAAAACAACGGGCATAGGGTGGGTTTTACTACATCTGACGGCATTTACGTTCAAAACAACATGATGCTGAAGGGCGATACCACAGGCCCGGTAAGCTCTGAGTTTATATTGAAAGACCCAACGGTTGATTTCGCGGTACTGGAAACTGCACGCGGCGGTATCCTGCGCTCGGGCTTAGGTTTTGGCTTTTGCGATATTGGGGTTATTACAAACATCCAGGAAGATCACCTTGGCTTGTCGGATATTCATTCGCTTGAAGACCTTTCAAGGGTGAAAAGCGTAGTGTTAAATTCGGTTAAAAAGGATGGCTGGGGCGTTTTAAATGCCGATAATGAATATTGCGTACGCATTGGCAAAAAAGCCGAATGTAACATCGCTTATTTCAGTCGTAACGAAAACAACCCGATCATCAAATCGCATTGCAAAAAAGGAGGCATTGCCGCTATCTGCGAAAATGGCTTCATCACCATTTTAAAAGGCGACTGGAAGATCCGCGTTCAGCGTACCATCCTGATCCCGCTTACGTTTGGCGGTACTGTGCCGTTCATGATCGAGAACGTGCTGGCTGCAACGCTGGCTACTTTTTTATGGGGATTTAAAACGGAAGATATCAAGATCTCGCTTGAAACATTCATTCCATCGGCATCACAAACGCCTGGCCGTATGAATATTTTCGAGTTTAAAGATTTCCGTTTCATGATTGATTTTGCCCATAACCCTGATGGTTATACCGGCATCAAGGAGTTTTTAAGGCATATCGATTCGCCGCTTAAAATTGGTATCATAGCCGGTACCGGCGACAGGCGTGATGATGACATCCGCGAGTTAGGAAAACTATCGGCCGAAATGTTTGATTACATTATCCTACGCCAGGAGAAACACCTGCGTGGCCGTACCGCCGAAAATATCATTGGTTTACTCAAAGAGGGAATTGAATCAGTTGATCCTGACAAACAGGTTGAAGTTGTACCTAAAGAAGTTGATGCTATTAAACACGCCATGAGCCTTGCCCGCCCCGGAACATTCATTACCGCCCTTAGCGATGTGGTTGATAATGCCATTGAAACGGTGCAGGATTACCAGGAACAGGAACGTAACGGTTTGTTTAATGTTTAAGGACATTTTTTTCGAATAGATTTTAAACAAACGTCATTACGTCGCAATAAATCAGTAAACAATTTATTAACGCATAAAAGCTTGCTTGTTAAAGCAGGCTTTTTTTATCTTAGGGCAAATCAAACCCTTGAAAAAATATGAGTTTTAAAACCCAGCTCAGTTCAATTTTTGTTGATGAAAACAATATTCCCCCCGAATTTCAGATTGAAGAAGTACACCAGCGCGAATACCTGAGCGGTGGCGAAATGAAACCCTGGAACGGTGAAGTAAGCGAGGTTTACTCGCCGGTTGGCTTTTGGAGCCCGGACGGCACTTTCACACGTAAGTTGATCGGCACCTATCCTGTTTGTACCGAAAAGGAAGCTTTTGAAGCTTTGGATGCCGCGCTTGAAGCCTATGATAACGGCCGTGGTGAATGGCCTACCATGAGCATTGCCGACCGCATTAAATGCATGGAGCGCTTCATTTATAAAATGAGCGAACAACGTACGCTGGTGGTAAAGCTGCTGATGTGGGAGATCGGTAAATCATACGCCGATTCGGCTAAAGAATTTGACCGTACCATTGAGTACATAAATGCTACTATTGATGCCCTGAAGGATATTGACCGCCAGTCGTCCCGCTTTGAAATGGCCGAAGGACTGGTAGCCCAGATCCGCCGCTCGCCGTTGGGTGTGGTACTTTGCATGGGGCCGTTCAACTACCCGCTTAACGAAACTTTTACTACCCTGATCCCAGCGCTGATCATGGGGAATACCATTTTATTTAAACCACCTAAACATGGTACACTGCTGCATTACCCACTATTAAAAGCCTTCCAGGAATCGTTTCCTAAAGGAGTGGTGAATACCATTTACGGTCGCGGTGCCGTAGTGACCCCGGGGCTGATGGCATCGGGTAAGGTGAATGTGCTGGCCTTCATTGGCTCAAGTAAGGTGGCAAACGATCTTAAAAAGCGTCACCCTAAAATTAACCGTTTAAGGGCTGTTTTAAGTTTGGATGCCAAGAATGCAGCCATCGTAACCAAACATGCCGATCTGCAGCAGGCGGTAAGCGAGTGTATTTTGGGTTCACTGTCATTTAACGGACAGCGCTGTACTGCCATTAAAGTAATATTTGTGCACAAAGCCGTTGCCGATGAGTTTTTAAAACTATTGAGCGAAGCCGTTGCCAAACTTAAATTCGGCCTGCCATGGGAAAAGGATGTAAAACTTACTCCATTGCCCGAGCCGCACAAGCCGGCGTATTTAACAGATATTGTAAACGATGCCTTAGCCAATGGTGCCAAAATCATTAACGAAAACGGCGGCGAGACATCTGCTTCGTTCTTTTTCCCGGCTATCGTTTACCCGGTTAATGAAAACATGAAGCTGTACCGCGAAGAGCAGTTTGGCCCGGTGATCCCGGTAATCCCGTTTGAGGATATTGAGGAACCGATCACTTACCAGATTGACTCGCCGCATGGTATGCAGGTAAGTATTTTCAGTAATGATGCCAAAGAAATTTCATCGCTGATAGATCCCTTTGTGAACCTGGTGAGCCGCGTAAACATCAACAGCCAGTGTCAGCGCGGACCAGATGTATTCCCATTCACCGGCCGTAAGGACAGTGCTGAAGGAACCCTTTCGGTACATGATGCTTTGAGATCGTTCTCTATCCGCTCATTGGTTACCACCAAAATGACCGAAACCAATAAAAACATCATCAACGAAATTGTGAATGATAACGATTCCAATTTCCTGAGCACGAAGTTTATATTGTAAAGTTAAAACCACCGCAAGACTTACGAAGTTTTTAAAACTTCGTAAGTCTGATTTTCCGTTATTCAAAATCTGGTAACCAGGCGTCATTACGTTTTTTTTCAGGTTTCCCCTGATGGATACTCGCAATGACGCTTTTTATTTATCCGCTTATTCCTTAATCAAAAAATATTTGCATCTTTGCAGCAATTCCTTAATTGTTAACCCTTTAATATTTTAAGGACTATGCTACAGAGTATCTCATCCATATCCCATTAGTGCATCACCTTTAACAGGTAGAGACAGCAATTCTTTTGTTTTATTTAAACGATTTGATCGGTTTGTTTTAACCGGCGATAGGTTTTGTTTGTCTGCGGATTTTTTATGTGTTGAAGGTTTGGCTTGCGCTTTTCAAAATGGGTAGATCCCTAACCCGGGGGCGAATTTTTTGAAAATCATAACAGATTTTAATGAACTAAACACGTAAAGTCCGATGGACATACATGATTTGCCGTACCGTCTAAAATCGGCACGGAGAAAAAAGCGATTGGTTAAAGAGGCTTTTGATAAAAAGCTGATCACCTTAAGCAAACAACGACAAGAACTGAACAATCAGATTCGCCAGTTACCACCTATCCCTTTGGAAAAACCCTACCAAAGGGGTTACGTACGCTATTTTATTTTACGCAGCGACATTGCACGCAATGATAAAGCCGAATTTTATCAAAACTTACTCAATAAAATAAACGTGAAATGGTGGCACCACGATAAATCCTTTAAAAAGAAAAAGCGCCGCAAATGCAGGTACACTTATTCAGAGAAAGAGCAGAAGCTAAAGGAGATCGAGCCCAACGAGTTTCACGGTTCAAAACTTAACCTTTCTGATGCTGAAAAACGCTGTTTTTATTTAAAAGAAATATGGGATGCACGGTGTCAATGCTGGAAGCCTACATATGTTTTTACCGAACAATGGCGATTTGTATTGGTGGTCAAGCCACACATTATCTACACTGTAAAGCAAATTGACGAAGAGCTTGAACAACAGCTTGGTAAAATCAATGAATTTATAGACTGGAACGGTCATTTGCCCCGCATTCTCAGGCTAACGGATAAAACCAATAACCGATGGGATTGGGATTTCTATGAACACCCTAAATACATTAACGAATTTAAAAACAAACCGAAGTACACCTCAAAAGAGGCTTACCTCGACTATTAAACGATATATCCTTATGGGCAATTTAAAAACAAAAGAATTAACACAAATAGGTTACGCTGATAATAAACAGCGCAGCCTGGCAGTGAATATAACAGGCAGGCACTTTAAGCATTACAGCAAAGCTGAGGTAATTGATCTGTTAAGTAAGATCAGGCAACAACCCGGTGCTTATTTAAACAATGATATAACCGGCAAAATAGCCGAAACATTCATTAACAATAAAAATGAAGCTGTAACTGCATCTTACGGGTTAAAAGATCAACATGCACCATTAAATATTTATGGCGAAGAACATATTGAGTTATCCGCCATAAAGCAGATGGAGCTTGCCCTAAAACTCCCGGTTAGTTTGCAGGGTGCACTGATGCCTGATGCGCACAGTGGTTATGGCCTGCCCATTGGCGGGGTACTTGCTGTTAAAAATGCGGTGATCCCTTACGGCGTTGGTATGGATATCGGCTGCAGGATGGCTTTATCCATTATTGATGCTGATGAGCGTTTCCTGAAACGTTACAACTACCAGATGAAGCAGGCTATAAATGATCACACTCATTTTGGAGCTGATGGCGGGTTAAGTAAATCACAATATCACGAGGTATTGGATAGCCCGGTGTTTAATCAAACACAACTGCTTAAAAAACTGCATGGCAAAGCCGTAAAGCAACTGGGCTCATCGGGCAGCGGCAATCATTTTGTGGAGTTTGGGCTGATAGAACTTTACGCGGATAATGAGCTTAATCTGCCACCTCAACAATATCTTGCTTTGCTGTCGCATTCGGGCAGCAGGGGACTGGGGGCAAATATCGCACGGTATTACACACAAATTGCTATGGGTACCTGTAAGCTTCCGCGTGAAGTTCAACCATTGGCCTGGCTTGATCTTGATACCGAGGCCGGGCAAGAGTATTGGCTTAGCATGACCCTCGCAGGCGATTATGCAAAGGCTTGCCATGATCGCATTCACACCAATTTGCTAAAGGCACTGGGTTTAAAATCGTTGGCTAAAGTAGAAAACCATCACAATTTTGCCTGGAAAGAAGTGTTGGCAGATGGAACCGAAGTCGTCATCCATCGTAAAGGTGCTACGCCGGCACATTCCGGAGAATTGGGAATTATCCCCGGCAGCATGGCCACACCCGCTTATTTGGTAATGGGCAAAGGGAATAATGATGCTTTACAATCTGCATCGCACGGCGCCGGCAGAGCCATGAGCCGTAAGGACGCCAGGGAGAATACAACAGCTTCGGCGGTAAAAAAAATGCTGACCGATGCCGGGGTAACCCTGATTGGCGGAAGTTTGGAAGAAAATCCATCCGCCTATAAAAACATCGAAACCGTGATGGCGGCCCAGCAGCAATTAATTGAAGTACACGGTAAGTTTTACCCGCGTATAGTAAAAATGGATAAAGAATAATGAAAAAGATCATACAAATTACGGCAGGCAAAGGTCCTGCCGAGTGTTGCCGCGTTGTTGTTAAGGTTAGGGACATGATCCTGAAACAGGCAAAGGCACAAAATATAGCGATCTCCGTAACCGAAGATAAGCCGGGCGACAAAGGCGGCACACTCCTGTCATCTACTTTAATGGCAGACGGTGATCAATTGGAAAACCTGTTGAGAGATTGGCAGGGAACTATACAGTGGACGGCACAAAGCCCCTACCGACCGGCACATAAGCGTAAAAACTGGTTTGTAGGTGTTGAGGTATTTGATGTTCCGGAGCAAACGCGTTTTGATCCAGCCGATGTGGTATTTGAAACCATCAGGTCATCAGGGCCGGGCGGGCAAAATGTAAATAAGGTTGAAACAGCAGTGCGCGGTGTACACAAGCCTACCGGCATACAGGTTACCGTAATGGATAGTCGCTCACAATTACAAAATAAGAAGCTATGTTTAACCAGGCTTCAGGAAAGGATAACCGCGCTGCAAAATGGTAGATTAACAGATCAGCAACAAAGTCAGTGGCTGGAGCATCATTCGCTTGAGCGGGGCAATGCGGTTAAGGTTATCAAATTACCCCTGTAATCATCAGTACGCTATTTAACTGCGGTGAAGTTTACGTTGGGTCTTAAAATCAATAATAATTAATGTATTTTAGGGCCCAACGTAAACTTATACCGATCACATTATTTCATGAAGCTATTTTACACACTCGCATTTGCAATTTTCCTGCTTCCATTTTTCGTCTCTGCCCAAAGCAATTACAAACAAGGATATGTTATCACCAATAACGGCGAAACCATTAATGGTTTTATTAATTATAGAGAGTGGTATTCCAATCCTAATAACATCAGCTTTAAAAAGACGCTTAATGATAAGGCGCAAACTTACCACCCAACAGATCTCGGCTATTTCGAAATCTCCGGTCTTGAAGCTTATCAATCAGCTATGGTAGCTATCAGTTTGGGCAAAACGAATATCCAGACGATTAAAGATGAGATTGACACAAGCTCTAAAACCGATCAGGTGTTTTTAAAGATCATAAAAAAGGGAACCAACGTATCGTTGCTATCATATACTGATGCACTTAAAACGAGGTTCTATGTCACTGATAATAAAACAGGTGCCGCTCCACAGGAACTGAAGTATCAGCCTTATCTCGACAAAGATTCGCCAGCATTAAAAAAGAAAAACATTTATTATGCACAACTTATCGCACTTGCTAATAAATACCACGCTGATGATGCCACTAAAATTATTGACCGCATTGTAGTGCTCAATTACAATGAGGATGAATTGCTCAGGATAATTAATATCATCAATAATGATGATACCACAGCCCCCATCAAGAAAAACGGAACACGGACGTGTAACCTGTACGTAGGTATCGGTTTAAATGCCAGCAGGGTAACCCGATCAAGCAATCCATTTGCCGGGACTACTAATGTGGAAAAAGCCTCGTACCTACCCGAGTTGGTTTTTGGTATCGATGCGCCCTTTAATCCCAATACCGGTCGTTTGGTTTTCAGGACCGAGCTGGTGTTGGAGATGATCAAAGCCCGGATCAGCAATTATGATTCTGAGTATAGTGCATTAACGGTTAATACTTATTCGTTTACCCAAACAAGCGTGTCATTAAGGCCACAACTTATCTACAGTTTTTTTAACGGCAGTAATTTGAAATTTTATGCGGGTGGCGGTGCTGCTATTAATTTTTCGCGGTATAGCGGGGCTAATGTAAAAAAACAGGTGTCAAGTGCTACCGTAGCTGGTTATAATTCGGTTCAAGAAGAAAAAGTACCATCAAGCGGTGGTACCTGGTTTGCGCCAATTGCAAAGGCCGGGTTTATCATCGATAAAAAACTGGATATCAATTTTGGTTACAGCCCCTCAATAAGTATTCAATCGGCTGCTGATATTTTGGGTGTATCTGTTACCACTGTTGAGGCCGGTGTGAATTATCGCTTTTAAACAACTTTCCTTTTTAACTAAATTTACAGAGTTTCAAAAACTTTGTAAGTTTAGCCGGAAAGTAACTGTATCACAGTTGTTAATGTAATTATGGGAGTATATTCATAATTTGGCTAATCGGTTCAACGTGCTGAAATTTAAATCAAATGTATATCACTTGTATATCACTTTAAAAAGCACAGGAACCAGGTATCAGATCAAGCCGCTTACCGTTCTCGTTCTCCTTACTGCCTTACAGTTGATAGTTACCCTGCTCAGTAATGGGTTTGTTTTATCGTTCGATGAATCTATCTGGCATTATATCGGGCGTAATTGGTTCAGGCATGGACTTGTTCCCTATACCGGCGGGGCCGACAATAAATCGCCTTTTATTTTTGCCATTTTTGGCCTGTCCGATGTCCTTTTTGGCGTAAATTATTGGTTCCCCAGGGTGCTGGCAACACTATGCCAGGCTATCGGCATCTATTATCTTTACAAAATAGCCCAAAAGCTTGCGGGCAACACAGCGGGATTGTTAGTGTTGCTGTTTTATGGCCTGTCGTTACTATGGCATGCCACCGGAAGCCAATATGTGGCATTTACCGAAACCTACGAAGTAATGTTTATGACGGTTGCGGTGTACCTGTACATCAATGCCTCAAACAAGCAAGCTTTTTTAATCAGTGGCCTGTTGGCCGGTATAGCAGTCGATTTCAGGCTTTCGGCTGCCTTTGTTATACTCGCGATTTTGATTCATGCACTGTTCCGGAAACGTTTTACTGATATCCTGATATTTTGCCTTGGTGTGGTATCAGGCTTGTTAGTTTTGATAATCAGCTGCGCTTTGGCTGGCATTGATCTCCATCAGTTATTGATAAACGGATTGTTAGATAACTTTGGCAAAGGCAGTGCGACTGACCATACAGCGGCCTTTAAATTTGACAACTTTTGCCACAGGTTTCTTTACTCGCCGCTTGTGCTGTTCTACCCATTAGTATTGCTTTATGTTTTTATTAAAAGAAAAATAGATCTCCCGATTTTATGGTGCGTGCTGGCATTTACTGCCATTAATATGATAGGGATCTATGATGCAGTGCATTTAAAAGATCTGTTGCCCTCCCTGGCACTTATCAATGCCATAGCTGCCACATATCTTATTGAAAAATACAAGCTGCCCGCTGGTTTAGTAGCTTTAGGGATTGGTATTATTTTTTTTCCGTCGATGGCTGTGCCGATAGCTAACCTGAAAGTTTTGTTAGGTAGTGCCGAATCTCCAATAATTTATGGTAAAGCTCCATATGTAAATCCGCCCGAAGGAGACCGTAAAGCATTAGGGAAATGGATCAAAGCCCATACTAATAGCACAGATTTGGTGTTGGTGCACAGCTTTGGTACCCAGGTACAGGTTTATTCGGAAAGATTATCACCTACCATTTATTTTAATATTACTCAAACGCCGATAGCCAAAGCTCGATTTTACCAGGATCTGCAAAAAAATAAACCGGCCATGATCCTGATCCCTATGTTTCCCGAATATCAAAACCTGGTTGATGCCGATTTGCGTGCCTTTGTAAGCAATCTGGTCAAAAGCAATTATCACCTGGAAAGGATCATGTACAACTATCAAATTTTCAGGATCAATAAATAAGCTTTATTTATAATTTAAATAAGCATCCAGAACATCTAACCTCATCTTATTCAAATCGGCTGTTTCTGTATTTGACAGCAGGATAAGAGTTATCCCTTTATCTATTAAATGCACCCAGTTTGATTCGTTTCCGTAGCCTCCGCCCTGCCGCTCGGCAAAAATGGTATTCGACTTCCCTATTTTCCGCGGGTATACCCAAAAGCCAAATGCAACATCGCCAAGTTTGGGATAGGATGTCAGCATCAAATCTACAGTAGCCTTTTTCAATAGTGTATGGTTAAATATGGCCTGATCAAAAGTGAGCAGGTCCTGCGGTGTTGAATACATGGCCCCTGCCGAGAAATGATTATCGATATAGTGATAGGTAGGCATAATTAAAGAATCAACACTGCCTGCTTTGTTGTAATAACCTTCATCAAGGTTAGGAACAATATCCTCGTGGTGCAGGTAATTGGTATTATCCATGTTAAGCGGGGCCAGGATCTTTTCTTTCAAAACAACTTCAAATGGCTGTTTGTAAATTTTTTCGATGATCCTGCCCAATAAAATAAAGTCGCCATTGCTGTAGTTAAATTTTGTGCCGGGAGTATCAATCAGTTTTTCGGAGCAATACCTGTTAATGAAGGTATCTACAGGCCATAAATTCTGGTCATAGGCTTCAGGGATAAATTTAGGGTCCATTTCTTTCAAATACCTGCCACTACTATAAGTAAGCAAATTGCGGATGGTTACCTTATGCGCTGCTTCTCCTTTATATTCCGGATAGTAAGCTGATATGGTTGAATCAAGACTGATCTTACCCTGTTCATATAGCTGCATAATGAGCACCGCAGTAAACGTTTTGGTAACAGAAAAAATCTGGAACCTTGTTTTGGGGGAGAAGCTAATATTATAATGCCTGTTGGCTAAGCCTGTATATTTTAAATAATCAGGCTTGCCGTTTTTGGCTATTAAAACGACACCGTTAAAATTTCGTTTTTTGACACAGGAGTCAATAATCCTATCAACTGCCTTATGCTGACCGTAAGCTGTAGTTATAATTAAGAAAAGGCATAGGTTTAAAAGATGTTTTTTCATTTGTGATTTGCAAACCAACAAATTAGGCATTAATAAGTTAACTTACAATTGCAGTAATTTTTAGGTGGGGGATACACTCCGCATTCCCCTTTTTAACTAGGTCATGGGCAGGTTGTAATGCAGGTTGCATTTTGGAAAATCATAAATAATCCTGCTATGTATTTACAGTATACTAAACTCCGTAGGAGTACCATGTTTATAGACAAAAATCGAATAGTATTGGCTCCGTAGGTGCCTCCTGTTACTAATGGGTTTAAACGCGTTTACTCTTAAAGTTCAAACAAATTAATCTTATATTACTTCCCACTGGCCCGCTTTACCATAAAATCCAAAGCGGCTTTATCCGGTAAAGTTTTAGCGCCGGGCTTTTCGCCCAGGATCATTATTTTATTATCGCTTGTTGTATAAGCCGGCCAGGCTGGTAAGCCTTTGCCATTCGGACTCCCGGTTTTAACAAAATTGGCCCAGTAAGTGCTCATGGTATTGGCCAGCTGCTGATCAACAGGCTCCCATGGGCGGTTCAGGAATTTGAGGTTATCATAGGCATAAGCAACTTCGCCGGTATGGAAAGCGCCATATTTAACAAAATCGGCAGTTGCCGGCAGACGGCGGGTAAAGCGATAAACGTAAATTTTTGACTTTCCTTTCTCGCTCTGCACGTTGGCCCAGGTATAGTTCTGGATCCCAAAGATCTGATCGCGGTTCATCTTGGTTTGAGATGTGGCAGCTTCCTGGTCTGACCCGGCCGGATATAGCTTTAGCAACTCATCAGCATCGGCACCGTATTGGGTGCTGATCATCTTTTTATAATCTTCGGCTGTTTTAGGCGGGCCAACAAAGGCATCATCTTCATTCCAGCCGGTAAGTACCGGCACGTCGTTTTGTTTATGCTCATTAAAAATATCAGCAATGCTTTCGGGTAAAACATAACCATCAATAACCGGGCGACTTTGGCCTTTGCCAACCAATTCGGCAGCCGGCTTATTCCGTAGTTCGGCAATGGAATTTGCACCTAATGCAGTTGCTGTTTTTAAGCCATTCTCCTCAGCCTCTTTTAAGCCGCCATATCCCCGCGGACTGATAAAACTGGCCCCGCTTTCGGCAATCGCGCTGTTAAACAACCCTTTCCCTAATGGCGACGCCACCAAACAATTTACACTCATTGACCCGGCCGACTGCCCCGCTATGGTAACCTTATCCGGGTCGCCGCCAAAGGCTGCTATATTCTGTTTTACCCATTTCAATGCAGCCAACTGATCCATCAAACCATAATTTCCGGAAGCGTTATGCGACGATTCCTTTGTTAACTCCGGGTGGGCAAAGAAACCGAAGATCCCTACACGATAGTTAATGACCACAAATATGATCCCCTTTTTAGCAATGGCCTCTCCGTCATAAATAGG
Source organism: Mucilaginibacter sp. A5337 (assembly GCF_059690695.1). Classification (NCBI taxonomy): domain Bacteria; kingdom Pseudomonadati; phylum Bacteroidota; class Sphingobacteriia; order Sphingobacteriales; family Sphingobacteriaceae; genus Mucilaginibacter; species Mucilaginibacter sp. A5337. The sequence continues at coordinate 63,686 of NZ_JCAWEC010000011.1, read as the reverse complement.
CACGCCAGCGCCACCGCTTACAAAACCACCACCATAAATGTAAACCAGTACAGGCCGCTTTTCTGACGATGTTTTAGCGCCGGTCCATACGTTCAGGTAAAGGCAATCTTCGCTGATGGGCTCATACGGGATCAGGAATTCGCGCGTATAAACCCCAAAAGCATCCGGCTTGCCCTGCATTGGGCTTGCTGCAAATTCGGTGCATTTTTTTACGCCATTCCAGGGTTTTACCGGCTGAGGTTCTTTCCAGCGCAAATCTCCAACCGGGGGCGCAGCAAAGGGGATGCCTTTATAAATATGAACATCGCCACCCTGGTTGGTGAATCCTGATACTTTCCCTGCATCGGTAACAACAATATCAAGGTTTTTATTTTGAGCGATGACAGAGCAGGCCAGCAGCAAAAGCGACAATAAAAGAATGCGTTTCATTTACTTTAGGTTTAATGATTGGTTTGCTAAACTTACAAAGATTTCCTGAACAGGCCTCGCTTTAAACAACAAACGCTTTTGTAACAATCCTCTATAATTAACAAAAACATCATATTGCATTTTAAATGCTTTGTTGATATTTGGCGAAATCAAAAATCTTTTTTCGCGATGAAGTTTAAACATCTGCTGCTTATTTCCCTCTCTTTCGCTACCGTTTCGGTATCGGCACAAAAAAAGAAAACTACAACAACTGCCCCGGTATCTGCATCAATTCCCCGCCCAAAGCTGGTTGTGGGTTTGGTGGTTGATCAAATGCGCTGGGATTACCTTTACCGTTATTATGACCGTTACCAGGCCGGAGGTTTTAAACGCATGCTTAATGAAGGCTTCACCTGCGAAAACACCAATATCGACTATATTCCTACTGTAACGGCAGCAGGTCATACTTGTATCTATACCGGTTCCATCCCTGCTATCCATGGCATCGTGGGTAATGATTTTATTATCCAGGCCACAGGTAAATCCATGTATTGCACAGATGACAGCACCGTAGTAGCTGTTGGTAGCACTTCAAAAGCCGGACAAATGTCGCCGCGCAACTTGCTGGTTAGCACAGTTACTGACGAGTTGAGACTGGCAACCAACTTCCGCTCAAAAGTTATTGGGATTGCCCTGAAAGACCGTGGCGGTATCCTGCCTGCAGGTCACTCGGCCAATGCTGCTTACTGGTTTGATGATGCCAGCGGTAACTGGATCACCAGTACTTATTATATGAATAATCTGCCTGCCTGGGTTAAAACTATTAACGATCAAAAAATTGCCGAAAAATACCTGAAACAGGACTGGAACCCACTATATCCCGTTGATACCTATATACAAAGCGCTCCTGATAACAGCGACCGTTATGAAGGCAAATTTGCGGGTGCCGCAACTCCAACGCTGCCGGTTAAAACTTCTGAACTTTACAAAGGCCGTATCGGCATGATCCGCTCTACTCCTTTCGGCAACACCATGACGCTTGATTTGGCAAAAGCTGCTGTTGAAGGCGAAAAACTGGGTAAAAATACCGTAACCGACTTTTTAGCCGTGAGCCTTTCATCAACAGATTATGTTGGCCACCAGTTTGGCCCTAACTCGGTTGAGGCTGAAGATACTTACTTAAGGCTTGACCAGGACCTGGCCGCGTTTTTCAATTATTTGGATGCAACCGTGGGTAAAGGCAACTATTCGGTTTTCCTGAGTGCCGATCATGGTGCTGCGCATAACCCCAATTTCCTGAAAGATCATAATATCCCTGCCGGTGTTTGGGACGATGGCAAAGCTGCAAAAGAAATGAACACCATGATCAGCGATAAATACAAGGTAGATAACCTGATCATCAGTATGGATAATTACCAGGTTAACTTCAATAACGCAGCACTTGCAAAAGCCGGCGTTAGCGAAGATGCTGTAAAACTGGATTGTATCGCATACCTGAAAAAACAATCGGGTATTGCTTATGTAATTGATCTGCAAAAAGTACAGGAAGCTAATATTCCTGATGATTTGCGCAGCATGATCATTAACGGCTATAATGCCGAGCATAGCGGGGCCATCCAGATCATCCTGAAACCGGCATGGTATACCGGTCATGGTACAAACGACCGTGGCCCAACCGGTACCACTCATGGTACCTGGAACCCTTACGATTCGCATATTCCATTGGTGTTTATGGGTTGGGGTATCAAACATGGCAGCCTTACCCGCCAAACACACATGACGGATATTTCGGCTACCATAGCATCCTTATTACATATCCAGGCACCTAATGGCTGTGTAGGTAAAACTATCAGTGAAGTTTTAAAATAATGTTGAAACAATAATTGCCTGCCGGGTGGCCGGAGATTGATAAAGTCCGAAAGATTCTTTGTAGTTTTTCGGACTTTATATTTCAGCCAAATTTTCGGATTTAAAAATGAAAAAATACATTTCTAAATTTCATTATCTCACACATGACCTACCCGGTTTTAGCCACGTACAACAAGTACAGATGGCTTGTGGTGCAGGGGCAAACTGGGTGCAATACCGTTGCCTTACCAAACCCGAAGATGAGCTGATTGATGAAATAAACGAGATAGCCGAAATTTGTGATGAATGGGGTGCAACACTCATTATTGCCAATCATTATGAGCTGATTGACCGTGTTGACGCGCAGGGCGTGCATATTGACGATGCAGATGCCGATCTGCCAACAATCCGTAGGGCTATTGGCCCTGATAAAACTCTCGGCGTATCTGCTGCGGATACGGATGAGTTGTTAAAGCTGCAAAGTGCCGGGGTGGTTGATTATTACGCCTACGGGCCGTTTGCAGCCACTAATAGAGTGGAGCCTGCTAAGCACAATCCGCTTGGGTTTAGCGGATACCGTCAACTGAAGAAGCTGATCATCGGGATCCCCGTGATAGCTGTTGGCGGCATTCAAATAGATGATGTAGAGCCCCTGCTTCAAACGGGTATCGATGGCATCGCGGTATCATCAGCCATCAATATGGCTGCCGATCCGGCTGCGAAGGTTAAGGAGTTTTACAGGAAGATGTATTAATGACTGGCCCTCTACGCCCTGTCATTTCGAAACGAGGAACGAGTGAGAAATCTTATGCGAGCTGCTAAACCAAAATACTTACCGGATTTGTATGGCGTATAAGATTTCTCTTTCGCTCCAAAGCTCAGCCTGTCCCCGCTCACTCGAAATGACATCAATTTTTAAAAAGCGATTCTACCGTCATAAAACGTTGATTTAGCTTTACCAATCAATAAAAACCCCATCTTTATATTTTCATTTAATATTCATCTGTTCCATCTACATTAGCAATGTCATCACATCATATAGTTCGCGAAAAACAGGAGCCTGCTTTACTGGTTTTAAGTATGGATACTTTTGATGAGGAGATGCTTGGACAACTGCTGGAATGGAGCCCAACAGTGATTTGTACAACGGATACGGCCGAAAAACTGGATGCCTCAGGTATAAAGGTCGACTGGATAATAGGTGATGGTGATGCAGGTGATTTGCAGTCGGATGTAAAACTGATGCCCTTGGACAAGGATAATAATGCTGCAGGCACAGCTTTAAAATACCTGGTAACGCATAATTACCCATCGGTTAATGTGATTACGGATACGCTGGATCTGAAAGATTTTTTGTTCTATGCCGATAAAATAAACCTGGTGATTTTCCAGGCGCAACAAAAAGTCTATCCGGTTAACCCGGGGTTCAGCAAATGGAAACCGGCAGGCGAGTTCATTGAATTGCTTTCACATCCATCAGGCTTACAATTAAGCGGGCTTGAAGCCATGGGCAATAACAGGTACAAAACCACGCACGATGGCTTTTTTACGCTGCATTTTGAGCAATCTTTTTTGTTCATTGCCGAGGATTTGGAGTAGCGAAAGCAGTAACCGGTACGTATTAGATAGTATTGGTTCGCTTTTTGAGTAAAAATAATTTAAAACGTGTTAAACCGTTTAAACATTTAATAGTCTATATATTTATATCAGCAAAAATACCATGCTGATCAGTTAAAAATCTTTCATCATGAAAAGGACATATAAAAATCTATTAACAATTGCATTAGGGGGCTTGTTGAGCTTATCCCTGGCATTTAATGCTGATGCACAACGTGGTGGCGGTGGATCCCGCGGCGGCGGTGGTGGAGGCGGCGGAGGCGGTTCAAGATCGTCAGGCGGTGGTGGCGGAGGCGGTAGTTTTTCCCGTTCTTCAGGTGGTAGTTTTTCACGCCCGTCAACTTCGTTTAACGGCAGTACCCGTACCGCAATAGCAGCACCACAACGTAGCTACGGTACCGATTCGCGCAGCAGCTACGGCACTCCACAACAACGCAGCTATGGTGGTATAAGACCAAATGGTTCGGCTATTGCACCGCAACGTAGCTATGGCAGCACTGCACGTGTTTATAGCGGCAGCCGCGGTGGTTATACAACTGTCGACAGACGCGCTTATAACGGTGGCCGTGGTACTTATTACAGGGGCGGATCATACGCTTACGGTGGCCGCAGGGTTTATCCTGGTACCTATCCTTACGGTGGTCGTGGTGGTTACTTTGGCAGCCATTACTATTATCCATATCGTAACTATTATAATTCGTTCTATTACCCTCGTTTAGGTTTTAGCATTGGTTTCTTGCCTTATGGCTACTATCCTTTCTGGTGGGGCGATTATCAGTATTACTATAGCGATGGTTTGTACTACCGCCAATATAACGATCAGTATACCGTTGTTGAGCCTCCAATTGGTGCCGAAATCAAAACCTTGCCATCAGGTGCAGAGTCAATCATGATCAATGGCGAACAGTACTACGAGTTAAATGGTGTTTACTATCAGCCATATACCAAAGACGACGGCTCAACTGTTTATGTGATCGCCGGCAAAGATGGTCAGTTAAATACCGATCAGGGTAATGGCGATAACGGTAGCGTTGATCAGGGCCCGCAAATTGGCGACATTGTAACCCAATTGCCTCCTGATTGCAGGAAGATCAAAATCAATGGCGAAAAATTATTTGTATCGCCTGATGGTTATTATTACCAGGAAACTCAGGATGGCGGCAACAAAGCTTACAAAATTGTAGGTACCCCGTCAGATGATCCTGAAGATAATAACAGCGATCAAAACCCTAACCAACAGTAATTAATAAAAATTCAATATATATTATGAAGGCTGCTTCTTTTGTGGAGGCAGCCTTTTTTGTTGGCGCCCTGATAAGACATTTCAGATTTGTGCAAACTTTTTTTAACTGTAATGGGTAGTATATTAAGTAAAACTTAAAATTTACCGTTATGCAAAATCATGATCACCGCGCTATAATTCAAAAATTATTGGATTGCGCTTTAGCTTGCGAACACTGTGCTACCGCATGCCTGCACGAAGAAGATGTTAAAATGATGGCCGCCTGCATCAGCCTCGACCGCGATTGCGCCGATATCTGCACTCAGGCTGCCCGGTTACTGCAACGGGATTCGGTTATTGCCCACCAATATTTGGTTTTATGCGAAGAAATCTGCCGCCTTTGTGCTGCCGAATGCGGTAAGCACGAACACGATCATTGCCGGGAATGCGCCAGAGCCTGTTTGGATTGTGCAGAGGCCTGCCATGCACATCACGAACCAATTACACAGGATTGAGATAATCACATTTAGCTCCTGTTTGAGAGTATATTCGTCAAAAAGCGGGGGTACGTGCGATTCCTCTCTCGAGAGGGGTGGAGGGGTGGGTTTCTACTTTGATGAGTCTATCGCAGAAACACACCCCTGCCACCGCTCATTCCTCCGCGCCCCCTCTCAAGAGGAGATGTTGAAAACCCTGTTCAAGCGCAAATACTATTTTACTAATTTTTTTAGGATTTAGCGTTTTCTTTTCTGAATTTTACTTTTATGAATAACCTCCCACCATTAGCCGAACGTATGCGGCCCAAATCGCTTGATGATTATGTTGGGCAAAAACATCTTGTTGGGCCGGGAGCGGTACTGCGTAAAGCAATTGAATCAGGTTCGCTACCATCAATGATATTCTGGGGGCCGCCGGGGGTAGGTAAAACCACCTTGGCTTATATTATTTCGCAATCATTATTTCGCCCGTTTTTTGCTTTGAGCGCCATCAATTCGGGTGTAAAGGATGTACGGGAGGTGATAGAAAAAGCATCGCTGTTAAAACAGCAGGGCGAAGTACTGCCGATATTGTTTATTGACGAGATCCACCGTTTTTCCAAATCACAGCAGGATTCATTGTTAGGGGCCGTGGAGCGGGGCATTGTTACACTGATAGGCGCTACTACCGAAAACCCATCATTTGAGGTGATTTCGGCTTTACTATCGCGATGCCAGGTTTATATTCTACAGCCGCTTTCCGAAACTGATCTCATCAACCTGCTGAACAAAGCGATGAAAGAGGATGTGGTTTTAAAGGATAAAAACATCACCATAAAAGATTATGAGGCCTTATTACGTCTTTCGGGAGGCGATGCCCGTAAGCTGCTTAATATTTTTGAATTACTGGTGAATGCGTTCGACTCAAAAAAAATTGTATTGACGGATGATGTTGTACTGGAACATGTACAGCAAAACATGGCCCTGTATGATAAAACCGGCGAGCAGCATTATGACATTATCTCGGCTTTTATCAAATCTATGCGGGGCTCTGATCCCAACGGCGCGGTTTACTGGCTGGCAAGAATGATTGTAGGTGGCGAAGACCCTTTGTTTATCGCCCGGCGGATGCTGATCCTCGCATCCGAAGATATCGGTAATGCCAATCCTAACGCATTGCTGCTTGCGCAAAGCTGTTTTGAGGCCGTTAACAAAATAGGTATGCCCGAATCACAGTTGATATTATCGCAAACGGCTATTTACCTGGCAACATCGCCCAAAAGTAACTCGGCTACTACGGCTATCGGAGCGGCCATTGCATTGGTGCGCCAAACCGGCGATTTGCCGGTGCCGCTGCATTTGCGTAATGCGCCAACCAAGTTCATGAAAAACATAGGCTACGGTAAAGATTATAAATATGCCCATAGCTACGAGGGCAACTTTACCGACCTCGATTTTTTACCCGATGCCATCCGCGGAACAAAAATTTATGATCCCGGTAACAATGCGCGTGAAAATGAATCAAAAGAAAAGTTAAGAAAACTTTGGGGCGACAGGTATAAATACTAATTTAAGCTTCGCTTTCAAAAGGTATATCTTATACTAACCTATACCTTAACCCTTAACTGTCTATATCTATGATCACTACCTTCCTCGGGCACGAACTCAAAGCTTTTTGGCGATCAAAAAATACAGGTAAAAGTATTGCTATCCGCGTGGTAATGGCTTTGCTCATCCTTTATCTGTTTGCATGCATTTTGTTTGCGGGATTATTTTTAGATAAGATCCTGGCCGAAGCCTTTTCTCATGATGATGTCGTGATCTCTTTTTGCGGCATTATCCTGCTGTATTTTTTGTTTGATCTTATTATGCGCATGCAATTGCAGGAATTGCCCACATTGAGGGTACAACCCTATCTTCATTTACGTATCAAGCGCAATACCGTAGTATCATATCTGGCCTTTACCGCCATGCTTTCTGTTTTTAATCTTTGGCCTGTTATACTTTTTGTGCCCTTTGTTTTAAAAGTAATCCTGACCGATTCGGGAGCCTTGCCGGCAATTGCTTTTATACTGGCTATTTTAGGCTTCATGCTTTTTAATAATTACCTGGCGCTGTTTATTAAACGCAAGGCTAATTTAAATGGATGGGTTTTCCTGGTATTTGTAGCTGTGCTGGCTCTTATTATCACTGGCGATTTCCGTTTTCACCTGTATTCAGTACGCAATATCTCGTATTTATACTTTGGTCATTTGCTCGGTAAACCGGTGTTGGTACTATTGCCTGTTGCGCTTGCCATAGGAATGTATTACGTCAACTTTGCTTACCTAAAACAAAACCTTTACCTGGAGGAGCTAAGCTCACGCAAGGCATCAGCGTATAAAAGCAGTACGGAGTTTCCGCTGTTAAGCAGGTTTGGTAAAGTTGGCGATCTGGTGGCTAATGAGCTCAAGCTGATCTTTCGCAATAAACGACCACGCTCTGCATTGGTTATGGGATTGTTCTTCATGTTTTACGGGCTTATATTTTATACCAACAATCATTACGGCGAAACCTGGTATATTTTTGTAGGCATGTTCATGACGGGCATCTTCATTATCAATTACGGCCAGTTCATGTACAGCTGGCAGGCAGCCCATTTCGATGGCATTTTGGTGAGCAAAATTAATTTTCGTGATTTTTTAAAAGCAAAATATCTGCTATTCACCATGGTATCAACCGTGGCTTTTATATTAACCACGCCTTACGCCTATTTTGGCTGGCGTATAGTATTAGTGCATTTTGTAATGTACCTGTGGAATATCGGTGTCAACACAACCATAGTGCTGTTTTTTGCTAATCGTAATGCCAAAAGCATCAATCTGTCAAAAGGGGCTTCATTTAACTGGGAAGGTGTTGGCGCTACGCAGATGCTGATCTCGTTCCCGCTGATGATTACACCATATGTTATTTATCTTCCCTTTTCCCTGTTTAAACACGCCAATATTGGCCTGGCTATGCTGGCCTGTACAGGGATCTTATTTGTTTTAACCCGCGACTTTTGGGTTAAAAAACTGGAGGAAGATTTTATGCAAAAACGTTATACCGTTGCCGAAGGCTTCAGAAATAAATAAACAATGATTGAAGTAAGAAATTTAAAAAAGGTTTATAACGGCATTACCGTTGTAGATGTACCCACACTGCAAATAAACAAAGGCGAAAGCGTTGGCCTGGTAGGTAATAACGGTGCGGGCAAAACCACGCTGTTCCGCATGGTGCTCGACCTGATCCGTGCCGAAAGCGGCGAGATCTTATCTAATGGCGAAGTGGTGGCCGGTCATGAAAAATGGAAGGATTATACCGCAGCTTATCTCGACGAAGGTTTCCTGATAGATTATCTCACCCCCGAAGAGTATTTTTATTTCATAGGAGGATTGCACAGCCTCAACCGAGCGCATGTGGATGAAGTGCTGGTCGGCCTGACGGATTTCTTTAATGGCGAGATCCTCAAAAAAGGTAAATACATCCGTGATCTTTCAAAAGGGAACCAGTGCAAAGTTGGTGTAGCAGCGTGTTTGTTACAGGAGCCTCAATTATTGATGCTGGACGAGCCTTTTGCCAATATCGACCCCAGCACCCAGTTCAGGCTTAAAAACCTGCTTAAAGATCTAAACAAGAACAAAGGCGTAACCACCATAGTATCCAGCCATGACCTTAACCACATCACCGATGTGTGCGACCGTATATTGTTGATGGAAAAAGGTGTGATCATTAAAGATATTGCCACAAGCTCATCAACTTTGAATGAGTTGGAAGCGTATTTTGGGGTACAAATCGCCCCCCCCGCCCCCTAAAGGGGGAGTTTTCCTTCAAGCCCCTCTTTTTACGCGTAAACAAAAAACGCATTGCCGAAGGCAATGCGTTTTTTGTTATAAAGGGAATAGAAACCCTGCAAATCAAAAGCTCCCCCTTTAGGGGGCAGGCGGGGCTGCCAGCAAATCATCCGTCAACTTCTCAAACTCACTGATAAACTCGGTATAATGCTCGCCGGTACCCGGGCCGCTGAAACCTGTGTGGATCTTTTGCACATCACCACTTTTATCAATGATGATGGTGGTAGGGAAACCAACCACTTTTGATAACATAGGCAGACTTTGTGCTGTTTGCTTTTTATCGCTGGTGTAGCCGGTTATCAATAGTGGATAGGTTACTTTAAACCTGTCTTTTACTTGCTGCAGCGCTTTTTTCGATTTTTCGAAATCGGTAGTACGCTCATAAGCCAGGCCAATTACTTCGACTCCTTTATTATGGTATTTTTTATAATAGTTTACCATGTATGCGGTTTCATCCATGCAGTTAGGACACCATGAGCCGAGGATCTGCACAATAACTACCTTATCTTTGAACCTTGCATCATCAAGCGAAACGGTTTTGCCATCAAGATCTTTAAAGCTGAAAGCTAATTTTTTGTAGCCCGGTTTTAACGAAGTAAGTGAATATGCATCAGGTAATTTTGCATTTTCATCCCTTACAGCCGACCATGATTGCACTGATGAATATCCGGCGAAAAATTTACCGTCGGTAATCGTTTTATCGTCACTGATAGTAGCTGTAAAAGTATAGGCATGGCCTCCGTCAAAAGTGGACAGGTAAAGTTTATTACCACTTACAGAACCTTCTAAATAGCGGTAATCGCCGGTAGTAGTTAAGAAGGTTCCGGTAAGCTTGTCCCCATCCTGCTTAAATTCGCCAACCGTTGTATCACGCCCTTCCCCTTCGCCAAAAACTGCCGACCAGCGTCCGCCGATATTAAATGCCGGTTTTTCGGGGTTTTTGAAAAAGCGCCATGATGTATTAGGTGTAGCACTAAACGGAACTAAAAGATCATTATCCGCGAGGTGCCTTACCCAGTTGCCGTTAAGATTGTCACCGTTAAGTTTCAATTTAAACTCGGAATTAAACAAAGGCATATGAATAAAAACCGAATCGCCTTTGGTGGCAATATCTGTTACTTTAAAATGCTCGGCGCCATTAATGATAGCTAACTGTTGTTTACCGCCGGTGTTGTTAACCTCGAAATTGAAAGGGATTTCGGTGCCTGATTTAGTTTTAAGCGCACCACGCCATTCGCCGGTTTTGAGTTTAGTTTGAGCAAAGCCGGTTTGCAGAAATAGTAATCCGCAAATACCGGCTGCGATATTTTTGAAAGTCATACTTAAATATATAGTCTACTTAATCTATATACTTTCAAATGTATAAAAACAACGCCGTTATTTCAACAATCCGCGCGAAATGACAATTCTTTGAATTTCAGATGTTCCCTCATAGATCTGCGTTATTTTGGCGTCCCGCATCAGGCGTTCAACATGATATTCTTTCACGTAGCCGTACCCGCCATGAATTTGTACTGCCTCGGTAGCAGTACGCATGGCCACTTCAGATGCATATAATTTGGCCATTGATGATGCATGGGCATAGGGTTTTCCATGGTCTTTAAGCCAGGCTGCTTTAAGGCACATTAAACGGGCCGCTTCAATTTCGGTAGCCATATCTGCCAGCTTAAACTGTATGGCCTGGTGGTCGGCCAGTGGCTTGCCAAAAGTTTTGCGGTCTTTAGCGTATTGTTTAGCCAGTTCATACGCACCGGATGCTATACCCAAAGCCTGCGAGGCAATACCTATGCGGCCACCATCCAATACGCTCATGGCAAACTTAAATCCAAAGCCATCTTCGCCAATGCGGTTTTCTTTGGGTACTTTAACATCAGTAAACATCAGCGAATGGGTATCCGAGCCGCGTATGCCCATCTTATTTTCTTTGGGGCCTACAGTAAAGCCAGGCATTCCTTTTTCAACAATAAAGGCGTTAATACCATGGTGCTTTTTGGCGGCATCAGTTTGGGCAATTACAATATAGGTGGATGCGGTACCGCCGTTGGTGATCCAGTTTTTGGTGCCATTGAGCAGGTAATGATCGCCCATATCAATAGCTGTGCTGCTTTGTGACGTGGCATCAGAACCAGCTTCCGGTTCAGAAAGGCAGAAAGCGCCTATACATTCGCCTTTGGCCAACGGCATCAAATATTTTTGCTTTTGCGCCTCACTGCCATATTTTTCAAGCCCGTAGCATACCAGCGAATTATTTACCGATACAACTACCGAGGCAGAAGCATCAATTTTTGAAAGCTCCTCCATTACCAGTACGTATGATATGGCATCCATGCCTGAGCCACCGTAAACGGGGGATACCATCATGCCCAGGAAACCCAGTTCACCAAGTTTCTTGATTTGTTCGGCTGGAAATTTTTGCAGCTCGTCGCGTTCTATAACACCAGGTTTCAATTCTGCCTGCGCAAAATCGCGCGCAGCCTGGCGAATCATTTTTTGTTCTTCGGTCAGTTCAAAATACATGGGTATAAATAAAGCATAAATATATAAAATTTACTATGCATGCATAGTAAATTTTATAAACAAAAAAAGAGAGCTTTTTTTGAAGCTCCCTTTCCCCTAATTAATTTAAACTATTGATTAAACCCAAAACAAAGAACAAAAAATCTCAACTTGGGCGTCTGAGAATTCAATTTTAATTTTTCACAGGTAGATGTTACTAAATTTCTTTTTTTTCACAGATGATACAGGGCGAATATTTCTATACAAATCCTTTGCCATAATTATAAAATTGTGGCATTAATATTTCATGTTTAAACGTTAGTTGTCAATTTTTATAAAAGAATAATATCTGCATATAAAATTTATTGATGTTATTTTATTTTTAGCTTTCAAAAAAAACATAAACTATTTAATAAGCTGAATCACCCATGTTTTTAACTGATTTTGAATGTCTTAACAATGCGAATGACGCGTTTAAACGAAAAGTTGCTTTACAGATAAAAACTTTGCGTAAGCAAAACCGGGTTACCCAGGAGCGATTTTTTAACGAAACACGCATAAATATTGCCCGGCTCGAATCAGGTATTATTGATATCAGGTTGGAAACACTTCGTAAAATTTGTTATTATTTTGACGTTTCTTTATCAGGTTTCTTCCAGGGGATATATTAAATTATCATATTTAGAAAAAAACGCTGTCCTAAATTCTATTATACCATACAGTCGTTGTATTTTAATTCATACACACACCTAAAAAATGAACAAACAAATCCGTTCCTTATCCCTAATCACCGTAACATTTGGCATTTTGCTTAGCGCCTGCAGCCATGATGACAAAACAAAAGCTTACGAAGCCGGCGACCCCGTGATCCATAACATGGACACTACCGTAAAACCCGGCGACGATTTCTTTAAATATGCTAACGGCACCTGGCTGCGTAAAAACCCAATCCCGGCGGCCTATGCCTCCTGGGGAATTGGCAATGTGGTGCAGGAAGAACTGCGCGACAGGATGAAGAGGATCAACGAAGATGCTTTAAAGGCCAATGCTCCGAAAGGAAGCAACACCCAAAAAATAGGCGATTTCTATTTCAGCGGGATGGATACTGTTAACATCGAAAAGCAAGGCCTTTCGCCACTGAAAGATGAGCTGGATAAAATAGACCGGATAACTGATATTAAAAGCCTGGTTGAAGAATTTGCACATCTGCAAAGGATAGGCGTAACGCAACCTATTGGCGCTTATGTTGGTCAGGACGCTAAAAATAGCTCAAAAATGATTTTGGGTTTATATCAATCGGGCATAGGTATGCCTAACCGCGATTATTATTTTAATAAGGATGAGCATAGTGTGGCTATCCGTACCGATTATCAAAATAAATATCTGCCTACCATGTTTAAACTGGCGGGCTTAACTGCTGATAAAGCTACCGCCGCCGCTAAAAAAACTTATTCGCTCGAAACTTTCCTGGCCGATAGCAGCCGTAAACTGGAAGATCTGCGCGACCCGTACCATAACTATAACAAAATGACGCTTGTCGCGCTGAGCAAGCTGGCCCCGGATATCGACTGGAAACCCACCTTTGAAAAGATGGACTACAAAAACTCAGATACCGTGATTGTTGGTCAGCCGGAGTATTACAGGGCGCTGAATAAGGCGCTGAAAATTTATTCGATAGATGATTGGAAAAATTACCTGCGTAATAACCTGGTGACTGCTTTTGGCTCGTACCTGAGCAAGCCTTTTGACCAGGAGGTCTTCCGTTTTTATGAAAAAGTGATTGAGGGCAGTACCGCCCAGCTCCCACGCTGGAAACGCGTGCTCGATACCGAAAATGGCCTGATGGGCGAGGTATTGGGACAGATCTTTGTAAAAGAGTATTTCCCCGAAAAAACAAAGGAGCGCTATGTAAAGCTGGTTGAAGAAATGCGCACCAGCTTTAAAGAGCATATTGAAAAGCTGGATTGGATGAGCCCCGAAACCAAGGAGAAGGCTTACTACAAATTATCAAAAGTAAATCCTAAAGTTGGTTACCCGGATAAATGGAAGGATTTTTCGACATTAGAGATCAATCGTGGCCCTTATGCACTTAATGTATTGCGGGCAAACGAGTGGTGGCATAATTTCAGCGCGGCTAAGCTTGGCAAACCTGTCGACCGTACCGAGTGGGATATTACCCCGCAAACCTACAATGCTTACTATAACCCATCAAATAACGAAATTGTGTTACCTGCGGGAATTTTCACTATTCCCGGTTACAAGGACGAAAATATTGATGATGCCGTTATTTACGGCTATGCTGCTGCATCAACCATAGGCCATGAAATGACCCATGGTTTTGACGACCAGGGCCGCCAGTTTGATGCTGCCGGAAACCTGAAAGCCTGGTGGAAACCGCAGGATTCGGTAAAATTTAGTCAGCGCGCCAAAATGCTTATCGATCAGTTTAATGGTTATAGTATTTACGGCTTGCATGTAAACGGCAAAGCCACCCAGGGTGAAAATATAGCCGATCTGGGCGGGATTGTAATAGGCCTCGATGCATTCAAGAAAACCCAACAATATAAAGAAGGTAAACTGATTAACGGTTTAACGCCATTACAGCGCTACTTTTTAGGCTACTCCTTAGGCTGGCTTACACAGGACAGGAAGGAATCGCTTTCAAGCCAGATCCTTACCAATGAACATGCCCCTGGTTTTATGCGGGTTAACGGGCCGTTTACCGATGTGCCTGAGTTTTATGAGGCATTCCACATTAAAAAAGGCGATAAAATGTGGATTGATCCGGATAAGAGGGTGAAGATATGGTAAGCCCCCCAGCCCCCTAAAGGGGGAGTAATATCAGTAATTGTCTGAACCGGAATTTTATGGAATTGAAGGAGTTGGCAGAATGCCAGGAAAATTCCAAAAATTCTCCTAATTCCATAAAATTCCGGTTCAGACAACGCCTTTGTTTTTATTAAATTTGTTCAAAACCCGTTGACATGACCAAGCTTTACAAAGGAACCCTCTTTGGCGGAGCTGCTTTGGCTTTATTTGCCCTGAGCGCCTACCAAACAAAAACTACCAATAAACCTGCCGACCCAGTTTATGACAATCTTGATCAATCGGTAAAACCAGGCGATGATTTTTTCAAATATGCCAACGGAGGCTGGCTTAAACGCAATCCGATACCGGCAGCATACTCAAGCTGGGGCATAGGCAACGTTGTATCTGAAGAACTGCGCGACAGGTTGAAAAAGATCAACGAGGATGCCCTGAAAGCCAATGCCCCAAAAGGCACATCCACCCAAAAAATAGGCGATTTTTATTACACCGGACTGGATAGTATCAATATCGAAAAACAAGGTATCAACCCTATAAAATCACAACTGGATGCTATTGATCAGGCTACCGATATAGCAGGCATCCTGAACGCGGCGGCGGTATTAACTACCACCGGTACCCGCAATATCATTGGCAGCGGTGTACGGCAGGATGCCAAAAACAGTGTTAAAACCATCGTACAGTTGAGCCAATCGGGTTTAGGACTGCCTAACCGTGATTATTATTTTAAAACAGATGCCCGTACCACCAAAGTACGAACGGATTACATGAACAACCACCTGCCGGCCATGTTGAAGCTCTCAGGATGGGATGAGCAAAAAGCGACGCAAGGGGCTGCAAGTGTGTTTAAAATTGAAAAGTTTTTGGCCGATAGCAGCCGCAAGCTCGAAAACCTGCGTGATCCGTATCGCAACTATAACAAAATGACCATGGCCCAGCTGGGCAAGCTTACACCTAATATTAACTGGCCCGTAATGTTCAGCAAGCTGGAATATAAGCAGCCAATTGATACCGTGATTGTTGGGCAGCCGGAGTATTACCGTGCGGTTAATACGGCGCTCAGCACGTTTTCTGTTGATGACTGGAAAGCTTACCTGCGCTGGAAACTGATTTCATCATATGCCCCCTATCTCAACACTGCTGCCGATGCTGAGAGCTTCCGCTTTAGCGGCAAGGTGATATCAGGTCGCAAAGAGCAACTCCCACGTTGGAAAAGGGTATTGGATACTGAAAATGGCTTAATGGGTGAGTTACTGGGACAGCTTTTTGTGAAGGAATATTTCCCTGCCGAAGCCAAGCAACGGTATACCGATATGGTTGAGGCCATACGCCAGGCATACCGCGAACATATTGCCAAACTGGATTGGATGAGCCCCGAAACCAAACAGAAAGCTTTGGCGAAACTCAACGCCATTCATCCCAAAGTTGGCTATCCTGATAAATGGAAGGATTTTTCGAGCATGAAGATCAGCCGCGAATCATACGCAGGCAACGTAATGCAAGCCAGGCACTGGGCTTACCTATTTAATATCAATAAACTGGGAAAGCCGGTTGACCATACTGAATGGGGTATGACACCGCAAACTTATAATGCCAGCTACAGCCCTTCAAATAATGAGATCACGTTGCCGGCAGCACAGTTCAGTATTCCGGGTGTAAAAGATAGCGAGGTAGATGATGCCGTAGCTTATGGCTATGTAGCAGCATCAACCATTGGCCATGAAATTACGCATGGCTTTGATGATGAAGGCCGCCAGTTTGATGCCAAAGGCAATCTCAGGGCATGGTGGACACCAACCGATTCGGCAAAGTTCACTAAACGGGCCAATATGCTGGCCGATCAGTTTAGCAGCTACGTAGTATTAGATAGCCTGCACGTAAACGGCAAAGCATCCCTGGGCGAAAACATAGCCGATTTGGGCGGAATTGTACTGGGCATTGATGCTTTTAAAAAGACCAAACAATATAAAGAAGGCAAGCTGATTGATGGACTTACACCAATGCAACGCTTCTTTTTAGGTTATGCCCTTGGCTGGCTCGGCCAGCAACGGGACGAGTCATTAGCCAACCAGATCCTGACGGATGTACACGCCCCCGGCTTTTTAAGGGTGAATGGCCCGTTTAGCGATGTGCCCGAGTTTTACAAAGCTTTCCATATTAAAAAAGGAGATAGAATGTGGATCGACCCGGATAAAAGGGTGAAGATTTGGTAAGAGCCCCGGCTCCATAAAAGGGGAGTTTCTTGTTAGATAAATGGTAAAAGCAGAAGACTTACGAAGTTTTTAAAACTTCGTAAGTCTGGATTCTATTGCGGGTAACCATCCGGAAAATCCTAAAAAGAGCGTGATGAGGTATAAAATATATTTTAGCGATGGTGCGCGGGGGCCGCGTTAGTGATAGTAGCGGATACCGGCCTTGTGGCTAATGCCTGTGCAGTATGAGCGGATAGCACGGGCCGCAGGCAACGCCCATATTTATAATGCCTTTTGGGAAAAACAATTAATAATCAATGACTTACGTTTTGTTATTGTAAGGAGTAACAATGAAGCAATTGCCCGGTAGCATATTAGCCCTGTATAGCATGCGATTGCCACGCTGTGCTTACAGCAATGACATAGGGTTATTTTTATGGGCTAACTTAAATCTGTGAAAGTCTCTGTTCTCTCAGGAGCTCTCGCAGAGGACCCCGAGGTTTCATGCGCTTTAAAATCATACAATCCTTTTACAAAACAAACTTTGGTAAAATTCAATTAATCACCTATTTTTGTCGCAATCATATACATAACATCATGGGACACCACAAAGAAGAAAAAGAGAACTTTGATTACATATACTACCTGGTAGGATTAGTTACAGGCCTGTTTATAGGCGGTATTATTGAAAAAGGCTTTACCTGGATTTTTGTAGGTGGTGTTTTGGGTTTATTAACTGCTGCTGCATTTATCGCCGTGTTAGTTCGTGGCCGTAATGAAGAGGCCTGATCCTGACCTCCCTTCATTTATAAAAAATTGGAACCAGTTTTACGGCATTGTTGCCGCATGGCTGGTTTTTTTAGTTTTAGTATTCTGGCTCATTACCAAATTCTTTGAATGAGTTTAACCGACTGGATTGTTTTAGGCCTTACCATATTTTCTATAGTGCTGTATGGCATATGGAAAAGCGGTAGCAATAAAAATATCGACCAGTTTTTGATGGGCAGCCGTTCATTGCCGTGGTACCACGTGGGCTTATCGGTGATGGCCACCCAGGCAAGTGCTATTACTTTCCTTTCGGCACCAGGCCAGGCCTATTCAGATGGGATGCGTTTTGTGCAGTTTTACTTCGGGCTGCCCCTGGCCATGATTGTGCTTTGCATTACGTTTGTTCCTATTTTTCACCGCCTTAAAGTTTATACTGCTTACGAATTCCTGGAACAGCGCTTTGATCTGAAAACCCGCGCGCTTACATCATTCCTCTTTTTGGTACAGCGGGGCTTATCTACCGGCATCACTATTTACGCGCCTTCTATCATCCTTTCAACTATATTGAATATCAACACCGTTTATACTACACTTTTTATAGGCGGCCTGGTAATTATTTACACGGTTTATGGCGGAAGCAAGGCTGTATCATACACCCAGTTAATGCAAATGAGCATTATTTTTATGGGAATGTTTTTGGCCGGAGTGCTGGTGGTTTACCTGCTGCCAGATAATGTGAGTTTCATGAGCTCGCTTAAAATGGCCGGTAAAATGGGGCGCATGAATGTAATAGACTGGAAGTTTGACCCCAACAACCGTTATACCGTTTGGAGCGGATTAATAGGAGGCTTCTTCCTGCAACTCTCTTATTTTGGTACCGATCAAAGTCAGGTTGGGCGGTATTTAACAGGCAGCTCGGTAGGGCAAAGTCGTTTGGGATTGATCATGAATGGCTTGATCAAGATCCCGATGCAGTTCCTGATCCTGTTGATCGGTATACTTGTATTTGCATTTTACCAGTTTAACCGGCCTCCAATGTTTTTTAACCAGTACGAGGTAAAGCAGATCAAAAACAGTAATTACGCAGCACAATTTAATGCTCTCGACCAGCAGTATACCCGGGCTTTTGAGCAAAAAAAGATCAAAGCAAATGAACTGATAAAAGCCATCGACAGTAAAAACCAAGACCGTATTAATCACGCGCAGGGTCAGTTAAAGGTTGTTGATAACCAGGCTCACACCATCAGGCAAAACGCCATTGAGCTGATGAAAATGAATAATCCCAAGGCCGATGATAACGATACTAATTATGTGTTCCTTACTTTCGTAACTCAGTATCTGCCCAAAGGATTGATCGGCTTGCTGATGGCCATTATTTTCCTGGCATCCATGGGTTCAACAGCAAGTGCTTTGAACTCGCTGGCCTCAACAAGTGTGGTTGATATTTATAAACGAATTGTTAATCCCAACGCCACAGATAAAAATTATTTAAACGCATCGCGCCTGGCAACGGTATTTTGGGGAGTGGTTTGTATCGGGATGGCATTATACGCAGGGCGCATTGGTAACCTGCTGGAAGCGGTAAATCAACTGGGTTCTTATATTTACGGAACCATCCTTGGGGTATTTATAGTAGCTTTTTACCTGAAAAAAATCAAGGGTACTGCTGTGTTTATAGCCGCTATTATAACTGAAGCATTGATCTGTCTTATGGGATATTATAATGTAATAGCCTACTTGTGGCTTAATGCTATTGGTGCTCTTTTGCTTATCGTTATAGCCTGGATTATCAGCGTAATGGCACCTGCTAAGTCTTTCCCTGCTGAGGTTAATTAAAACAGATCCAAATAAAAAGGCCCGTTTCTCATCAGGAAACGGGCCTTTTTATTTAGAGCCCTCCCCTTGGGGAGGGTTGGGAGGGGTTATTGCTTAGCCTGATCCAGTGCTTCCTGGTTCAATCGTGCGTATTCTTCATCTTTATCAGCGTTGGCTAAGGCTATACCGGCCTCGGCAGCAGCTATAGCTCCGGCTTTATCGCCTTTACGTAACAACAGGCGCGATTCCCAGAGCTTGTACCATGGGCCTTTAGGCTCAATTTTTTCGGCTTCGTAAACCCAGCCTAATGCTTTATCAACATCCTTATGGTTTTCGTAATAATACTGTATAGCATTGAAGTAGTATGGCTTGCGGTCGCCTTTCATCAGTTCATCAATATTGGCTGTGATCTTGGCGTCATCGTCGGTTTCCATGTGGATATAGGCCGCGGTTTTGTCCCAAACCAAAACAAGGTCGGTTGATTTGGTAGTTGAGTTGACAAAGGCCATCGTAAACGTTTCGCGTTTTTCGCTTACGCGGATTGGCTTTATATTAAAACGCAAAAAATCCTGGTCTTGCTTATAGCTGTAAGCTCCCCATTGTTTTACAACTTTGTTAAGAATGATGGTCCACTCGTTTTTGGTTGGTATGCTAAACAGGGAGTAAGTACCTGCGGGCACAGGGTTACCTTCAATAATAACTTTTTCGGTAAAGGTGATGGTGGTTGCAGCGTTAGCACCGGTGCGCCAAACTTCGCCGTAAGGGATGATGCCGCCGAATATTTTGCGGTCTTTAACGTTTGGGCGGGAATAAGTGATGGTTACTTTTCCTAATCCGAAGTCCTGGATAATGGTTTGTGTTGAGCTGGCCTCAGGTATGCGGGGGATCTGGGCGTATGATTTTGAGCTGAAACAACAGCACGCTATCAGCATACTGAACAGGAGTACGTAAGTTTTTTTCATGATTATAGTTTTCGAATCTAAGATACCAAATGTTTTAATGCGGATATTATTGTGTATGACGTAAAAATATTTTCAAGGTTTAGAAGCCTCATCATAAATACGCGACAAATGGATGGAACGTTTCCACAAGGCCAAAATTACCAGCGCTTTATTACCTTTGCACCCATGATTGACGTTATATTAAAGAAGGGTAAAGAAAAAGCCGTACTGCAAAGGCATCCCTGGGTATTTTCAGGGGCGATTGAAAAAGTAAAAGGCAAACCTGCCAATGGCGATGTGGTTCGCTTAGTGAATACGCAGGGCGAATTTATGGCCTATGGATTTTATAACGATCAATCGAGGGTTACTTTGCGTTTACTGGAGTGGAACAAGGATGTTCAGGTAAACGAAGCCTGGTTTCGCGAAAAAGTATCAACAGCAGTTAAAAGCAGGGATAGCATATTGGCTAACGGAACAAACACCTGCCGCCTTATCTTCAGCGAATCTGATTATTTGCCGGGACTTATTGTTGATAAGTACGCAGGCCATTTAGCGGTACAGGTACTTACCTCGGGGATTCAAAATGTAATGCCTGTTATTATTGATGAGCTCAAAAAGCTGCTTAACCCCGAAAGTATTTCAGATAAAAGCGATAATGCCTCCCGCGCTCACGAGGGCTTGGCCGAAGCAGAGAATAAAGTGCTTGCTGGCAGCCCGCCGCCTGAATTGGTTGAAGTTTTGGAGAACAACGTTGTATACGGGATCAATATCACCGAAGGCCAAAAATCGGGCTTCTATTGCGATCAGCGGGATAATCGCCACGTTTTGGCCGTGCATACGAAAAATAAGAAAGTACTGGATTGCTTTTGTTATACCGGCGGTTTTACCCTCAATAGCCTTAAAGAAGGTGCTGCATCGGTAACCAGTGTGGATAGCTCTGCATTGGCTATTGAAACGCTGGCCGAAAACATCAGGCTGAATAAACTGGATGCAACAAAGCATACAGCCATTAAGTCGGACGTGAATGTGCAGTTGCGTAAATTCAGAGATGAGGGCGAAAAGTTTGATGTTATTGTGCTCGATCCTCCTAAATATGCCCCGTCGCGTTCGGCATTAACCCGTGCCTCGCGTGCTTATAAAGATTTGAACCGTTTAGGGATGCTGTTACTTAATGAAGGCGGTTTACTGGCTACTTACTCCTGCTCGGGTGCTATGGATATGGAAACCTTTAAACAGGTAATTGCCTGGGCTGCGCTTGATGCCGGTAAACAAGTGCAATTTATCTACCAGTTCCACCAGCCCGAAGACCATCCGGTACGTGCTTCCTTCCCCGAAGGTGAGTATTTGAAAGGTTTGCTTTGCAGGGTGTTTTAGCCCCCTAACCCCCTGAAGGGGGAACTATAGCCGAAGGCCTGTTTTGCATCGCAAGACAGGCCTTCGGCATTTAATGCTACCGCGGGTTTTCAACCCGTGGTAACCATGATTTCAGCTTTCAGCTGAACCGCATTTAATGATATAAGCTGAAAGCTTACCGCATATCAACCACGGGTTACGCTATCGCTAAACCCGCGGCAGCAGAGAAGAAAAAAATCATGTCATTGCAAGGAGCGAGACTGGGATGAGCGCGGGCGCGACGTGGCAATCGCATGCTATACAGGGCGGCTGCGCTTCCGTGCGATTACCACGCTACGCTCGCAATGACATAGTTTTATTCATAGCGCCCATTGCTTCCCCTATCGCTAAACCTGCGGTAGTATTTCATTAGTTTGCCCTCCTCCGCTTAAAAAAGCGGTTAATTTTTGTACGGTTAATAAAATTTTAGCCCAATTAACCCCTTTTTTAACCCTCGTTTTAATACCACCCGCTATATCATTGTCCCGCCAAATGGAAAACATGATATGCATTAAGCGGGCCTAACCATCCTCGTTTAATGGTTTTGCTTTCCCCACGGCAAGATGTTATAAACCCATTAACCAATTATTTATGTACGAAAATTTTACCAATTATGATGGATGCCATCGCATCCGTTATCGTGCTAAAATTAAAGGGATGCTTCAATGCTGCATAACCGCCCTTTTATTTTTAGCCATGTGTACTTCGGCTTTTGCTCAGGGAAGCAAAATAACCGGTGTAGTAAATGACGAGCATGGGCAGCCCCTGCCTGGCGTAAGCGTTAAGCTGAAAGGTACGCCCAATGGTACAACTACTAATGTTAACGGCCAGTTCAATATTAATGCCGAGCCAAGCCAAACACTGGTATTTAGTTTCCTGGGCTACGTTGCACAGGAAGTAAGCGTAGGTAGCCAAAAAAACATTAACATTAAAATGCAACCCAATGCCACTAACATGAACGAGGTGGTTGTGGTTGGTTACGGTACCCAGCGTAAAGCCACGGTAACCGGATCTGTGGCATCAGTTACTAACAGCGAGATCGTGACTACCAAAAACGAGAACGTGCTGAACATGCTTGCCGGTAAAGTAGCCGGTGTCCGGATCACCCAAAACACATCTGAGCCGGGTTCATTCAGCAATGCTTTTGATATCCGTGGTTTTGGTAACCCACTGGTTGTTATTGACGGGATTCCGCGTGATAACATTTCCCGCCTTGATCCTAACGATATCGAAAGTGTTTCGGTACTGAAAGATGCATCGGCCGCTATTTATGGTGTGCGTGCAGCAAATGGTGTAGTTATCGTAACTACTAAGAAAGGCAAAAAAGGTACAGTCGACCTTAATTATTCAGGTACCTATGGCTGGCAAATCCCATCGTACATGCCAAAACCTGTTGGTGCTGTTGATTTCATGACCCTGGTTAATGAGCAGCTTTTGCACAATGTTAACGGAGGGCAGGTGAAATACACCGATGCTGACTTTGCTGCCTATAAAAACGGCACAAAAACCAGTACCGACTGGTATAGCCCCGTTTTTGCAAACAGCGCTCCGCAGCAACAGCACAACCTGAATGCTACAGGAGGAAGTGAAAATAGCAGCTACTTTGTAAGTATGGGTATTACCGATCAGGATGGCTTTTTTAAAAGCGGCGACCTGAACTACAAGAAATATAACCTGCGCTCAAACATTACCACCAAAATCAATAAAAACCTTACCATTGATGTAAACCTGAGCGGTACGCTTGAACAAAAAAATCAGCCTTACCAGGATGCCTGGTGGATCATCCGATCATTTTGGAGGCAGGTTCCTACGCAAAGCATCTATGCCAATAACAACCCCGCTTATTTGAACAATGGCGAGGTGGACGGTTCAAACCCGGTTGCAATGGCCAATGCTGATGTGGACGGTTATAAGCAAATTGGCAACAAATGGTTACAATCTTCGGTATCTGCAACGTACAACGTGCCTTTTGTACCGGGTTTAAGTGCTAAAGGTTTGTATAACTATGATTACTATTTCTCAAGTAATAAGATTTATCAGCGTTCATATAACCAGTATAATTATGATGCTAATAGCAATACCTATAACGCGATAGCCAACCAAACCCCGGGCTCAGTTACCCGTCAGTTTTATGAAAAACCAACCAGCTTAATGCAGCTTTCATTAAACTACGCAAAACAATTTAAAGGCGGACATAACGTTACGGCGTTGGCACTTTATGAAGAGAGTGAACAAAAAGGGGATAACTTTAACGCGCAGCGTCAACTATCATTGCCTGTTGATCAGCTATCGGCGGGTAACGCGTTAAATCAAACTGCTACGGTTGATGGCGGATGGCCTTATGATTTTGTAACCAAATCATTTGTTGGTCGTGTTAACTATGATTATAAATCGAAATACCTGGTTGAATTTAGCTTCAGGGATGATGCCAGTTCAAGAAACTCACCGCTCAAGCGTTGGGGCTTTTTCCCGGGTGCATCTGCAGGCTGGAGGGTATCACAGGAAGGGTTCTGGAAAAATGCTAAAGCCCTTTCGTTTATTGATGACCTGAAGATCCGTTTATCATACGCCAAACTGGGTGATGATGCCGGTCTTGACGCTTATCAATATCTTACCGGTTATAATTATCCTGCTGATGGCGACAACAACAGGTTGCCTCCGGGCTCGGTATTTGACGGTACTTTTGTTAATGGCGCACAAAGCCGTGGTATAGCTAATCCTTACATTTTCTGGTATGTTGCAAAAACCTACAATGCCGGTATCGATTTGCAGGCATGGAATGGTTTGTTAGGCTTAACTGTTGATGCTTTCAGGCGCGACAGGAGCGGCTTACTTGATACCCGTGCCGATAACCTTCCGGGTGTAGTAGGTGCAGGTTTACCACAGGAAAATCTTAACAGCGACCGTGCTCAGGGTTTTGATATTGAAATAAACCACCGTTATCACATCGGCAGCTTTAACTACTTTGTTAAAGGTACATTCGGTTATACCCGCACGCAATGGATCAGCAAAGTACACTCAGCTTATGGTAACTCACAGCTTAACTGGCATAATAATAACGATAACCGTTATAACAACATCTTCTGGGGTTACGGTGCCAACGGCCAGTTCCAAAACTATCAGCAGATCCTGAACAGCCCGCAGTTTGTATCGCGCAACGCGGTAGTTGGTGATTATATTTTACAGGACTGGAACGGCGACGGTGTGATCAATGATCAGGACGTGCACCCGATAGCACAAAACGTAAGCAACAATAACTACAGCACCCCTTCAACTACATTTGGTTTAACACTGGGCGGTTCATACAAAGGTTTTGATATCAATACGGTATGGCAGGGAGCTGCTGGTATCAACGTATCCTACATCGAACAATTGAACATCCCGCTATGGGGTGGTGGCAGTGCCCTGTCAATGTTCATGGACAGGTATCACCCAACTGATCCTAAGGCCGATCCTTATGATCCTAACACCGTATGGACCCCGGGTACATTTGCCCTTACGGGTACAACAGCCAATACTAACTCGTTGTCAAATATCCACAGCGCAGCTTATGTGAGGTTAAAATCTGCCGAGATTGGTTACAGTATCCCTGCCGCAGCAGCTAAAAAGGTAGGTATTAAAGGTGCGAGGATCTTTGTGAACGGGTACAACATTTTAACCATTACCGGTTTGAAATATCTTGACCCTGAGCACCCATCAGCCAACTACGGCTATTTATACCCCTTAGATAAAATTTATTCAATCGGTGTAAATGTTAAACTATAATCCATTACAGATCATGAAAAAATACACATATACGATATTGGCTTTTTTACTTTGCTGGACAACGGCATGTAAAAAGCTGGACACCCTGCCCCCAAGCATCGTTAAAGACGATGACGTTTTTGCGACAGCCGCGGGAATCCAGGCCTACATGTCCCGGTTGTACAGCGAATTACCTATTGAAGATTTCAGGTACTCGCCCGAAAGAGGTTTAAATATGTTCTGGATCATCAGCCCTACAAGCGCCACAACCGGCGAGGCCCTGAGCCGCGACCAGAATGGATCAATGCAGGAAAACACAGGCCTTTCAACCTGGGGCGATTGCTACAGGGTTATCAGGGATGCCAACTATTTTGCCGAAACCCTGCCAAAATACGCAAGTAACTTTACCAACGATCAGGTAAATAACTGGTTGGGTGAGGCGAGGTTTGTGCGTGCTGCTACTTATTTTGCGCTGGTTAAACGTTACGGTGGTGTGCCACTTGTTGATAAAGTGCTTAACTATCCGGAGCAAAGCATCGAGGAGTTAAAGATCCCCCGTTCGTCTGAAGAAAAGATCTATGATTTTATAGGCACTGACCTGGATTATGCTTACACCAATTTGCCTGAAACAAACCAGGCAGGCAGGGCCAGTAAATATGCGGCTGCCGGTTTCAAATCAAGGGCGATGCTTTATGCGGGTACAGTAGCTAAATATAACCAGATCTCGTTGGTTGATGGCAGCGGAAACAGGCTTTGCGGTATCCCCGCGGCAAAAGCGGTTACTTACTTTAAAGCGGCTTATGATGCAGCGGCATTACTTGATGGTAAATATAGCTTATACAAAAAGGCATGGGCCGCAGGCGATAAAAATGCGCAATATCAAAACTATGTTAACCTGTTTTTTGATGCATCGAGCCCCGAAAACATATTTGTTCGCCAGTATCACTACCCCGAATCAGTACATGGTTATGATGCTTATAATGTGCCACGCCAGTTAATGGGTGCTAATGGTTACTCCTCAGAAGTTAACCCTACGTTAGATTTTGTGGAGCTGTTTGATGGTATCCCTAAAAATGCTGATGGTACTATTAAAACCACAACAGGCGGCAAGTATGACCTGTATACCAACACTATGGACTTGTTTACCAATGCAGAGCCAAGGTTAAGGGCAACTGTAGTTTTGCCTGGCGATGTGATGAAAGGTGTAAGCATCGAAATCCGCAGAGGTATTTATACCGGCCCTTCGGCAGGTGGTATTAGTCCGCTGTTGCCTGCAGGCTCAACTGCCCATTATCCAACAGATAACATTGTACAATCGGCTAACGCGAGCCAAACCCCGTATAAATTGCCAAACGGTACAACCATGAACCCTGCCGGTTTAAGTGGTTATTTTACCGGTGACGGCACCTGTTCTGTTTCTGGTTTCTCTATCCGTAAATACATTGTACCGGACAAGCCAACGTCTGAAGTATTGGAAAACCGTGCCGATCAAACCTGGATAGAGCTGCGCTATGCCGAAGTTTTGCTTAACCGTGCCGAAGCTGCTGTTGAGTTAAACGCGCTTGGCCAGTCAGATAAAAGCTATCTGCAGGATGCCTTTACCCAGATCAACCAGATCCGCGAGCGTGCCGGTGCCGACTTGCTGACCGGTACGGCCAATTTAACTATCGACGTAGTACGTAAAGAGCGTAAAAAGGAGCTTGGCTTCGAAAACAAACAGTATTGGGATATGCGCCGCTGGAGGGTTGCCGATAAGGAACAGAACAGTACCATTTACCGTACGCTGATGCCTTTCTATTCGGCTAATGACAACAAGTATTTCTTTGATGCCCGTTTAGATGAGCGTAACTCAAGATACACTTTTGATGTACGCTGGTACTATGAACAAATACCACAGGGCGAGATCCAGAAAAGCCAGAATTTAATTCAAAATCCGGGTTATTAATTTAAAGAGAGAGATGAAAAAACTATTTTATAGCATAGCATTAAGTGCATTGGTTGCCGCAGGCAGCTCATGCAAAAAGGTTGATAATTATGCCGCTCCCAATGTTACTTTAAAAGGTACAGTAACAGATGCCGGTACAGGTAAAAGCCTGCAAACAGAACAGGGCTCGGGCACCCGGATCAAATTATTGGAAATAAGCTGGAGCGATAACCCAACGCCCTTTTATATATCCTCATTTCAGGATGGTACCTATCAAAATACCAAACTGTTTGCAGGCAAAAATGTAATTTCGGCCGAGGGGGCTTTTGTGCCATTGGTGCAGGTTGATAATAACGGCAAAACCATTGTTGATAAAAGCCAGACTGTTGATGTTAAGGATGTAACCACCGTAAACTTTTCGGTTGAACCATTTTTAAGGATAGAATGGGCAGGCGATCCTGTTTTAAATGCAGATGGCACCATTACCACCAGCTTTAAAGTTACCCGCGGAACTGCCGATCCTAATTTTCAGCAAAACGTGAGCGACGTTGCGGTATTTATCAATTCAAACAACTACGTGGGCAATAATAATTACGATAACCGTTATACGCCTAAACTTAGCGGCGATGCGGCCAACGCAACCATCGGCCAAACGGTTAGCCTTACTACACTTGGTGGTAAACTGCCCGGAAAAAGGAGCTATTTTGTACGTGTAGGTGCAAGGGTTTCTTATGGCCTTAATTATTACAACTATACCGACGTTAAAGAGGTAAAGGTTCCGTAAAACAATATGAATACCTGTGTGAGGGAGGGGCCTGGGAGTGGTTCTTCCCAAACACAGTTTTAATAAAATATAACTATGAAGAATACGCTACTTTTTTGTTGCGGACTTGCCTTTGCTGCCGGCGCTTATGCGCAGGACCCTAACCCGAAACCGGTATCCCTGAAAGAGAAAACTGCTTTTCAAACCAGCAGTCCCTGGAGGCCCGAAATTGATGTACGATCAGACATTGCCATTGTTTATGGCACCAATGACCATCCAAACATGACCTTTGAACAACGCGTTAAATCATGGCGCGACCGTGGTTATGATGTGAATTTCATGACCGGTATTGCCTGGGGCGATTACAAGGATTACTTTTTGGGCAAATGGGATGGTAAAAACCACCTTGGTGTAGGGCAGGTAACACAAAGGGGCGATACAATTTTCCATGGCAAGGACATGCCTTACGTGGTGCCTGATGATTCGTTTATCGAATACATGAAAACCGCTGTGGTTAAACGGGTGATAGATGTAGGTATCACCAACATTTTTTTAGAAGAACCAGAGTTTTGGGCCCGCGCGGGTTACAGCGCCGGCTTTAAAAACCAATGGCAAAAATATTACGGCTTCCCCTGGAAACCGCAGGATGCATCCCCTGAAAATACTTACCTATCCAACAAGTTAAAATACAACCTGTATTACGAAACCATAAAACAGGTATCATCATACGCCAAAGAATACGGTAAAAGCAAGGGCATGAACATTAAGGTGTTCATCGCTACGCACTCGCTGGTAAACTATTCGTCATGGCAAATTGTTAGTCCGGAGGCAAGCCTGGCTTCATTGCCGGGTATCGACGGCTACATTGCCCAGGTATGGACAGGTACCTCACGCGAGCCTACTTACTTTAATGGCAAAGAAAAGGAACGTGTGTTTGAAAACGCCTTCCTTGAATATGGTTCGGTAGTATCTATGACGGCCCCAACCGGTCGCAAAGTATTTTTCCTGACCGACCCGATTGAAGACCGTGTGCATGATTGGAGCGACTACAAACGCAATTACCAGGCTACTTTCACTGCCAAGTTATTATATCCAATGGTTGCCGACTACGAGGTAATGCCATGGCCCGAAAGGATCTACACCCATCCTTACCCGGTATTAGGTACCAATGAAAAAATACTGATCCCGCAATTTTACTCTACCCAGATGCAGATCATGGTGAATGCGCTGAATGATATGCCTGTGTCAACCAATAAGGTATCGGGCGTAAACGGCATTGGTGTGTTGATGAGCAATACACTGATGTTCCAGCGTTTCCCTACGCATAACGGCTTTGAAGATCCGCAGTTTTCCAATTTTTACGGACAAACCCTGCCTTTGGTAAAACGCGGCGTGCCGGTACAAACCGTGCACATGGAAAACCTGGGCTACCCTGCTTCGCTTAAGGATATCAAAGTTTTGGTGATGAGTTACTCTAACATGAAACCGGTATCGGCCGAGGTTCATGAGCATTTAGCCGAGTGGGTTAAAAACGGTGGCGTGCTGATCTATGCAGGTCGTGATGATGATCCATATCAATCAGTAATGGAATGGTGGGATACCAAAGGCAACAACTTTAAAGCGCCATCCGAGCACTTGTTTAAACTGTTGGGCATCAACCCAACCGGAGGTGATCAGCGTTTTGCTGTTGGTAAAGGTGCGGTTTACGTTTTAAGGCAAAATCCTAAAGAGTATGTGATGCAACCTGATAATGATGATAACTTCATCAAAACTGTTAAACAGGCTTATGAAAAAGATGCTGATGGCGGTACATTGAAATTTAAAAATAGTATGTACCTGGAGCGCGGTCCGTATGATATTATTTCGGTAATGGATGAAAACGCTGATAGCAAGCCATACGTGGTAAAAGGCCCGGTTATCGACCTGTTCGATCCGCAATTACCTGTACTCGCCGAAAAAACAATCAATCCTAATGAGCAGGCCTTATTATATGTGATTAAACGTATTGAAGATAAAAAACAGCCAAAAGTGCTGGCATCTGCCTCCAGGGTTTATGACGAAGCAGTAACGGAAAACAGTTACACATTTGTGGCCAAAAGTCCTATAAAAACATTAAACAGCGCCCGGATCCTGTTACCCGCACAACCCAAGGAAACAGTAGTTACCGATAGCGAAGGAAAAACCATTACTGATGTAAAATCCTCATGGGATAAAGCATCAAAAACCTTATACCTGGGCTTTGCCAACAGCCCCGATGGTATCAAGGTGAGTATTAAATGGTAAAAGATACTTTTTTGAGAGAAAGTTGGTTTATGCTTCCGTACATGAAATTTCATGTGCGGAAGTTTTTTTGAAAAGAGATTGCGTAATTCGCTCAAAAAAATTGTCCTCGTTTTGATAAATAGTTGTTCTGAAGAAAAAAAATAATTCCCTCCCTCGGGAGGGGTGCGTTAGGATGTGAAGTGGCAGGGAGGGGTTTGTACGTCTCGCTAAGCAAATATGCATGGCGTTGAACCCCTCCCTACACCCTCCCAGAGGAGGGAATCGCACAGTCCCGTACTTTTTATTTCCTCCGAACACCTGTGTTGTATCGATTTGAAAATAAAGCACCCAAATAATAAATGAAAAAGTTACTCCTCCTGGCGTTTGCCTTTTTACCGGCAGCACTTTCGGCACAAGAAAAGGTGTCGTCACCTGTCGATCTGATCAACCCGCTCATGGGTACGCAATCAAAGCCATCGCTCTCCAATGGTAATACCTATCCGGCTGTAGCATTGCCATGGGGTATGAACTTCTGGACACCGCAAACCGGTAAAATGGGCGATGGTTGGCAATATACCTATGATGCCGATAAGATCCTCGGTTTTAAACAAACCCACCAGCCATCGCCATGGATGAATGATTATGGGATGTTCTCCGTTTTTCCGGAAACCGGCGCGTTAAAACTGGACGAAAAAGATCGCGCCAGCTGGTTCTCGCACAAAGCGGAAGTATCTAAGCCGTACTATTACAGCGTTTACCTGGCCGATTATGACGTAACAACCGAAATTACGCCAACCGAACGCGCTGCAAGCTTCCAGTTCACTTTCCCTAAAAGCGACAGTTCGCACATCATAATTGATGCTTTTGATAAAGGTTCATATGTGAAGATCATCCCCGGCGAGCAAAAGATAGTTGGTTATAGCACCAAAAACAGCGGCGCGGTACCTGCCAACTTCAAAAACTATTTTGTTATTTATGTAGATAAACCATTCGCGCTGGCTTCGGCATGGCATGATTGGAAAAAAGATGATGGCCAACTGGAATATACCGGCAACCATGCCGGTGCAGTGATCACCCTGAAAACCGCCAAAGACGAAAAGGTCCATCTTAAAGTAGCTTCTTCATTCATCAGCATTGAGCAGGCCGAACTTAACCTGAAACGGGAGCTCGGTAATGACGATTTTGCAGCAACTTGCCAAAAAGCAAAAGATACCTGGAACAAAACCCTGAGCCGTTTGGATGTTGAAGGTGGTACTATCGACCAAACCCGCACCTTTTACAGCAGCCTTTACCGCATGCTTTTCTTCCCCAACAAAATGTATGAGGTTGATGCCAGCGGGCAAAATGTGCACTACAGTCCTTTCAACGGCAAAGTTGCACCAGGCTACCTGTTTGCCGGTACCGGCTTCTGGGATACCTTCAGGGCGCTGTACCCTTTCCTGAATTTGGTTTATCCATCTATCAATAAGGAAATGCAGGAAGGCCTCATCAACGATTACAAAGAAGGCGGCTGGCTGCCCGAATGGTCGAGCCCGGGTTATGCTGATTGTATGATCGGCAATAACTCAGCATCGGTAGTATCCGAAGCTTACCTGAAAGGTTTGCGTGGTTATGATATCGAAACATTATATCAGGCCCTTAAACACGGCGCTAACAACGAAGGCCCTAATGCAACCGGTCGCCGTGGTGTGCAGTATTATAACACTTTGGGTTATGTACCTTATAATGTTAAGATCAACGAAAACGCTGCCCGTACGCTCGAGTATGCTTATGACGATTTTGCGATTTACCAGTTAGGTAAAGCCCTTGGCAAGCCAAAAAAGGAAATCGAGATCTACAAAAAACGCAGTCAGAACTACCGTAATATTTTTGATCCGCAAACTAAACTGATGCGCGGTAAAAACCAGGACGGCTCATTTGAGACCCCTTTCAATCCGTTTAAATGGGGCGATGCCTTTACAGAAGGGAACAGCTGGCATTACAGCTGGGGCGTTTTCCATGATATCCAGGGCTTAATAAACCTGATGGGCGGCAAGCAGCAATTTGCAGCTAAATTGGATTCGGTGTTTGAAATGCCGCCAGTATTTGATGACAGTTATTATGGTGGCGTGATCCACGAGATCCGCGAAATGCAGATTGCAGGTATGGGCCAGTACGCGCATGGTAACCAGCCAATTCAGCACATGATTTACTTATACAATCATGCAAACCAGCCATGGAAAACCCAATACTGGGTTCGCGAAGCTATGAACAGGCTTTACAGGGCAACACCTGATGGTTATTGCGGCGACGAGGATAACGGCCAAACTTCTGCCTGGTATATCTTCTCAGCCATGGGCTTTTACCCGGTTACCCCGGCCAGTGATCAGTATGTTTTAGGTGCTCCGCTGTTTAAAAAAGTGACTGTTAATTTAGAGAATGGCAAAACCATCACTATAAACGCGCCAAAAAACAGCAACGAAAACAGGTATGTAAATACACTTACTGTTGACGGTAAGCCATATACCAACAATTGGTTAAGCCACAAAGGTTTATTAAATGGAGCAGTGCTTGATTTTGATATGCAGGCTACCCCGAATAAAGACCGCGGCACCAAAGATGCCGATGTGCCTTATTCAATGAGTAACGAGAAATAACCCCACCCAACCCTCCCCATTGGGGAGGGCTTTTTGTAGAGACGAATCACATGCGTCTCCCGCTATGCAGGTTAAATATGTATGATGGGAGATGCAGGTGATGCGTTTTTGGTTTCTGGGAGAATTATATTGCTTGAAAGGCATTGCTTTTATCTTTTTTGTAACTTGCCTTATCAATGAAAAGGCAAAAAAAACAACGCTCAGTCTTACTTGTATTTCTTTTGGTATTGCCTGCGGTCTTTGCTTTCTCCATGCGCCCCTCGGGTAAATACAATCTTGATTTTTTTACTACCCATAATCAATTTTACCTGTGCGATTCGGCATTTACCGGTACCACCGGCGATACTACCTTTTGGAACAGCGATGCCCAAAATGCGCGCTTAGGTACTACTGAAGATATCATTGGTATTAAGATTGCCAGTTATGGTCACGTACGGGCCGAACTTAATGTGCTCAACACTGCCGATACCGAAAAAGATTTCAGTAGATACGATCATGTTGTAGAAGGCAGCGTAAAACTAAGTTCCGGTATTGTGGAGATCCTGAATTTTCCGGATACCAAAATTATCCTGAAAGCCATCGTTACCCCGGCAAGATATCGGGTACGCATTTATTCGTATGCTGTAAAGAACGTGAACCCCGATGAGGACGAAGGCACCGATCATTACAAAATTACCCTTTGGCCCGCAGAAGGTAAGGAAAGGACAGTTTTGAAAGCATACAAAGCGGATTAATACTAATTACGCTCTATTTGTCATTTATCATGATAGGGTTGCCTCCTTTGCCGCCAATAATTATAACCTTGGCATTGGGCGAAAGCGCTATTTCTTTTTGTGCTTTTATAGCCTCATATTGCAGTTGCTTGTCTGATAACCCGGTTGAAAGGATTCGCTGGTAATCGGCAATACCTTGTGCTTCCACTCGTTTACGTTCAGCTTCCTGGCGTTCCTTTTGCAATACGAACTCCATTTTCTGGGCGTCCTGCTCGGCATTGATCTTTGATTCGATACTAGCCCGTACTGAGGCCGGCAGGGTGATGTTGCGCACCAGGATCTGCTGCAGTTCCAGCCCGCGTTTTTCAAAACTGGCTGTAATATAACGGTTTATTTTATCCTGGAACTCCTGCCGCTTGGTTGAATACAGGTCGACAGCAGCATAGGCAACAGCATTATCCCTAATTGCGGTGCGCGAAACCGGGCGAACGATCTTATCTACATAGTTTTCGCCAATGTTCTGCATAATGTAAGGGGCTTTGTCGGGCTTTACTTTGTATAGTACGGAAAGATCGATGGTAACCTCCAATCCATCTGATGAAAGCACGCGGATAGCATCATCACCTTCCTTTTGGCCTTCGTTGTTAACCGCGCTCATGGTATAGGTTTGGGTTTGAACATCAAAGGTAGTGATCTCCACAACCGGGTTTATGATATGTAAACCGCTTTCAAGTACCTGGTCCTGTACCTTGCCAAACAGGGTTTGAACCCCTACTTTGCCCGGTTCAATAACTTTAAATATGTTGAGGAGCAAGCCAAGTACCACCATGGCAATACCCACAGCGGTTACTACGCCATTAAAGCGGCCGGCCGGTTCGGGCGAACGTTTGAGCACTATACCCACAATGAGTACAATAACTCCTAATACTGCTATAAACATGCAATGAAGTTAAGCTTTTTTTGAATGTTGCAAGCTTGTTATGAAAGAATGTTTTTTAGGGAGATTAAGCAGGCGATGCTTATTGATAGATCCATAATAATACATGTTTCTTCTGCTTCTTCAACAAAGCATCCACGGCCTTCATGATGTTATTGGAGATAGCAGGGCAACCCCAGCCTTCGGGCGTGCCATTGGGGAAAACTTCATTTTCGGCAACCCGTTCCCAGGAGTGGAAAACAATTTGCCTTGCCAGTGCATTATTATTGCTGCCCTCCAATCCGTTTAAGTAATATTTTACATGAATTCCCCAGGCGCTCCAGGCCCGGCCATCTATTTCGTATTTGCCCAGGGCGGTACAATGACTGCCATCCATATTACTAAATGATGGTTTATCTTTTGACCATACGCCATTCCATGGGTTACGGCCACAGCCATGGCTTACCAGTCCACTCATCAGTGTATCGTTCTTCTTAAAATCCCATACCATAAAACGCCTAATCCCCGAAGGCAACGACATGTCAATTAAAATGCAATACCGGGTGTTGTACCCCCGTTGCCGGCAAAATGTAAGGCTTTGTTGGGCCTTGGCTTTAACGCGGTTAAGGTCTATCCGGGGTGCCCCGGCATTAACTTTAAAACAGCAAAAAAATATCGATATGATCAGGAATAAAGGTCTCAGTTTCAATTGTGACAGGTTTTGTATTGTAAACAGAAATATCCGCTTTTTATTACAATAAACCTATCTTGCCAAATGAAAAAAGTTTTTCCTTTATTACTACTGCTATTGTTTTTATTCAGTTGTGCCGAAACATCAACCAAAGCAGTAGTAACTATTAGTCCTGTTAATAACGGAAAAGCATTGCAGATAACAGGCTTTGATCCGGCTATTATTAATGAAATCAGCCGCGACTCATCGGCAACGGCCTGGCAAACCCTCATGGCTGTTTACCGTATGCCTGCCGATACCACTTTGAAAAACCTGCAGCCTGTACAGCCGGGACGCTATGTAGCTAAAGATAATGTAGTTATTTTTACACCTGATACGGCTTTCAGCACACAGCAAACCTATTTTTTTCGTTATTATGATTTTGGTGCAGGTGGTACGCTTACCAATTTGATAAAAAGCCATAGCAAACCCGGAACGCTACACTATACAGATTTGATTTTTAAGCAATAAACTATCCGGATGCTTGAAAATTTAATATTTTTGATTATATTTGCAACCGTTAATAAAAGAGGGGGCAATTAGTCCCCTCTTTTATTTTATCAATCAAAATTATTCTGTCAAAAACACCGGTGGGTAATGAATATTGAAAAAAGGGTAAAAGAACTGGTAGAAGAGAAAATAGCGGATAAGCCGAACCTGTTTATAGTGGATATCAAAATGCACTCGAACGGGAAGCTTATTATACTGCTTGATGGCGATAATGGTATCGGTATTGATGAATGTGTGCAGGTAAGCAGGCATGTAGGCTTCCATCTGGAAGAGGAAAACGTGATCGAAACCGCTTACAACCTGGAGGTTTCATCGCCGGGTATTGATTTTCCGCTGTCGTCGCCGAGGCAATATGCCAAAAATGTTGGGCGTAACCTGGGCATTAAAATGAAAGATGGCGCCAAGCGCGAAGGTACATTGACGGGCCTTACCGAAGATGCTATCACCATCGAAGAAAAAGTAAAAGAAAAAGGGAAAAAGGCGCAGGTTATTGAAAGCGTTATCCCGATTGATCAAATAACAGAAACAAAGGTTTTAATATCATTTAAGTAAAAAATGAGCAATATTAATTTAATTGATTCTTTTCAGGAATTTAAAGATTTCAAGAACATTGACCGCCCTACCATGATGAGCGTACTGGAAGACGTTTTCAGAAGCATGATCAGGAAAAAGTATGGTACGGACGAAAATTGCGACGTAATTGTGAACACCGACAACGGTGACTTAGAGATCTGGCGTACCCGTAAAGTTATGGAAGATGGCTTTAGCGAAGACGACGACCTGGAAATTGAACTTGCCGAAGCTCATTTGTATGACGCCGACCTTGAGGTTGGTGATGACTATATTGAACAGATCACTTTAGAAAGCTTTGGTCGCCGTGCTATCTTAGCCGCCCGCCAAACGCTGGTTTCAAAGATCCTGGAATTAGAGAAAGACGAGATCTTCAAAAAATATAAAGACCGCGTAGGTGAAATTGTTACAGGCGAGGTTTACCAGGTTTGGAAAAAAGAAACTTTGGTACTTGATGACGAAGGCAATGAGCTGTTGCTGCCAAAAACAGAGCAGATCCCGGCCGACTACTTTAAGAAAGGCGACAGTGTTAAAGCTGTTGTATCAAAGGTAGATATGCTGAACAGCAACCCTAAGATCATCATTTCGCGTACAGCGCCTGAGTTTTTACAGCGTTTGTT
Organism: Mucilaginibacter sp. A5337; assembly: GCF_059690695.1. Classification (NCBI taxonomy): domain Bacteria; kingdom Pseudomonadati; phylum Bacteroidota; class Sphingobacteriia; order Sphingobacteriales; family Sphingobacteriaceae; genus Mucilaginibacter; species Mucilaginibacter sp. A5337. Next base: position 26,425 of record NZ_JCAWEC010000011.1, on the reverse strand, counting down.
TGAACTTGAGGTTCCTGAGATTTTTGATGGCTTAATTACCATCAAGAAAATTGTACGTGAACCAGGCGAACGCGCTAAAGTGGCGGTTGAATCATACGACGATCGTATCGATCCGGTAGGTGCCTGCGTAGGTATGAAGGGTTCACGTATCCACGGTATTGTACGTGAGTTAAAAAATGAAAATATCGACGTTATTAACTTTACCAACAACGTTCAGTTATATATCCAGCGTGCATTATCGCCTGCAAAAATCACCTCTATTAAGTTAGATGATGAGAAAAAAACAGCTGCCGTGTATTTGAAACCCGACCAGGTATCATTAGCTATCGGTCGTGGCGGGCACAATATTAAGCTGGCAGGAAAATTAACAGGCTACGAAATTGATGTTTACCGTGAGGCTGATGAGCATGACGAGGATGTGGATATTGAAGAATTTTCTGACGAGATTGAAGGCTGGATCATTGATGAATTTAAACGTATTGGTTTAGATACAGCAAAATCAGTACTGGCCTTAACCGTTGGAGAATTGGTAAAACGTACCGATTTAGAGGAAGAAACAGTAAAAGAAGTGTTATCAATATTGAATGCGGAGTTTGAATAAGCGTAATAAGCAAAATTAAAATCGTATTTTTGCACTTAAATAAGCAGAGAAAGTAATATTAAATGTCAGAAGACAAATCCATAAAATTAATTAAAGCAGTAAAAGAACTGAACATTGGCATGGGTACCCTTGTCGATTTTTTAGCTACCAAAGGATACAAGGTTGACAAGCATCCTATGGCCAAGCTGGATAACGACATGTACAATGCCCTGTTAAAGGAGTTTGCTGTTGACAAAAGTATTAAGGAGGAAGCTAAGCAGATCAGTATCGGAAAGATAAGGAAAGAAGAGCCTGCTGCACAGTTTCCTGAAAAGCCGGTTGAGAACCGCCGTTCGCGCGATTTTGAGAACGAAGAGATACTGATCAAGAATACAGGGCATTTTGCACAGCCGCAGGTTGAGAAACCCAAACCGGCCGAGCCTGCTCCGGCAGCACAAGCCCCTGCACGTTCTGATGAGCGCAATGACGTATTACCTGGGGTTAAGGTAGTTGGAAAAATTGACCTTAATAACCTGAATGCTAAGCCACAACCTCAGGCAGAGAAGCCTGTGGAAAAACCAGTGGAAGTTGTTAAGCAGCCAGAGCCTGTTGCACAGGCCCCTGTGCCAACACCGGCCCCGGCACCTGCCGAGCCAAAAGTTGAAGCGCCAAAACCGGTAACACCTGTTGCTCCGGAACCTCCGAAGGCTGAAGCGCCGAAACCTGCAGCACCTGTTGCTCCGCCGGTTGTAGAGGCACCTAAGGTAGAAGAGCCGAAAGCACCTGTAGCTCCTGTTGCTGAAAAAGCACCGGTTGCAACACCTCCGGCAGCTCCTGAAACACCGGCAGCACCAGCGGCTGATGAAAGCCAGGAACCGGATGTGATCCGTGCTAAAGCCGAGCGTTTAACAGGGCCAAACATTATTGGTAAGATCCAGTTGCCGGTTAATGCGCCAAAGCGTAACCCGGTGGCTTCATCATCAAATTCAAATAATAACGCGGCCGATCATAAACGCAAACGTAAGCGTAAAGATAACCAGGGCAACCCGCAGCAAGGTGGCGGCGGTAACCATCCGCATGGTCAGCAGCAAGGCGGTGGTGGTAACCATCCGCAAGGCCAGCAGCCTAGTGGTGGTGGCACCATTAACCCTAATCGCCCTGATTTCAGGAACCGTACACACGGTGCACCAGGAAACAGCGGCCCTAACCAGGGGGGCGGAGGTCACCACGGAGGTGGCGGTAATCGTCCTGATTTCAGGAACAATCGTAACAATCCTCCACAGCATACCACACCGAAGGAAGAACCTTCAGAAAAGGATATACAAGACCAGATCAAGGCTACACTTGCACGCTTAAGCGGCGCAGGTAAGTCGGGCAAGTTTGCACAGCGTGCTAAATTCCGTCGTCAAAAACGTGATGACGTTGCTGCAAGTGCCGAAGAACTGGCAATGGAACAGGAACTTCAGTCAAAAGTATTGAAGGTTACCGAGTTCGTAACAGCAAACGAGCTGGCAAGCATGATGGATGTATCTGTAACCCAGATTATTTCAACATGTATGAGCCTTGGCATGTTCGTTTCCATCAACCAAAGGCTTGATGCCGAAACACTTTCAATTGTGGCCGATGAGTTTGGCTACCAGGTTGAATTTGTGAAACCGCAGGATGAGGAAGCCAACCTTGACCAGCCTGATGATCCGGCCGATCTGGTACCACGTGCACCAATCGTAACCATCATGGGCCACGTTGACCACGGTAAAACTTCATTGCTCGACTTTATACGTAAAACCAACGTGATTGGTGGTGAAGCGGGTGGTATAACCCAGCACATTGGTGCTTACGAAGTAACATTACCTGATAATAAAGGTAAGATCACCTTCCTGGATACACCGGGTCACGAAGCGTTTACCGCGATGCGTGCAAGGGGTGCACAGGTTACAGATATTGTAATTATAGTGATAGCTGCCGACGATAGCGTGATGCCGCAAACCCGCGAGGCCATAAACCACGCGCAGGCTGCAGGCGCACCAATCATCTTCGCTTTCAACAAAATTGATAAACCGGGTGCCAATGCCGATAAGGTAAGGGAGCAACTTTCGGCTATGAATATTTTGGTTGAAGAGTGGGGCGGTAAATACCAGTCGCAGGAAATTTCGGCCAAAACCGGCTTAAATGTTGACCTGTTATTGGAAAAAGTATTGCTTGAAGCCGAATTACTTGAACTGAAAGCCAACCCTAAAAAACGTGCCGTAGGTACTGTTATTGAGGCTGCTTTAGATAAAGGCCGTGGTATTGTTACCACCATCCTGGTACAGGCAGGTCGCTTAAAAGTGGGCGATCCGATATTGGCAGGTTGCTATAGCGGTCGTGTAAAAGCGTTAACCAATGAGCGTGGTCAGCGTGTTGACTCAGCGGGACCATCAACACCGGTACAGGTATTGGGTATGCAGGGCGCGCCAACAGCGGGTGATAAGTTCAACGCGCTTGAAAGCGAAGTTGAAGCACGTGAAATTGCCAACAAACGCTTGCAATTACAGCGTGAGCAGGGTTTACGTACACAGAAACATATCACCCTTGATGAGATCGGCCGTCGTTTGGCAGTTGGTAACTTCAAGGAGCTTAACATCATCGTTAAAGGCGACGTGGATGGTTCTATCGAGGCCTTGTCAGATTCATTACTGAAACTGTCAACCGAGCAGATCCAGGTGAACATTATATCGAAAGCAGTAGGTCAGATCTCCGAATCAGACGTATTGCTGGCATCGGCATCTGATGCGATCATCATCGGTTTCCAGGTACGCCCTTCAGGTGGTGCCCGCAAACTGGCCGAAGCTGAGCAGATAGATATCAGGCTGTACTCGATCATTTACGACGCGATCAACGAGATCAAAGCGGCGATGGAAGGTATGCTTGCACCAACCTTTGAGGAGAAGATTGTGGCTAACGTTGAGATCCGCGAAACCTTCAAAATCAGCAAGGTGGGTACTATTGCAGGTTGTATGGTATTGGATGGTAAAATTAACCGTAACAGCAAAATCCGCATCATCCGCGATGGTGTGGTGATCTACACCGGCGAACTGGCTTCACTGAAACGCTTTAAAGATGACGTGAAAGAAGTAAGCGCAGGTTACGAGTGCGGTTTGAACATCAACAACTTTAACAACATTGAAGTAGGCGACATTGTTGAAGCTTACGAAAACGTAGAAGTTAAACGCAAGCTGTAAATAAATAGCTTTTAAATATTGAAGGGCTTATCTGAAAAGATAAGCCCTTTTTTTGTTGGGGAGATTAAATTAATGCCAATTCGACCATCGCTAAACTTTGGCAGATTGACTATGACGAAATTAATGTGGCAACTTATCAACAAAGTATGTCTGTATATTCTTGAATTGAACCCAGGTTCCGGAGACGCCGCTTGTGCCGATCTCTATCTGAATATGTGTAGATGGAATGTTGTATAAACAATTATATACTGTATAGGCGGTAGATGAAATACCTGAGGTAACAAAGCTGGATACCGTGCTTGAGAGTGTTCCGTCGCTGTTATATACTGTGATCCGGAGTAGCAAATCCGCGCTACCCATTGCGGTGATCTGAAAAAGTAAGAACCGGTTCCCTGTCACTAATGTGGGGAAAGACATACTACCTTGAACCAGCCTGCCATGAAAGGCATCAGTAGCCGTGATTTTAGGTACAACGTCGTTATCGGCATCAGTTACTTTAAGAATGGTACCATTTAATAATGTCCAGTTATCCGGCACAGTACCCGTCCACTGACTAAACAATTGGTTTTGCAATATATTTGTCGCTATCGACCCTTCATTTCTTAGATCCAGGCCAAATCCTGCCGCATCCTTAAAAAAGTAATTGCAATTAACACCCTCATTTGATGAAAGGCCAACATTTTGATACAGTTCAAGATTTCTGAGATATATGGCATTATCAAAACCATCGATGATATTGCCTTCAATTTGACAATTGGAGTAGGTGGCTTTGGTACTTCCAGTAATTAGCAGGTTTATACCCGAATCAGTTCCCTTAGGGTTAAAAATATAATTATCTGTAATAATCCGGTCTGTGATTGATCCGGCAGTGGCATAATAGATCCCGTTTTTACCCGGATTTATAATGGTGTTGTTTGTTATAATATGGCCATCGTAAATACCTTCGGGACTTTCCGTTGGAAAATTTATCAGATCATAACCGGTATCTTTTACATAATTATTCGAGATCAGGTTGAATGCTCCTTCGATGCCGTTCTCATAACAAAGATCAATGTGGTTACCCGCAACATCGATACCTATAAATGGCCCGGTACCGCCTTGATATTGGCCCGCATAAATTGCATTACAACCCTTCCCTCCGATATAAGGTGATGTTACGCCACTCATGCGACCCTTGCCAATTCCGTAAAATTGGTTGTTCAGCACCCGGCCGGTTGAATCATAACTGGCCATATAAAATTCAACACCCTGGCCCATGGTGTTTTTTATAATATTGGCAGTAATAAGGATGTTGGTGCTTAAGCCACTTATAAAAATACAAGAACCCGAATTTATCCCGTCAATTAAATTATTGATGATACGTAACTGGTCGCTTGTACCCTGGGGATTGGTTACAGTTTTATAAACAGCCCGTCCTGTCGAGTTAAAAGTAGCGTCGCTGGTTGGATTTATGTTAGTAAACGTGTTCGTTAAAATCAGCACATTGTTATTAGTGCCTGTTAATTTAATGGCATTATCATTTATTGAGTTAAAAATACAATTGCAAATAGTAACATCGCTGCAATTGATTGCAATGCGGGCCCCGGTGAAAGTAACTCCACATATGGTGCCGCCGGTACTGCCTGAACTAAATGAAAGAACACCTGTACCTGTGATGACAGACTGGTTGCTGACACCTTCAAGAGTAACCGCATTATTAATATTTACAGTGCCATTAACCAAATAGGATCCGATAAAAGAGATTGCTGAAGGGACAGTATCAGCAAATGCAATTACATTGTTTAATATAGATGTTACATCGGCGCTGCCATCATTCTTCGCGCCAAACCAGCGTAGATCAATACTACCCGAATATAGCCGTTTCCATCGTCCGGGCGTGGTGGAACCAACTATTATAATGGTTCCGTCGTTGTCTGCTTCTGTGCCGGAAGGGTCCCAATTAAAAGTACCTTGCCCGCCGTCTCCGGTAGTGGAGTAGCCTTCAACAAAAACAGATTCATTTCCTGGGGTGTAAGCGTAGCTTCTAAGAGCCGCATAATTAGCGATGGTTGTCATTGATTTAAGATAGGTTTAAGTATATGGTAAGATAACGTCCTTGAATGAAAATAAGTATTTCGTTTAAATAATATCAAGTGAAAATTTATACTTTAACAAGGTCTTAAGAGCAGTATCGCTAAACGTCAATAAATTACCGACAACATTTTGTCAGTGTTCATTTTTTAAAAATAGGGTGTTCAACTTTTTAAACCGAAATTTTGTAACTATTTGGTTATCAGTGTTGGTTTGTTCATGGTGGTTTGGTGTTGATTTTTAAGGATTATAAATACCTGATTATCAATGGTGATTTTTTAGAAGAAAACGCTAAGTGTTCACACTTGCAAAGTTGAACAGTGACGGGGGAGTAGCCTTGACCCGGTGTACAATTACAAGACAATATCCGACATTGCCCTATGCTATGTAACTCCGGACGGAGATCTTAGTAATTCAATTTCATGTAACAAATTTGTTAACATAACCTGTCCTCAATTTTAAATTATAATAAATAGGTTTGTTACTAACTGATCTTATAATTTATTGTATATGAAATTAAAACTACTCTTTTCGTGTTTTATCGCGGCGGGTATTGCAGTACCCGCATTTGCACAGGAGCCTGTTGATGCCGCCATGGTTCAAAAAATAAGGGAAGAAGGACTTAACCATTCAAAAGTAATGGAAACGGCCTTTTACCTTACTGATGTTTCGGGGCCGAGGCTTGCCAACTCCCCCGGCTTAAAACGCGCTCAGAATTGGGCGGTTAATCAGCTCAAAACCTGGGGAATGGCCAATGCAAAACTGGAAGCCTGGGGTAAATTTGGCAAAGGCTGGGAAGTTCAAAAAAACTATGCTGCCATCACCGTTCCCTACTATCATGCTATTATCGCCATCCCCAAAGCCTGGACGCCGGGTACAAACGGTCTAATCAAAGGTGAGGTAATGCTGCTCAAAGCTGATTCGGCGGCCGAGCTTGAGCAGTACAAAGGCAAACTGGCCGGCAAAATTGTGATATTCGATACCAAAGCCCCGACAGAGCGTACCTGGAAAGTTGATGCTGCCCGATACACGGATGAAGAGCTTGCCGAAATGGCCAATGCAAAGGCTACCCCAGAGGGCCCGCGCCGGAATGCTGCAGATGCAGCCCAGATGGCTACTTTTCGTAAATTGCGTGCGTTCAGGGCGACACTAAGCCAGTTCCTGGTTGATGAAAAGGCAGGCTTAGTATTAAGCCAGGCCCGCGGTACCGATGGTACAGTGTTTACCACCAACGGCGCTTCGTACGCCGATACCGCCAAAGCGGTAGCACCTGAGCTTGAAACCAGCAGCGAAGATTACCAGCGCATTGTACGCCTTATAAAAGGTGGACAGCCGGTGCAATTGGAGGCCGATATCAAAACACAATTTATTACAGATGACCTGCAGGGGTATGACGTAGTAGCGGAAATTCCGGGTACGGATAAAAAACTGAAAGACCAGGTAGTAATGATCGGTGGTCACCTTGACTCGTGGCATGCGGCTACTGGTGCAACAGACAACGCGGCTGGCAGCGCGGTAATGCTGGAAGCCATGCGTATTTTAAAAGCCATCAACTTCAAGCCCAAACGTACTATCCGCATTGCTTTATGGAGTTCGGAAGAGCAAGGTTTATTCGGCTCGCGCGGTTACGTGGCCAACCATTTTGGCGACCCTAAAACCATGGACTTAAAACCCGAGCAGGCAAAACTTTCGGCTTATTATAACCTGGATAATGGTACGGGCAAGATCCGTGGTGTATACTTGCAGGGCGACTCGGCGGCAGCTCCTATTTTCAAAGCATGGCTTGAGCCATTTAAAGATCTTGGCGCTACTACACTTACCATCCGTAACACAGGCGGTACCGACCATCTGTCGTTTGATGCTGTGGGTATTCCTGGCTTTCAGTTTATCCAAGATGCAATAGACTATGGCACGCGTACCCACCATAGTAACCAGGATACTTACGATCGCCTCATAGAGGACGACCTAAAACAAGCCGCGACGATTGTAGCTTCGTTCGTTTATCATACTTCACAACGTGCCGAAATGATCCCGCGCAAAGAACTTCCAAAACCACAACCAGCAAGATAATCACTGGTAATTGTATTTGTAAAAGAGCGATGCTTTATGGTATCGCTCTTTTATTTTTTAGCCCTTTTTTCTGATGTTTATTCCTGTTCGTTGTATAGTTTGATCGCGTTATTTTGGCATAATCTATGTGAAAAATACTTTGTTATCAGTCTATTTCGCTTAAATAGAGCTATCTGCAGTCAGTTAATTTCCATAAACCGTTTTAATAAATTAATTTTGTATGTTTAATGAACCTATTTATAAAACCCAAGAAACCGGGGAAATCAACAGACGAGGAACTACTTAGTGATTATCGCGCAAGCGGTAACCTAACTGTTTTGGGCAACTTATATGAACGGTATATGCCCCTTGTTTATGGCGTTTGCCTTAAATATCTGAAAGATGAGGAACTGGCTAAAGATGCGGTAATGGGCATTTTTGAGGAACTGGTTGATAAGGTTAAAAAGCATGAAATTAACCAGTTCAGGAATTGGGTTTATGTACTTGGGCGTAATTATTGCTTGATGCAGTTGCGGAGCGGTAAAAAGATGGAGTTGGTTAATTTAGATGAGGTTATGGAATTTACCCCGTTTTTGCATCCTGATGATAATAACCGGGAAGAGGCATTGAAAGCTTTAGAGCACTGTATAGCAAGGCTTACAGGTGGACAAAAACAAAGCATCGACCTGTTTTATTTAAAAGAGAAGTGTTATAAAGAAATTGCCGATATAACTGGGTATACTTTAAATGAGGTGAAAAGCTATATCCAGAACGGTAAAAGGAATTTGAAGATTTGCCTCGAACGGAACAGTGCATAGTACAAAGGCAAATATATTGCGAATACAGAAGTATCTCAACGGAGAGCTTGATGACCGTGCTATGCACCAAATGGAAATGGAGGCACTAAACGACCCTTTTTTGATGGATGCATTGGAAGGATATGAAAACATGGGGACAAGTCAACAGTTAAACCTTGCTGATCTAACAGCGAGGCTGCAACAGCGTACAGAACAAAAGAAAGACCGGGTTATTCCATGGACCGTTTGGCCCATTGCTGCTTCGGTTTTAATTGCATTAAGCTTGGGAGGGCTTTATCTTAACAGATCGGCCAAAACCGAATTGCAAAGCAATAACATCACAGAAAACAGAAATTCTACTCCGCCGTTAATAGCTGCTACAGATACAATAAAAACCGGGGATACCGTTAAAAAAGCTAATGCAAATCCCGTTGGAACAGTACAAGCGCCTTTAATCGCTGTAAATAAAAAAACAAGAAAGGGAAAGCCTTCGGCTAACGCGCTTTATCAGCAGGATATCTCGGCTGCCGATAATAAGACAGCATCAAACAATGTTGTTCCGTCTGCCGGCAACACTATGCAGATAGCCCCTGCGGAACCTGCTGCTAAAGATAAAGATATATTAAAAGAAGCTCCGGCAGTGGGGCTAAGTGAACGGATTGTGTTTGGCTATACAGCATCGCCCACCAAAAAAGATACTACGGGTTCGGAGTCAATATTGCTAAGGGCTAATACAACCGTGGCAAAAGCAAAAGCTCCGATGCAATATAAATTACCGGGAAAGGTTGATGGTGTTACATCTTCACCAGCACCCGGGCTTAGCAGTAAAGCCGCGGCTGAATCTTTGTATATCGCCGGTACCATTATTTCAAGGGATGATGGTTCTCCTTTAATTGGTGCAGCTATCAGGATAAAAGGCACTAATCGCAGCACGGTAACTGATGTAAACGGCAAATTTGCGCTCAGCTCGCCGGCTGATAAAGCCACGCTTGATGTGGTTTATATAGGCTATGAACCAAGGCAGGTTAATGCCACACGGGGTGATAGTGTTAAAGTAGCGCTTAAGCCTGATTCAAGGGCGCTGAGTGAAGTGGTAGTAACTACATCTAAAAGAGATGATGACAATGGTGAGGTAAGCGTCACGGCGGCACACCCGCAGTTGGGCTGGGGCAGTCTGAAAAAATACCTGCAAACCAATGCAGTATTGCCTGATAATACAACGGGTACAGTTACCGTAACATTTACCGTATTTCCGAGTGGTATAACCGACGAGTTCAATATCAAAAAAGGGCTGAATGAAACAGCTGATCAAAAGGCTATTGAATTGATTAAAAATGGCCCTTCATGGGTTGGCAGTTCCAACAACAAACCCGAAGTTGTTACTGTAAAGGTTAAGTTCCAAAAGCAGAAATAAAAATCGCTATAAATAAAAATGGCAGTGTTAGTTAAATTAACACTGCCATTTTTTATGTCTTGATTTCTGGTTTTATTGTCCGGTAGTTTTCTTCTTATCAGCAAAAGCAAATACTTTTTGCAATAATGGTGTTGTACGTGCGCCAAGGTTTTGACGGATGTTAAGCTCTTCTTTCGCTATCTCTACAAATAAACCGTCGATGGCTTTTTGAGTTACATAATCGCTGATATCGGGGTTAAGCTTTGATACAAACGGAACCTTATTGTAAGCCTGCGCAGCGTCGGTATAATACTTGGTAGCATTTACCTTGTTTAGGCTTCCCTGGATAACGGGTTTGAATTGCAGGCTTAATTTTGCAGTAGTTGTACGTTTAAAATATTGTGTCGCTGCATCCTGATTACCTAATAAAATGTTGGTAACATCTTGCAGGGTCATTTGCTTTATAGCATCAACAAAAATAGGTTTTGCCTGCTTTGCAGCATCTTCGGCCGCACGGTTAAGCGAAAGGATCACATTATCGCAAAGGCTGTTTAAGCCAAGGCTGCGTAAAGTTTTTTCAGCTTTTTGAGCTTCGGGCGGAAAAAGGATTTTGATAGCCGCATTGCCGAAGAATCCGTTAACTGCCGATAGTTGATCAGAGCTTTTTCCTGTTCCTATTTCAAGGGCTTGTTTTAAACCATTGCCAATTTCAAGTGATGATGGTGTTCCCTGGTTTTGAACGGTGGCGTTAGCTACCTGGTTCAATGTATCACAACTGCTTAATGTAATGAAAGCTATTAAAGCGGGAATAATAAGTAGTCTTGTTTTCATATTTAAGTAAAGCTAACAAAATTACTGCCTGTTTGTTTATGCAAAGAAATGTAACAATGCAAATACACCGGCTGCTATCAGCGCCGAAATAGGTATGGTGATGATCCAGGCCCAAACCAGGTTAATGGTAACACCCCAACGTACTGCCGATACACGCTTAGTTAAACCTACACCAATAATTGAGCCGGTAATGGTATGTGTTGTTGAAACCGGGATCCCGAAGCGCTCGGTAATAAACAGGGTGATGGCTCCGGCTGTTTCGGCACTTACACCTTCAAGCGGGGTTACCTTGGTTATTTTTGAGCCCATGGTTTTAACAATTTTCCAACCACCAGACATCGTACCTGCTGCAATAGCCGAGTAGCAAGCCAGCGGAATCCACTCAGGCATTACTGAACCCGGCTTGATCACCTTTGAAGCGATAAGGCTTACATATAGAATCCCCATTACTTTCTGTGCATCGTTACCACCGTGGGCAAAACTCAGTGCTGCAGATGATACTAACTGCATACGCTTAAACCAACGCTCGGCAGTGGCTGGTCTTGCAGCTTTACACAGGTGTAATATTAATATGGTTACGATATATGCAATGATCAAACCGATAAAAGGTGCTAATACGATATATGCAATGATCTTAAGTACATATTGCATTTCGACAGCTTGCAGGGCATTGGCGCCCATATAAAGCGCATTGGTCATACCCGCACCGGCAAAACCACCTATGAGGGTATGTGATGAGCTGGACGGGATCCCGAACCACCATGTGAACAGGTTCCAGGTAATGGCGGCTACTAAACCGGCCAAAATCACGTGCAGGGTAACATAGTGCTCCAATACAATTTTTGATACAGTATTGGCTACTTTATGGTCTTTAATAAAAAAGTAAGCGGCAAAATTAAATACCGCAGCCATTAACACAGCCTGAAACGGTGTTAATACTTTGGTAGATACGATGGTAGCTATGGAGTTTGCGGCATCATGAAAGCCATTGGTGTAGTCAAACAACAGGGCGAGTACAACAATAACTACAAGTAGGGAAGTAACCATTTAGCTGGGGATAAGATTTTACTTAAGCGTTTTTAACTAAGATTGACTCCATAACGTTAGCTGCATCTTCGCACATATCTGTGGCGGTTTCAAGGGCAGCTAATATTTCTTTGTATTTGATAAGGCGGATGGCATCTTTTTCATAAAGGAACAAATCAGCTACAGCGCGGTCAAAAACATAGTCGGCCTGGTTTTCAACACTGTTTATCCTGATGCAGGAATCGGCTATATTACGTACGTTTCTAAGGTCTTTCAGCTCCTTTACGGCTTTTTCCAGATCGATGCTGGCTTGTAATATCAGGTCTGATAGTTTACGGATGTGCTCATTTAAATCATCTATCCTGTACAGGCTCATGCGGTTGGCAGCGCCCTGAATATAGTCGGCTACGTCATCAATAGCTGTGGCCAGGGCGTGGATGTCTTCCCTATCGAACGGAGTGATAAAGTTTTTACCAAGTTCCAGGTAAATCTGGTGAGTATATTCGTCGCCTTTGTTTTCCAGTTTGTCAATCTGCTTGTATAAATCCTCACGGGTTTGGGCGTTGTTGGAGTTAACTGCTTCAACCAATATTGTTGCCATGGCTACAACGTTGGCTGCGGCTTGTTCAAACAGCGGGAAAAATATTTTTTTATCCTTTGGTACAAAATACTGAAATATACTGTTAAGCGACATAATGATTTAAAATTGCTGTAAAGGTACGGTTAGTATGTTAAATTAATGTTAACTTTTTAGTGTAGGTAAATTCGGGAATGGAATGGTTTGTTTAGCTCTTGCAAGCGTAAAACCGAAAGTTGACCCAAGTCCTTCAGTACTGCGCACATTAATAGTTTGCTGATGAGCCTCAATAATATGTTTAACAATAGCAAGCCCCAAACCCGAGCCTCCAATCTGCCTTGAACGGCTGCTGTCTGTACGGAAAAAGCGTTCAAATAAGCGTGGCAGAAATTTCTCCTCAATACCGATGCCATCGTCCGTAACTTCAACCAAAACCTGATCATGCAGCACAAAAAGGCTTACCGAAGTACTGCCTTCTTCTTTGCCGTATTTAAACGAGTTATCTATCAGGTTTACCAGCACCTGTCTGATCTTTTCCCTGTCGGCATTTACTACAATAGGTTCATCGTATTTTTGTTTAAATATAAGTTTAATGTGGTATTGCTTGCCTTTGATCTCCAGTGATTCAAAAACCTCTTTTACGAGGTCGTTGATTTTGAATTTGGTGTAATTGATAGGCATCTCGCCCGATTCAAGTTTGGAAATTTCATCAAGGTCTTTGATCAGGTAACTCAGGCGGTCGACATTTTTTGAAGCTTTTTCCAGAAACTGGCGGGCCATTTCCTTGTCGTCAAAATCATCATCCTGCAAGGCCTCTATGTAACCCTGTATAGCAAAAAGCGGGGTTTTAAACTCGTGCGAAATATTGGATAAGAAATCGCGGCGGAATTTTTCCTGTTTGCGAAGCTCGTCTATTTCGGTTTTTTTTTGTTTGGCCCATTCTTTTACCTCCTGCTCGACATCGGCAATGGGATTAGCGCTTACGTGCTCGCCAAGGGCATCCCTAAGGTCGCGGCCTAATTTCAGGTTGTGAATGAGTTTATAAATTAACTTGATACGGGAGTAAATGTACTTTTCGATAAGGTAGTAAAAAACGAAGTAACTTACACCAAGGGCTACCGTGAAGGTAACCATTACATCGTACCATTTATGCTGAAAATAAAAGTTAACGGCTGATAGCGTAATAGCCACGCCAAGCGAGGTTGTTAAAACCAATACACGCAAATTCATAGCGTAAAGCTACGATTTATAGATGATTAACTCCCATCTGAATGGCCAGCGCCATGTTAATTTAAAGTTATCAATTTGTGCTTTTTTTAATAAAGCTAACAATTCGTGCCTTTTAAAGCCTCGCTTAACCGAAAGGGGGCCATCGTTACGGGCCATATCATTGCGGGTAAAAACATGGGTTATTAACACTATGGCATGGTATAAAAGCCAGTGGCGGTGCAGGTCGGTAATGATAATTCCTTTTTGTGCCGATGCGTGCATGTTTTGAATAAGCGCTACCCATCGTTCATCATCAAAATGATGGGTGAATAAGCTGCAGATGATGATATCGGCTGGTTTGATAAGGTGTGCCTGGTCAATAACGTCTGCCTGCGTAAAGCTTATATCGGCATAATTTGTGGCTTGTTGCCGAGCGTACTTAACTGCTGCCGGAGCGGCATCCACTCCATTTAAGTTAAGATCGATTTGCCTGCTTTTAGCCCATTGGGCAATGGCAATCAAAGTATCGCCTCCGCCGCAACCCCAATCACTTACGGTATAGCCGTTGCTTACCGGGAGTTGATTTAATAGTTTGATGATGCTTTTATGGCCACCAAACAACGCGTTCATCTTCCCCAGTCCTTCAAGCACCGGATTTATATCGGCAGATGGAAGATCAAAATCATCCATGATCTCCAGGGTATCGGTACGGTAACTTAAATCGGGCATATAATATCGAAGCTAAAAGCAGAATGCACAAAGCCGAAAGCTGGCGAATTGATTGTTAAAGCCATTTATCAACTTTGGGTGAAATTTATTAACAGACGCTATAATACAATACGCTTAAGCTACGCAAATGGTTGGCCGTGAGTTTTACTTATCAGGTATTGGGCTACCGAAGGCAGATGGCTTAGCGTATTTAAAGTAAAGGCCGTCATATTATCGTTGCCAAATAAACGCTGTAATTGCCGGCCAATCCAAAGCCTTTGAGCAAACTGTTTGTTCCAGCTTTGGGTATAGTCTTGCTCGAGGTCGGCGCGCTTATCAGGATTAAAGCTGCCCGGGTTGTAATGAGAGATAATTTTTTCTGAAAGAATTTTGGCCGAATGGATAGCCATAGTCATTCCGTTGCCACAAAGAGGAGCTATCATCCCGGCAGTGTCGCCGCTCATGAAGATATGGTTATCAACCGGGGCTTTTTTCTCAAAGGAGATTTCGTTGATCACTTCAGGCTTATCCAGTAAAAATTTGGCGCTACGAAAAATCTCATCCAGGTATGGATTTCTGCGGATCACGTTTTCTTCTAAAGCTTGCAGTGAACCATATTTGCGCAGATCATCGCGGTGAGCCATATAGCACATGCAATACCTGTCGCCATCGGTTTTGCTTACGCCGCAATAGCCGTCTTTATAGTTGTTAAGCTGGATCAGGTCCTCCGGGAAATCCATTTGCAAATGAAATTTTACCGCCAGGTAAGGGCTTCGTTTATAAAAAAATGGCCGCTTAAGTTTTTGATCGAGGTTGGAGCGTTTGCCGAATGAGCCAATAGCAAGCGGAGCGGTCAATGTTTCGCCGGGAGTTAGTACTTCAAACTGATTATCAGTAAAACGGATATCCTCTACCCGGGTGCCGACTAAAACATTTACCCCTTCGGCAAGGGCTTTCTGATAAAGAAAATTATCAAAGGTAAATCTGCTCAGGCCAAAACCTCCCAGATCAAGCTTTTGCGAAAGTTTAGTTCCGGATGCTGCTGTTACCTCGAGCCGGTTAATGCGGGCAACGTTGAGCTCATCAAGATCGATATCCAATGAAGATAAAAAAGGGATTACCTCGTTAGAAATATATTCGCCGCAAACGCGGTGCATGGGATAGGTCTTTTTTTCGATGACTGTAACCTTAAGCCCGGCGCGGTTCAGCAATATAGCATTGAACAATCCGGCCAGGCCTCCGCCAACTACAATTACATCGCTCATATAGGATTAATGCATTTCAAGTATCATCCCCTCAACGGTTAAACCCGGACCGAAAGCAAAGCTCAGGATCTTTTGATCAACCAAATTGCCTGCCTTCAGCATTTTATCCAGCACAAACAAAATAGTGGCAGACGACATGTTGCCATACTCCTGCAAAACCTGGTAAGCAAAGGCGTTGCTTTCTTCCGGTAATTCCAGGGCATCTTCCACGGCTTCTAAAATGGTACGCCCGCCGGGGTGAACAGCGTAGGCGGTAATATCATCAGGCGAGGTTTTCGCTTTTTGCAGAAAACGCTCGGTAAGTGCTTTGATATGTTTTTTGATTTGTTTGGATACTTTGGAAGTAAGCTTCATTTCAAAGCCAGTATTGCCCACATACCAGCCCATTTCATTGCGGGCTTCGGCAACAAATTCTGAATAGAAATTTTTGAGCGAAAGGTAATTGCCGCTGCCTAAACGATTAGCAGCATTTTCGACCAGTACAGCTGCTGCTCCATCCGAAAACAGCGAGTTGGCAACCCAGTTATCCAGTGTATTTACTTTTTGGAAATGCAAAGTGCAAAGTTCCACGCTTACCACAAGCACTTTGGCACTGGCATCCGCACGGCAGATATAGTCGGCAGCTTTGAGTCCGTTTATAGCACCATAACAGCCCATGAAATTAATGCAGGTGCGTTCGGTATCGCGGTTTAGTTGCAGCCTGTCCACCAGCTCAATATCAATACCCGGTGCGTGCATGCCCGTGCAGCTTATAGTTACGAGGTGGGTTATGTTACCGGTAATATCACTTTCGAAATTTTGAAGGCAGTTTTTTGCAGCGTTTACGGCGATGGCGATGGCCTCTTTTTCGTAAAGTTTTAAACGTTTTTGGGTATCAGGAAAAGGTTCAAGCCCACCTGATTGCTCAAAGAAGGTAAAATCGGCAGGGTCACGGTAGCCGAAATCAGGGATCACCGAATAACGGTAGTCAATTCCCGAATGGTCATAAATTCCCTTTAACCTCGCTGCATTAGTTGCATCCAGGCCAAAGGCGTTAGCCATGAAATGGTAAATATCCTGCTGGGCAATACGATTGACGGGATTTGCTATCCCGATAGCACTGATGCAACTCTCCATTAAAAATAGTTAAGCCGTTTTACTTGCTGATCTCTGCCTCAACCGAAACGTTGGCCTCATTTGAAAGGATCAGGTTTTTGCCGCCTATGCCAAAATCTGTCCGCAATATCATGAAGCTTCCTTTCAACTGCGCCGTGTTACCTGTTTCTACGTAGGTAAAAGGTATTTCGATCAACTTTGTTTTATCTCTAATAGTTACGTTAAAATTGCCGGTATAGTTGCTCCCGCTTTTACGTTTAAATGAAACTGACTTCATGGTGATCTTCGGATATTTGGCTACATCAAAATAATCCTCACTTTTAAGGTGGTTATCGCGGCTTTCATTATCGCTGTTCACGGTATTTGAAGCAACCGATGCTTCAATAGAGCTACCTGCCAAATCATTGGGTTTAAACTTAATATCGGCCTGCAAACCGCCAAAGGTGCCGCCTACATTAAAGCCCAGATTTTTGATCTTAAAGCTGACATCTGATTTGGTTACTGTTTGCGCGAAGCCCGCAATGGCTGCTAAAATTAAAAGTGCAGTTATAAAAATTCTCTTGTTCATGTTACATTAACGTTGTTTCAAACATAATAATTTATACTGAAGGAATTTTGTACTTAAGGTTGTATGTTTATAACGATAACCGGGCAACCTGGCGGTGCCTTTGGCAGTAATTAATGTAGTATTAAAAACAAGCAATGAAATTTAAGCAACTTATTCCTACCCGGTCGGCATTGGCGCATTTGCGGTTTGTGTTTTCTGTTTTTTTGCTGCCGGTATACCTGTTTGCCTTTAGCCAGGCCGATGGTGTGAAAACTTCAACAGCGGTACTTGTGTTTTTCATCTGGCATTTTCTTGCTTTCCCGGCCAGTAACGGCTACAATAGTTATTTTGATAAGGACGAAGACAGTATTGCGCTGTTAGCTAAACCTCCGGAAGTAGATATCAGTCTGTACTATTTTTCTATTTTGCTGGAGGTGATAGCGTTTTTACTCGGCTTTATCATTAGCTGGGAATTTGCTGTTGCGGTGCTTATTTATGGCATTATGTCAAAGCTGTACAGCCATCCTGCTACCCGCTTAAAAAAATATCCCATCATCAGCTTTTTAACGGTGTTTATTTTCCAGGGATGTTTCATTTATTACACCACCTATACAGCCCTTACCGGCACAAGCCTGTTTGGCCATTGGGATTTGGGCCTAATTATTCCGGGCGCTATCAGTTCGTGCCTTATCGGTGCTTCATATCCATTAACCCAGGTATATCAGCATGAAGAAGATAGCAGGCGCGGAGATAAAACACTCAGCATTATTTTAGGCTACAAAGGCTCCTTTATATTTTCAAGTGTATTGTTTGCTTCGGGGATAGCACTTTCCTACTGGTACTGGCACCTGGCGGGCATGATGCTAAACTTTTATTTCTTTTTGGTATGTGCAGCGCCTATATTTTTCTTTTTTAATTATTGGTTTTATAAAGTGGGGCAGTCAACAGCCAATGCCAACTTTAAAAATGCCATGCGCATGAATTTTATAAGCTCGGGTTGTATGCTGATCTATTTTGGGGTGCTGGCGGTATTCAGTTAAGATAAATGCAGTCCCCTATACGAACGAAATCGTGATGCTGCAATACCCGCAATATTTCAGCGAGTTGATAGTACTTATTGTCTGCTGAGTAAATTCAGGGTTTTATTTCTTTATCTTCGTTTTGTTCCGGTTTTAGTTCGGATTGGATAATATCTTTTTCCAGTTGCTTTTCATCTTTCCGGTTGCGCCTGATAATCCATATCAATAATATAATAACCGCAATAACTACGATGATTACTATGGGATAATTTACCTGGTCCATAATGGTTGGTATTTAGTGATTACTCGTGTAAGATCAATATTGCTTTTACCGATTTGTTCATCACCTGGTTCACTGTACTACGGGTAAACAAACGGTACACGATATTGTGATGATGTTTCACAAGGCAAAGCATATCTGTTTCGTGCGATTGGATAAAGTTCATGATGCCGTTTAATGCGCTGCTGCCCTGGATATAATTAAATTCCAGATCGGTATGTTTAATCAGGTCGCGTAAACGGGCTTCCCAAATCTGCACCTGTTCTGCATCGGTTTTTTCGGCTACATAAAGCACCTGCATTTTGGCCGAACCAAAGGCCTTGATCATTTCGTTGAGTGCATTCACATCAACTGCCGAAAGCCGGGTTTCAAAATCGGTGGCAAGGGTGATCATCGGCACGTTTTCGAACTTGCTTTCCAGCGGTATGATCAGTGTCGGGATCTTTATTTTGGTTACCACCATGCTGGCATTGCTACCAACAATACCGCTAATGCCGGTAGCGCCCATAATACCCATCACCAGTAACTCAACCTCGTGCTTATCAACATAGCGGGTTATTACTGCTTTTAAAAAGCCTACATCGCAAAGCGTGGTAACCTTAACATTTTTATACTTGTCATCATTAGTATAAGTGCTTACCCATTCTTTTAACGCCTCGCGCTTGTTATTGTAGTAATCTTCAATGAAAATGGCGTTGTAAGTACTATTATTGATCCCTTCGGTTGGGTGTATAGCGTGTATGGCACAAACTTCGCGGCCTAATATAGTTGCCAGTTCCATGGCATAAGCCATGGCGTTTGCAGCGCATTTTGAAAAGTCGGTGGCTACCAGTATTTGTTTCATTTTACCCTATTATATAAACAAATGAAAAAGCATGAATAATAAAAAAGCTAAAATTATCGCAACCGGTAAGGTAAGTATCCAGGCTAAAGCGATATTTTTAAGCGTGCCGTTATTTAAATTTCCTTTCCCTCCGGATGCGACCATTGCCCCGGCTATCCCGCTTGATAATACATGTGTAGTACTAACCGGAAGGCCGAAGCCGGTACTCAAACCAATGGTTGATGCTGCCACTATTTCCGACGTAGCACCCTGTGCATAGTTCAAGTGCTCATTGCCTATTTTTTCTCCAATAGTGACTACAATTCTTTTCCAACCAACCATGGTACCCACACCAAGCGAAAGTGATATAATAGCAATAACCCATACCGGCGCAAAATCCGTCACATGCTCAAGCTCATTAGCTGCGGTACTAAGCACTTCCTTGTCTTTGGTCTCAAGATTTACACGGGGATCTTTAATTACAGCCCTTATATCTTTAATAATCCCTTCAACCTGTTTACGGTAACGGTAAGTTTTTGCTACTTCTTTTTCATTTTTTTCGGCCAGCGAAGCTTTGGTTTGATTAATAGCTACAGCCAGCTCAGTTAAAACAGGTTTTTTTTCGGTGTTGTTTGCAAGTTCGTGATTAATAACCTGCTCTGTTTGGTTCAATGCCGATAAAACTTTGCCATTAGGAACAGCATGGTTCACCGCAAAACGCGCGGGCAAAAATGCTATCAATATCAGCATAAATAAACCTACACCTTTTTGCCCGTCATTGCTGCCATGAAAAAAACTTACCAGTGTACAAGTGGTAACCAATAAAAGGCGGATGTGTATCGGAGGCCGGTCGTTTTCCCCGCTGGGGATATGAAACAAGGCATGTGATTTGGTAACATGTTTTAAAAAAAGCATCAGCAATGCCGCTGCGCCGAAACCAATTATTGGCGAAAGTATCAGCGATGAGCCAATTTCACCTGCCTTACTCCAGTTTACGCCGGGGCCATTATAGTAGAAGGTAAACGCAAGTCCACCGCCTATCATCGCGCCTATCATGGTATGTGAGCTTGAGCAGGGGATACCCAGGTACCAGGTGCCCAGGTTCCATACGATAGATGCCAATAGCACAGCAAGTACCAGACAGGCTCCAACACTCACGGGCAAAGTCATCAGCGTATCTAAAGGTACCAACTTTAAAATGCCCATAGCTACGGTAACCCCGCCAAGGCAAACACCTAAAAAATTAAAAAAACCCGACCATGGAATAGCATAAACCGGCCGCAGGGCTTTAGTATAAATAACTGTAGCTACTGCATTGGCTGTATCATGAAAGCCATTTACAAATTCAAAACCAATTACTGCCAGTATACAAAGAAGAAAAACGATGAGCAGGGAACCACTCAGATCCACCTGGCCAAGGAAGGGGAGAATAACCGCGGGGATTGAAAAATGCATAAAACTTTGTTAATGACGGGCGAATATGTTCCGCCCGTTGCTTTTACTTCAAATAACCGTTTCAGGCATTTCCTTTAAGTGACTAAGATGTTAACATATTGTTATTTAATATTATGTAAACTTAACATGTAATTAAATTTGTCCGGGTTATTATAAAAAAATAGAGCCCTGTTTTTGCAGGGCTCCATGTTTTCATAGGTGATGTTAGTACTTGATAGGTAGATGTATATATATGTTGATCAAGCGGCAGACAGCGTTTGCTGTGCTGCTACCTGCTTGTTGTTGCTCATGAACTGGGTTTTAGCCCTGTAGTTTTTCAAATCCTCGCGTAACAGCTCCAGTAATTCGGCGTCAAAGCGGGCAAGTAGTTTAGTTATTGCTGGTGTTGGTTTGTATGCTTTCATAGGTAGATGGAGTTGTAGGTGATGTAGTTTTATGTGATTAGTTTAAGCAGCCGGTGTTAAGTATGGGGCTTTTGTTTTAATGGCTTTCAGATCGCTCATGATGATGTTTTTAAGCGTATTATCAAAGCTTGCTATCAGTTTAGTAGTTGATGTTTGTTTTTGCGTTTTCATGTTGTAGGTTTTTGAATGTTGTTAATATTTTAATGTCTTCGTTTTAGTCTTTCTTTTTGTCGTCTTCGTTCTCGCTGAGGTTATCGTGGCGGCGTTTAGCTTCTTTATATTGCCTCAGCATTTGTTCCTCATCGCGCGGGTCTGAAGTTTTGGTCGGTTCTACCGGGTTTTCCCATTCTTTCTCTTCTTCAGGCTTAACCGCTTTGTTTTTTGCTTCCATAACAGCTGCGTTTGATTAGTACTTCTCCAAATCAATGCCAAACTTTCAAATCAGGGCAAAAAAAGTCATTGCAGCCTCAGATTTATTTTACATTTAGATGTAAATGGTTGACATTCAGTGCTGATTTTTATAAAAACTTTTTGCTTTTTTTTACCTGATTTGATTAGTTCAGCTATTCGAAGACAATAAACAGGTATGCGTTACCGAACATCAGTAGCAGTAGCGGACGCTTTTTTGTAGTATAGCAGATGCACCGCAATTACTATTACGGACAAGGCCGCACCAATGGCGCATACCCCATTCCATTCGTAAGTTTTCCAAACCACGCTGGCGAAGAATGTGCCCAGAGCCCCGCCTATAAAATAAGACACCATGTATACTGTATTGATGCGGTTACGGGCTTCGGGGATCAACGCGAAGATGATAGACTGGTTAGATATATGTGTAGCCTGGACACCCATATCCAGCAGAATGACCCCGACGATAAGCCCGATTATACTGTGGCTTGAAAAATAGAATACAATAAAGGAAATCAGTATAAGCAAAAGCGTATAAATAGATAATTTATACGCATCCATTTTATCACTCAACCTGCCCATAAAACCAACAGCCACAGCACCAAAAGCGCCAACCAGGCCAAACATACCGGCTGCTGCACTGCCTTCATTAAATTGTGGCTGTTTTAACAGGAATACCAGCGTTGTCCAAAACGCGCTGAAGCCGGCAAAGCATAAAGCCCCTCTGAAAGCCGCAAGTCTCAATTTAGGCTGAGTTTTTACAAGGTGGATCAGCGATTTCATCAATTTTCCGTAGTTGCCTTTATAATCGGGCTCAATTTCGGGCAAAAACAAAAATATCATAAGCCAGATGAGCAACATTAGCCCGGCAGCTATATAATACATGCTTCGCCAGCCAAAATGTTCGCCTATAAAACCACTTAATGTGCGTGACAGCAAAATTCCTATTAATAAACCGCTCATCACAAAGCCAATTTTTTTGCCGCGCTCATGCGGTTTGGCCAGGTGCGCTGCCATGGGAATCAGTAATTGGGGTATTATCGATGATACGCCCACCAAAAAGCCCGCTATCATGAGTATAGTAACTGAAGGGGCCATTGCGCTGGCAACTAAAGATATGATCATGAGCACAAAATCTATTAAAATAAGTCGCTTACGCTTAAGCATATCGGCAAGCGGCACTATAAATAATAAGCCTGTAGCATAGCCTATTTGCGTAAAAAGCGATATTTGTTGCGCTTTTTTGTCGCTTACTCCAAATGTGTGTGCCATATCGGCCAGCAATGGTTGGTTATAATATATGTTAGCTACCACCAAACCTGTAGCTATGGTCATGATCCATAAGGTTAATGGTGTAAGGTGCGGATGTTGTTTTTGGGTATGTGCAGACGTCATATTTTAAAAGGCAGCATAAATTTGTTGCAAAAGTGTTAAAGCATCTTTAAAAAAAAGCTTTCGTAAAGTAATTTTTATAACGCGATTGCGTTTAGGACATAAATTGATTTAGCAAAACTTTGTTCTTTAAATATTAAAAAGAATGGTTTTGGTCGATGAAATTGGCTTGGTTTTGCTGTTTTTAATTTAAAATAAGCCGAAAAATGTAAAATAAATTGATTTTGATCTTGTTTTTTGACTTTATTGTCTCTTTAAGCCTTGGTTTTAACTTAAAAATTATATAAAATTAAGTTTTTGTAAACTTTAAAATAAAAAACAGTAAATTTTTGTTTATAAAAACAGACGTTGTTGATATTAATAAATGATTTTGAAAAAATTAGTAGATTTTTAATGATTTATTCTTATTTTTGACAATAAGATATCGGAAAGCGAAGTAATTAATAAAACTTACAAAAAAATTACAAAAAATATTTTTCGAATATCAAAACTTAGTGTTACTTTTACACCGTGCTAAAGATAGCACACACATAAAGTAGTCTTCTCATAATTTAGGTTTATAATTGGTTAGTAAAGGCCCCTGCCCAACAGGGGCTTTACTTTTTTACAAGCTTTTCGTTTACCTTCGGAGTCTGAAGTATCCGGTAAGAAACAGGAACTTTATTTTACTTGGTTAAGTTGTTGTTTGCAGTTAAGCGTGCTTTTCAAAACAAGATGATATTCTATGGATTTTAGTGTGTGGGCAATTGTTGAAGAGAAGATGGTGGTCTGCTATTTCAGTTAAAAACAACAGACCACAAAAATCATTTGCCTATGCGGTACAAGTTGCCATTGTCTGTAACGCCATATAAAGCACCATCTTTTCCGGTAACAAGCGAGCGCCAGCGTTCGTTTTTATCTTTAAGCAAGCGCTCTTCGGCTATTACTTTATTGTTTTTGATCACCAGGCGGGCGATGTGTGAGCCGCCGAGCGCGCCAACAAACAAATTGTTTTTCCATTCGGAGATCAGGTTGCCTGTATAAAAAGTAATGCCGCATGGCGAAATGCTCGGATCCCAATAATAAACCGGCTGGGTAACGCCATCTTTTTGCTGGATGCCATCACCAACTTTCTGGCCACTATATTCAATACCATAGGTAACTACCGGCCAGCCATAATTTTTACCCGCACGGATGATATTGATCTCATCGCCACCCCGCGGACCAAATTCGGCTTCCCATAACTCACCGGTTACGGGATTGGTGGTCATGCCTTCGGGGTTGCGTAAGCCATAAGCGTAAATTTCGGGGAGTACGCCACTTTTGCCGGCAAATGGTCCGCCGGGAACAGGTTTGCCATCGCGGGTAATATGAATAACCTTGCCTACTGCGGCCCCAAGGTCCTGTGCTTTCATGCGGATATCTTCGGCGCCATGTTCACCTGTACTTACAAATAGGTTGTCTTGTTTGTCAAACACCACACGCGACCCAAACTGTAAATGTCCGTTATATGCTGGCTTAGCACGATAAATTACCTGTACGTTTTCAAGCTTGCTATCATCGGCAGATAATTTCCCCTTGGCTACTGCAAGCTGGAAACCGCCATCAGCCTGCTCAGAATAAGTCCAGAACAAGGTGCGATTTTTAGTAAACGACGAATCGAAATTAACATCCAGCAAACCGCCCTGGCCACCAACGGCAACTGCAGGCAGGCCAGTAATATCTTTATCCAAATTGCCATCGGCTTTTAATATCTTCATGGCACCGCCTTTTTCAGTGATCAGAAAACGACCATCCGGCAGGCAACGCAATGCCCACGGTGATTTTAATTGGTGATTAATCACAGTAACGTTTAACCTGGTTTTTGTTTGCGTGCCGCTTATACGCGTTTGTCCTTTAAAAGCAGATTCGTAATCGCTATTGGGCTTTTGGGTTTCAACAGGAGGCAGCGATTGTGCTTTAACCTGTCCCGTGAAAATGCCGATGCATAAGGCGACCATTAAAATAGATTTATTGTTTATTGGCATGATGATTAACTGTTAACTGTACAAGTATGGAATCAAATATAGGCAGCAAAATAAGATAGACGGCAGTTTTTATGTCTGCCTTTTGTTACATGGGAGATAATAAGCATTGTTGTTTACTGGCTTGTTGAGCGAATTTTTTCTGTAAAAACAAATGATTAAGCATGTGTTAAATATAGGCGATTAAAAAAAATAAATTATATTTTAGATGTGTACAACTTATACTATATTTGCAGCCCACCAATGGGGGATTAGCTCAGCTGGCTAGAGCGCTTGCATGGCATGCAAGAGGTCATCGGTTCGACTCCGATATTCTCCACTTAAAAAAGCGCTTGCACTTTGTAAGTGCTTTTTTTATGCGTTATTCCCTCGTTTTAAAGCTTGCGTTATAGGCTGTTGATGGGTATTTGTTTTGTATCTGCAAAACAATTTTTTGCGCCCTTTTCTAATTGTCCTCAGTTTTCCGGGCAGGTCCGTTGATTGCCTCTCTTTACAAAGCAAATTTATTTTATTCCTCATAAAATTTCTGCTTGATCCGGGGGGGGGGCTAAAAAAAGCTTTGAACGCAAAAAAGCCTTACTTTTCAGTAAGGCTTTAGCGGAATGGACGGGACCGGTTTTGGCTTACCCATGCGCTACTATATTCCTTATTGTGAAGTAATTATAAAATCTATTATCGCCTTTGTTACCCTCAATGTTACCCTATAACACTGATTCTATTTTAGCGATTTTTGGAAAGAACATTTTCTAATAAGTCAAACTTAAAGAATTAATTTTGAAAAAGCATTGTCGGTTTATTTATAATTGTTTTGCTACTGCTGGCCTTGCCTGGTTACCGTTATCATGGCAGTCTGTTGGCTAAGAAAATGTTTGCAGGCAGCCTGCTTTTTGCGATGGGCCTTCAAAACGCATTGGTTTCCATGGTTTTCGGTTCTTTAGTCCGCTACCCACCTGACAGGCACCGTTACTGACCTCGGTATTGAGTTCGCGCAGGTATTGCAAAAATCAAACACTGACCGGCCTTTGCTTAAATCGCTCATCAGGCTGCGGCTGGCGATCATTTTTTTCTTTATGTGCGGCCCGTTCCGTGGCGTTACCTGTTCCGTTCCTGCTAAGTATCAATAAAAACAGACAGGACTGTTCGGCGAAAGCCAACACTGGATTCAAAATACTCATTCCAAACAGGCTAGTCAGGGTCAAATCAAACAGGGTTTACTTTCCCATACTTCTTACACCATTTGATCTCTCATCAGCTGCGTATCTCACGCCGCATA
>NZ_JCAWEC010000010.1:0-142079 GCF_059690695.1 Mucilaginibacter sp. A5337 | reverse complement strand
GTGCCACCCTTTATCACCTTCAATGGTGCAACATTGCAAAAGCCTTAGCTAATACCTAAGGCTTTTTGCGTTTACAGTACTTTGCTATCTCAACAACTCCAACATCAATAACAACCATCCTCCCTAATCAACCACTCACTACTCACTATTCTCCACTAACCCGCACAGCGCAGAAGATGATCCTTCGTCCCTCAGGATGACAATCGGGGTAAATCGAGCAAAGCTTTGTAGCAGTAGAAGCGCATAGCCCTTCCTGCGGCTGACGGGAACGCCAAGTAATGCCTTCCAACTTTATAATGTACCGTTACGGCGT
This sequence comes from Mucilaginibacter sp. A5337, assembly GCF_059690695.1. Classification (NCBI taxonomy): domain Bacteria; kingdom Pseudomonadati; phylum Bacteroidota; class Sphingobacteriia; order Sphingobacteriales; family Sphingobacteriaceae; genus Mucilaginibacter; species Mucilaginibacter sp. A5337. The sequence continues at coordinate 141,766 of NZ_JCAWEC010000010.1, read as the reverse complement.
CCTGTAGCGTTAAACCGGATTCGATTTCTACCATAAATTGAGCAAAAAAGATTATTCCAATTAAAAAAAGTACACTATATTCACAGTGTCTAAATAGGTGTCAATCTCACACTCAACATAAACCAACTTGTGTACTCATGATGTTTAAACAATTATCTCATAAAGGCGCAAAAATTACGCAATCGATTGTGTTAATTATTTTGCTTCTAACTGGCGTCTCAACCATGCCTGCTTTTGCATTAATTAAATCTTTCAAAAAAGCAGCAGATGGCGTTACCTTCACGCTCGACAAGGGGTTGATGAAGGTGCTTATCCGTAAGGATGATATCATCGAAGTAAAATATACCATCTTCGATGCTTTTGAAAGTAAACCCTCGCTGGTTGTTAACAATAAATGGCTGCAACATTCGGTTTACCAGGTTTCGGATAGTAAAACCGACGTGCTTATTACTACGGCGAAACTGAAAATAAGGATCAATAAGGCCACTAACGCTATCATCTATACAGATCTGAAAGGTAACGTGATCGCCGGAGAAGATAGCGATAATAAATCTATGACTCCGGCTACCGTTGCCGGTATCAGCACTTATAATATTACCACGCAATTCACGTCACCAACCGATGAGGCCTTATTTGGTTTGGGCTGTCATCCACTGGATTCGATGTCTATCAATTACAAAGGCCGTAACCAGGACCTGGCTATTAAATATCTTACCGGCGCTATCCCGGTGATGCTATCAACAAAAGGCTATGGTTTGATGTGGGACAACTACTCGGCAAGTAATTTTTACGGAGCCGAAGCGGACAATACCAAATTTAAATATGTATCTGAAAGTGGCAAGCAGGTTGATTATTTCTTTTTCTACGGGCCCGGCTTTGATCATATCATCGACTTATATCGTACTGCCACCGGTAAAGCGCCGATGTTTGGTAAATGGGCTTACGGCTTGTTTCAATCACAAGACAGGTACTTGAGCGAGGATGAGATCCTTACTGTAAAAGATAATTATCGCAATAACCACATTCCAGTGGACGTGATTGTGCAGGATTGGTATTACTGGGACCCGTTGCCAATAGGTTCGCATGTAATGAAGCCTGAGCGCTATCCGCATCCACAAAAGTTGGTTGATGCTTTGCATCAGGCGAACATCCATGCCATGATCTCTATCTGGCCGGTGTTTGGTAAAGGCACACCTAACTATGACGCACTGGACAAAATGGGCGGCTTAACCGATATCACCTGGGACAACGTAGTTACCCATACCTTTGATACTTATTACGACGCTCACAACCCTAAAGCGCGCGAGCTATACTGGGACCAGGCCCGCGACAGCCTGATTAAGCGCTACGGCTGGGATGCCTGGTGGATTGATCAGTGCGAGCCCGATAATGGTGCATTGCTGGACGCCCGCCGTCAAAGTAATTTCAGCATAGGCAAGGGCATAGATTATTTTAATACCTATTCATTACAGCATACCAAAGGCGTGTACGAGGGCTGGCGCAGGGATATTCAGGGTAAGCGCGCCTTCTTTCTGGTAAGACAGTCGTTTGCGGGTGAGCAGCGCAATGCATCAACACTGTGGTCGAGCGATATTGAGTGTACTTTTCATGATTTTAAAGACCAGGTACCACAGGGCATCAATGCCTGTACCTCTGGCATCCCTTACTGGACGTCGGACATCGGTGGATATCACTACCACTGGAAACCTGCCGATTGGTCGCAGCCGGATAAGCGCGAATTGTTTACCCGTTGGTTCCAGTTCGGTACATTTTGCCCTATATTCAGGATCCATGGTAAAGGCGAACGCGCCATCTTCAGCAAAAACTGGGATGAAAATACGAGGTCGATCCTGCTTAATTTCGATAAACTCCGTTACCGTTTGATGCCTTACATTTATTCATTAGCGGGGCGAGTAACTAATGATAACTACACCATTATGCGTTCGCTGGCTTTTGATTACCGTGGCGACGCCAAAGTTTATGGTATTCCTGATCAGTATATGTTTGGGCCGGCCTTTATGGTTAACCCGGTAACCGAGCAATTGTACACCTCAAGTGATGCCGACAAAAAAGCTAAAGCCCGCCAGGTTTATCTGCCTGCAGCCAGCAAATGGTATAACTTCTGGACAGGCGAACTGCTCGATGGCGGCCAAACAATCAGCGCTGCCGCGCCCATCGAAATATTGCCGCTTTATGTAAAAGCAGGTTCAATTATACCTATGGGACCGGATGTTGAATACGCAACCGAAAAACCAAATGCTAATATCGAACTACGTATTTATCCCGGTGCCGACGCATCATTTAAGTTTTATGAGGATGAAAACGATAACTATAATTACGAAAAAGGACAATCAGCTACGTTTACGCTAAACTGGAATGATAAAACACGCAAGCTTACTATTTCAGATACCAAAGGACATTTCCCCGGACAATTAAAGAGCCGCACTTTTAATGTGGTATTGGTTAAAGGAGCGCATGGTTCGGATGTGGCTTTAACGGCTAAGGCTGATAAGGTGGTTAAGTATAGTGGGAAAGCGGTGACCGTAGTATTATAGAAAAGTTATTGAATTATATAAGTCTATTGACTTTTTCCCACATATCATTGAGTAACCATCAGGGAAATCTTAGAAAAATCGTGATGACGTGCAAAATATGTTTTGGAGATATTGTGCGGGGGCCGCGTTAGGGATTGCAGTGAAAAGACCACAGCGTGTGCCGGGTTTGTGTGCGGGTAAAGCGAGGACTTGTAACGGAAAGCCCGGGCCGCAGGTAACGCTCAAGCTGTAAAATCTATCTAGTAATCAATAGTTTATGACTGTGTCATTATAAGGCCCGGCAGGTTCATCCTGCCGGGCCTTATGCTTTTTCCTTGCGCTCATTGAAAACCTACCGTGTACCCCAATCTTTTAACTATTATTATTAATTAAAAAACGATGTCAATGACATAAATTAGATTCACAATAGTTTTTTAATTCCCTTTGCTTGCTATTTTCTTGCCCTTATTCGCTTTCATTTTCAAATTAAGCATCTCTACTAAAACCGAAAAAGCCATAGCGAAATAGATATATCCTTTAGGGATATGCTGTTCAAAAGCTTCAGCTAAAAGTGAGACACCTATTAACAACAAAAATGATAAGGCGAGCATTTTTACGGTTGGATGCTTGTTTACAAATGACGCTACACGGTTTGATGCCCACATCATAATGCCTACGGCAATTACAACGGCGAGGATCATGATCTCTACATGGCTCGCCATCCCCACGGCGGTGATCACCGAATCGAGCGAGAATACGATATCCAGCAGCATGATCTGTAATATGGTGCCCCAGAACGAATGCTTTTTTACCGAGCCTTCGTTTTCGTCATCGCCTTCAATCTTATGGTGAATTTCGGCAGTACTTTTATAAATCAGGAAGAGGCCGCCAATGATCAGGATCAGGTCACGGCCCGAAATCGCGAGCTTCTCGACCCATTCGGCATCGGTAATGCTAAAAATTGGGCTTAAGTTAAACAAGGGGGCGGTTAAGGTCATTACCCAGCTGATGGATAGCAGCAGCAGGATACGGGTGATCATGGCCATGCCAAGGCCAACCCGCCTGCCTTTGCTTTGCTGGCTGGCAGGGAGTTTATCGGATAGGATGGAGATAAATACGATGTTATCGATGCCTAAAACAATCTCCAGCAAGGTAAGTGTGATTAAGGAGATCCATGATTCGGCCTGTTCAAAAATTTCAAAACTCATAGGTTGCAGGTATTTGTTTCTTCCCAAAAATAACAAAACCCCTGCCGTTACTGGCAGGGGTTGGTAAAAATAGGTTTATAAAAGGTTTTTATTCAACTGTAACCGACTTTGCCAGGTTACGGGGCTGATCTACATTACAGCCACGCATTACTGCTATATGATAAGCCAGCAATTGTAGCGGGATAGTTGCAACCAGCGGTACAAAGGCCTCGTTGGTTTGCGGAATTTCTATCACGTAATCGGCCATGCCTTTAACTTCGGTATCACCTTCGGTAACAATGGCTATTACGTGGCCTTTACGGGCTTTAACTTCCTGGATATTGCTGATCACTTTTTCGTACGATGAATGTTTCGTGGCGATGAACACTACCGGCATTTCATCATCAATTAAAGCGATAGGGCCGTGTTTCATTTCGGCAGCCGGATAGCCTTCGGCATGGATATAAGATATCTCCTTAAGCTTTAAAGCGCCCTCCAGTGCTACGGGGAATGAACTTCCCCTGCCCAGGAACAGGCAATTGCTTGAATCTTTAAACCGCGCTGCAATTTCCTGGATATGATCATTTGATTTCAGGGCTTCCTGTACCAAATTCGGAATCTCGTTTAAACCAGTTAAATATTCAACCATTTTACTTTGGGTAATTTTACCCCGCTGTTGGGCTATGTAAAATGCAATGAGGGTTAATACGCTTACCTGGGCAGTGAAAGCCTTGGTAGAAGCCACACCTATTTCAGGCCCGGCGTGGGTATAAACACCGGCATGGGTTAAACGCGGAATAGATGCACCTACCACATTGCATATCCCAAAAATGGTTGCCCCTTTTTCTTTAGCAAGTTCTATGGCTGCCATAGTATCGGCAGTTTCGCCCGATTGGGATATGGCTATTACAAGGTCTTTTTCGGTAATGATAGGATTGCGGTATCGGAATTCCGATGCATATTCCACTTCTACCGGCACACGGGCATATTCTTCAATCAGGTATTCGCCTACTAAACCGGCATGCCAGGAGGTGCCGCAGGCCACAATAATGATCCTGTCGACGTTTTTAAGCTTCTCGGTGTATTCCTTGATACCACCAAGCTGAACTTTGCCCTGCTGCGGGTAAATACGGCCGCGCAGGCAATCGCGGATGGAGCGGGGCTGTTCATAGATCTCCTTCATCATAAAGTGATCGTAGCCACCTTTTTCCAGCATTTCAAGCTTTAGGTCCAGCTCCTGGATGTAGGGTGTCTGCACCGAGTTGTCGATATTTTTTACCAACAGGCTTTCGCGATGTACGTAGGCAATTTCGTTATCGTTAAGGTAGATCACATTTTTGGTATACTCCACGATAGGCGTAGCATCTGAAGCAATGAAGTATTCGCCTTTGCCTACGCCAATCACCATTGGGCTGCCTTTACGGGCCGCAATAAGCAAATCCGGCTCATCAGCACTCATAATCACAATGGCATATGCGCCTATCACTTTATTTAAAGCCACGCGTACGGCATCTTTCAAATCAAGGCCGGTTTCCCTTTGGATATCCTCAACCAGATGTATTAAGACCTCGGTGTCGGTATCGCTTTTAAAAACGTGGCCTTTGGCTATAAGGGTTTCTTTGATCACCCCATAGTTTTCGATAATGCCGTTATGAATAATGGTGAGTTTCCTGTCGCCGGATGAGTGTGGATGCGAATTACGGTCGCTCGGCTCGCCGTGGGTTGCCCAGCGGGTATGCCCCATTCCAATTGAACCCTTCAGGTCGATACCCTTTACAAAATTTTCAAGGTCTTCAACTTTGCCTGCTTTTTTATAAACCTTAAGGTCCTGGTCAAGCAGGGCAATGCCGGCACTGTCATAGCCCCGGTACTCAAGTCTGTGGAGTCCTTTTATAACGATGGGATAAGCATCTCTGAATCCTATATAACCAACAATTCCGCACATAAAATAATCAAGTATAAATGTTAAACGCCGCAAAATAAACAGCTATATAACACATATCAGCAATAATTATTTTGATTTTTTGTGAAAAAGGCGAAGTTTTAAAATACTTAAAAAAGTATTTTAAGAAGTGGAATTGCCTTAAACAAAAAAATCCCCTAAGCGGGGATTCTTTTGTTTATTAAGAGATATCTTACTTGCGGATCTTGGTGTAAATGATATTCATCCGGATGCTGTATCCCGGTGTGTTTTTATCACTTCCCACTATCACGGAGCGGGCTGCCGTTTGTGTTGACGGAGCTACGTCGATACCTGTTGTGGTATTAACGAGTGTTGTATCAACGGGGGCAATATAAGTGCCGTAATCAACTGTTTTTTTACGGATCAGGTCCTGCACAAAAGCGGTAACCAGGAAGTGGTATTCTTTTGTAGTACGGTTATAACGACCGCCAAATAAACTTGTTTGTGAACGCGGGTCGCTTGAGCTGGCGTCCTGAATCAATGTTCTTTGTTTGGCTATATCCAGCTTGTACATGGTTAGCTTAGGTAAAGGCGCATAAGGTACCCCCGAGCCGGCACGCGGTGTTATCACAATTTCGGCACGGTTTAATACTACTGACGAATCAACAAGTTTATCAAGGCCCGGGAAACTGAGTTTAGCTCTTAAGCCCGCAAGCCCCTGGAGGTAAACCGTATTTTGCGACGTTGTTGTATTGCTCAGGGCAGCCTGGATAGTTGTACTATACGTATGCGTTACTTCGGCAGCGCGGTTAAAGAATGGCAGAGTTACTGATGCCGTATCAATGGTGCTGGATGTAGTACTGGTAGCAGCGGTAACAACCTTATAAAAAACGTCAATTTGCGATGAGCCAAGATTGAGCTGTATGATACCGCCTGCATCGCTGGCTTGTGCCTTCTCTAACGAGAGGTAAAGACCTTTTACCGTACTTTGAAAAGTTGTTGGCGACGCAAGTATTGTACCGCTTGCATTAAACAGGTTGCTATAGATAAAAGATTTGCTTAATGGCACACGCAACTGTGGCGCTACACGCTGAACAGTATCTAATGTATCGGTGCGGATACGGGTTATGGTAATACTGTCATGCGTACGGGCTGTAAAGGTTTTAGAGCCAAGTAACGTGCTGAGATCAGCATCCCAGTGGTTGTTGGTGTAATAGGTTTTGTTCTCTATCTTTTTTTGAAGCTGATACACGTTTATTTTATAGCGTGAAGCCAGCGAATCGCCATAAAAGCCGTCTGCATACTTAAGCACAAGCACAGCCGAATCAATTGTAAGTGTACCTGCAGGTACCGTATAAGCAGCGCCATTTGGAAGGTTAACGCCCAAGGCAACAACGCTTTTTGTGGTGCCGAATACAGGATCGGTAAAGTTGGCAAGCGGTGTTCTGGTCATGCCCGATGTGGCCGCGGTATCATCAGCAACAGTGTTAATAACAATATTGGTATCAACTATCAGGTTACCATTGATCTCGTTTTGATCATTGATGCCCAAACCGATACCATCCTGGCGTTTACAACTGTTCAAAATAAAAAGACTTATTAACAGGGTCAATAAGTCTAATCGGAAAAATTTCATATATAATATTAAGTCTTATGCAACATCCACCAATTCGTCGTTGGTAATTTCGTCGTAAAAATTGTAATAATTTTCGAAATCTGCGGTAGAATCAAATTCTAAAACCGATTTATTGCTGTTTTTAACATTATTTAACACATCTGCATCAATATCAGGGCTGCCTAAAACGATACCGTCTGAGTAGTGGATTGCACCGGCATACAGCGCCGAATTGGTGCCGCCTTTGTATGGCTCCACATGCTGCTCGTTCATATTGCTCATGATGGCTTTTGTAGCAAAGTCATTGTGCAATTGCTCTTTAAAATCATTTTCATAAATAGAGTAAATGATTTTTGAGTGCTTAAATGTAGGATCGTCTTTGTAGGTTGTTTTCAGATAAGCAGGCACAAGCGCGCTCATCCAGCCATGGCAATGGATCACATCCGGCGCCCAGCCTAATTTTTTAACAGTTTCCAATGCACCTTTGCAAAAGAAAATCATACGCTCATCATTGTCGGCGTAAAATTTACCTTCCTTGTCTGCAAACACATGCTTACGCTGAAAATATTCTTCATTATCCAAAAAATACACCTGCATACGCGCCGCCGGGATAGATGCTACTTTGATGATCAGCGGGTTATCATTATCGTCGATAATAATATTCATCCCCGACAACCTGATCACTTCATGAAGCCTGTTCCTGCGCTCATTGATATTGCCGAAACGCGGCATAAGGATACGGATCTCGTAACCTTTCTCCTGCATGGCCTGCGGAAGTTGGCGTGTTATTTCAGCAATTTTTGTGAGTTCAAGGAAAGGGGACATTTCATGAGTTATAAACAAAAGCTTAGATTTACCCATCACTAAATCAGTATTTAAAATGTAAAGAAGTCAAAAAATTTGAGTTTGCAAATATAACTAATATTATATAAACTGCCAACGAATTATGCAAGTAACTTTTGGTTATTTTTAAGCAATTGTACACCTTTGCCAAATTTTGTAATAACCATTACATTGAAAATATTTACCACCAAAAAAGAAATATCAGATTACTTTAACCGTAAGCCGGTAAAAGTAATTGGCTTTGTACCAACTATGGGCGCACTGCATAAAGGGCACCTGGGTTTAATTGAACAGGCAAAGCAGCAAAGCACCCAGGTTGTTTGCAGTATTTTTGTAAACCCTACCCAGTTTAATGATCCGAAAGATCTTGAAAAATACCCCCGCCCAATAACCGACGATATCCGCCGCCTTGAGGAAGTAAACTGCGATATTTTGTTTAATCCGCAGGTTACCGAGATGTATGATGATAATGAGAAATGGCATTTTGACATGGGTGATCTGGAATACCTGCTGGAAGGGAAATTCAGGCCCGGGCATTACCAGGGAGTTACTCAGGTAGTAAATAAACTGTTCAATATTGTAAAGCCCGATATCGCTTTTTTCGGGCAGAAGGATTATCAGCAGTTTATGGTGATCAATAAAATGGTTGAGGTGCTGGAGATGCCCGTTAAGCTGGTCATGTGCCCTATTGAACGTGAGCCCGACGGACTGGCCATGAGCTCAAGGAACATCCACCTCACCCCGTATGATAGGGAACACTCGCTCATCCTCTCCAAAGCACTTAACTGGGTTAAGGAAAACTTCGATATTAACAAAATTGACACCCTGCAGCAGCAGGCAGCTCAAATGATCAGCGACGAACCAGGCGTTGAGCTGGAGTATTTTGAAATAGCCGATGGCAAAACACTGCATCATGCCACCCCTGCATCCGAAACTATTGTTGCCCTTGTTGCAGCGCGCGTAGGTAAAACAAGATTGATTGATAATGTGTTGATTAGGTAGCCTATGGTTCATAGTTGATAGTTCATAGTATTTGGTGGTTCATATATTGTGGTTTATGGGTTGAGTTAGAGCAGTAATTCTTGATAATGATTGATTATAACCCGCTAACTTCCATTTCACTGTAAACTTCGTGCTATGAACCATGATCCATCAACTATGAACTTGTTCCTGTGAACTAAATATTCCTAACTTTGCGCCATGATAATTGAAATATTAAAGTCCAAAATTCACCGGGTTAAGGTAACGCAAGCCGAGTTGAATTATGTGGGCAGCATCACTATTGATGAAGACCTGATTGAGGCTGCAAATATCATCCCCAACGAAAAGGTTCAGATAGTGAACAATAACAATGGTGCCCGTTTTGAAACTTATGTTATCAAAGGCGAGCGCGGAACAGGTACGGTATGCCTTAACGGGGCTACAGCCCGTCTGGCACAGGTAGGCGATATTGTGATCATTATGTCATATGCATACATGGAAACAGAAGAAGCCCGCAATTACGAACCTATTTTGATATTCCCCGATTCAGACAACAAGCTGATCAAATAGATTTTTTATAAATACCCGGTTAATTGGCCGGGTATGATCCTATTCCTAACGATACTTTCAAGCTTACATCGGTAGCTGCAGCTTTGCGTAGGCGGTAAACCATCCTGATTCGTACTGCCGGTTCACGCACAAGCACATCTAAAAAGTGCGAGTTATCAATATCAAGTACGATGCTGTTACCGGAGTTGGGCTGGATATCTTTGCGGATTGCTACCATTACTTCTTCGCTGCCATCGTTTTTACCCATGTATACCCGTAGTGAAGAGATATTGCCAATGTTATAATCTGTCGGATCGCTTGATTGTAATTTGGCTGATATAATACGAACTTCACTTATCTTATTGGCGTTGTTGCCGTCTTTGGTAAAATCCTGGTCAAAACTGTTTCCCGTGCTTATTGCGGTTTGAGGTTCATCAATTGGGGCCGACGCCGGGATAACCATAGTTGCAGTGTACGGAAATGTTGATTTAACAACTGATTGCAGCATGGCGCAGCTGCCAAAAAATAAAATAGCCGCAAGCAATAGAAAAACAGGCTTCTTTATCATAGTTCTTAAATATAAAAGTATTTGCGGGTTTGCGCAACTACAGGTTTAATTGGGATTTTTACAGCGCCGGTCTGTAAGTAAATATAGTAAGATTTTACGAAAATATTAAGCTTATTGTTTTACGAAAAGCGACATGATACTTAAAAAAAGCTGGGTGCAATTGCCGCAATATTAAATCTGAAAAAAAACATGAATCGTGTTTGTTAAAAGTCTATCTTTGCACCCCGACGCTGAAGTCGGGACTTCTTGGCTTTCAGCGCATAGGAAAAACCGTTTAAAGGCTTAACCGTCTTTAACTTTTGACTTAGAACTTTTGAATTAAAAAAAAGCCCTATGCCCAAAGACACCTCCATTAAATCCGTTCTGATCATCGGCTCCGGCCCAATCATCATCGGCCAGGCTTGCGAATTTGACTATTCCGGCTCGCAGGCTGCTCTCTCGCTAAAAGAAGAAGGCATCTCCGTTTCTATTATTAACAGCAATCCGGCAACTATCATGACGGATAAAGTTATCAGCGACCACGTTTATCTTCTGCCGCTCACCTGCGAAAGCATTGAGAAAATTTTAACCGAACAACAGATAGATGCTGTACTGCCTACCATGGGCGGTCAAACGGCATTGAATCTTTGTATCGAAGCGTCTGAACGCGGCATATGGGAAAAGTATGGCGTTAAAGTTATCGGTGTAGATATTGCCGCCATCGAAAAAACCGAAAACCGCGAAGCTTTCCGCCAGCTGATGGTTGACATCGGTGTAGGTGTTGCCAAATCAAAGATCGCCAACTCATTCCTTGAAGGTAAAGAAGGTGCGCAGGAAATCGGGTTCCCGCTGGTTATTCGCCCAAGTTACACACTGGGGGGTAAAGGTGCAGGTTTCGTTCACAGAAAAGAAGATTTTGATGCGGCCCTTAACCGCGGTTTGCAAGCTTCACCAACCCACGAGGTATTGGTTGAGCAGGCTGTGCTTGGCTGGAAGGAATACGAATTGGAGTTGCTGCGCGATAGCAACGATAACGTAATCATCATCTGTTCTATAGAGAACTTTGACCCGATGGGGATCCACACCGGCGACTCGATCACTGTAGCTCCCGCCATGACCCTGAGCGATCGTTGCTATCAGGAAATGCGTAACCAGGCTATCAAGATGATGCGTGCCATCGGTAACTTTGCCGGCGGTTGTAACGTGCAGTTCTCGGTAAACCCTGCTGACGAAGCTATCATCGCTATCGAGATCAACCCGCGTGTATCACGTTCATCAGCGCTTGCTTCAAAAGCTACCGGTTACCCTATTGCTAAAATTGCTGCGAAGCTGGCTATAGGTTATAACCTCGATGAAATTGAAAATCAGATCACCAAAACCACTTCGGCTTACTTTGAGCCTACATTGGATTACGTGATCGTTAAAATACCTCGCTGGAACTTTGATAAGTTCAAAGGCGCTAACAAAGAACTTGGCCTGCAGATGAAATCGGTAGGTGAGGTTATGGGTATCGGCCGCAGCTTTACAGAGGCTTTACAGAAAGCCTGTCAGAGTTTGGAGATCGGTCGTGCGGGTTTAGGTGCCGACGGTCGCCAAAGCCGTAACCTGGAAGAAATTATGGCCAGCCTGGAGCATCCAAGCTGGGACAGGTTGTTCCATATCTACGACGCTTTGAGCCTGGGTGTGCCTATCGAATCGGTACGTAAAGCAACTAAAATCGACCGCTGGTTCCTGAACCAGATCCAGGACCTGGTTAACCTGGAAACAGAGCTTCGCCGTTACTCGCTAAATAACGTTCCTGAAGATTTCCTTTACACACTGAAGCAAAAAGGTTTCTCAGACGTGCAAATAGCCCATATCTTGGGTAATGTAACCGAGGAAGATGTTTATCAGCGCCGCAAAGCCCTGGGCATGCACCGCGTTTACAAAATGGTTGATACCTGCGCTGCCGAGTTCCCTGCAAAAACTCCGTACTATTATTCAAGCTACGAAGGCGAAAACGAGTCTGTAGCATCCGACAGGAAAAAGATCATCGTATTAGGTTCGGGCCCTAACCGTATAGGCCAGGGTATCGAGTTTGACTACAGCTGCGTGCACGGTTTACTTGCCGCAAAAGAAGCAGGCTTTGAAGCCATCATGGTTAACTGTAACCCTGAAACGGTATCAACCGACTTTAACATGGCCGATAAGCTGTACTTTGAGCCGGTTTACTGGGAGCATGTGCGCGAGATCATCGAACTTGAGAAACCTTATGGCGTAATTGTTCAGCTGGGCGGTCAAACTGCCCTTAAAATGGCTGAGAAAATGCACGAACACGGTATCCGCATTATTGGTACATCATTCGATAATATGGATATTGCAGAAGACCGCGGTCGTTTCTCTGATCTGCTGAAAGACCTTGATATCCCGTATCCAAAATACGGTGTAGCCGAAAGCGCTGAAGAAGCCCTTGAAGTTGCTCACAAAGTTGGTTATCCGGTACTGGTAAGGCCAAGCTACGTATTAGGTGGCCAGGGCATGAGCATCGTGATCAACGATGAAGACCTGGAGAAAGCGGTAGTAAGCCTGCTGCGCAACCTGCCGGGTAACCGCGTGCTGATCGACCACTTCCTTGACCGTGCCGCTGAGGCCGAGTCTGACTCGATCAGCGATGGCGAGGACGTACACATCATTGGTATGATGGAGCACATTGAGCCTGCCGGTATCCACTCGGGCGACTCATACGCGGTACTGCCTCCATTCGATTTTTCGGATAGTGTTATCCACCAGATTGAAGAATATACCAAAAAGATAGCTAAAGCGCTTAACGTACGCGGTTTGCTGAACATTCAGTTTGCGGTTAAGGATGATAAGGTTTATGTAATTGAAGCCAACCCACGTGCTTCACGTACTGTGCCTTTCATTGCTAAAGCTTATGATGTGCCTTATATCAACATAGCAACCAAAATTATGCTGGAAAGCAATAAGCTTAGCGACTTTACCATCGAGCGCAAACTATGGGGCTATGCCATCAAAGAACCGGTATTCTCATTCGATAAATTTCCTGAGGTTACTAAGGAGCTTGGCCCTGAAATGAAATCAACCGGTGAGGCTATACGCTTCATCCCTAACCTGCAAGATCCATACTTCAGGCACTTGTACAAAGAGAAATCGATGTACTTGAGTAAATAATTAAAACATTAAATTGCAGCCTTTGTAGTTTAATTGCTAATAACGTGAACCTGCAACCCTAATTGCAGGTTCATTATTGTTGTACTTAGTTACTATAGATTGAAAGTTAATACGGCTAATGGTCAGGAAATCAACCTCAAGAGCGTTGATCCTGATGATATGGATGATGTTTTATTGAAAATTGAAAAATCATTTAACATCAGTTTAAACGACGCATCAGCAAACGATGTACAAAACTTTGGTAAACTTTGCGACGTTGTTCTAGAAAAAGTAAAGAAAACAAATGATGGCTGTACTACACAGCAGGCATTTTACAAACTCCGTAATGCTATCAATGCATCGGCAGGGCATGATAAGGATATCATAAAGCCCCAAACCAAACTCACCGACCTTTTCCCGCGCGACAGTCGTATCGAGGCCGTGGCAGCCATTGAAGAAGAGATGGGTTTCCAGATAAGTTTACTTCAACCCAAACAATGGATAGTTAACCTGTTTTCGATGATTTTGGTAGTCAGCTTCGTGCTGGCCTTCTATTACCTGGCTATAGGTATTGCCGGTATGGTAGTAGCCGGCGTTGGCTTAAAACTTGCAGGCCGCTTCGGAAAAGAAATGCATGTGAAAACCATCGGTGACCTGGCCGAAAAAATTGCGCGCGAACACTATTTAAAATGCCGTCGCGATGCATCTACAGTAAATAAGAACGAAGTTTCTGAAAAATTAAGGCAGCTCATTGTAACAAATGCTTAATATTGATCGTCGGGGTTTATGTATCACAGATTAACCCTGGCTATTAATTGAATTTTCATGGCGACTACCTGAAAAAAGGGATCCGACCAACAGCTGTAGCTTGGGTACGACTTGTTTATAGTTTCTCGTTTACCCGGCTTGAATAGTGTCCATGCGCTTGTTTTCGGAAATGGCCTAAATAACAAAGGCATATCAAAAACGCGAGCTAACAGGCTTGGCGTTTTTGATATGCGAATTAATTACTTAACTTTTATTTCAATGTTGTAAGCAGTGCCTTTATGCTTGTAAGCAACGCTGAACGTATTATCTGTAAAGCTTGCTAATTGAAATACGTTATTGTTGCTTTCACCCTTTAGCTGGGCAGTTATCAGCACAATTCCATTCTCAAAGCTAACATTCGAGACGAGGAACGGCTTGTCAATTATATCCTGGGATACATCCGTATCACTCGCGCCCAATTCGTATTTTTTCTGAGCAGTAAAATCTGTTTTAGAGCCTATTAATAATTTGAATTTTTCGTAATCCGGCAAAATGTTAGAGTAGCCCACGCCGGTTAGGTTGGTTTCGGTGGTTGAGCCACTTTGAAAATAGCCTCCATATTTATTACCCTCGGTACGTTGATTGGTAAGATAGACAATATTAGCTCCGAACATTGCCGCCTGGATCTTCATTTTATGATACGCCCTGTCTTTAACCCTCTCCTGGTTTGAAAATACGGTAGTTCCTTTAGCTTTTGAACTCACATCCGTTAATTTGTATAGTCCTTTAACTTCACTTTCAACTGCGGTAATGGTTACTTTGTCATAATCCATTACTCCGTTAATTGTTTTATATGATGTTGCCTCGGCAAAAGTTTGAACACGGCCACTTTTGAATACTATTTTCTGTATAGTGTTTTTATAAACTGAATTTAGCAAATCCTCACCTGGGTAGGAATACTTAACTGCATCTGGGGTAATCTCTTTAACGTTGCAGGCGATTTTGGCATTGTTGGAAATAATGGTATCAACCTGAGCCTTGCTTGTAAGGGACGAAGCAGTGAACAAAATAGCTAAGGTAAATATTTTAAATAAAGGTAAAGGTCGAAAATTTTCGGTAAGCCCGAAAAGTAAAGTTTGATTCATGACACGTTTAAGTTAATTAAGTCATCAAATATAATAAAGATCACTTAATTAAGCTATTGTTCATTCTATTGATTAATTATATTTAATGAGCTTGTAGGTCAAAAATTCGGTTTTCGGCATTCGTTAATGCTTACTACATAGTTTTTATTAAGGGGTTGTTTTAATCAACCTCTTGTTATTTAACATAGTTTTGCCTGCCTATTTATCTACCATCAATCCCTTTACCTCAAAACTGATCTTTCGGTCGGAATTGGCGTTTGCCTTATGCTGTTTTTTGCCGTTAACGGTATCTCCTGCCATATGTTGAAGATCGTTGGCAATAAATTGTTTGGCAGCTACACCTGTAATGATTACTGTACGGCCTGCAAGCTGCTTTGGCAGGTTTATGCCTGCATTGGTAAAATGAGCGGAAATAATCCGGTTATAGCCAGCGCCAAGTTCAAACCAGCCTCCTTTTTCTTGGGTTACTTTAATCACCTTGCCGGTTATAACGGTAGTAATCCTTGTTTTTTTACCCATAAAGGTTTCCAGCTTTGAGGCTTGCATTAAGGCTGCGGTATCGGGCTTTTCGCCAAATACCATACCGTGTGGTAAGGGCACATGCTTTTGTGCAATAGCTACATTAGCAATTAAAATGGATATGAGCAGCAGTATTAGTTTCATGGTGCTTAAATAACAACCCTTCAGCAAAAATGTTGATGAGTTTTTGATTGCTTAGGTAATGCTACCTGTTTGTTTTTATGGTTTATAAGCTGTGATGAGCCCATCGCCTGTAATAAGTATGTTAATATTTGTTAAAATGTTACTTTAAAGTACTTTGCTACGTATTGATAAGTTAATTTTGCTTACTTTACTACATAATAACTTTTAAACTAACTCGTGAAAAAGAGCTTTACTAAAACAATTTTATTTGCCGCATTCTTAATAGCCGTTGCTTTAGCAGGCGCAAGCTGCAGTAAAAAAGACGCCACAGTTGTAAGCGTGCCAACTTTAACTACAATGGATGTGGTGACTGCCGAAACAGGAACAATAGCCTATACAGGTGGTTTATTCAACGGAACGCAGGATGTGAGCCTGAGCAGTTATGGTATTTGTTACAGCTCATCAAATCAAACTCCTACTACGGCCGACAATAAAACTAAAGATACCGTAATCCAGTTTGCCTATACTACCAAAATTACAGGTTTAAGCCCTAAAACAACTTATTATGCCCGGGCTTATGCTATAAACAGTGCAGGTACCGGTTATGGCAAGGTTGTTCAGTTCACTACAGGTGATGGTACAGCATCAACAGGTGGTACAGTTAGTACGCTTGCTGGTAATGACGGGGCCGACTTTATTGACGGTTTAGGCAGTGCTGCTTTTTTTAACAGTCCGCAGGGATTAACTGTAGGCACTGATGGGAATATTTATGTGGCCGATTCATTTAACAGTGCCATACGCAAAGTTACCACAGCCGGAAATGTTACCACGCTTTCGGGTAATGGTACTATAGGTTATGTTGACGGGCCTATAGCAACCGCGCAGTTTTATGCCCTGCAAGGTTTAGTTACGGATGCGTCGGGCAATATGTATGTTGCCGATTATGGCAACAACAATATACGCAAAATAAGCGCGGATGGCGTTGTAAGTACTTTTGCAGGCAGCGGCGATGCCGGATATACCGACGGTACCGGTACCAAGGCTACATTTAACAGTCCGCGTGCATTGGCAATTGACGGTTCGGGAAATATTTTTGTTGCCGATCTTGGTAATAACCTTATTCGTAAAATAACTCCGGCAGGTGTAGTTACCACGTTTGCAGGCAGCAGGGGCGCAAGTTACCTGGACAACGAAACTGCAACCAGCGCAACTTTTAATAAGCCTAACGGCATAGCTATTGATGCCAATAACAACATATATGTTGCTGAGGCGCTTAATCATACAATCCGTAAAATAACTCCGGAGGGTGTAGTTACTACTTTTACCGGTGGTAATAAACAAACGGCCCTTCTCGGCGGCCCTTCGGCCATTGCCTTTGATAAAAACTCGAACCTTTTCATTGCCGATCAGAATGGGAGGATCCTGGAGATTACAAAGGATAAAGTATTAAAAGTAATTGCCGGTAACGGAACAAACGGCTTTGCGGAAGGTGTTGGTACTGCCGCTAAATTTAACTCGCCGCAGGGTATCACTGTTGATGCCGGCAACAATGTTTATGTAAGCGATTATTACAATAACCGCATCCGTAAGATTGTGTTGCAATAAGCGGTTTACCTAACAGATATTTTTAACGCCATAACAACTTCCAGTTTTGGGAGATGTTATGGCGTTGATTCTTTATAGGGTTTTTTATTTAGAGAAGGGTCACCGGGATTTTTAAAACTCCCCTGTTGAGAGGGGGCGCGAAGGATCGGTGTGATAGAAGGGGTGTGCTATGCGCTTAGATCGAAGCGGAACACACCCCTCCGCCCCTCTCAAGAGGGGATTCGCACAATCCCACGCTTTTGTGCAGTCTGTCTTTCATTCATAGAATACAGGAATAGATTCAATATGTTTTTATTGAAATCCTGTCACCTAATTTAGTTCCTAATCCTAATTCTTCTTAAAATCATAAGCTCCCCGTTCCACAAAATCAGCCACTTTTACACGTACACCGGTAACCTCGCCATTTTGTACGGTAAAAGGAAATACTGCTTTACCGAGGGTTGGGTCAGAAAAGGTCACGTAAAAACGGTTGCCACCAAGTGGTTTTAACAAAGCATACATTTTGGGATGATGTTCAAAACGCATTTCAAGGTTGTTGCCTTCGCCCTGGGTAACTTCCATGCTGCCATAAAAATCATTGCTGTATTTGCCGATGTATTTGTTGGGCAATAGCAAAGGTTTAGGGTTTAAGGCAACTGAATCTTTCAGCTTTCTGTCCTCAGCCTGTTCTGTTGCGGTATTAGCTTTATATTGTTTTAAATATCCCTCGCTATAATTGCGGAATGGCTGTTTAAAGTAAGCATCTAAAATATCCCATCGCAGGGCCTCAAACAGCTCATTCTGATCGGTATTGGTTAATATAACGATGCCCAGGTTATCCTGCGGAGAAAGTGTTACAGACGACAGGTAACCATTTACCCCGCCATCGTGCATTACCAGTCTGTGGCCTGAGTAATCCTGTATAAACCAGCCTAAGCCGTAAAGCTCAAAATTGTTTTCGCCGTTCATATGGTGAACGCTGCCCACGATATCCTGGGGCTGGCGTGTAGCCTGGATAGCTGCCGAAGGGATCACCTGGCGCTGGCCTACCTTACCATCGTTCAGCAGAGCAAGCACCCATTTGCTCATGTCATTTACCGATGAGCTGATTGCCCCCGCAGGCGCCAGGCCATCTATCTGGCAATAGGGGATAGGTGTAAGCCTGCCATCAACAATAGTGTGCGGCACGGTGCGGTTTATGGAAGTTGGCAGATCTTTGCTTAAAGCTAAAGTATTACCCATGCCAAGCGGCGCAAAAATAGCTTCTTTCAGATAAGCCTCCCACGAATGGCCGTTGGTTACCTTTGGGATGATTTCGCCGGCAGTTAAAAATGCGGCGTTGGTATAACCCCAGCGTGTGCGGAACGGATAGGTAGCTTTAAGCTTACTCAAGCGAGCAATTACGTCCTGGCGGGTAAGGTTGGTGTTGTAAAAAGTAAAGTCGCCCTGAAAGGTCTGAAAGCCGAGGCGGTGACAAAGCAGGTCGCGCACCTGTACCAGCTCACTTGCATTCTTGTCTTCCAGTTTAAACTCCGGAATGTATTTGGTCACCTTTTCATCTAACGATAACTTTTTGTTGGCCTGGAGCATGGCAAGTGCTGTTGCCGTAAAAGCTTTGGTATTGCTTCCTATCATAAACAGGGTGTTTTCATCAACCTTGTTCATAAGCCCAAGCTCTTTAATGCCATAACCTTTCATGAGCACTACCTTGTTATCCTTCACAATACAAACGGCCATGCCAGGTACACGCCAGTTGGTTAAGGCCTTGCTGATATAGAGGTCTAAACTATCTTTAATGAATTTGCTCCTGTCGGCCCGCTGGGCGTTAACTGATGCAAAAAATAACATGCAGGCAGTGAGCAATAGAGGTATTTTTTTCATTACAGAGGGCTTTAGATTTCTTTATTGTGCTAAATTAACGCAAAATTTACAGTGACGTTACTTAATAAATAAAAATAACGCTGCTCTATTAATTCAAACTAAATGTATATGAAATTTTACCGTTCGGGATTAATTTTCCTTACCGCGCTACTGTTAATTATTCAGCAAAATATCGCCCGTGCACAACGGGCCGCTGTAAACTGGACTAAAGACGGCTACCAGTATTACCGCATTACCGGTGGGCAGATTATCATGATCGACGCCCGCGATACCTCTAAAAAAACTGTTTTTATCACCAAAGAAGAATTGACCCCTGCAGGCAAAGCGCCTATCAGCGTAAAAAGGTTTACCGTGAGCGATGATAACAAAAAAGTGCTCATCAATACCAATACCAAAAAAGTGTGGCGCTACGATACCCGCGGCGATTATTGGGTTTATGATTCAAATACAAAAAAACTTTGGCAGCTGGGGAAAAACCTGCCCGAATCGTCGTTGATGTTTGCCAAGTTTTCGCCTGATGGCAGCAAAGCAGCTTATGTAAGCGGACATAACATTTATATGGAAGATTTAGCTGATGGTTCGGTTAAGCAATTAACTACCGATGGCACCCAAAAACTCATCAATGGTACTTTTGACTGGGCTTATGAGGAAGAGTTTGGCTGTCGCGATGGTTTCCGTTGGTCGCCGGATAGCAAATCAATTGCGTACTGGCAATTAGATGCAAGCAAAACCAAGACGTACCTGATGATCAACAATACCGATTCTGTTTATCCGTTTGTTGTGCCGGTTGAATATCCGGTTGCGGGCGAAAACCCAAGCTCATGCAAAGTGGGAGTTGTTAATACAGCTACCGGCAAAACCACCTGGATTAATGTACCCGGTGATGCCATACAGCATTACATCCCCAATATGGAATGGGCCGATAATTCAAACGAAGTTATTCTTGAACAGCTTAACCGTGCGCAAAACGAGAGCCGTGTGTTTATTGGTAACGTATCAAACGGAACAACCCGCGTTATCCGTGAGGAACACAACGACTCATGGATTGACGTTAAAGCCCGTGTAGCAGGTGGCGACCCTGTGGGCTGGGGTTGGATTGAAAAAGGCAAAAGCTTTTTATGGTTAAGTGAAAAAGATGGCTGGCGCCACCTTTATAAAGTAACCCGCGAAGGTAAAGAAACACTGATCACCAAAGGCAACTATGATGTAATCAGCATTGATATGATTGACGAGGCTTTGGGCTATGTATATTTCATCGCATCACCTGATAATGCAACTCAAAAATATCTGTACAAAATTAAATTAAGCGGTGGTAAGGCAGAGCGTGTTTCGCCTGCTGATGAGCCGGGAACGCATAGCTATGATATTTCACCCAACGGTAAGGTAGCGCTGCACAATTTTAACAATAGCTATACCCGTCCGCAAAGCGAGGTAATTAGCCTGCCCGAGCACAAGCACATAGGCGGTACGGTAATAGCCGTTGATAAGGATGCTAAAAACAAACCTGAGTTTTTCAAAATAAAAACTGTTGATGGCATTGAAATGGATGGCTGGATGATGAAACCAACCAATTTCGACCCGAATAAAAAATACCCTGTTGTGTTTACTGTTTACGGCGAACCAGCTTCACAAACTGTAACTGATACCTGGGGGACAGGCCGTAACAGGCTGTATGAAGGCAGTATGGCCGATGACGGGTATATCTACATGTCTGTTGAAGGTCGTGGCGCTCCGGCCCCCAAAGGCACAGCATGGCGTAAGGCTATTTACAAAAACATTGGTATCATCAACATCCGCGACCAGGCCATGGCTGCCAAAGAGATTATCAAATGGCCGTTTGTTGATTCAACCCGTATTGCAGTGCACGGCTGGAGTGGCGGTGGTTCATCAACCCTTAACCTGATGTTTCAGTATGGGGATATTTACAAAACCGGTATCGCAGTAGCGGCTGTTGGTTCACAGCTTACTTATGATAATATTTATCAGGAGCGATACATGGGCGTACCTACCGATGAGGCTGGTCGCGCAGCATTTATTAAAGGCTCGCCGGTTACTTATGCAAAAAACCTGAAAGGTAACCTGCTTTATATTCATGGCACGGGCGATGACAATGTACATTACAAAAATGCCGAGTTGCTGATTGATGAGCTGGTTAAATACAACAGGCAGTTCCAGCTGATGTCATATCCTAACCGTACGCATTCGATATCAGAAGGCGAAGGTACAACACAGCATTTGCGCACGCTGTTTACGCAATACCTGAAAGCTAAATGCCCTCCGGGAGGAAGATAAACACAATTGCAGGCAAAGCGGCTGATCATCATGGTCAGCCGCTTTTTTTTGCAGATACTTAAGCGATATATAGTTTCTATTTAATTAACTTTATTAACAAAAAGGGGGTTGACAGGGTTAACACAATTTAGCGCTAATTTTTACTTAAACTATTTATAATAAGATAGTTAAGTGTTTTTTAGGCCAAAAAAGTGTTAACCCCCTTTTTGTATATTATCGCCACATTTCAACTCATAGATAACGCAACCCGAAAGGTGGTTAAGGCTAATTTGATTTATGATAGGCCTCTTTTGTTTTCGCCCCTAAAAGAGTATGTTGCTGTATCGTTATACTTTTTTTTAGCGTAACCATTGATATGAAACAGTTTACGAATCCTGCAAAAGCGTTAGGCTTATTAGCTATTATTTTAGTAACTGCATTTTGGGGCTGTCATAAAGAGACGGTAACAAAGAGTGAGCTAAACATATCCGGAAAATGGATTGTTCCGGCTGCCTATTCAAAACAGTGGATACAATATGAATACGATTTTAAAACCGACCATACATTTGAAGGCACGGTGACCAGTATTGACTCAGCTTCCAAAAAGCTTATCGGAACATCATCCAAAAGGGTTGGAAAATATAAGATCCAGAATTCGGTATTAACCTTATATGATATAACCGATTATCAAAACAAAAACAACGCATTTGGGCTTGTTTCGGAACTGGTGGCTATTAATAATATTATTGCGGTAACTGCCAATTACAATATGGTTTTAAATGCCGGCGGAGATGTACTTACGCTGACATATATATGCGGGCCGGCCGAAGATTGTACAGCGCCGCAGGGGGTGAACTATTTTAAACAGTAACTGGTTCATAACTCTCCGATACCCTAACAAAAATGCCAGCAGCAAGTGCTACTGGCATTTTTATTTAGGGTAGTTTTGGTAAAGTATCGGCAAATTAATAATCCTCGGCATTTAAATGATCAATAAACGAATCCCCGTTTTTTGAAGGTGATTTTAATGGCTCAGTTTCAAAATCACTTTTGCGGCCAAGCATAGTAAAGTTTTCAGCCACAATTTCGGTAGTGTACTTTTTAATACCCTCCTTGTCCTCAAAGGAACGGGTTCGCAACTTACCTTCAATGTAAACCAGCTTCCCTTTTGAAAGAAATCTGGCAGCAACTTCGGCTAACCCGCGCCACATGACAATATTGTGCCACTCGGTTTGTTCAACCTTTTTGCCATCCTTATTAAAGGTTTCTGAAGTTGCCAAAGGGAAACTCGTTACAGACACCCCGCCTTCTAAATTTCGTACTTCAGGGTCTTTCCCCAAATGGCCAACGAGTATTACTTTGTTTATTCCAGACATGCCATAAATTAACGCAAAATTATTTTACAAATTAAAAATATTTTTTAATAATATAAAAATGATTTTCGGCAGTGCTAATTCCGGCAGGTTTTGAACGTTGATTTTTACCCAGTTTTCGCCCATTTTTAAAGGCTGATGATTTGTTTTTATCAGCCTTACAAAAAGCCGCTGGTGGGTAAGGATGTGTTTATGAACCGGCGAAACTTCAATAGCCTCAATATCATTACCAAAAACAGCTAAAACATCAGGTTGTTTCAATAATTCTTCAAGACTTAAAAGTGTATCTGTTTCAACCATAGGCAAATCAAACATATTAGCCCATATATCCTTATCGCCCCTTTTGTTCATTAAAATGGTATCACCTTCGGTTATCAGGAAATAATTAAAGAACCGTTCGCGCACTTTTAAGGTTTTTAACTTAACCGGCAGAGCAGTTATTGCGTTGGTCTTAAATGCTACACAACCGGTACGGATTGGGCAAATATCACAGTCGGGATTTTTGGGTTTGCACAGCATTGCGCCAAACTCCATCATAGCCTGGTTATGTAATCCCGGAAATTTCTTATTAAGAAAATCGTCGGCTGCCTGTTGAAACGTTTTTTTACCCAAGGTTGAGTTGATGGGCTCGTAAATGCCCAGATACCGGGCCAGTACACGGTAAACATTGCCGTCAACTACAGCTTTAGCTTCATTGACGGCAAACGAGGCAATGGCGGCGGCGGTGTATTCGCCGATACCTTTAAGTTTTATCAATTCATCATAACTATCCGGAAAGCGGCCATTATAGAGCTCCTGCACCAGCCGGGCTGTTTTGAGCATGTTACGCCCCCTTGAGTAATAACCCAGTCCCTGCCACAACTTCAGGATCTCATCCTCATGGGCAGCGGCAAAGCTGCTTACATCGGGATATTTTTCCAGGAAGCGATAAAAATAAGGCGTGCCCTGTTCTACACGGGTTTGCTGCAGGATGATTTCAGACAGCCAAATCACATAAGGATCGGTAGTATTACGCCAGGGGAGGTCGCGTTTATTGTTTAAGTACCATTGTACCAATTCGTCGGTAAAATTCATCGCTGTAAAAGTAATTAAGAAACAAGAAGGCAGGAAGAATCGGGAGAGAAGAAATCAAGAACCAGGAAATCACGAATCAAGAGAAGGAATTAGGGGACAAGAAATCAGGAATCAAGAGACAAGAAATCTGTAATTAAGAATCAGGATGTTAGGAACCAGGAGGCAGGAAACAAAGGACAGAAAACGGGAATTGAGAAACAGAAAATCGGCAAACGGGAGAGGCAAAATTCAGAAATGAGAGATAAAATATTAGCAGCTAACCTGTGAAATTGCAAGCCTTTACTACGAGCCGGAATGGCAGATTTTCACACTTTTTTTCACACTTCTTTACACTTGTAAATTGAGATTTAAGTCGCGATTTATAAGCCTCTCATACTCAAAATTGTAACGAAAATGTAGGTTTTACGCCGTTGGCAAAAAAAAACGGATAAATATTTCGCTGTTAACGGATAAAGCAATACTTTTGCAACCCCAAAACAGTTAAGTATTTATAAAATAAAATTAAGTAAATAAGATATGACTAAGGCAGAAATTATAACTGAAATCTCATCAAAGACAGGTATAGAGAAAGTAGACGTGCAGGAAACTGTTGAGGCGTTTTTCAAAGTTGTTAAAAGCTCAATGGTTGGCGGCGAAAACGTATACGTTAGAGGATTCGGTAGTTTTGTGGTTAAAAAAAGAGCTAAGAAAACAGCACGTAACATTTCAAAAAATACTGCCATCATTATCCCTGAGCACTTCGTGCCAAGCTTTAAACCGGCTAAAACTTTTGTTGAGAAAGTAAAGTCAGGTAACAAAACCAGCAAAAAATAATTATACGCCATCATGAATAAAAAGCAAATAGTCGTTAGTGCAGCCGTAGTTGTTATTATGGGCTATTTGTATTGGTTGCCCGTAAAAGGTTTAGTAAAGCCTAAAGACGATAAAAACAGCAAACCGGCTATGGCTGCCTCCGCAGGCGCCGCTAAACCGGCTGCTAATGTTACCGTTGATATGGTATCGGCCCCTGCCAAAGCAGCTATTGGGGATGCATTGGCAGCTAAGATCAACGACCTTGAAGCCCAGCTAAAAAAAGCATCAGACGCAGATGCGCCGGCTTTGCAAACGCAACTGGCTAAGCACTGGGACGATGTTAACCAGCCTGCACCTGCAGCGTTTTACTACCAGGCATTAGCCCGAAAAGAAAACAAGGTTCAAGACTGGATAAATGCCGGTAACCGTTTTAATGATGCATATAAACTTACACAGGATACTTTATTTCAACCTGCGTTTGTAAATAATGCTGCCGAAGCATTTCAAAATGCTTTGAAATTACAACCCGAAAGCCTTGAAGGTAAAACCGGGTTGGGCATAGCTTACGTTAATGGCGCAGCCGGCCCTATGCAGGGAATTGCGCTGTTACTTGAGGTTGTTAAAAAAGACCCGAAAAACTGGAACGCTAACCTTAACTTAGGTATGTTCGCCATGAAATCGGGTCAGTATGAAAAAGCGGTAGGCAGGTTTAAAACACTGCTTGCGCAAAAGCAGGAACTGGAACCTACTTTCTATTTAGCCGAAAGCTACAAGCAATTAGGCATGAAAAAGGAAGCTATCGACGCTTACCAGAAATGCAAAGAAATGATGCCTGACCCTGTATTCAGTCAGCGCATTGATGGATATATTAAGGAATTAAATAACTAACACACATTTAAAAATTATTATTATGCCGAGCGGTAAAAAACGTAAAAGACACAAAATGGCTACCCACAAACGTAAAAAACGTTTAAGAAAAAACAGACATAAAAAGAAATAAGCATTTGTGTTAAGTCGATAGTACTTAGTCTTCAGTACAAAGTCTTTTTTCCCGACTTTAAATTTTCGACTAACGACTTAAGACTAAACATTAGTGATTTTACCTGCCCCAAACCGGGGCGGGTACTTTTTATTTATTAGTGTTTTTTTACCCACTTATTAACACACGGTTTTTGCCGTTATAAGAAATGGAGTAGCAATTGATAAAAGAATTAATTATCGATTCATCCCCCAACGGGGCTACCATTGCATTATTACAGGATAAACAACTCGTAGAGCTTCACAAAGAACAGGTAAGCAACAACTACACAGTTGGTGATATTTACCTGGGCCGTATCAAAAAGATCATGCCCAGCCTAAATGCCGCCTTTGTTGACGTTGGCTATGAGAAGGACGCCTTTTTGCATTATCTTGATCTTGGTCCGCAGGTACAGAGCCTGCTTAAACTGACCAAGCAGGTACGTAGCGGGGGATATCAATCTAAGCTATTGGATGGGTTTAAGCTTGAGGCCGATATCAATAAGGGAGGAAAAATCTCCGAGATATTAACCAAAAACCAGCTTATCCCGGTACAGATAGCCAAAGAACCCATATCAACTAAGGGGCCGCGTTTAAGTTCCGACCTGTCAATAGCAGGCCGGTATGTTGTTTTAGTACCCTTTTCGGAAGCAATTTCCATTTCGAAAAAGATAAAAAGCAATACCGAGCGCACACGTCTTCGTAAAGTAGTTGAAAGCATTAAGCCAAAGCATTTTGGCGTTATCATCCGTACAGTTTCCGAGGGTAAAGGGGTTGATGAACTACAGAAAGATCTGCTTGACCTGATCTCGAAATGGGAACAGTTTATTACCAAGCTGCCATCTGTTGAGCCTTCAAAAAAGGTATTGGGCGAAATTGGGCGTACGTCAACTATCCTCAGGGATATCTTGAACCCCGATTTTCAGCACATTTATACCAACGACAACGGTATGTTCGAAGAAATTCGGTCGTACGTTCATGAAATATCGCCCGATATGGAAAATATAGTCCGCCTGCACAAGCACAAGGAGCCTATATTTGACCACTTCGGGATCGAAAAGCAGATCAAAGGCGCGTTTGGAAAAACGGTAAACCTTGCCGGTGGCGCTTACCTGGTAATTGAGCATACCGAAGCCCTGCACGTTATTGATGTAAACAGCGGTAACCGTACAGCCAGTAAAGAAAACCAGGAAGAGAACGCTTACCAGGTAAACAAAGAAGCCGCCAAAGAAATTGCGAGGCAGTTACGCCTGCGCGATATGGGCGGTATTGTGGTGATCGATTTTATCGATATGCACAAACCGCAAAACCGTAAGGAGCTTTTTGATTTTCTGCGTGCCGAAATGCAATACGACCGTGCTAAGCACACCATTTTGCCTCCAAGCAAATTTGGATTGGTGCAGATCACCCGTCAGCGTGTAAGGCCCGAAATGAACATTGTTACCAGCGAGGTTTGCCCAACCTGTAACGGAACCGGCACTATAAGGCCAACCATTTTGCTGATGGACGATATTGAAAACAATTTCAATTACATCCTTACCGAGCAAAACGAAAAAGGGATTACCCTGTGCGTACACCCATATATTGAAGCCTACATTAAAAAAGGCATCTATAACCGCCAAATGAAGTGGTTTATCAAATATGGCCAATGGATCAAGGTTAAAAGTAACCCATCGTACCAGATCACGGAATTCCATTTCTTCTCATCAAAAGACGAAGAAATTAAACTGTAAAACTTTCAGAAGTGCAACTGTTTGAAAATGGCACAAATTAAAGATCTTTAAAAAGAGCAGGTGTTTGGATGAGCACCTGCTCTTTTTTTGTTTGGGGAGCATGACTGTGAATTATCGCCGCCAAGCTATTTTGTAAACATCAGTATCCTATGATCCTTTTGTTTTATTAATTTGTACATATCTGATCCCCTTCTTTTGATTACGAAATCGCCAATTTCAATTTGGTGGCCAGTATCGTATCCGGCACCTATATAGTATTCTTTATTGTCAACTCTAATTGTTGGAAATTGCTTAACATCATACCGAATATCTATTACGATGCCTATAAACTCTATATTTCGGTTTTCCTCGTCGATTTTTTTGTCTTGATTGAACCAATATATCAAGACAAAGGAAAAAATTACAACGGCAACAAATATTGCGGATAGAAAAAGCCCTTTATTTTTTTCTAATTCTTTATTCATAAAAGTATTTAACCCTGTTCCTGGTCGAAGTTACGCTACGCAGACTTCGACCAGTCGGGAATGATTTAAGTTTTACAGATGCTAAACTAAAATCAGTTGACTGACTGGGGGGGATTTTTTGCAAATATCTATAAGAATATCAGTATATTTATATAGTTAACAGCACATTATATGGCAAACGAATCTGAACCTGAAAAAAAGACAACGCGGCCCACTGCCGACGAAATTTCTACCAGAAAGCTTGAAGCATGGCTCGGCTTTATCAAAACGCTCGGCTGGCCGCTTGTGGTGCTCCTTTTTTTAAGTATCAATTGTAATGGTATAAAGAACATTGTTGATGAGATACCCCAAAAACTTCAGGAATCGGATAAGGTAACTGTTGGCAGTCTTTCTCTTGAGATAACAAAAAGAGCTTCTCAATTAGGAGTGCCTGAACTGGGCGAGATCACAAAAGGTCTCTCAGCAGAGGCCATAGAACAGTTGTTAATCACCGGTAACCGAATAAATACATACCCCGGCACAGTAGCAGATCGGGCAAATGAAATAACTGTTCCGGCAGGGAAGTTTAAAGCGGCTCTGTTGGAATTGGAAAAAAATGGACTGATAGCATTTAGCGTACCAATTAATGATTTTGATGAACGCCTGAAGCAATTTGAACCCAATCATGAGCATAATGGCAGCGTGGGGAATCAAACGGGAGAAGATGAAAGGAGTAATTATGTGTTGACTCAGGAGCAAGCTAAAGAGTTTATGAGTTTCCTGACATCAGAAAATTACCGTCTTACTGAAAAAGGGCGTAAAGCGTTTGATTTAATAGTATCTGCTGTTAAAACCAATATTAAAGCCGATTAAGGAATATGGAAAGAATTGAATGATATAAGTGAGTTGTATTCTTATGTCAGCTGTTCCTGATCGAAATTTGGCGAGATGCTATATATACATATCACAATGTTTAGTAATTATTTTTGAGATATGGAGATAGTGGATAAAATAAAAGAAATTTTCGAGCCAACTTTCGAAGTTTTGAAGGTAACGAGATCAGGCCCGGATAGCTTAAATGCAGAAGCCTATATTACGATAGATGCAAAGCATGAAGGAAAATCACATAAACGAGTTTTTAGGGAGGCTGAACTTGTACAATTAAACGCAGAAGCTAAGTTAACTGAAACCATAAGAGCGCTTTGCGCCGTGATGCTCACATCAGAAGATTAATCTCTAAAAACGGTCTTAATTTCTCGGGAAAAACCACCTTGAAATAATGCTCCTCATTATTACACCAATCTCCGGTCGCCTCAAAAAGTACATTTAGATAAACCTTTATTTTATCATCAGCAAGAAGTGGCAGCTCATGATGAACCAACGCGATTCCTTTTTTCGTCATCCAATGAAAATCACGCAAACAATCATACAGCGCGTCCCAATTGTTCCCAAAGTAGTTCGGAAATTCAAGCACCTCACTTAGTTTTTTTAATAGCTCGTCTTCTCCTCTAACTTCTGGAAGATGAGCGATAAATTCATTTTCATCAAAATACTTACCGGGCTCCTCTAAAAAAACAACGTTTCTCAAAAGCATCTTTATTAAATTACGCAAGGATATCCCTTTATCCCAAATCTATTCTCCCCAAACAATATATCAAAAATTCCCTTACTTTACCATCGTTAAATAACCTGGCGCATTACTTATGCTCAAATATTTCCGGTGGTTTATTATAGTTATCGTATTGCTTCCAACAGCTTCCTGCCGAAAACCCGGCAATGCTTCAACCGCTTTTTACTACTGGAAAACGGGTTTCAGCCTTAACGGGCAACAGGCAGCTTTGCTGAAGCAAACCGGCAACAACATTTACATCCGTTTTTTTGATGTAAGTTGGAACGATAGGGAGCAACACTCATACCCCAATGCTGTTGTACAATTTAATGAGACCCCCAAAGGTTTATACATCACGCCGGTTATCTACATCGTCAATAAAACTTTTGAAAACACTGCCGATACTGCAGTAGCCTCGCTCGCGGCGCATTGTAATAAGTTAATTAATGAACTGGCCGGGGAAAAGAAGATCAATTATACCAAAGTACAAATTGACTGCGATTGGTCATTAAATACACGGTTTAAATACTTTAGTTTTCTTGAGGCTTTTAAAAAGCTGAACCAAAAACAACTGGAAGCTACCATCCGTTTGCATCAGGTTAAATTTAAAGACCGTACAGGTGTACCTCCTGTCGACCGTGGTGTGCTGATGTTTTACAATATGGGTAAACTTAACGCCGGTTTGCATCAGCCTAATTCAATTTATAACGAAGAAGATGCCGCCAGGTATGTGGATTATCTAAACACATATCCCTTAAAACTGGATATCGCCTTGCCCTTGTTCTCGTGGGCCATCCATGTAAGAGATGGTCGGGTGATACAGGTTTATGGAAAAATCGGAAGACAGCAACTTACAGATCACTCTCATTTTGAAAAGATTGAAGGGCAGGCAAACTACCGCGCTATAACAAGCTTTTTTATGGAAGGAATTTATGTAAAACAAAATGATATTTTTAAGCTTGAAGAAACGGATATTAACACAATAAATACTGCCGCGGAGCAATTAAATAAAAACCTGCCTCATCAGCAAAACAAAACCATCATTTACTATGAACTGGCCAATATCGATTCGTCAAAGTTTAATGCAGAAGCGCTTAGGCAGGTTTCTGCTGATCTTTAGTTTTTGTACGCTGACTGCCGCCGGGCTGATCTGGGCTTGTGCCGATTCTGACGATTCGGACTATTCTGTTTTTGCGCCTGAGTATTTCGTTAACAAACAGTACTCGCCATTCTTTTATTCCAGCTATGAGATTTACTATCGCCAGGGCTATGCCGAAAGTAGTAACACTTGGTATAATGACATTATAGTTAATGAGTGGGATGCGCATTTTAATCATCAGTTTTCTACTGCATCGCTAAAGTTTTTATTGCTGAAAGCAACACCCGGCCAGGTAGATTCGGTATACCGGAAATTTACCGGCACTTTAAAAACTTTACCTGCAAAATATCCCGCAATAAGCACAGGTACGGTTTCGCATAAGATGCTGGCTGCATTTTATACTTATCTAAAGCTGGCTAAAAGCTGCGAATCCTACACCGTGAACAATGAAGACTATGTTTGGGAAAAAGTGACACCCAATCACGCACCTGCCAATCTGGAGAAAACACTGACCAATGCTTATAATACAGAAACTGATCCGTTTATTAAGGAACGGCTGTGGTTTCAAATGGTGCGCTATTATTACTTCGCGAATAACAGCGCCGCCAATGCCAAAACGGTAAAGCTATTTGAGCAGTTCAGCACGCATTTTCCTAAAAACCTTACTTATTATCGTACTATGGGTTATGTGGCCGGTTACTATTATCAGCAAAAAAACTACGCGCTATCTAACTACCTGTACAGCCTTTGTTATGATTATACTTATAAACTGAAGATCCCGAGCTTCTGGAGTTTTCATCCTCAAAACGAAACGGACTGGCAGGCAACATTAAAACTGGCAAAAACGCCCGAAGAGAAAATTACATTATGGCATCTGCTGGGTGCACAATATGATGAAGGACGGGCTATTAAGGAAATAGTGGCTATTAATCCCAAATCCGAAAAAGTTGACCTGCTTCTCAGTCGCCTTATCAATATCCGCGAAGCAGGAACTGTATCAATAGAAACGCCTCCGGTTGATTCGGCCCGAAAATCAGGAATAAACAACAGGCGCCTTGTTGAAACCATCGCACTGAAAAATAATACAGCCAAACCATACTATTGGAACCTTGCCGCCGGTTACCTCAACTTTTTGGATAGCAACTACACCGCGGCCGGAAGGTATTATGCAACAGCAAAAAATCAATTTCCTGCCGGCGACAAAATGATTGTTGCGCAAGCCAAATTGCTGGATATGATGCTTTATATCAAAAACCTTAAAAAAATGGATGCCAACGCCGAGGCTAAATTAATTGAGCCGCTTAACTGGCTTGCCAACCTGCGCGATAATAAGCTTAAAATAAAAGATCTGCGGTTTAGCAACGCCATATCCGTTTGTAACCTGTCTATTTCCCGCCTTTATAAAAAACAGGGTAACGCTATCAGGGAGGTATGTTTTAACAATAACGCACAGGATTTTTACGCCGATAGCGCGAGAGTGCAGCACATGATAGATTTGTTAAATAAACCAGATAAAACTGCCTTTGAGTTGGCTATGCTGCGTTACTACCCAATAACGCTGAATAATTTATATTATCATCAGGCTATTGCCTTAGCTTATCAGCAAAAATTACCGGAAGCTATTGCACAGCTTAAAAAAATGAAGCCGGAAGATTTTGTGCTTGCAGGCAACCCATTTGCAGGCAGGTTAGTTGACTGTCATGATTGTGACCATGCAGCTATGAAGATGAAAAAGTTTACACCGCTGAACTTTTTAGAAACGCTGTATAACATGGATGCTAATATCAAAATCAGGAAAGACATTTATCGGAATGCTTTTTCGCTTGCCAATGCATATTATAACATCACTTATTACGGTAACGCAAGGCTGTTTTATGAGGCCGACGTGGTTGCTTCTGGTGCCACCAGTCGTTATTATTATGAAGGAGAAGAAAGGATGGATGAAAAGTTAACCTCCATGCGTACAGCAATCAGGTATTATGAACTGGCAAGGAAAAGCGCCGCGAACGATGAACAGCGCGCCCTTTGCACATTTATGCTCGGCAAATGCGCGCTCAATGAAATTTACAATGATCCAAACTTTAAAAATGCTGATAAGTTTGCTGAGATAAAAGCAAGTAAGTCGGTTATTGATACCTATTACAATTATTTTGCTGAACTAAAAGAAAAGTATAACAAAACGGCTTACTACAAAGAAGCACTGAAGGAGTGCGGATATTTTAGGGATTATGCAAATAAGAAGTAGCTATGTTTTGCTAAATTAATTAGTAAAAATCAAAATAATCTGCATATTTGCACATCTATAATCCGCACATCTGTAAATAATGGCCAAATCCAAGATCGCGTACTTTTGTCAAAGCTGTGGCTTTGAATCGCCCAAGTGGCTGGGTAAATGCCCGTCATGCCAGCAATGGAACACTTTTGTTGAAGAGGTGATTGAAAAAGGCAATGCATCAGTACCCGCCTGGAAACCGGCATCAACCAGTCAGCAGCGGGCCAATAAGCCCGTTCCGGTAACAGAGATCACATATACCGAAGAACACCGCGTACCTACTCCCGATAAAGAGTTTAACCGCGTATTGGGTGGCGGCATTGTCCCAGGCTCATTGGTGCTTATTGGCGGTGAGCCGGGCATCGGCAAATCAACCCTGATGCTGCAGTTGGCCCTGAATATGCCTAATCAAAAGGTACTGTATGTATCGGGCGAGGAAAGTGAACGGCAGATCAAGATGCGGGCCGAAAGGTTAGCCCCCCAACCCCCTAAAGGGGGAGCCATTGGCGAGGGGGCATATATACTGACGGAAACATCAACCCAAAACATTTTTAAGCAGATAGAAGCGCTGGAGCCGGATATGGTGGTGATCGATTCTATCCAAACCCTGCATTCGGCACATATCGAATCAACACCAGGTAGTGTATCGCAGGTGAGGGAATGTACTGCCGAGCTGCTCCGTTTTGCTAAGGAAACATCAACGCCAGTATTTTTGATTGGTCATATCACCAAAGACGGTATGATAGCCGGCCCTAAAATCCTGGAGCATATGGTTGATACCGTATTGCAGTTTGAGGGCGACAGGCACCACGTCTATCG
The DNA here is from genome assembly GCF_059690695.1 of Mucilaginibacter sp. A5337. Taxonomy (NCBI): domain Bacteria; kingdom Pseudomonadati; phylum Bacteroidota; class Sphingobacteriia; order Sphingobacteriales; family Sphingobacteriaceae; genus Mucilaginibacter; species Mucilaginibacter sp. A5337. The sequence goes on along the minus strand of NZ_JCAWEC010000010.1, from coordinate 107,956 downwards.
CATACTGCGTACTATAAAGAACCGTTTCGGCTCGGCATCTGAGCTGGGTATTTACGAAATGATGGGCGAGGGGTTAAGGGAGGTATCCAATCCGTCGGAAATCCTGCTTTCTCACAGGGAAGCCCCTTTAAGCGGCATCACTATTTCGGCTACTTTAGAGGGTATGCGGCCCATGCTGATTGAAACCCAGGCATTGGTTAGTGCATCGGCCTATGGCACTCCGCAACGTACCGCCACCGGTTTTGATACCAAGCGTATGAGCATGTTGCTGGCCGTGCTGGAGAAACGCTGCGGGTTTAGGCTGGGTGCGAAGGATGTGTTTTTAAATATTACGGGCGGTATCAGGGTTGAAGACCCTGCGATTGACCTGGGTTTGGCGGCGGCCATTATCTCATCGCACGAGGATATGCCTATCCCGTTCAAAACCTGTTTTGCCGGAGAACTTGGTCTTTCGGGCGAGATCAGGGCAGTGAACCGGGTAGAGCAGCGCATTGCCGAGGCGCAGAAACTTGGCTTTAATCAGATCTTTATTTCCAAATATAATCTTCCGGCCAGTGGCCAGGATAAAAAACGAATGGATCTGTCACGATATGATATCGACATTAAAATCGTGAGCAGTATTGAAGAAGTGTTTGGATTGTTGTTCGGATAAGCGGTAAGCTTAAAACAGAATGCTCAAAGTGAAAAGCGATTTTTACTTCTTGTCATTTCGAACGAACCCGCGAAGGGGTTCGGGCGGATGTGAGGAGAAATCTTCTGCGCCATAAAAGTCGCACTGTAAAGCTCGCTGTTTATGGCGTATAAGATTTCTCTTTCGCCCCGACGCTCATAGCCGCCCCGTACTCTATCGAAATAACATTTTATTTAATTTTCCTAAAACTTCAGGTTTAATTTAAGCCAGCTCTGAACATCTTCCTGGCTGGTGATTTCGGCCGGAAGTTTATCGTGGATCAATTTCTCCATTTTATTGCCTGTATTGGCAAAACGGTAATCCCATAATATCATAAGCTTATTGATCAGGTATACCATTTCGTTCCCTTCATTCTTATTGAATGTGGTATGATCGGGCCTGCCATTTACACGCGGATCATTTGGGATGTAAGCAGTCCATTTATAATCGGTGTAGTGCAGGTTTCTTCTTGAAAAAAGGATCATAAGCCAGCGGATTTCTTTAAATGTACGCATAATTAAATGAACGGGGCTGGAATGGGGATTTTAAATAGGACGGCAATGGAGCTTTAAGGAGATAGTTTTAATAATTGATTCGTTATATTTGTATTGCGATGCAGCTATCAACTAAGGACATACAGATACTACAGGATTACTTTTCGGGGCAGCCCGTAATAAGGGCCTATTTATTTGGTTCGTATTCCCGCAATAAAGCTGATGATAAAAGTGACGTAGATATTTTGGTTGACCTTGACTATTCAAAGCATATAGGCTTAGGGTTCGTTTCAATGCAGGACGATATCCAACAAAAGCTGCATAAAAAAGTAGATCTTATTTCGTCAAAAGCTGTTTCCAAACATATTTCTCCGTTTATCGAGAAAGACAAGATCCTGATTTATGAGAGGTAAAATGGGCGATAGCCAACGCCTTCTGCATATTTTGGAAGCAATTGACGAAATTCATTCCTACACGCTAAATACCGACCTAACAACATTTCTTTCAAATTCAATGATGCGATTTGCTTGCGTTAAGCAGATTGAAATCATTGGCGAGGCTGCTAACTACATCACTCCCGAAACAAAAGCGCTGTTCACTGATATGGAATGGAAACAGATCATCGGAATGCGGCACATTCTCGTTCATGAGTATTTCGGCGTCGATTTTGCTCTTATCTGGCAGGTAATCATCGGTGATCTTCCTGTTTTGAAGCAGAAAACTTTGGCCGTATTAAATGTCATCAGCTAATAATATTCATTTAAATTTTTTGCCGATTTAATAGTAATTTCAGCGCAGATAATTTAAGTTGATGAAAAAATTACTACTCTTTACCGTCGCTTCGGTATTTGCGTGCAATGTTATGGCACAGCAGGAGCCGCAAAAAGCTATTTACTATTCCATATCATTTCCAAACGCAGCCCATCACGAGGCCGAAATCAGCATGACTATTCCGCAGGCGCCATCCGGCAATTTCAGGGTACGGATGAGCCGGTCATCTGCCGGCCGTTATGCCACGCATGAGTTTGGAAAAAACATTTACAATGTTAAAGCTACTGATGTCGATGGCAAAGATCTGCCGTTAACGCAAATTGAGGGTGATGTTTACGAGGTAGGAGAACACCCCGCTACTGTGAAAGTAAGCTATACCCTTTTTGGCAACTGGACAGATGGTACTTATACCTCCATCGATCCAAGTCACGCTCACCTCAATATGCCTGCCACTTTTATGTGGGTAGTAGGGCAGGACAAAAGGCCGCTTACCTTTGAATTTAATGACCTTGATAAATATGGTTGGAAGGTAGCTTCACAGCTTAAGCATGAAGGCTCAAGTGTATACAGTGCGCCAAATATGCAATACATGATGGATAGCCCAACCGAGCTATCTAATTACAATGTTAGCAGCTGGGATGTGATAAATACCGATGGCAAGAAAGAGAAAATAAACCTTACGATGCACTCGGATGATAGCCAGGCTGTAATTGATAACTTCGGTAAGATGATTCAAAAACTGGTACTGGAAGAAAAAGCTGTATTTGGCGAACTGCCAACCTATGATTTTGGCGAATACACTTTTGTGAGCGACGTAAACACTGCGGTATCCGGCGACGGTATGGAGCATCGTAACTCAACTTGCATAACAATTCCCGCACCAAAGGTTGAAGGCTTTGAAAATAACCTTATGGGCGTTTATGCACACGAATATTTCCATAGCTGGAATGTAAAACGTATCCGCCCAAAATCATTGGAGCCATTTAATTTCGAACACGCCAATATGAGCAGCGAACTTTGGTTTGCCGAAGGTTTTACTCAATATTACGGCGAACTGCTGCTTGCAAGAGCAGGTTTTGTTACACTTGATGATTATACTAAAACCATTGCCGGTTTGGTTAACCAAATTTTAAATACGCCGGCTGCTGCCAAATATTCGGCTGCGCAAATGAGCCGTTACTCGGTTTTTGCCGATGCCGGTGTATCTATCGATCCTAACAATAACGTTAACGATTTTACCAGTTATTATACTTATGGCGGTGCTATTGCATTAGCGCTTGATCTTCGCCTGCGCAGCGATTTTAACATGACGCTTGACGACTATATGCGTACTGTTTGGCTTACCCGTGGTAAAGTGATGAAACCGTATACTATTCCTGATTTGCAAAGCGATTTGGGCAAAGTAACCAATAATCCCAAATTCGCGGCCGATTTCTTTAAGCGTTACATTACCGGAATCGATAAAAATAACTATGAAGAGCTGCTGGCAAAGGCAGGTTTAGTATTGCGCAAAGTGCAGCCAGGCAAAGGTTGGGCTGGTCCGCTGGCTGTAACCCCTGGTCGCGGTCGCGCGGGGCAGGTGCGTGCTGCTGATGCAGAAGGCTTGCCAATACTTTCGAGCACAACCATAGGCACCCCGGTTTATAAAGCGGGCCTTGATGCCGGTGATGTTATTTTGAAAGTTGACGGAAAAGATGTGAAAGATCAAAAAGGCTTCAGCGATATTATTGCTGATAAAAAGCCGGGCGATAAAGTTACCGTAAACTATAAAAATCGTACAGGTGCCCACGAAACCACGATTACGCTTGAGGAAAACCCCAACTTTGAGGTTGTAACCTTTGAAAAGGCTGGCAAACAATTAAGTAAAGATCAGGAAGCTTTCCGTAACAACTGGCTGCAGTCAAAAGTCAAATAACTATGAAAAAGATATCAATAGTAACGGCAGCATTATTAAGTATTTCGGCTTATGGTTTTGCGCAGGACGTAAATAAATTGATCAGTAAAGATGATGTAACCATGATCATCAAAACCTTGTCGGCCGATGATATGCAGGGCAGGGCAACTTTTACTCCGGGTATTGAAAAGGCGGCAACGTTTATTGAAAGCGAATATAAAAAGGCCGGCCTCAAGCCCATGGCAGGTAATATAGGTTACCGTCAAAATTTTACGATGGTACGCTCAACACCGGTTAGTTTAACTGCAAGCATCAATGGTAAGGTTATAGCAGCCGACAGTGCGTTTGCCAGCAGTACAGATTCATTTAAATGGGCCAGTGATAAAGATGTACAGGTAGTTACTGTTGGGCCTGATAAAAACTTCAGGACAGAGTACCGTGCAGCTTCGCAAAGTGGCAAGAAAACACTTTTGCTTATCGATCCTAAGTTTAAAGAGTTGTTTGGCCGCATTAAGACATATTTAGGGGCCGGCAGCACAAACTTTAAAGGCAAGGTAAAGCAGCCTATGGTATTTGTGTTAGGGAAGTTTGATAATGCGACTTCGTTTGATGTTAACTGCGACATAAAAAACGAGGAATTGCCGTTGTTTAACGTTGCCGGTATCATTCCAGGTAAAACCAAGCCCGATGAATACGTTATATTTTCGGGTCACTATGATCACCTGGGGATTATCAAACCTGATAAACCCGGCGTAACTGATAGCGTTGCCAATGGCGCGGATGACGATGCCTCGGGCACAACCGCTGTATTAAGTCTGGCTAAATACTACAAAAAGCTGAACAACAATGCCCGTACGCTCATCTTTGTAGCCTTTACTGCCGAAGAGATCGGCGAATACGGTTCGCAATATTTTGCTAAGCAGGTAGATGCAGATAAAGTAGTTGCCATGTTCAATATTGAGATGATAGGCAAGGCTTCAAAATTCGGCACCAACTCTGCGTTTATTACCGGGTTTGAAAGATCAGATTTCGGCAAGATATTACAGAAGAACCTGGAAGGTACAGCCTTTAAATTTTATCCGGACCCATATCCGGATCAAGACCTGTTTTACAGAAGTGACAATGCATCCCTGGCCGAAGTTGGCGTACCTGCTCACACCATTTCAACCGATCAAATTGATATCGACAAACTATACCACACCGTTGGCGATGAATTTGGCACGCTTGATGTAAATAACATCACTTCAACAATTCGCGCTATAGCACTTAGTTCGCGCACTATAGTTTCGGGCAAGGATACACCAACAAGGGTTCCGAAGAAAACTGAATAAGTGATTAGAGGTTAGTGATTGGAGATTAGTTTTCCTGGTAATGCTGCTATCTAAAAAAAGCTTTTACACAAATCCCCTCCGATGAGGGGATTTTTATTTAATGTAAATTCGCGCTATGAACAAAATACTCAAAATAGCAGTTGTAGGCCCCGAATCGACAGGTAAGTCAACCATGTCAGAATATTTGGCGGCTCATTATAATACAATAGCCGTACCTGAGTATTCGCGCGAATATTGCGCAAACCTCACAGGCGAATGCACCTGGCAGGATGAGGTAAACATGTTTCACGGTCAGTTGGCGCTCGAAAAAAAACTGCTGCCGCAGGCCAATGGTATCCTGATCTGCGATACCACTTTTTTAACAGTAAAGATCTGGAGCGAGGAAATGTTTGGCAGTGCTCCGCAAGAAGTGATTGACGAGTTGCCGAAACATCCTTACGATTTTTATTTGCTCTTAGATATTGATTTGCCCTGGCAGGATGATCCCTTGCGCAACTTCCCCACCAAACGGGAGTATTTTATGAATGTTTGGCATCGGGAGCTTGAGGCGCTTAAGGCTAATTATAAAGTGATATCCGGACTGAATGAACGACGATACGATAACGCAGTCGAAGCAGTCGATGGCTTTTTAAAAACTATTTCAAAGTAAAAAACGTCATTGCTGAGTATCCATCAGAGAAACCCCGGAAAAAATCGTGACGAGATGTGAAATATAATTTAGCGATGTTGTGCGGGGGGCTGCGTTAGGGATTGCAGTGAAAAGCCCACAGCGTGTATTGGGATTGCGGGCAGGCAAGGCGAGGACTTGCAACGGAAAGCCCGGGCCGCAGGCAACGCCCACGTTGTAAATCGATCAAAAAAATACATCTAATAATCAATAACTTACGATCATGTCGTTATAAAGCACGAAGCAATAACCGATTTTACAGAGTGAATTTGCATGGCTACTCTGTTTAATGGGGACTGCTTCGTGCAATGACGTTCTTTATTAAGAATTTTTAGGTGATATGCTTACGTGATCTCCTGCTAACTTAAAATTCTCAAAAAAATTATCAGTAATTAAAAAAATATTTTTCACATACGTGCAACGTTGCAAAATGCCTTGCGTCTATTATCATGAAGCCGGTCACGAATTTGGAAGCAATATATATTGATAAACATTACAACCTGGTAGTTGAGTGCAAGCAGGGAAGCAAAAAAGCCTGCTATGAGCTTTACCGTCTGTATTCGAAAGCTATGCTGAACGTGGCCTTTAGGATAGTGGGCGATATTGCCGAAGCTGAAGATGTGTTGCAGGAAGCTTTTGTGGATGCCTTTGCCAAGCTGAAGGATTTTAGGCAGGATACCACATTTGGCCTCTGGCTTAAGCAAATTGTTGTGAACCGATCAATTAACCTGCTGCGCAAACGCAAGCTTGAATTGGTAGAGTTGGAAGACGGTCACCTGGAAAATATTGCCGACGAAGAAAATTGGGACGACGAGGACATACAATACCAGGTTGCCAGGGTAAAAGAAGGCATGAACATGCTGCCCGATGGGTATCGTGTTGTAATTTCATTATATCTGCTTGAAGGATATGATCACGAAGAAATAGGACAAATATTGAATATATCAGAAAACACATCAAGAACCCAGTTTTTGAGAGCTAAAAGGAAGTTAATTGAAATTTTAAACAGGAAAGGACAAGTATCATGAGCAAGCGATTTGAAGATTTCATGTACGACAACAACGAAGAATTTAACGAGATAGAACCATCGGCAGATTTGTGGGGCAAAATTGAGGCACAGCTCAATTTTTTGGACGAGGAAGATCAGCAGCCCAAAAAACGCGAAGCAAAGACTTTTTCGCTGGGCTTCGTGCTAAAGGTAGCCGCTTCAGTGATCATTGTCATGGGCATAGGCTTCGGTATATATATACAAAGCCAGAAAGGCGCAAAAAGCGTTGACTTTGCTGCCATTAACCCCGAGTATGCACAACAGCGGGTACATTATGCGTCGCTTGTTGAAACCAAGCTTACCGAACTTAAATCAGCATCTAAAAACGATCCTCAGCTATTCAAGGAGTTCAGCGCCGAGATAGCCAAGATGGATTCCACCTATAAAAAACTAAACAATGATTTAGCCACCAGCCCTAACCAGGAACGTGTTTTACGTGCAATGATCCGGAACCTGCAAATACAAACCGAGGTGCTAAACCAGCAATTAAATGTAATTGAACAGTTTAACCAGATGAAAAAGGAACAAAACAATGAAACTAAAAATATTTAGTCCGGCCCTGCTTACACTTATCGGCTTGTTAACCATAAGTACAGCAAACTTTGCACAGGTGAGCCCAGCAGTACCACCAGCGCCGGCCCTGCCCAAACCGCCTCCTACACCGCCCCCTGCTGCTGAATTGAATGGAGATGATTGGACTTCGGCTACCAACAGCAAGGAGTATCAGCAAAAAATGAAGGAGCTGAACGCTAAAATGCGCGAGCTGCAAAAGGAAATGAGCAATTTGCGTGTACAGCAGCAAAAGCAAATACACCTTAAGCTGCAAAATATGCTGAAACTGAACAAACAGCTTGCTTTCAAATTTAAAGACAGCATGAAGTTCAAAAGCTTCGACTCGTTAAAATTTAAAATGAAGTTTAAGGATTTTGACAGCATGAAGTTTGCAGACAAGTTTGAGAAACTAAGTCCCAATATCAACTTCGGCTTTAAAAACTTCGACCAAAACTTCAGCTATAGCTATGATGGTGATGAAAGCTATGAAAAACAGGTACAGAACGGCGACATAGTTGAGAGAACCAAAAGCTACAGTAAAAGCTACAATGTTGATGGCAATGATGTAATTAATATCGACAACAAGTTTGGCAAGATTACGGTAATTACCTGGGCTAAAAGCGAAGTTAAGGTCGACGTGCAGATCAAGGTAGGGGCCAATGATGAAGATAAGGCTCAGAAACTGCTGGATAACGTAACTATCAGAGACAGTAAGGATGGTTCGGGGGTATCGTTCAAAACTTCTATAAGTCAAAATGATGATGATAATGGTAGTTGGGGCAACTTGTTCGGCAAGAAAAACTCTGTTCGCAAAATGGAGATCAATTACACTGTTTACATGCCGGCTAAAAACCCGCTTACCATAACCAACAAATATGGCAGTACCGAATTGCCCGATTTGAGCGGTAAACTCAATATCAACAATTCATACGGAAGTTTAAATGCAAAAGCGTTGAGCAACCCGGCCTGCCAGATCAGGGTTAGATATGGCAGTGCGACTATCGGCACCCTTACAGGCAGCGACCTGGATGTAGCCTACGGCAGCCTTAACCTTGGCGATTGCGATAAGCTTAATGCAGATGTAAGCTACGGCTCGGCAAAAATTGGCCGCATTACTACTTCGGGCAATATTAATGTGAAATTTAGTGGTGCGCTGAATATTGGCGAAGTTGATAAAAATGTAAAAAGCCTTTCGGTTAATTCATCATACTCAAGTGTAAAGTTAGGTGTAAGCGATGGTCAGAATGCCGATTTCGACATCACAGTACACTATGGCAGCTTTAATTATGGGGGCCATGATGTTAACATCACCAGTAAAACCCCTGCCGACGGTGAACGTGGTTTTAACCCAACAAAAACCTATAAAGGTCATTTAGGCAAAGGTGGCAGCGATAAAACCATTACCATCAGCACCAGTTATGGTAGTGTAAGCTTTGATTAAAAAGTAATAGACATAAATCCACGACGGCGTATCAGTGACGATACGCCGTTTTTTATTGATTAGCCTGCGTCTTGTAAATCTCCCGTATCCCTCATAGCTTTGGAGTAAATACCTCACCATGCACCAGGATAATGAAAAGCAGATCTTTAATACTCTTTATGATCAATACAAGCACCTGGGCTTGCCGCTTGAGCTGATAAAGCATACCGATTTTACGGTTTTTAACCTGAAAGACATCAACCAGCCTGTGCCGTTTAAATCGCCATTGAGCCGGCTTAATTTTTTTGTTTTTGCCTTTATTAAAGATGGGAGCGGCGATTATACCATTGATGAACAAAATCATAAGTTGCAGCCCCGTGCCATTTACTTCACCAATCCGGGGCATTTTCGTTCGTTTAACTGGGAGCGCATTGGCGATGTATACCTGTTTACGCTCAGCGAATCGTTTTTGAAAGAAAACGTGCATGCCAATATTTTTGATGAATTTCCCTTTTTGCTGGCCGAAACATTTCCGGCCCGTGTACTTACTCCCGAAGTTTTTGAGGAGTTTGATATTTTATATCACCAGATCCTGAAAGAGTATAATTCAGATAGTCCATACCGTTACCGGATCATTGGTAACCTGTTTGTGGTGGTGCTGTTAAAATTCAAAGAATATTTCTGGAAGGATTATAATCCGATATATGAAGGTAACCGGAGCTCGGAAATTGTAAAGAACTTTAAACGCCTGCTCGAAAAACATTACCGCGACCTGAGTAGCGGCATTGCAGAACAGGCTTTCAGGGTGCAGGATTACGCCGATGCGCAAAGTCTTCATCCCAATTACCTGAGTAATGTTATCAAAATAAAAACCGGCAAAACCATCAGCACCTGGATAGCCGAAAAAACCATATCCGAAGCCAAGGCACTTTTACAAAACTCTAAGCTATCCATTAAGGAAATCGCTTTCCGTTTGGGCTTTTCTGAAGCAACTCATTTCAGTAATTATTTTAAAAAGCATACCGATACTTCGCCTGTATTGTTCAGGAAAGAGCATGCGAGGGTAGTGTAGCCAATATCAACGCCATAAAGAAGGAACAACAAGCGTCATTGCGAGGGACGAAGCAATCCCAAATTGTACAGAGAGCCCTGCTTAGCCGCTTTGCTAATCGGGGATGCTTCGTTCCTCGCAATGACGGGAGTAGAAAGAGTACTTTACTTAATCTTCCTTCTTGCCCCATCAGGGTCTCTCGCAGATTTAAGTTAACCCACAAAATTGCTTTGCCGTTTAATCAACCAGGCGTTTTGTTTTGCCCCTCTGGGCAATGTCATTAAGTTAAGAAAATCCCCCAGAGGGGGAACAGGTTTGTAGCACATAATATACCGAAAATAACCGTGCCAGAGGTACGGAACATCGGAGTTGTGTACCTCTGGCACACAAAAAATCCAATTCATTTCTATTTCTACCAACCTTTTGCACCTCTGGTGCAGCCTCTAAAACTCTTAACTTAATCACATTGCCCTCTGGGGCAAAGGGTATTTCTATACTTTTTATGCTACAAATCTTTTGCACCTCTTGTGCAACTGTCCTTAAGCATCTCAATTAATACCTCACTATGTTGTAAAACCTTGCCGGCCCTGGAGGGGCCACGTGTTTATAGCCTTAAAAGAGGATATTTTGGGGCTCCGTAGGTGCCTCCTATTGAAATTTTAGGTTAGTGAATTTCGTTGATTAACTTAAACTCGCAGAGGGCTCTGATGGCTACGCCATGCATTCGGTGAGTTGCAGGTCCCTCTGCGAGTCTAAATTAATCCATAAACTACACCTTCGCCCAATTGCAAAATCCCCAATCTTAGATATTCGTAAGTAATGCTTTGATATGTGTATCATTCAGGGGCCTTGCTCTTGCCACCTTCGTATTGTCAATCAACGACAACAAAACATAAACAATATAACAAAGGAAACCATGAACACATTAGCATCAAAAGTAGTATTAGTAACCGGCGCTTCAAGAGGTATCGGTGCAGCAGTAGCTCACAAATTAGCAGCCGAAGGCGCTAAAGTAATTATCAACTACGCAGGCGGTAAAGAAGCTGCCGACCAAACAGTAAATTCCATCAAACAACAAGGCGGCGATGCCATTGCCCTACAGGCCGACGTAAGCAAGGCCGGTGAAGTGGCAGCGATGTTTGATGCAGCCATTGCCCATTACGGCAAAATAGATGTACTGGTAAACAACGCCGGCATCATGATCACCAAATTAATAAAAGACACTACCGACGAGGATTTTACCCGCCAGTTTGATATCAACGTTCGAGGAACATTTAACACCATGCGTGAAGCCGCAACTAAGCTGGCCAATGGTGGTAGCATCATCAATTTTTCGTCAACTACTACCCGCGTTATGATGCCAACTTACGCTACCTATGTAGCAACCAAAGGCGCGGTTGAACAATTAACCCGGGTATTTGCCAAAGAAGTTGGCGCAAGAGGCATTAATGTAAATACAGTATCTCCCGGCCCAACAAATACCGAACTGTTTACCCAAGGCAAACCACAGGAGCTCATTGATCGCCTGGCATCATTATCGGCCTTTAACCGCATCGGCGAACCCGAGGATATTGCCAAAATAGTAACCTTCCTGGCCAGCGACGACGCCAAATGGATCTCGGCACAGAATATTGGGGCTAATGGTGCAATGGCGTAAGGCCCCCTAACCCCCTGAAGGGGGAATGAAAGCGGCAAGACTTCAAGAATCGAGAAATAAGACAAGAATAATCAAAGAATCATTAACGGAATCGGTGAAATCAGCTTCATCGGTGAAATCAAAAAAAAATCATGAACTCATTAAATAATAAAGTAGCAGTAATAACCGGCTCAGCCCGTGGTTTAGGTAAAGCAATAGCAGAACGTTATGCAGCATTGGGTGCTAACATCGTAATCAATTACTCACGCGATAAAGCATCTGCCGATGAAGTGGTAAGCAACATCAAGGCGATGGGTGCAAATGTAATAGCTGTACAGGCCGATGTAAGTAAAGTGGCCGATATTGAAAGGCTGTTTAAAGAAGCAAAAGATGCCTTCGGGAAAATTGATATTGTGGTAGCCAATGCAGGTATCGAATTGGTTGAAACCCCGGTAACTGATTTTACTGAAGAGCAGTTCGACCGTGTGTTCGGTATCAATACTAAAGGTACTTATTTTACCATGCAGCAAGCTGCTAAGCATGTAGAAGATAATGGCCGGATCATCTATATTGCATCAAGCACCACCTCGTTCCCGGTACCCGGAATGGCAGTGTATGGCGGCAGCAAAACCACTCCGCGCTACCTGGTTGATATTCTTTCAAAGGAGATTGGTCACCGTGGTGTAACAGTTAACTCCATCATACCATTTGCTGTTGATCATTCGGGTATCTTTGCCGAAGCTGATAGCTACCCCGCATTAAGGAAACAATTGCTTGACAGTTGTCCGATGGGCCGCCTGGCCGAAGTTGAAGATGTGGCCAATGTGGCCGAGTTCTTCGCCAGCGATCTTTCATCATTCGTAAATGGTCAGCATCTGCTGGTAAACGGCGGCGCAACAAATTAATTATCAGTTTAGTAACATAGGGTAACAGGTGGTAGTCTTAGCTATAACCTGTTGCCTGTATTTAACAGGTTTTAAAATAGTACTATTTGGTTTATACATCTACCATACCATGAAAACGCTTAATCATTATATTATATACGGTACATTAATTACTTCATCAGTAAATGCCCAGGCAGCAAAAACACCTGCTTCAACAATACAAAATATCAATACCATGAATACCGAGAAGCTAAATAACCCGGTAGTAAAACAAGCCATTGATGCCCTGCAAAGTGGGGATAAACGAGCCTGGTTTGCTTTGTTCACCGCTGATGCCGGGCTTTTTGATGACGGCAACGAAATGAACTTTAAAAGCTTTTTCGAAAAAGCTTTAGGGCATGAGCGTTTTACCAGTATCGACAAGGTGGAACAAAATGGCCTGCACCTCTACGGCAAATTTCACAGCGACCAGTGGGGTGATTTTAAGACTTATTTTAAGTTTACGATTGGCATTGATGATAAGATCAGCAAACTGGAAATAGGGCAGGCGAGTTATTAAAACTTAAAATCGTCCGGCTCTCTTCATCACGTCATTGCGAGGAACGAGGCAATCCCAAACTATACAGATAGGCTCTGTAAATCGGCGATTGCTTCGTGTTTTATAACGATGTAGTTGTAAGTTATTGATTATTAATTTTTTTTAAAATCGATTTTATAACATGGGCGTTGCCTGCGGCCCGGGCTTTCCGTTACAAGTCCTCGCCTTTCCTGCCCTCATTCCCTACACACGCTGCGGGCTTTACACTGCAATCTAACGCGGCCTCCGCACAACATCCCTAAAATATATTTTGTAAGTCATCACGATTTTTTTTCAGGATTTCCCTGATGGTTACTCGCAATGACGTTTTTATGGCAATTTTGAATTCTCTTTACCTGATATTTGTACTATGCAACAGCAACTTATTGCCCGCTTACAGCAGTTAAAGCCTATCCCGGTTGATGATCAGGAGCTTATTGTAAAAGCCTTTGAGCCCATGAAATTTAAAGAAGGGGATACGCTTTTGCAGCTTGGGCATGTAGCGCGGCAGTTGTTTTTTGTAACCAATGGGGTGCTCCGCATTATGGCGCGAAACGATAAGGGGAATGAGGTTACTTATTTCTTTTTAAAAGAAAACCAATTTTGCACTATCCTATACAGCTTCAATAACAATCTGATTGCCGATGAAAGCATTCAGGCCGCTTGCGATACGGAATTACTGGCCATTAGTAAAAACAATTTGCTGGCTTTGTATGATAAGCTACCTTACCTTAAGGAAATGATCGATCAGATTTCGCAGAATACGCTTTTAGAAAAAATAAAAACCCGGAACACCTATCTTGGTTATGACTCATCAGAAAGGTACCGCTTATTTTTGGAACGACAGCCTGAAGTGGCCAGGAGGGTACCGCTTGCCGATATTGCATCTTATTTGGGTGTAACGCCCCAATCCTTGAGCAGGATCCGTAAAAATATCCGTTAATTATGTTCTTGACATTTGTTGGATGAACGCGCGGAGTAGACATCAATAAAATCTATATAAAACAAAAACAAAATAGCTACTATGAATACAGTAAAAATAGGATGGATAGGACTGGGCAAAATGGGTGTTCCCATGTCGCTGCAGTTGATCAAAGCAGGGTATCCACTAAATGTTTATAACCGCAGTAAGGATAAAGAAGAAGGATTTAAATCACAGGGAATCGGTACTGCCGCATCTCCGGCTTTACTATTAAATAACGTCGACGTTGTTTTTGTGATGGTATCAGATGACAAGGCCATCAACGATATTTTTAATGGAGATGAAGGTTTGCTGACTGCAAAAGCGAGCGGTAAGATCATCGTTAATATGAGCACCGTATCGCCTGCCATTAGTAAGGAGATGGCAGATGCATGTAAAGCTCAGGGTAACTATTACCTGGATGCCCCGGTATCCGGCAGTGTAAAGCAGGCTGAAGATGCCATGCTGGTGATCATGGTTGGAGGTGAAGCCGGTGCATTTGAACGGGCAAAACCAATCCTCGAAAAAATGGGTAAACTGGTGATGCTTGTAGGAGACACAGGTTCGGGCAATGTGGCCAAGCTGGCCATTAATACCCTGCTTGGTATTGTTGCACAGGGATTTGCCGAAACGGTAACGCTGGCACAGCAAAACGGGATTAATGCAGAAGCACTTACTACGCTGATCAGCAATAGTGCATTAGGAAGCCCGTTCATCAAAATTAAAGGTGATGCCATTGTTAACAATAACTATAACGCAGCTTTTGCATTAAAACATATCGCCAAAGATCTGCGCCTGGCCAAAGATCTGGGTTTAGCTACGCCGCTGGGTGAAACCGCCTATCAAACTTACCAGGATGCGGAAGCCGCTTTTGGAGAAGAGGATATTATTGCGGTAATTAAGCAGGTAGGGAAGGTGTAATAAGCAGACGGTGTCTGCGATCGTCATTGCGAGGTACGAAGCAATCGCGAACTATGCAGGGCGGACCTGCTAATAAGGGATTGCTTCGTACCTCGCAATGATGGTTTGTTAGTTTTACTCCAAAACTAACTTCTGATGCTGATAAGGAATTTCAATATGTTTGAAACCATGTTCCTTTAGTTTCCCGGCAAAATGTTGTTGCACATCGTACTCGCCGTGAACCAGAAATACGGTTCTTACCAGTGCGGGATCCTGACAGGCCAGAAAATGGAGCAGGTCATCATAATCGCCATGGGCACTCATTGATTTGATGGAGCGTACCTCGGCCTTAACCTCATACATTTCGCCAAAAATATGTACTTCATGGTCGCCTCTTGATAACCGGCCGCCTAATGAATTGGGCTCTGCATAGCCAACCATTAAAATGGTATTCTTCTGACTGTTGATGTTGTTTTTGATGTGGTGTTTCACTCTCCCTGCTTCGGCCATGCCCGATGAGGAAATGATTACGCATGGTCGCGGGTCATCATTCAGGGCCTTTGATTCCTCCACGCTTTCAATAAACCGCAAACCCTTAAATCCAAAAGGGTTGGCGTCGGTTTTTAAAACCTCCTGTACATTTTTATTATAAACCTCCGGATGGTTCATCAATATTTGTGTCGCCTTTTCTGATAATGGACTATCTACGTAATAAGGAACATCCGGCAGAATCCCTCGCAGCTCCAAACTATTTAAGGCATAGAGCAGTTCCTGCGTACGGCCAACGCTGAATGCCGGGATAATTACTTTGCCTTTTTTTACCTCACAGGTTTGTTTGATGATCTCCAATAATGACTCTTCAATTGGTCCAAGCTCTTTATGCAACGAATCGCCATAAGTTGATTCGAGCAGGATGTAATCGGCCTGTTCAAAAGTTTGCGGACTTTTCAGCAGCAGATCGCCGTAACGGCCAACGTCGCCGCTAAAAGTGATGTGCGTATCCTTGCCATTTTCGGTAACGGTAAGGTGTACCGCCGCGCTGCCCAAAATGTGCCCGGCATCGGTAAAGTTGAATTTTATTTCAGGAGTAATTGCAAATTCCTCGCCGTATTCAACAATTTTAAACAGGCGCAGGGCTTCCATTACATCATCTTCTGTATATAGGGGGGTAAGCAGGGGCAGGCCTTTACGGGTGCGATGCTTATTACTATACTCTGTATCCTGCACCTGGATTTTTGCCGAATCGAGCAGGAGGATCCGTGCAAGATCCATGGTGGCCGAGGTGCAATAGATATTCCCGTCGAAACCTTCGGCTACCAATCGCGGTATTAAACCGCAATGATCAATATGAGCGTGCGAAAGGATCATGTGCGTAACTGCTTTGGGATTAAAGCCGAAATGTTCGTTCATTTCTTCAGTTTGTTCGCCCAGGCCCTGAAACATGCCGCAATCTAATAATATGTTGGTGCCGTCGTTGAGGCGAAGTAAATGTTTGCTGCCGGTTACATTACGGGCAGCACCATGGAAGGTTATGTTCATTTATAATCTGGTATGAAGTATCACAACGAATATGACGATTTAAAGTTTAAGAAAGTGATAACTAAAAATTTAGTTGCAAATTAAAAATACATCTCTTACCTTAGTTAAACCAATTGAAGATATTAATACACGAGGTATTAATTTAAAAGTACGCACATGGAAATTAAAGAGTTAACCCGCGCCGAGGAGCAGATTATGCAAGTGCTCTGGCAATTAAAAAAAGGGTATGTTAAAGACGTTATCGAGCAGTTACCTGAGCCCAAGCCCGCTTATAATACCGTATCAACAATTATCCGGATCCTGGAAACAAAAGGTTTTGTTGGGCATGAAGCGTTTGGCAAAAGCCATGAATATCACCCGGTTATCAGCAAGGAGCAATATCAGAACTTTGCTGCCGATAAACTGCTGAGCGGTTATTTTGACAACTCTGTTAACCGCATGCTTTCATTTTTTGTAAAGAAAGAAAAGATCGACCTGAAGGAGGCCGATGAGATCATGAAACTGATTGAGAAACTAAAAGAAAAATAGTTATGAACTGGTGGCAATATTTATTACTGGTAAACATATACCTGTTGCTGTTTTACGGGTTTTATGTGCTTTTGCTTCGTAAAGAAACCTTTTTTCAGCTTAACAGGCTTTACCTGGTAAGTGCCGCTTTGTTATCATTTATGATACCTGTTATCCAGGCCGATTGGGTTCAAAACCTGTTCATTACCCAACAGGTGAAGTATACCCTGTATGCCAGCCCGGTATTGGTTTATCACTTTAAACCTATAGAAGAATCGCCGGTTAGTATAGGGGAGATATTGTTCCTTTTGTATATCGCAGGCATTGTTTTTTTATCAGGCAGGCTGATTTGGCAGCTGTTTAGGCTAAAAAAGGCGATCAGCCAGCCCGATTCACCGGTATCTTATTCTTTTTTCAAAAAGGTAAAATTAAATGCTGATGGTGAGGCTAATGAAGCAATAGCCACGCACGAGGATGTACACGCCAAACAATGGCATTCGGCCGATGTGCTGCTGGTTGAGCTGGTGATGATCATCAACTGGTTTAACCCGATAGTATATTTCTATCGCAGGGCAATAAAACACATCCATGAATTTATTGCCGACAGGCACGCAGTTGAGGCCGGCACCGATAAGGCCGATTATGCTATGCTATTGTTAAGCCAAACATTTAATACGCCGACACATGGCCTGGTTAATTCATTTTTTAACAAAAGCCTGTTGAAAGAACGTATCATTATGCTGCAAAAAAATAAATCGCACCGCACGGCACTTATTAAATACGGGCTGTCGGCTCCATTGTTTATTTTGATGATGGTGCTGTCATCAGCTACAATTAATAACAGTGATACCATTACGGTTATCAACACTAAAGCCGATAAAGTTTTCTCAACCCCGGCCAGTAAAGTAACAGAGATTACTATTGATGAGCCTCCTAAACCTGAGAGGCCGGTTGCCGCAGCTGATACCTCACCGGTATATACCTCGGTTGCCAGTTTGCCCGAATTTCCGGGAGGGTTGGAAGCCTTTGGCAAATTCCTGTCTTCAAATATCAAATACCCTGCGTCGGCCCGTGAACAAAAAATCCAGGGAAGGGTGATCATAACCTTTATTGTTGAAAAGGATGGCTCGCTTTCAAGTGAAAGGATTGTAAGAGGTATTACAGATGATCTGAACAACGAAGCGTTAAGGGTAATGATGCTGTCGCCGCGATGGAAGCCGGGAATGCAAGGTAACCGCCCTGTAAGGGTTCAGTATTCGGTACCGATCAACTTTGCACTCGCTCCCGATGCCGACACTGTAAAAACGGTTGCTCCGGCAAGATTTTCTATAGCTTCGGCCCAGTCAGGCCCTGATGCTGTATTCACATCAGTTGAGCAGGTACCGGAATTCAAGGGAGGTATAGAAGCCTTCGGTAAGTTTTTGATGACTAACATTAGATATCCAAAAGCCGCCCACGACAATAATGTTCAGGGAAGGGTGATTATCACTTTTGTTGTTGAAAAAGACGGGTCGCTATCAAACATGAAGGTTGTGAGAGGGATAGGCTCAGGTTGCGATGAAGAAGCCGTGAGGGTGCTAAGTATGTCACCGGCCTGGAAACCGGGAATCCAGAATGGAAAGCCCGTAAAAGTTCAATATTCTGTGCCCATAAGCTTTACACTGACAGATGATAAATCGGCAAAACCCGGCGAAAATAAAACCGGGGATGTTGTAAATCCATCAGGCGGAGACAGGCCAATATATGGCGGGTTGGTTGTTGATACAACGAAGCAGCATGTAATAGTTAGTGACAAGTATAGTGGTAAATCAGCGCCTTTAATTATTATTGATGGGGTAGCCCTGGCCCAGGGCGCATCGTTAAATAGAATTAACCCGAACGATATTGAACAGATAAGCGTGTTAAAAGATAAAACTGCTGTTGCTATTTATGGGGATAGGGCCGTAAATGGTGTGGTGCTGGTTACTACAAAAACAGCGGCCAGGAAAAAAGCAGCTACGGTTAGTCCGGTGAAAAACAATTGATTTCATCCCCCGGTAATTTACTGCCTTTCGGGTCGTGGCGAATTTTGACGTAGTATTAGTCTATTGATGTAAAGGTTTATATCTTTGTGGCAAAACCTTATTACATGAAAAAAAGAATGCCTCTTGTATGGGCTTTAGTAACTATTGCTATTTATTCTTCTTGTCACAAAGAGCAAAACAATCCCACTCCTCAGCCTGTAAAGCTTCAAAATATAGCCATTACGGATACTTTAACGGCTTACATTGGTAATGTATTGCAAATGGATTTGAAGGTAGATCCTGTTTCATTTGATACCTCAAAATTTTCATGGCAATCTTCTGATACTTCGATTGTATCTGTTTCTAAAACAGGAAAGATCACGGTTAAGAATGAAGGTACCTCAAAGATATCGGTTACTGATTCTGCCAAAACAAAATCAGCCACTTGCCTGGTAACGGTCAAAGACAGTTTAAGTATTGGCTTGCTGGCTTACTACCCTTTTAATAATAACCTTAACGATTTTTCGCCTTATAAAAATAATGGCAAAGCTAATGACATATCCTCAACAACTGATAGGTTCGGAAACGCAAACAGTGCTTTCTATTTTAATGGATCGAGCAGCTATATTGTTGTAAAAGATAACCAGGCATTACGTTTAAGCAATACCAATATTACCTTAAGTACGTGGGTTAAATTAGATGAGTATAATTACTCTTATGGTGTTAATTTGCTAACAAAGCACTATTCAGGCGTTGAAAACGGATGGGCCTGGGGTATCACAGGCTATGGATTTTCAACCTTGGGTATTGTAACTTACGGCACAGGTGGTGGCAGTGCCGCTGCCCGCGGAACTCAGGTAATTAGCCTGAACCAATGGCATTTGGTTACCAATGTTTACGATGTATCCAAACATCAGCTAAGCATCTATGTTGACGGCATGCTTGATACCATAACAAATAATATGCCGGCGCCTAACATGAACACAGATGCCGACCTGTACATTGGGCGCGATAATCCGGGTGTTTCATGGGAAGGGTACCTTGTACGCGGCTCTATGGATGAAGTAAGGATTTATCACAGAGCGTTAAGCGCTTATGAGATCCATAAACTGTTTGTATCAAAAAAGTATTAAAATTTATACGGGTAATTTAAAGATAAAAGGACCAGTGGCCGACACTTGGTCCTTTTATTTTTTAGGGCATAAACAAACCTGGTGTTACACACCATCGTGCTGTTTTTAGTTAAGATTTATTTATTTTATTGACTGTTTACCGGCAGCTTTTATTGCTTATAGGCAAGTATTGGGGCAACGCATGAAGTATTTTTAACAATCAGCAAAAACATGTATTTTTGGCGGATATGACTCGCAACAGCCGGCTAAATCCAACCCTTTTCTCAACGCGATATGTACATTTAACAAAGTTGCGTAATGCAACTTTAAAAGCAATACAGGATTTAACCGATGCTGATAAAGGCCTCGTGCTTATTGATTTTGGTTGCGGTGATATGCCCTACAAATCGGTTATTGAACCCATGGTTGGTAAATATATCGGTGTTGACCTGGATATTAACCCGTTGGCCGACTATCATATCGATTACGATAGTAAAACCACTTTGCCTGATAATTTTTGCGATATCATTCTGTCCAACCAGGTATTGGAGCATGTTGATTCACCGCATAGCTATCTTTCTGAGGCTTTGCGTATTTTGAAACCAGGCGGTAGCATTATATGTACAACACACGGCTACTGGTACTATCATCCAACCCCCTATGATTATTGGAGATGGACAAGTGCCGGTTTGCGTAAAACTATTGAAGCCGAAGGTTTTAAAATTACCTCATTTCATGGTATTATGGGGCTTGCAGCAAGCGGCATCCAGCTTTTCCAGGACGCCATATTACTAAAGCTGCCTAAATTTCTGGCCCCACCTTTTGCGTTTGTGATGCAAAGTTTTATCCGTTTGTTCGATAAGATCCACTCGCAGCCCCAGCGCGATCGGGATGCTTCGCTGTATGTGGTCATCGCACAAAAAAATGTCGAAACTGTGTAATGGAGCAATTTAACCTTTGCATCATAAAGCCCAATAAAGACGCTTTTTCTGAAACCTTTATACAAGCGCATGTCGATAGGTTGGCCGGTAATAAAAAAGTATTGTACGGTGGCGCCTTTCCGGTTTATGATCAAGACGGGAAAACGCTGATCCGCTCAAAGCTGGGCTTGCTCAGCTATCTTATCCAAAAGCGGATTTTCAAGAAGGAAAATATCGGGGTACGTACCCGTGCCCTGTATAAATATCTTAAAGAGTACAATATTGATGTTGTGCTTGCCGAATATGGCATGGTGGGCGCATCTGTTGCTGAAGCTTGCAAAATGGCTGCTGTTCCCCTGGTTATTCATTTTCATGGGGCCGACGCACATCACAGGCCAACTATAGCCAAATATTTGCCGCTTTATCCTCAGGCCTTTGATTATGCTTCGGCAATTGTGGCGGTATCAAATGATATGGTTGAGGCTTTAAAAAAAATGGGTGCCCCGGCATCAAAAATAAAGCTTAATCCTTACGGGGTTGATGGAACTAAGTTCCCGCTGATAGATATATCAAACTCTGGTCCTGATTTTTTGTCGGTTGGCCGGTTTGTTGAGAAGAAATCGCCGCTATCGGTTATCAGGGCCTTTAAGCAGGTGCATTTAAGTTTTCCGGAAGCCCATTTATGGATGGTAGGCGATGGGCCTCTTTTGGATAATACCAGGCAACTGGTATCAGAACTTGGCCTTTCCGATAGTGTAACATTAACCGGTGTAATGACATCAGCTGAAATTCGTGCACTTATGGAAAAAGTACGGTGCTTTGTACAGCATTCGGTAACGGCTGCCGATGGTGACATGGAGGGAACTCCCAATACCATTCTTGAAGCAGCTTCTGCAGGCCTGGCTATCGTAAGTACAGCACACGCCGGAATAAAAGAGGCTGTGGTTGACGATGTAACCGGCTTTCTTGTTCCTGAATATGATATAGACGCTATGGCAGCTAAAATGAAGCAAATTGCCGGCGATATTAAATTAGCCGCTAAAATGGGGTTGGCTGCTCATGATCACATTGTCGAAAACTATGATATAAATAAGCGCATTGCTTTGCTTGATAATATTATCCAAAGCAGTATCACCAATAAAAATTAAATGAACCTATTACAAAAACAAGGATTTTTTAATAGCCTCATATTGTATGCCGGGGTAGCGTTGGGTTTCTTTAACCTCATCATTCTTTTTCAGCGGGTACTTACTACTGAGGAAATAGGTTTTTTTATTTTAATGGGCACCATATCCCTGCTTTACGCACAGTTTGCCGGCTTAGGTATTGGTAATATTATCCTTAAGTATTTTCCATATTATCGCAGCGAGGATAAAAGGCATGGCGGGTTTGCATCTTTCGTAGCCGTTTGGAGCCTGATTGGTTTCGTGATCTTTACTATACTTTTTGTTGTATTTAAAGATGCCATTATTGATTATTATAAGGATAAAAATGGCGCTTCGCTGCTAATCAAATATTTTTATTATCTCATTCCATTATCGTTTTTTACACTGGTGTTTTCGGTGCTGGAAAACATGGCGCTAACTGTATTTAAAAATGTGTTGTCGTCCTTTTTGCGCGAAGTGGGGTTGCGTTTGTTTACAACTGCCAGTGTTTTATTAATAGCCATTAAGCTGATTGACTATCGTGGGTTTTTACAGATATACATAACGGCAAACCTAATAGCCGTATTGGTGTTGCTGGCTTACATAAGGAAAGGCAAACATTTTAAGTTTTCATCAGTCGGTACGCAATTGCTGAGTGAAAGAAAAACATTTCTCAGCTATGGCATTTTTACTGTGTTGAGCGGTAGCTCCTTTGTAATGATCCAGAATCTTGATACCCTGATGCTGAGCCTGCTTACCAAACAATCATTTAGTTATGTAGGGATTTATGGTACGTTTTTCGCCATCGCAGTAGTTATTAGTTTGCCGGCTAAAGCATTGAGCCGTACTTCGCTGCAGATCATATCCCAGTCGTGGGTTACTAATGACCTTGCAAAAATTGGTAAAATCTATTACAAAACATCGGTAGTACAGATGCTTATAGGCTGCCTGTTTTTTATTGGTTTGGTTATCAACAAGCAATTTATTATCATGTTGCTGCATAAACACGACTACACAAGCTATTTCAATGTGTTTATTGTGGTGGGCGTAGCATTTTTGGTTGATATGACCGGCGGTTTAAATGGTTATATCATGAATGCATCTAAATATTACAGGCTTACCACTGTTTTTATAGTATCGGCAGTAGTACTGTGCGTATTATCAAATTTGATCCTGATACCACGGATGGGCATGATGGGGGCTGCCTTGTCATACCTGATCACCATGTTTGTGCTAAACTTTGCGTACTGGCTATTTATTAAAATGAAGTTTAACCTACAACCCTTTGCAAAAGCCCACCTTTATATTTTAATGATTTTTGCGGCTTGCCTGCTTATCGGGCTTTACCTGCCTTCGTTAAAAAATGTATACCTGGATATGGTTTACCGTTCGGGCATTATCGGTGTGGTGTACGTGTTTCTTGCCTACGTTTTAAAAATTTCAGAAGATATTAACCTTTTATTCGATCGTGTCCTGAAAAAAGCATAAACCAGGGAAGCATCGTGTGCTGAGATATCCAAACCAGCCCTCACGTGGTATATCTCAAACTATTCCCCGGATCACGTTTATACGATTTAAAAGTTTCTTGATAATGTGAACATTATAATTGTTTGTACCGTACAACAGGGCAGGATACCGTTGCAATGTGACGTTATGTTTAAACCTGGATTAACAATAATACATTTTATTAGCCCCCAATTGAGTTAAATTAATTTTGATTTGCTTTAAAATGTTTATTGTTTTCGGTTAAAATATTCTGAAAATTTAATAATATGAAAGATAATTATTATCATTATCCGTTAATTTAAGCTATGCACCCTGAACCTGCACGTTTGCATAAAACGTTTTTATGGGCGATGTTTTGCCTGTTTTTTTTCCCATTCGCTGGCTTTAGCCGGGCGTTTGAATCTCCATTGCCCCTTCATACAGATATAAGATCTGTTGAAACGTCATTTGCTCCATATGCTTTAACTGCTGCGCCCCTGCAGGCAATTACCATTTGTTCGGCTGCTGCTGCCGTACTTAACGGCGATGTAAAAACGCCAACTCCTAATAGTTACCTCTGGCAGATAAACAGTAACGGTAATTGGGTAAATGCACCATCTGCAAATACAATGAAAGATTATATAACATCATCATTAGTAAACAACTCTGCAGCAAGTATAGTGTATAGTTTGCGCAGGCAAACCACTACCGGTGGTGTTGTTGCCTATGATTCATTTTATGATGTTACAGTTAGGCCAATCAGGGCAGTGAGCAATAATTTTATTAATACACCTGCTGTTACTCAATTCTGCAGTACAGGTAATCCTACTAATATTACGGGAAGTACGGCTGCCGGCGGAGATGGTACTTTTTCATATCAATGGCAATCATCAACAGATGGCGTAACCTTTACTGATATTGCAGGGGCTACATCAAAAGATTATGATCCACCTGTTTTAAATAAGTATACTTATTACCGCCGGGTGGTAACATCGGGCGCATGTACAACAGCCTCTGTCAGTAATGAGATTACTTTCCAGGTTTCACCTCCACCCCCTCCTCCATCACCAGTTGCATCTAATGTAACCATTTGCCAGGGAACCCCGGCCACCCTTGCAGTTGGCTCACCACAGTCGGGATTAACCTATAACTGGTATGATTCGCCGGCTAAAACTACGTTACTTGCCACGGGTACATCTTTCACTACTCCTGTTTTGAATGCCAGCCGGAGTTACTATGTTGAGGCATCCAACGGCACCTGCGGCAGCACACCAACAACTATAGTAGTAACAGTTGTGTCATTACCAGCTGTACCGCAATTTGCACAAAGCACCGTTAGCGTTTGTTCCGGTTCCACAACAACAATTACTATACAAAATGCACAAAGCGGCGTTGTTTACAACTGGTACAGCAGCGCAACCGACGCCAATATTTTACATACCGGAACAACTTACACAATTACCAATGTAACAGGCTCGGTATCTTA
Organism: Mucilaginibacter sp. A5337; assembly: GCF_059690695.1. Classification (NCBI taxonomy): domain Bacteria; kingdom Pseudomonadati; phylum Bacteroidota; class Sphingobacteriia; order Sphingobacteriales; family Sphingobacteriaceae; genus Mucilaginibacter; species Mucilaginibacter sp. A5337. The sequence goes on along the minus strand of NZ_JCAWEC010000010.1, from coordinate 82,903 downwards.
TTATGTGCAGGCTGTAAATGCCGGTGGCTGCAGTTCATCCGCGCGGGGTACGGTAAGTTTATCTGTAGTTACCTTGCCAGTGGTTACGGTAAGCAGTTCGGGCACTTCCATTTGTCCGGGTACCAGTGCCACCTTATCTGCTTCATCGTCGGATGCAGCTGCAATAATATCATGGTATGACGCACCTACAGGCGGAACCCTGCTTGCTAAAGGCAACACGTACACTACCGGTAACCTAAGCACCGCCAAAAATTATTACGTAGAAGCTACAAACGCCACCGGATGTAACAGTAACGGCAGGGTTACGGTACAGATACAAATGACCAAGCCGCTTGATCCTCCTGTAGTAACTGTAGGGGAAGTAACATCATCGAGCATAACTTTTCAATGGAGCGCGGTAAGCGGCGCAACAAGTTACCTGGTAAGTACCGATAATGGTTTAACTTATGTTGAACCAAATTCGGGAAGCGCAGGTTTAACGCATAAGGTGAGCGGCCTTGACCTTAACCAGTCGGTAACAATTAGGGTAAAGGCTTTGGGTGCTACATCCTGTACGCTCAGCGAGGCTTCGGCAGCGGTAACGGCATCCACTATTGATAATAATAATGTGATATACGTGGCCAACAATTTTACCCCCAACGGCGATGGAAATAACGATATCGTTTATGTACACGGCAAAAATATAAATACGCTTTCCTTTTATGTTTATGACCAATGGGGGCAATTGCTTTTTACCTCAACCGATGTTAGCAAAGGATGGGACGGTTATTTTAAAGGCTCATTAATGCCCGTGGGCGTATATGTATACTATTTAAAAGCAACAATGAATAATGGGGCGCAATTGACTAAAAAAGGAACAATTACGCTATTACGATGAAAAAATTACTACTAATTATTTCCATAGCGCTGCAGCTTGCAGTTGCCGGAACAGTGAAGGCGCAGGTTGATCCGCATTTTTCACAGTATTATGCTTACCCGCTTTGGCTAAACCCGGCGCTTACCGGTGTTTTTGATGGCGATACGCGCCTGTCTGCCAATTTCAGGGACCAGTGGACAAACATTAGCAATGGTTACCGTACAGCCGGGGTATCAGCCGATTTTAAGCCGACTGATAAAGTTGGCATTGGCATTAATGTACTTGATCAAAAGGCGGGTACCGCAGGTTATAATTATTTTACAGCTTACGGGTCATTTGGTTATGGGATAACTCTATCCGGCGATGGTAACCAGCGTTTGCATTTCGGTTTACAGGCAGGCGTTATCAGCCGCAGTTTTGACCCGGGAAAGCTCCAGTCTGATAACCAGTATGATCCAAACAGCGGCTTTGACCCAACATTGCCCAATTTTGAAAATTTTGGATATTCATCAAAAACGGTATTTGATGCCGGCGCCGGTATCTATTATTACAATGCCGACCCGATGAACAAAGCCAATTTTTTTGGCGGGCTTGCCATTAACCACATCAATGATGTAACTGATCCTTTTGCAGCCGGTGGTATTAGCAGCAAGCTGCCTATGCGGTTTACTGCACATGGCGGTATCCGGATCAAGGCATCTGATTTTTTTGACCTCATCCCTAACGTTGTTTATATAAAACAGGGACAGGGTGAAATCAAAGCCCTTGGTTTATACTCCGAGCTTAAATTTGCTGATGACAACGGGCTTGTACTTGGTGGTATGATGCGCTTGCAGGACGCTGCAATTGCCAATGTTGGCTACCATATCAAGCAGATGGTTATCGGCGCCAGCTATGATTTTAATACTTCGGGGCTTCGCGCGGTTACATCTGGCCGCGGCGGTTTTGAATTATCAATAAGCTATATATTTAGTCGCTATACCGATTCTCCGGCCCCAATTTGTCCAAGGATATAATATGAAAAAACTATTACCTTATATTTTACTATCGTTTTTTCCGGCGGTTTCATTTGGGCAGGCAAAAAATTTCAAGGCTCTGGCCGACACTGCTTTTAACAGGCATGAATACTATACTGCAGCCTATTATTACAGGCATATTGCTGATGGTACAACCATTGAATCCAAAAACAGCGTGCCTTTGGTATCAAATAAAAAAAGTGGCTCAAAAAAGGAAACAACTAATCAGTACATAATTTATCAATTGGCCGAGTCATACCGCTTGTATAAGGATTATACCGATGCTACTATCTGGTATACCAAAATGAGTGAGATAGGATCAGCCGGGAAATATCCTTTAACCCCGCTTTGGTACGGTATCTGTTTGCAGGCAAACGGGAAATATGATGACGCGCTTGTTCAGCTAAAGCAATTTGCAGCAAATAACCAGGATCCTAAATATACTGTTCTGGCTAATAAAGAAATTACTTCATGTGAGTATGCCTTAAAACAATTGGAGCATCCGCGTGCCGTTGATGTATCTCCTTTGGTATTTTTAAATAAAGATCAGGGCGACTATGCCCTTACCGTGAATTTGGGCCGGTATTGGTTTACCTCATCCCGTATGGTTGATAAGGATAAGTTTTTCACCAACAGGATTTACAGTTCGGCTATTTTAGATTCGACAAAAGCGCTTGCTACAAATTTTAACGCTTTTGATAAGGAAGGGCAAATAGAATATGCAACACCTTCGCTTGATGGCACCGGGACTAAAATGTACCTCACCCGCTGGTATAAAAAGAATGGAAAAACGGTATCTGCTATTTATTACAGTAGGTTGGTGAGCAGCATTTGGCAACAACCGGTAAGGTTAAACAGTACCGTGAATGCCGAAGGCTATAATTCTAAACATCCTTTTGTTAGTGCCGATGGCAGGCGCTTGTTCTTCTCATCCGACAGGCCGGGGGGCGAAGGCGGCGACGACATTTGGGAAAGTAACCTGGATGATGACGGGCAGCCAAAAACGGTGAGCAATTTGGGTAATGTTGTAAACACACCTTATGATGAGCAATCGCCCTATTATGACGGGCCGGATAAAGTGTTGTTTTTTAGCTCGAACGGTTTTACCGGTATGGGCGGCTTTGATGTTTACCGCAGTGATGGTGACTTTGGCCATTGGACGGCTCCAGTTAATTTGGGCTATCCGGTTAACTCATCTAAAGATGATTTGTATTACAGTATTGATCCAACCAATCCAAACAAGTTTTATCTGAGCTCGGCCCGCGGTTCTGATTGTTGTTTGAGTTTATTCACCGGGCAATACAAGTTTTTATACATCAGCGGCCGCGTAATTGATTGCCACACTAACAGTGGTATGGCGGGGGCGAGGGTGATCCTTAAAGACCCTAATGTTAAAATGGGTTTGGTTGCAAAGGTTACTGACGACAAAGGGGACTATGTTTTCCAGGTAAAAGAAAAGCTGCCGGCCTATAAACTGGAGATTTCACAAAAGGGGTATTTTACTAAAGTTGTCCCTGCACCTTTAGTAAAGCCGGGTATTGACACGCTCATTAACCCAGAAACTTGCCTGCAGAATTATAAGGTTAATGTGCCGATAGTTATTGAAGATATTTATTTCGATTTTGGTAACGCCCATCTCCGGGCCGAATCATATGATGTACTGGATAAACTGGTTGCCATAATGAACGATAACCCTAAAATAAAGATTGAGCTTGGCTCACACACCGATAATATAGGTAGCGACGCAGGTAACCTGAAATTATCGCAGGCGCGCGCCGAGACTTGTGTTGATTATCTGTTGCTTAAGGGAATTAAATCAAGCCGTATTACAGCCAAAGGTTATGGCAAAAGGATGCCTATTGCACCTAATAAATTACCTAACGGAAAGGATAACCCGGCGGGCAGGCAGTTAAACCGTCGTACCACATTCACCGTAAAATCGGCAGACTAAAAACAAATTATTTTATTTGTTGGCGATGGCAAGGTTATGATATAATTTTGTCTTCGCAAGTTAAATGCCCTGCTACATGCAGGGCATTTAATTTCAATACCGATCTGCTGAAATCATACCATGCAAAATCTTGCCCCAATAGCTCTTTTTGTTTATAACCGGCCCGATCATACGCGCCGTACCATCAGTTATTTGCAGCAAAATTTGCTGGCCGATGAGTCGCGCCTGTACATTTTTTGTGATGCGGCTAAAACTGATGCCGATAAATCAAAGGTTGAACAGGTAAGGCAATTGGTACAGGATGTAAGCGGTTTTAAATCGGTAAAAGTTGTTTTACGCTATCAAAACCTTGGCTTGGCCGAATCCATCATTAGCGGAGTTACGCAATTGGTATACGAATATGGCAAAGTGATTGTGTTTGAGGATGATTTATTGTCCTCGCCTTATACCCTGCAATATTTCAACGATGCCCTTACAAAGTACGCAAACCAGGAGCAGGTAATGCATATTGGCGCATATATGTACAATCTGCATGATAAAACCCTGCCCGAAACTTTCTTTTACCGCGCTGCTACCAGTTGGGGCTGGGCAACCTGGGCCCGCGCCTGGAAAAACTTTGAGCCCGATGTTGATAAGCTGATAGCGCAGTTTGATAATCTGAAAATAGCCCGCTTTTCGATAGAGGGGAAAATGAATTTCTGGAAACAGATTGAGCAGTTTAAAGCAGGCAAAAATAACTCATGGGCCATCCGTTGGTACGCCTCCATCTTTTTAAAGAACGGGTTAACGCTAAACCCATCACAATCGCTGATTCAAAACATAGGCCACGATGGTACCGGTGTACACTCCAATAATGAAGATATATATCACGTGCAAATGGCCCGTAAACAGGTAACACAATTCCCTGATGTGATACATGAAAATGAACAGGCTTACAGGGCTATCAAACATTTCCTGGCTAACAGAAAAGGAACATTGTTACAGCGGGTGAGGCGCTTTGTGAGGCAGCAGATGGGGCGTTGATTTATGTTTGAATATCTTTTAATAGTCTCATGAGTAAAAGGTGTCATTTCGACGAACCCAAAGGGATTTGTGTGCCGGAGGTGAGGAGAAATCTTCTACGCCCTGCTTTTATAGGTATTGACGTCCCCTCAGGGTCTCTCGTAGGTTTAGGTTAACCCACAAAATTCACCAACCTGAAATTTCAATAGGAGGCACCTACGGAGCCCCAAAATATCCTCTTTTAAGACTATAAACACGTGGCCCCTCTGGGGCCGGCAAGGTTTTACAACGTAGTGAGGTATTAATTGAGATGCTTAAGGACAGATGTACCAGAAGTACAAAAGATACAAAGCCGCTCTGCAAGTCGGGGATTACTTCGTTCCTTATAATGGCGATTTTTTTATTAGTGTTTAAGAATATCTTTAAACCGGGAAACAAAATTTCCCCATCAACACCGCGGGGTTAGTGCCAATCCTGAGCGGTTCTCCACATAAGGCCTCATTACCTAATAAAGCAAACAATATCGCTTCCTTGGCATCAGGATTAATCCCCAGCGCATTGCTGTCTTCAATCAAAACCTCTGGCAATAATTTTTTTAATTCACCAACAACAAACGGATTTCTCGCACCGCCACCGCTGGTGAAAATTTTAATATGATCGCCCGCAATGTTTTCCTTAATAAAAGCAGCTATAGATGCTGCTGTAAAAGCGCTTAGGGTACAAATAAGGTCTTCATTACTAATGGCACCTATACCCGATTGTTGTAGTGCTTCAGTAACCATATTAAGGTTAAGCAATTCTGGTCCTGTAGTTTTTGGGGCTTTCTCTTTAAAAAATGGATGGGAGAGGAGCGCTGTCAACAGATCTTCGTTTATGCTTCCGCCATAAGCTATTGCCGAATCTTCATCATAAGGTTTATCAAAATACTTACGGCAAGCTGCATCAATGAGTGTATTACCGGGGCCTATATCTGTGCAAAGGATGCGGTTAAAATCGCCATCGCCAGGCAGCCAGGTTAAATTGGCAATGCCTCCGATATTTAAGAGTACCCGGTTTTCGCCGGTTTTGTGGCCCAATAACACATCGCCATATAATGCCAGCGGTGCACCTTCACCTCCGGCAGCAATATGCTTTTGCCTAAAATCGCTAATAGTTAAGATCCCGGTTTTTACAGCAATATGATCCCCGTCGCCAATTTGCAGGGTGGCGTTAGGTGAGCTTTTGTGTTGATGTAAACGCTGCGGCGCATGGTAAATGGTTTGGCCGTGACTGGCGATGAAATCGACGTTGTGTGGCTCGATATTCCATTGGCTCATTGCCTGCAGTATTAACTCCGCGTGATAGCTACCGATATAAGCATTGAGTAAAGTCACTTTTTCAAGATCGATATTGCGCTTTGCAAATACCTGCTGAACATCCTGCTTAAACTCATTCGGGTAGGGAATGGTGATAAATTGTAACAGCTTAAAATGAGTGTTTAAACCATGACCTGTAAACTGGCAAAGCGCAATGTCAAGTCCATCTAACGAAGTTCCCGACATCAGGCCGATACCCAATTTAGACGGTTTTTGTGCGATGCTGCACAGGCACTGCAGGTTGTGGTTCAGTGGTATCATGGGCTTAAATTACTATTTGTGCGGCAACTGCAAAAGTTAAAATAAAAGCTACGCTATTTAAATATCTGATATATTTGTTTTGAACAACTAACCTCATTTTACATTTCCTAAAATTCATGGCACGATTAAATTTATTGGAAGAGACGCGTTACGAGAAGTTACCTGTGAGCGTGTACAACAACCAGCATGAAGCCTCGGTGGCTGTAGCTAACCGGATAGCCGATCTGATCCGCACAAAACAAGCTAAAGGCGAGAAAGCGGTATTAGGGCTTGCTACGGGTGTAACCCCTATAGGAGTATACGCCGAACTGGTAAGGCAGCACAAAGAAGCAGGTTTGAGCTTTAAAAATGTGATCACTTTCAACCTGGATGAGTACTACCCGATGAAACCCACAGCAGCGCAAAGCTATGTGACGTTTATGTATGAAAACCTGTTCGGCCATATTGATATCGATAAAACCAATGTGCATATCCCCGATGGCACGCTGGATAAAGATGCGGTAGCGGGTTACTGCCTGGCCTACGAAAAGCAGATAGAAGAACTGGGCGGATTAGACCTGCAAATTTTGGGTATCGGCCGTACAGGCCACATCGGTTTTAACGAGCCGGGTTCAGCACCAAACTCTGGCACCAGGATGGTTACCCTGGATGATTTAACCAGGAGTGATGCTTCAAGGGATTTCGGTGGTAAAGCGAATGTGCCAACCAAAGCTATTACCATGGGTATTGGTACGATCTTCAAAGCAAGGGAAATCATATTGATGGCCTGGAGCAAGAAAAAAGCACCGATCATCAAGAAAGCAGTAGAAGGGGAGATTTCGGGTGAGGTACCTGCAACTTATCTGCAATTATCACAGCATGTGGAATTTGTATTGGACGAGGCAGCGGCTTCAGAATTAACGAGGTTTGATACCCCATGGTTGGTGAAAGATTGTGTATGGGATAGCCAACTGAAAAAGAAAGCAGTGATCTGGTTAGCCAACGAGATCAATAAACCGGTACTGAAACTAACCGAAGAAGATTATAACAACCATGGTATGGCGCAGCTTGCTGTAGAGCAAGGCCCGGTATACAATATCAACATTGATATCTTTAACCAAATCCAGCATACCATCACCGGCTGGCCGGGCGGTAAACCGGATGCGGACGATTCGCAAAGACCGGAAAGGGCATTGCCGGCCAAAAAACGTTCAATCATTTTTTCACCGCACCCTGATGATGACGTGATTTCGATGGGCGGTACATTTATCCGCCTGGTAGACCAGGGCCATGATGTACACGTAGCGTACCAAACCTCGGGCAATACCGCGGTATGGGATGATGATGTGTTGAGGTACATGGAATTTGCCATTGACTTTACCAACAGTATTGGCGAAGACACTACTCATCTTCAGAAATCATATGAAGATATGCGTGCCTTTTTCCCAACCAAACAACCAAACGAAATTGACACCCAGGAGATCCGCAATGTAAAAGGCTTTATCAGGAAAACAGAAGCGATTTCAGGTGCAAGGTATGCAGGTTTACAGGATGATCATATTCACTTCATGGCCCTTCCCTTCTATGAAACAGGCAAAACCAAAAAGAATTCAGTAGGCGAGGAAGATATCCAGCTGACTATCGATTTGCTGCAGAAAATAAAACCACAACAAATCTTTGCGGCAGGTGATTTTGCCGATCCTAACGGTACCCACTTGGTGTGCTTCAAGATCATCTTAGCTGCACTGGAAAGATTAAAAGGTAAAGAAGCCTGGGTAGAGGATTGCTGGTTATGGATGTACCGCGGCGCATGGCATGAGTTTGAAACTTACGAGATAGAAATGGCGGTACCATTGTCGCCACAGGAAGTGATCCGCAAACGTAATGCGATTTTCAAGCACCAGTCGCAGAAAGACAGGCCGGTATTCCCGGGTGATGATGCAAGGGAATTCTGGGTACGTGCGGAAGACCGCACCCGTGACACTGCTCAACGCTACGACCGCCTCGGTCTTGCCGAATATGAGGCCATGGAAGCGTTTAAACGATATATGTTTTAAGAACCCAGCGCCGGTGTTGTCACGGGCGCTTTGCACAATTTACCATGAGCACACGATGAATAAAGCCCATCTTTAACAAATATGTCATTTCGATAGAGCAGTGGGCTGGTTTAAGCACAAGGGCGAAAGAGAAATCTTATACGCCCTGTATGCAAACTATACATCGCGGCTTTGTAGGGCGTATAAGATTTCTCCTCACCCGCTCGCGCATTCCCGTCGCGCTGTTCGTCGAAATGACAATTGATATTGGATAACGATCAGACAATATTTATGACCTCAACCTCAACCATAACCGAAAAACCCAAACGGCTCCTTTCCCTCGATGTATTTCGCGGGATAACCATCGCCATGATGATCCTGGTAAATGATCCCGGAGACTGGGGGCACATCTACGCGCCATTGGAACATTCCAAATGGAACGGCTGCACACCTACGGATCTGGTTTTTCCTTTCTTTTTATTTATGGTTGGCGTATCAGTTATCTACGCTATGGAAAGTAAAAAGGCAACTGTATCGCATCGTAAACTCATCCTGAAAGCGCTACGCCGTACCGTGATCCTGTTGCTGATCCCGTGGATAACCCAACTGATATTTCACCCCGATGGCGGGTTGGCTCATTTACGTTTGCCGGGTGTGCTGCCGCGCATAGCGCTGGTGTATTTTATCAGCACGGTGCTTTATCTCAAGACATCACAAAAAACACGCGACTGGATTTTTGCCATCGCGCTTATCGGGTATTTCATCATCATGACCTTTGTACCGGTACCGGGTGTAGGCTATGCCAACCTTGAACCCGAAACAAATATGGGGGCGTGGATAGACAGGCTGGTATTTACCCCCGATCACCTTTGGCGTGAATCACACACCTGGGACCCGGAAGGTTTACTGGGTACTATCCCCGCAGTAGCCACAGCTTTGCTTGGCATACGTGTTGGCAGCTGGCTTAAACGTAAAGACCGTGACGACCAGGTAAAAACCAACTGGATGTTTGTGTATGGCACAATTGCTGTGATGGCAGGCTTATTTGGGGATTTGTTTTTCCCAATTAACAAAGCCCTATGGACAAGCTCATTTGTATTATATACCGGTGGTCTGGCTACCATTGGCCTGGCACTGAGTTACTGGCTTATCGATATCCAGGGATATCAACGTTTTACCTATCCATTTGTGGTATTTGGAACAAATGCCATTGCGGCTTATGTGCTTTCGGGTTTTATCCCGCATTATATGGGGATGATCAAAATAGGCGGCTCCTCTATTTATCAAACATTTTTTGCGCCTTATTTTTCGCCTGTAAATGCTTCGCTGCTAAGTGCTATATTTACGGTACTCATTTTATGGGTGGTGATGTGGGTATTCTACATCAAAAAAATCTTTATCAAAATTTAAAATGAACCTAAAACTTAAACTTATCGTACTTGCGGGTGTAATCCTGTTTTCTTTTTCAAGCGCAGAAGCGCAAACAACTAATCAAACTATTACCCCGGCACATTTAGGAAAAGCCGTACAAATGCTTCAGTCTATAGGTATCGATAAACAGTTTGATAACATGGTAAACAATCTGATAACGGCATCAAGCAGCCAGATGCCTGAAAATAACCGATCGGGTTATATTAAAGTTATGAAAACCTTTATGGGCAAATATTTTACCTGGGATTTGCTTAAGGATAAAATGGCCGCTATTTATGCCAATGAATTTAGCGAAGAAGAACTTGGCCAGATAACGGCCTTTTATAACTCGCCAATAGGGCAAAAAGTAAGCTCAAAATTGCCCTCTTTGATGCAAAAAGGGATGATGGTTGGCCAGGAAGTAGTTGGTCAGCATAAAGACGAGTTACAGCAAATGATGGAAGCTGAGTTTGCTGATAAAAATGATCCGCCTGCGGTAAAAGAACAGGTATCCCCTGCCGCTAACAAACCGGCCTCAAAAGCACCTGTAAAACATTAAATTTCCAGAACCATACTTTGTAACTAAGATTTTCGTTTTGCATCTTAGTACCCTGATTATTCAAACTTTATAATGAACCTGAACAAATACGTTCCGTTAGCCTTGTTGGCTTTAACCCTTTCGGCGGGTAGTGCTTTTGCACAAGTTAAAAAGAAACCTGTTCCATCTCCTAAAAATAAACCCGGAGCTCCGGCAATTGCTCCTAAAAGCGATGTTTTACCGGTTGATCAAAGCGTGATCATTGGCAAACTGTCCAATGGTTTAACTTATTATATCCGTGCCAATGCCGAGCCTAAAAGCAGGGCCGAGCTTTATTTGGTTAACAAAGCCGGGTCGGTTTTGGAAAATGATGATCAGCAGGGATTGGCTCACTTTACCGAGCACATGGCTTTTAATGGTACGCGCGATTTCCCAAAAAATCAAATGGTTGACTATTTGCAAAAAGCAGGTGTAAAATTCGGTGCCGATTTAAATGCTTACACTTCATTTAATGAAACCGTGTTTCAATTGCCTTTACCAACTGATACGGCCAGCGTGTTTGAAAAGGGATTCAATATACTGGCCAACTGGGCAGGTTATGTAAGTTTTGATCCCTCCGAAATTGATAAAGAACGCGGTGTTGTTTTGGAGGAGGAACGCCTGCGTGGTAAAAATGCGCAGGAACGCATTCAACAACAAACGTTACCAGTATTGCTTAATAACTCAAGATATGCGTTACGTTTGCCTATTGGTAAGGAAGATATCCTGAAAAACTTTAAACCCGAAACCATCAAGGCATTTTATCAAGACTGGTACCGCCCCGATTTGCAGGCGGTTATTGCCGTAGGCGATTTTGATCCTAAACGTGTTGAGGCGCTTATTAAACAAAATTTTTCGCAACTTAAAAATCCGGCTGCTGAAAAACCGAGGACAAAATATTCGGTACCTGCTACACCGGGTACAGCGGTAAAAATTGTTACCGATCCTGAATACCCGTACACCATAGCACAAATCATTGTTAAACATCCCGGCACTGTTACCAAAACCACCGGCGATTATATGCAGCAGGTAAGGGTGCAACTGTTTAACCAGATGCTTAACGCTCGTTTAAATGAGTTGCTTCAAAGACCTAATCCTCCGTTTTTATACGGTCGTACCAGTTACGGTAATTTTATAGGCGATCAGGATGCTTATACTTCATTGGTTGTTGCTAAACCGGGCGAACTGGAAAAGGCAGTTAAAGCCGTAGTGGCCGAATCAGAGCGCGCCCGTAAATTTGGCTTTACCCTTACCGAACTGGAGCGCGCCAAGCAGGATGCGCTGGTAGGCATTGGTAATGCTTATCGTGAAAGAGATAAAACACCATCGGCAAATTTTGTGCGTGAATACCAGGCCAACTTTTTAACCGGTGAAGCTATTCCGGGCATCGACTTTGAATACAATTTTTATATCGGCAATATCTATAAAGTTAGCCTGGCGGATATGAATGCCATGGCCGGCAAATTTATCAGCGATCAAAACCGCGTTGTGATAGTACAGGCCCCGGATAAAGAAAAGGCTAATTTACCCGATGATAAAACATTGCTGAACTGGATTGCCACAGGCGGCCAAAACGTTACTGCCTATGTTGACAACGTATCGAGCGAGCCGCTGCTGGCCAAAATACCTGAAGGTACCAAAGTAGCTAAACAGGATACAGACGAAGCCATAGGTACAACCACCCTTACGTTAGGTAACGGATTAAAGGTGATATTAAAGCCAACAGATTACCGTAACGATCAGATCCTGATAAGCGGATATGCTTTTGGGGGTACATCGCTGGCAAGTGATGACGAATTTACATCGGCAAACCTGGCTTCATCTATTATCAGCGGCAGCGGTATAGCACAGTTTAACCAGGGCATGCTTGATAAAAAGCTGGCAGGCAAAAACCTAAGTATTTCGCCTTATATCAGTGAGTTTGCACAGGGCATTTCCGGAAATACCTCACCTGCCGATTTTGAAACCGCACTGCAATTGATTTACCTATACTTTACCCAGCCCCGTAAAGACAAGGATATCTGGGATGCCAATATGGAGCAGACCAGGGCCGTACTCACAAACCGCGGTCTTGACCCGGGAAGTGTTTACCAGGATACGGTGTCGGCTGTATTGAGTAACTATAATTTCCGCGGTATGGTTACAACTATTCCAAGGCTAAATGCGGCAACGCTTGATAAAGCTTACGATTTTTATAAAAAACGCTTTGCTGATGCCAGTGCCTTTACCTTTACGCTGGTTGGCAACTTTGATGTAGAAACAGTTAAACCCTACCTTGAGCATTATCTTGGCGGTTTGCCGTCAACCAACAGCAAGGAAACCTACAAAAACATGAATATCCAGCCGCCGGCGGGTGTGATAACTAAAACAGTAAATAAGGGCGTAGGAGACAAAAGTACCGTACAGTTGATTTTCAGCGGCGACTATGATTACAACGAAGCTAACAACATACAAGTTGATGCGCTTGAAGAAGTACTCAACATTAAACTGATTGAACGTTTGCGCGAACAGGAAAGTGGTGTTTATGCGCCGGGTGTAAGGGCAAGTTACCGCAAAATTCCGGGCGCCCGTTATTCATTTACTATTTCTTTTGGTTGCGCTCCCGAAAACGTGGATAAGCTGATCAATGCCACAATGGAAGAAATAGGTAAAATCAAACAGAATGGCGCATTACCGGCGGATATCCAGAAATTTGTTGCTGAAGAAGCCCGTTCAACACAGCAACAGCTTAAACAAAATGTTTTCTGGACGGGCTATCTTGCCTCATCGTCACAAAATGGTGAAAACCCGGATCAGATCCTGGCCCACGTAAGCAGTCTTGAGCAAATAACCCCTCAAACCACTAAAGATGCTGCCAACAAATACCTGAGCGGTAAAAATTTGATTAAACTGATTTTAATGCCCGAAAAAAAGTAAGGTGATAATAAAATAAAGAAAGGCTTTGCTGAATCAGCAAGGCCTTTCTTTATTTTATGTAATCGTTGTCATTTCGATAGAGCAGCGAGGGGAGGAGTGTTAGGGCGAAAGAGAAATCTTATACGTGGTGAAGTGCACAAATTCAATTTGGTAGCCGGGCGTATAAGATTTCTCCCGTTGGTCGAAATGACATTTTATTGAGTTAAAAATCAATTAGTGCATATTCAAATAAGCCGCGGCAGTATCATTGGCTTTATGCACTACCACACCAACGCATTTGCCACTGCCATCTATCTCAAAAGAAATCCCTTTAGCAAGATCGGTATAAACCTGCACCTTGCCACTTTTGTTACTATAAGTTGATGTTGGTTTTAGCGTATAAGCTTTTTGTATTTCCTGTTTGGTTGAACCTACACCAACTCCGCCATCGGTTTTAAACTGTGGCGATGTTACCAGGATCTTTTGTACATGGCTTATCTGTTCATCTTTACCACCCATATTATGATGCGTGAAAACCGCTGTACGATTACCCGTAGGATCGTGACCGGCAAACCAAACCATCAATGAGCTGCCCATAGCCGCGTCTGAGCTATCGGGTTTACCTAATTGCTTTATAATATTCTGAACATCATCGTTTAATACAATATGCCCTATGCTTTTACCGGGAGTGATAAGCCAATCGGAATGGGAGGTATTGGCGGTACCGGTATCTGAAGCCATGGTATGATGAACGGTGGTGTCATTTTTATCGGGGAGATGCTGGCCTGCGGTATCCTTCGGGATTTTATTGGTATCAGCTATGGTAGCCGGCTTGTTCTTATTGTTTCCGCAAGCCAAAAGGCAAATGGCGATAGAGATAATTATTAAGCTATTTCTGATCATATAACTATAACCAATTAAATGGTTATTTTGTTGGCTCGGTTATCCAGCGATAACCAAACAATAAAAAATTTGTTAAAGGGGTAATGACAAGCATAGGCCAACAGGTTATACAACAATGGTACAGGGAGAAAAACTGGGAACAGTTTCCATTTCAGTCCGAAATGATGGATGCTTACCTTGGCGGGTATTCGGGTTTGTTGAATGCCCCAACAGGCAGCGGTAAAACCTTTGCCTTGTTTCTGCCTTTTTTAGCCGGCTTTATCAATGCCAATCCGGATACTTATAAAACCAAGCAGAATAATGGTTTGCTGATGCTTTGGATAACCCCGTTGAGGGCGCTAACCAATGATATCCGCAAGGCCATGCAGGAGGCCTGTGATGAGATAGGCCTGCCATGGCGCATAGCCACCCGCACAGGCGATACGCCTGCTGCAGAAAAACAGGCCCTCAAAAAGAAGCTACCGGAAGTGCTGCTTACAACCCCCGAAAGCCTGCACCTGATGCTCGCCCAAAAAGAGTATCCAAAGTTATTTAATCAACTAAAGGTAGTGGTAATTGATGAATGGCATGAGCTGTTAGGAACGAAACGCGGGGTGCAGGTTGAGTTGGGTTTGTCCCGGCTAAAGCACCTCACCCCGGCCCTCTCCAAAGGAGAGGGAGCTGAAAAGTTTAATGCTGAAGCAAAGGATAAATACCCAGGTTATCATACTACCGATGCATTGAGCTGGCAGGTAAATATTGATAATGCAAAGCTTATGCGTCATCAACCAACAGAAGCCGAAAATATTTTGTGGCAATTGTTAAGAGGGAAAAAGACGGGTTATAAATTCAGGCGTCAACATCTTGTATTGAATTATATACCTGATTTTATTTGTCTTGAAAAGAAATTGATTATTGAAGTTGATGGAGGATATCATAATGAAATTGAGCAACTACAATTAGATGAGGCAAGAACAGCATATTTAAAATCGCATGGATATGATGTTTTAAGATTTACTAATGATGAAGTTTTAAGAAACCCGGATGGGGTAGTTGAATCCATAAAAGAATATTTAGAAAGGGGCTCCCTCCCCCTCGGGGAGGGCTGGGGTGGGGTGAAAATCTGGGGTATCTCCGCTACTATAGGCAACCTCGAACAAGCTGCCGAGGTTTTATTGGGCAATGATTTTCCGCAGGAACGGGTAAAAATGGTGCGTGCTAACCTGGAGAAGAAACTGGATATCCGGTCTATCATACCGCAAAATATCGAGAACTATTCATGGGCAGGGCACATTGGTTTAAAACTTTTGCCCGAGGTAATGGAGATTGTGGCCAAAAGCAAAACCACATTGATCTTTACCAATACCCGTTCCCAGTCGGAGATTTGGTACCATGCTATTTTGGATAATTACCCCGAATATGCCGGTATCATGGCCATGCACCACGGTTCGCTGGATAATGAACTGCGCAACTGGGTGGAGGCTGCCCTGCACGCC
Organism: Mucilaginibacter sp. A5337; assembly: GCF_059690695.1. Taxonomy (NCBI): domain Bacteria; kingdom Pseudomonadati; phylum Bacteroidota; class Sphingobacteriia; order Sphingobacteriales; family Sphingobacteriaceae; genus Mucilaginibacter; species Mucilaginibacter sp. A5337. Next base: position 67,187 of record NZ_JCAWEC010000010.1, on the reverse strand, counting down.
GAGGCCTTAAAGTTGGTAGTATGCACCTCAAGCCTGGACTTAGGGGTGGATTTTCGCCCCGTAGATACTGTTGTGCAGGTGGGGAGCCCAAAAGGCGTAGCTCGTTTTATGCAGCGCGCCGGGCGAAGTGGTCACCATCCCGGTGCCACATCGCTGGCCTATTTTGTACCCACACACTCACTCGAGTTATTGGAGGGGGCAGCGTTGAAAGAAGCAATCAAAGCAAAGATTTTTGAAAGCCGCGATCCGATGCTGCTTACCATGGATGTGCTGATCCAGTACATGGTTACGCTGGCAGTATCAGATGGTTTTCGGGCCGAAGAGTTGTTTGAAGAAGTTAAAACTACCTATGCTTTTGCCGATCTGAGCCGTAACGAGTTTGGTCAGTTACTTGATTTTATCACCAGTGGCGGCAAAACGCTTGCGCAGTATGATGAATTTTTAAAGGTTGAGGTTGAAAACGGATTGTATAAAGTAAACAGCCGCAGGGTAGCCATGCGGCATAGGTTAAGCATCGGCACCATCACCAGCGAGCTGAGTATCCGGGTGAAATGGCTTAGTGGAGGGAGTTTGGGTACTATTGAAGAATCATTTGTTTCCAAGCTAAAACCGGGCAATACCTTTTGGTTTGCCGGCCGGAGCCTGGAATTTGTACGGGTAAAAGAGATGACCGCATATGTTAAGAAATCAAATTCAACAAAAGGCATCATCCCAAGCTGGAACGGGGGACGGATGCCGCTTTCATCTCAATTGGCTGCCGTATTCAGGCTTAAGCTGGATGAAGTGGCGCACGGCATCGAAAAGGATATAGAGGTTAAGGCACTGAAGCCGCTTTTTGATTTGCAGCAGCAATTATCGCACCTGCCTCAAAGTCATGAATTTTTAATTGAGTCGTTTAAATCGAAGGAGGGGCATCACTTGTTATTTTATCCTTTTGAGGGGCGATTGGTTCATGAGGGTATGGCTTCATTGCTTGCTTACCGTATCAGTAAAATTAAACCTGCCAGTTTCTCTATAGCTATGAATGATTACGGGTTTGAGCTGCTTACCGATGAGGATATCCCAATAGAGGAAGCACTGGAAGATGCAGGCTTTTTTTCGATAGATAACCTGATAGATGATATTCAGCATAGTTTAAATGCCAATGAAATGGCCCGTCGGCGGTTTAGAGATATAGCACATATCGGAGGCCTTGTATTTACCGGTTATCCGGGGCAGCAAGTTAAGAACAAGCATCTGCAGGCATCAACTTCATTGTTGTTTGAAGTTTTTAGCGAGTACGAGCCGGATAATTTACTGGTGCGCCAGGCATACAACGAAGCGCTGGCTTTTCAGCTGGAAGAGTTTCGGTTAAGAGCTGCATTGCAGCGTATCCAAACACAAAACATTATCTTAAAGGTAATTGAGCGCCCAACGCCTTTCGCCTTCCCGATCATGGTTGATAGCCTCGGCCGGGAAAAACTAACTACTGAAACTATGGAAGAGCGTATCGCCAAAATGGCCCGCAGCTATGGTGCCGAAGGTGTTCCTGAACCTGCAGAACGGAAAAGCAGGAGGCCGGGGATAACGAGGAGGAAAGGGCTTTAAGTCATTAACAAATTTGTTACCTCAATTGCATTAAACCATTCCCTGGTTTATCGCTCATATCTGATAAACACTTATCCAATATGAAAACCTTAAAACTAAACCATTTGATCATTTTGTTATGTCTGTTCCTGGCGTCATGCGCTACAACCAGTTATCTTGGGGATACCTACCCAGCTACGGAAAAAGTAGATGTTTTTTATGATGCAAAAGATGTTAAACAGGATTATAAAGTAATAGGGCACCTGGCTATCGCTTATACCGATAATTCTGCTGAAGCTAAAAACGATCTTTCGATTAAAGCCCGCGAAGTTGGTGCAGATGGGATCATTATTTTTCAGGTGAGCGGCAACACTGACAGAGCCACCATAAGGGCGGATGCTATTAAGTATAATAAGTAACTAAATTATGTTATTGCGAGTGTAGCGTGGCAATCGCACGGAAGCATATACGCCCTGTATAGCTACGAGATTGCCGCGCTACGCTTATAATGACGTGACCGTATATTGCTGATTATTAAGTATGTTTTTTTTGATTTATTTTATAATATGGGCGTTGCCTGCGGCCGGGCTATCCGCTGCAAGTCCTCGCCTTTCCTGCCCGTAAACCCGGCCCGCGCTGTGGGCTTTACGCTTCTATCCCTAACGCGCCCCGCGCAACAGCCCTAAAACATAGTTTACATGCCATCACAGTTTTTTTCAGGTTCCCTGATGGTTTCTCGCAATGACCTGATTTATTATATCTGCTCCGCAGCGCTGTTTACGGACTAATATGCCTGTAGTTTGTAAAACAGTAACAGTGCTTTTTTTATCTTTGCCGCTATGGAAACCATCACCTGGCATGATTTTGAAAAAGTAGAACTGCGTGTAGGCACTGTACTTGAAGCTATAGATTTTCCTGAAGCCCGTAAACCTGCGTTTAAAGTAAGGGTTGATTTTGGTGAGTTTGGTATCAGGTGGTCGAGCGCGCAAATTACTAAACATTACACCAAGGAGCAATTGGTTGGCAGGCAGATAGTGGGTGTAACCAATTTCCCCAAAAAGCAGATCGCCAATTTTATGTCGGAATTTTTGGTTACAGGCTTTGCCGATGAGAATGGTGATATTGTACTAACTGCTGTTGAAAAACCTGTGCCAAACGGCAGTAAACTTATTTAAATGAGATATATCAGTTTTGAGGATGAGGCCTCAATATCGCCCGACGATTATTTTATGGGCGAAGCCTTAAAGGAAGCCCGCTACGCGCTTGAAGAAGATGAGATCCCGATTGGGGCCGTAGTAGTTTACAACGGTCGCATCATAGGCAAAGGGCACAACCTTACCGAAAGGCTTAATGACGTATCGGCACATGCCGAAATGCAGGCCCTTACTGCAGCTGCTAACTTAATTGGGGGCAAATACTTACAGGGCTGTACGCTGTACGTTACCATGGAACCGTGTGTAATGTGCGCCGGGGCGTCGTACTGGTTCCAGGTAAGCAAGATCGTTTTTGGCGCTTATGACAATAAATTGGGGTTTGGCCGTATCAATCAAAAAATTACCCATCCAAAAACTGTGATTACCGGTGGCATCCGCGAAGCGGAGTGCAGCCAACTGGTAAAAGATTTTTTTAAGGGGAAGAGGAAGAAATAGGATAGTTGATGGTTCATAGATCATAGTTCATAGCAGAAGGAGTGATAGTTGATGGAAAATAGCTATGATCCATGAACCATCAACTATGAACTAAAGAAAACATGACAATTATTTAGAACAAATACCTCCGTCAACGCTTATATTTGTTACGTCACAACAAACATTAAACTTTAAAATTAATAACTAAAATTATGGCATTTACACTACCGGCGTTATCCTACGCTACTGATGCTCTGGAACCGCACATTGATAAACTGACCATGGAAATTCACCATGGCAAGCACCACCAGGCTTATGTTACCAACTTAAACAAAGCTTTGGAAGGTAAGCCGGAAGCCGATAGCAATATCGACGATATCATCAAAAACATTTCTAAATTCCCTGCTGCTGTACGTAACAATGGCGGTGGTCACTACAACCATACTTTGTTCTGGACTTTGTTATCACCAAACGGCGGCGGTGAGCCTGCAGGCGCTTTGGCCGATGCTATTAAAAGCACTTTCGGTTCATTTGCCGATTTCAAAACCAAAGTATCTGAAGCCGGTGCAACCCGTTTTGGATCTGGCTGGGCATGGTTAATTGTTACTGCTGACAAAAAATTAGCTATAACTTCAACTCCTAACCAGGATAACCCGTTAATGGATATCGCCGAAGTAAAAGGTACACCAATCTTAGGTATCGATGTTTGGGAGCATGCTTACTACCTGAAATACCAAAACCGTCGTCCGGATTACTTAGCAGCTATCTGGAACGTAATTAATTGGAACCATGTTGCCGAGCTTTACGCTAAAGCAACTGCTTAATATTAATTAAGCTCATAAATTTGAAGCGGCAGGATCTGATGGTCCTGCCGTTTTTTTGTTGGCGTCCGTGGGGACACGGACGCGGGGGGATTCCTTCCCTCGATCCGTGTCTCCACGGATCGTTGCAATTGATGTTGCCAAAGCGGATATTTTACCTGCCAATTATATCTCTACACCATAGCTCTCCAATAATCTACTAACTTTGTGGACTTTTTTATATTATGATCAAAAAGCCCATAGAAACCCTGCTCCGTGAATCAAAGGAGGAAGGAGAACATTCGTTAAAACGCTCACTTGGGCCGGTTAACCTTATCCTTATTGGGATAGGTATCATCATCGGGGCCGGTTTATTTTCATTAACCGGCATAGCAGCAGGCCAGCATTCAGGGCCTGCGGTAACCATTTCCTTTTTAATAGCTGCCATAGGTTGCGCATTTGCGGCCCTTTGTTATGCCGAGTTTTCGGCTATGATACCAGTTGCAGGGAGTGCTTACACTTACTCGTATGCGACTATGGGCGAGCTTTTTGCCTGGATCATAGGCTGGGACCTCGCGCTTGAATATGCCGTGGGTGCGGCAACGGTGGCCATCAGCTGGTCGCAATATCTTACTAAATTCTTGTCCTGGTTTGATCTATACCTGCCGCCGCAGCTTACACTGTCGCCTTTTGAAACAGCAAAAGCTGCCAATGGCGATATTGTAAATGGGATCATCAACTTACCCGCTGCTTTGATTGTGATTTTGGTTACAAGTATCATTATCCGCGGTACTAAAGGTTCGGCATTGGTTAATGCCATTATTGTAACCTTAAAAGTTGGGGTGGTAATTGTATTTATAGCAGTGGGCTGGTCGTTCATTAATCCGCAAAACTATCATCCATACATTCCGCAAAACACCGGGGTTTGGGGCGATTATGGCTGGTCGGGCATATTAAGAGGAGCCGGACTTGTATTCTTTGTATTTATTGGTTTCGATGCCGTATCAACTGCAGCACAGGAAGCGAAGAACCCGCAGCGTAACATGCCTATCGGTATTATCGGTTCACTGCTCATCTGTACAGTATTGTTCATTGTTTTTGCTCACGTAATGACAGGCATGGCCAATTATAAAGAGTTTATAGGTTCGGGCGCTCCGGTTGCTATTGCTATTGAAAAAACACATTACCAATGGCTTAGCAAGGCAATAGTATTGGCTATATTGATAGGTTATACTTCGGTAATACTGGTTGATCTGTTGGGGCAATCACGCGTGTTTTTCTCTATGTCGAAAGATGGCTTACTGCCTAAAGTGTTTTCAGAAGTACACCCCAAATTTCGTACACCCTGGAAATCAAATATCATGCTTTGCGCTTTTATAGCTCTCTTCGCGGCATTTGTGCCGATACGTGTGGTTGGCGAAATGACCAGCATTGGCACCCTGCTTGCATTTGTTATGGTTTGTGCCGGCGTACTTATTTTACGTAAACAACAGCCCAATGTTCACCGGCCATTTAAAACGCCGCTCGTTCCGCTGGTACCTATACTGGGAATCCTAACCTGCTTTGCCATGATGACATTTTTGCCCGGAGATACCTGGCTGCGCCTGATCATATGGCTTGCAATTGGTTTGGTTATCTACTATACTTATGGCAAAAAGAACAGCGTTATCCGTAAAGTGCTGAAGAATAAACATAGCGCCGCTAATTGATGGTTGAGGATATCTTAAAACTAAAAGTTGATCGCATAAAATGGGAAACTCCTGATACTGCTACGTTTTACTTAAGCAGCATTAATGGAGGGGATATCTCATACATCGCAGGTCAGTTTATCACGCTGATATTTAATCACAGACAGGAAGAGATCAGGCGCTCCTATTCCTTAAGTTCTTCTCCTGATGAGCCATATTTGGCTATTACTATAAAACGCATCAGTAACGGCGAGATCTCCAGGTTTATGCTCACCAAAATAAAAGAGGGTGATGAGTTAACAGCCCTGGCGCCCGCCGGTCGTTTCACGATTAGGGATCATCAACAGGAAAAAGATATCTTTTTATTTGCGGGCGGCAGTGGTATTACGCCTGTTTTTTCGCAACTGAAATACATACTTGGGAGGGAGGGCAAAAGCCGGTTGATATTGATCTACAGCAATCAAAATGCAGCTTCTATTTTATTTAAAGATGAATTGGACAAGCTGGCAACAGAACATCCTGAAAGGTTAACTATTGTACACTTGCTGAGCATCGAGGGCAACCGCCTCAACACCGATAAAGTTGAAAAGTTAGTGAAGCAACAAGTTCGTTTTAATTTAACCGATGCGGAGTTTTACCTCTGCGGCCCGTTTGCTTACATGCGGATGATCCGGTTCGACCTGGTTTATATGGGCGTTGATCGGTCGAAGATCCGCCGCGAAAATTTTGTGCTTGAAACTGTGCCTGTAAAAAGTGGCATCACCAGTTTTCCGCCACAAAACATTAAAATAAAATACAGGGGCGAACTGCATGATATTACGGTAGGTGAAAATCAATCCATATTGCAGGCCGCCCTGCAAAATAACATTCCATTACCTTATAGCTGCCGGGGTGGGGTATGCTCAACCTGTATGGTTAAATGTACCGGTGGTAAAGTAGAGATGGTGAAGAATGATGTGCTTACCGATGCGGATATCGCTCAAGGCTGGATCCTGACCTGTACCGGGCATCCGCTTGATGATGGAGTGGTGATAAGCCCCCCGGCCCCCTAAAGGGGGAGTTTCTTAATTCGTCATTGCGAGGCACGAAGCAATGACTGGTGGTAAGTGAGGGCTTATTACTTTGCCGGTAAGTGCTGCCTTACTGTCCTTCTGTGCACCACCGTTTTTACCTTTTTTGATTTTGATTTTTTGCGTTTACCCAACCAGATGATAAAACCGGTAACAGGTAAACTGGCGCAAATTAAACTGGCCAGAAAAGCGATGATTTTACCCGGAAGTCCCAGGATCTGGCCTACGTGAATGTCATAATTCATGTTATTCATCTTCATACCTGCGCTTTTTTGCTCGTGCGCAGTGCGGTTCAGTAATGTCCCTGTGTATTTGTCAAATGTATAACTGTCGCTTTTATAGTAGTGCAGGGCCTGTGCATATGCGGTTACACCAACTGCGCCGGCCTTTGTAGCATCGTCATAAATTAAAAACATCTCGGCTTTAGGCGAAGCTGCTTTGGCTGCCAGGTAAGCTTTGTTGATGACTTGTGTGGTATCCATCTTGCCCTTCAATAACGAATCCGACTTGAAAACCACTTTTTCTTCAGGGTGTGCTTTACCAAGATTAGCGGCGGCATAAATACCTTCGCGCATCCAGTCAAATGATATGGAAAGACCTGTTATGGCTAATATAATAGCCACGCTTGTTGCATAAAAGCCTAAAACATTATGCAAGTCATAATTCACTCTTCTCCAACGGCCGCCCCATTTAATAGTGAAGCTCCGTTTGCGATCGCTTTTGCGTTTTGGCCACCAAAGTATAATGCCGGTGATCATCAGTACCACAAAAACAATTACCGAAATACCCACCACCCAAGTGCCAATATTGGCCGGTAACAACAGGTACAGGTGGATGTACTCAACAATGATGAAGAAATTTGTAGTAGGGCTTTCGGTATGTATGATCTTACCGGTGTAAGGGTTCTGGTACACAAACAGCAGACCTTCTTTCTTATCGGTTACCAACACTCCTGCTGGGCGGCCGATACCGTAATAGTAAATATAACTGGCAGTAGCACCTTTGCGCCCTTTCAGCGCTTCGGCTTTAAGTACGGAAGGCGCTATGTAGGGTTTATTTTGTATTTCAACTTTTCGATAACTGTGTATAGCATCCTGGATCTCATCCTGAAAACAAAAGATACAGCCTGTGATACTCACTATGAACACCACAAGCCCGGATATAAATCCGAGCCAGCGATGTGTGAATAATAATCCTTTTTTAAATGGCGTCATTCATTAAAATTTATAAGTAGCGCTCAGGGCAAAGCTTCTCAACTTTTGCGGGTTCATTGTGCCGTAGCCTATCCAGTATTTTTGATTGGTAAAGTTGTCGAGCCTGGCACCGAACCTGTACCTGTTGGTATCGTAAAATGCTGAAGCGTTTAATATTGTGTACGATGGCAGTGTGAATACACCTAAGGTATGGCTGTTGATCACCTTGTTATCGCTGGCGTAGTTGCCGCCAATACCAAAACCTAAGCCTTTAACCGCGCCCTGCTGAATTTTGTAACTTGCCCAAAAGTTAGCCTGGTAAGGTGACCCTGCCGTGGCAGGGCGACGGCCTTCAATAGTAGCATCTGCCGTTTTGGTAAGTTTTGAATTGTTGTAAGTAAAGCCTGCTATTAAGTTTAAACCTGGTACCGGGTTGGCTATTACTTCGGCTTCAAAACCTTTGCTGAATTGCGTTCCGTCCTGTACTGAAAGCACCGGGTTTACGGTAGATGGGCGCACGATATCCTTTACTTTGATGTCATAGTAGCTTACAGTACTGCTTAATTTACCATCAAACAGATCTAATTTTACACCTCCTTCAATTTGATTGGCCTGCTCAGGTTTAAGTGGTTTATTGTTTTCGGTAGTACCGGTTTGGTTGTTAAAACTGTTTTGGTAGTTGGCGAATAAGGATACGTGGTCTTTCACCGGTTGATAAACCAAACCGAATTTTGGTGAGAACGCGGTTTGTTTATAAGCGCCGGAAGTTTTTTGTGAAACCGGGTCGTAGTTGCCTTTATTGTCAAATCTGTCTACACGTAAGCCTGCCGATGCCATTAACTCATCAGTAATGTTAAATACATCCGAAATGTATGCGCTGTAAGTATTGCGTTTATACATGGCCGGATAGGTAAAACCTATGTTGCCTGCCGCATACATTGCATCCAGTGCAGCACCGTTAAAACTGCTATAGTTATGATTGCCTGTTACGGATACGGTATCAAGTGTGCTGCCATAGAAATATTGTTTTGAATTTTCCCTGAAGAAATCCAAACCACCAACAAACCTGTTCCGGAACTTGCCTATTTTAAAATCGCCGTTAAAGTTTTGCTGAATTTCCATCATGTCGTCCCTGCTGTTGCGGGTAGCCTGGTCGTTTCGGGAAATCATATCGCCTGGCAACAGGTAATAGTAAAGTCCATGACCATCTGAGTAGCTATGTGTATAGCTCAGGTTGGTGCGTGAGGTCCAGGCATCGGAGATCTTGTATTTCACTTCGCCATAGAAATTCTGGTTTTGAGATATTTGGGTAAGACCATCGCCGTGATAGCTTTGCCTGTAATCAATATTTGATTTATCGGCGCTGCTGAAACCCATCTGTTCAACTGTTTGTCCGTAAGGGAAAAAGAAAATAGTTTTACCTACGTTTTTACCATAAGATAATTCCGCGTCGGCACTAATGGTTAACCTGTCGGTAGCTTTGTAAACGATGCTGGGATCGACAACCAAATTGCGCGAAAATCCGTTGTTCTGGAAACTGCCGTCATGGCTAAATGCGGTATTTAAGCGGAATAATACTTTTTTATCTTTATCAAGCGGTGTGTTGATATCTGCACTGCCACGGTAAAAACCGAAGTTACCACCCGATAAGCTCACTTCACCACCAAAAGTGTCATAAGGCTTTTTGGTTACGCGGTTGATCAAACCGCCGTAAGATGTTAATGCATTCCCAAACAAAGTGCCCGACGGGCCTTTGATAACTTCTATCCTTTCAATGTTTGCGGCATCGACGCTGTTGGTAACCTTACCTGCAATACCGTTACGAATAGAGCTTTGCACAATGAAACCACGGCTGTTAAAGTAAGCGCCGCCATCACCACCACGACCGGTAGCGTCCCACATTTTTTGTAATCCGGGAGCGTTCCTGAGCGCATCATCTACAGAAAAAACTAATTGTTCCTGTATCAGCTGGCTGCTAACGGTATTATAAACCTGCGGGTTTTCAAGGTTGGCTAATGGCATTTTAGCCACGTCCTCGCTGCGGGTACGTTTAAATTTATTGGTTTTGTTGGCGTTGATATTTACTTCCTGTAAACCATGAACGGTATTATCAACAGTTATGGTTTGGAGATTGGTTGTTTGGCCTGCTTTTACAGTTACGGCCTTTTCCTGGCTTTTGGCGCCAACTTCGGATACTACTAATGTATAGTTACCCTCAGGGGCTTTTATTTCGAATAAACCGTTTTCGTCGGTTATGGTGCCGTATTTGGTGCCCTTAAGTGTTACCGAAACGTTTTCGGCCGGGTCATTTTTAACAGTAACAACTTTGCCTTTGAGGGTACCCCTTGTTTGCTGTGCGAATGATGGGATTGTATGGATAAGCAGCAGAATTGCTAAAATCGAAAAAGAAAAGAGTTTTTGAAAGGATAGTTGGAGTTGATCCATTTTAATTTAGACTAATTATAAATAATTGCCCAAAAGTAGTCACGTGGGGGTTATAATGCAAATTATTTATAATAAATCTAAATAGTTGGATCGTAGGCTCTGTTATACAGTGACTTATGGAAGATTGGTTATGTTGCGGAAGGCAGCTGTTTCCAAAATGGAAATAGCTCAAAAGAGAAGAAAGAAAAAACTTACGAAGTTTTTAAAACTTCGTAAGTTTAGCCTGAGGGACAGGCTCAAACTCCTAAATATCCATCACTTCCTTTTTCTTCTTACTTTTCATTCGCTTTGGCACAAACTCCAGTATCTCGGCTTTCAAAGCTTCAATCATGCGGCGTTTTAAAAAGTTGCGTTGTATCACAATGCTTACTTCGCGGGCAGGTTCGGGCGATTTAAAATAGCGTACTTTATCCAGTTGCTTTTCACTCAGTTCGGATAGGGCCAGCTCGGGCAGGATGGTAGCCCCGTTGTTTTGGTCCACCATACGTTTTAGGGTTTCAACGCTGCCGGTATTGTATTCAAAATGCTGAAAACCACGGGTTGATTTGCGTCGTTGGCAAATATTCAACACTTGTTCGCGCATGCAATGGCCTTCGTTCAGGATCCAGATCTCTTCCATATCTATATCGTCCGGAACGATATTTTTCTTTTTGGAAAGCTTACTATTTTTGGATACATAAGCCACAAAGTTTTCATAAAACACAGGTATCTCAGTAAGGTTGCTTTCATGCAGCGGGGTTGAGAGGATACCGCAATCAAGCATGCCCAGTTTTAACTGCTGAATGATCTCTTCGGTAGTTTGTTCCCACACAATTAGCTTTACCTGCGGATATTTTTCGATAAAGCCATGAATGATCTTGGGTAATATATATGGAGAAACGGTAGGGATGATGCCAACCCGTAACTCGCCCGAAAGTTCCTTTTGCCTATCGGAAATGATCTCTTTGATCTTTTCACTTTCAGACAGCATCACGCGTGCCTGGCTAATGATTTCAATTCCTATTTCGGTAGGGACTACCGGTTGTTTACTCCTGTCAAAAATCTTGACGCCAAGTGTATCTTCCAGTTTTTGTACCTGCATACTCAATGTAGGCTGGGTAACAAAACATTTTTCGGCGGCTAAAACAAAGCTCCGGTAGGTATCAACCGCCACAATATACTCCAGTTGTGTAATAGTCATGTAATATAGATAAATGCTATGCAAAGATAATAAATATTGATTTTTTCTATTGGAATATTTTTGTGAGGTTTGAATTATCAAACGCAACTAAATATGGAAACAAACAAAAAGAAATTAACTACAGCATCGGGCAGGCCATACGTGGAAAATGAGAACTCAATGACCGCCGGCCCACGCGGACCGATATTGCTGCAGGATTATATCCTGCATGAAAAAATGGCGCACTTTAACCGCGAAAGAATTCCTGAGCGGGTGGTTCACGCCAAAGGTTCCGGGGCTTATGGCACTTTTACAGTTACACACGATATTTCAAAATACACCCGTGCTAAACTATTTAACACAATAGGTAAGCAAACCAAATTGTTTCTGCGTTTTTCGACCGTTGGAGGCGAAAAAGGTTCGGCTGATACGGAACGTGACCCACGCGGCTTTGCCATTAAATTTTATACTGAAGACGGCAACTGGGATTTGGTGGGTAACAATACCCCGGTGTTTTTTATAAAGGACCCCAAAAAATTCGGTGACTTTATTCACACCCAAAAACGAGATCCATATACCAACTGTAAAAGCGCAACCATGATGTGGGATTTCTGGTCGCTGAATCCGGAAAGTTTGCACCAGGTAACAATTTTAATGAGTGACCGCGGTACACCTTACGGTTATCGCCATATGCATGGGTTTGGCAGTCATACCTTCTCGTTCATCAATGCAAAAAATGAAAGGTATTGGGTTAAGTTTCACTTTAAAACCCAGCAGGGCATCAAAAACTTTACCGACGCTGAAGCCGCGGAGATGCGCGGTAAGGCTCCGGATTTTGCACAGCATGATCTGTTAACGGCTATTGATAATGGCGATTTCCCTAAATGGACACTCAAGATCCAGGTGATGCCAGAGGCTGATGCAAAAACATATCATATCAATCCATTTGATTTAACCAAAGTATGGCCGCATGTCGATTATCCATTGATTGATGTTGGCGTGCTTGAATTAAATGAAAACCCTGATAACTACTTTGCTCATGTTGAACAGGCAGCTTTTGCGCCGGCACATGTGATTGATGGGGTAGGCTATTCGCCAGATAAAATGCTGCAGGGCCGTATTCTTTCCTATCCGGATGCACATCGCTATCGTCTGGGAGGCAATTATGAGCAGATCCCTGTAAATAAATGCCCTTACCTGGTAAGTAATTATCAGCGCGATGGCCAGATGGCTGTTAACGGTAATGGCGGATCAAATCCAAACTATTTCCCTAATAGTTTTGATGATATCGAAATAGATCAAAGCTATAAGGAACCAGCCTGGGATTTTGGCAGTCCGGTAGGCGATTGGTACGATCGTAATGCCGAAGGCGAAAATGATCATTACACCCAGCCGGGCAACCTTTACCGCCTGATGGATGGCCGGCAAAAGAAAGATCTGGTTGCCAACATCGTAAATTCAATGAGCGGTATTGAAGGGCCTAAAAAGGATATGATCGTTAACCGGCAGCTTTGTCACTGGTTTAGGGCCGATATCAACCTGGGCATGGCTGTTGCCAAAGGCCTTGAGCTTGATTTGGCCGAAACCATGAAGCAAATGCCTCAAACTGTTTAACCCCTACATTTTCTGATAATTAGGGCGGCCGGGATGGCCGCCTTTTTTTGTTTATCCTAATTTCTCCTCAAACAAATCACATAAATCCTTACTTTAGGATATATGCTTCCTTTATTAATTGCCGAACAAATTCGAGAGGGCGATGCCTATACCATTGCCAATGAACCGATATCTTCCATCGACCTGATGGAGCGTGCCTCAAGGGCTTTTGTTGGTTGGTTTGCTAACCATTTTCCCGATAGAAATCAGGGGATAACGTTTTATTGCGGAACCGGAAATAACGGAGGCGACGGATTGGCTATAGCCCGTTTGCTTTGTGAGCATCATTACAACAAACTAAATGTTGTTGTTGCAAGGTTTTCGGATAAAGCATCAGATGATTTTAACACCAACCTGCAAAGGATCAAAAAAACATGTGTAAAGTTATCGGAGCTTGCCTCGGGTGAAAAAATTCCCTTCGACGACAGTCCGGTAATTATTGATGCTTTGCTTGGCAGCGGCTTAAACAAGCCGCTTTCCGGCGATTATAAGAAGCTGGTTACATACATCAATGATCTTGAACGCACGGTTGTTGCGGTTGATGTGCCTACTGGTTTCTTTTCGGAAGGAGAAGCTGCTAAAGATACCGTCGCAATAAAAGCCGACCTGGTAATTACCTTTCAGCAACCCAGGATCAATTTTCTGCTACCCGAATCTGCTCCTTACATCAATTGCTGGGAAGCGGTGAATATTGGCATCAGCGAAAAATTTGTACAGGGACTGCATTCGCCATACCAATTTGTTGAAGAAAAGGATATCAGGCAAATGCTGAAACCCCGGCATCGTTTCAGTAACAAAGGAACTTATGGGCATGCGCTGATTGTTGCGGGGCAAGCCAAAACCATGGGGGCGGCGTTGCTAAGCTCATCAGCGGCGGCACACGCCGGGGCCGGCCTTACAACAGCCTGCATCCCCGAAAGCGGTTTAACGGCACTTAATAGCTATCTGCCGGAAATTATGGCCATAGTGAGAAATAGTGACGGGCTGCCAGAAATTGAATGGGATAAATTTAGTTCGATAGCAGTTGGGCCTGGTTTAGGAAAAGACGATAACTCATTATCGTTGTTAAAAGCTATCATCAAAAACTATAAAAAGCCAATGGTTATTGATGCCGACGCTTTAAACCTGCTTGCCGAAAATAAGGAATTGTTACAAGGCTTACCGCCCGGAAGCATCTTAACCCCGCACATGAAAGAGTTTGACCGGCTTTTTGGCGAACATACCAACTGGTGGCAACGACTGCAGACATCCATAAAAAAAGCAAAGGAGCTGAATTTATGTATCCTGCTTAAAAATGATTATACCATTGTTGCCACTCCTAACGGTACAGCTTATTTTAATTCATCAGGAAATGCTGCTATGGCAAGCGGAGGGATGGGTGATGTACTTACAGGAATTATAGCGGCTTTGCTGGGTCAAAAGTATCCACCGGAGCAGGCCTGTATTATTGGGGCCTATATTCATGGTAAAGCCGGAGACGAACTGGCGCTCCCAAACCGGATGCATGTAGTTTTGCCTGGTAAACTTATCGCGCAACTGCCGGTTACTATGGCAAAATTAAAGGCATAAAAAAACGGCTGCAAGTATCATACAGCCGTTTTAATTAACTATTAACTGATCTTATAAAGAACTAAATACTCAAATCTGGGGGTTAGGATTTTTATGGTTTATTTGTCGTTTTATTTCCTAACTATTCATAAGACGCCTGCACGTACTTATTAGTTACAAAAAAACTAATAATTGGTTTTGGTTTTCGTTAAAGATATGTTAAATTATTTATTCAGTGTACATTAGGTTTACACGAAATATAAGTACCTAACGCATAAAAAACAAAAAGCTTACATCATTTTCGGAATAAATCTGAAAAAAATGTAAGCTTTTTTATTGGGGGCACTTTTTTTGGCCTTTTAAGTGCTTTAGTATTTGCCAAGCACTACCATTTCTGATAATGTTGGGCTTGCACTGCCGCCTCTTGGTTCAAGAGTTACTGCAAAGGCGTCGGCAGAGGCTATTGCTTTCATGTTCTTAAATCCACTTGAATCTGCTGTTGAATCAAATACACCCAGGTCAACCGGTTTGCCGCCTACCAATGCCCAAAGCTGGTACTGATGGGTTTTGTCATTTGCAGGGAGTTTAAGGCTTTCCATGTCAATAACCACTTTTTGTTTAGATGGGCTGAAGGCCACTGTCATTATTGATTCAGGCGATTTAGCAGTACCTTTCAGGTGGATCAACTTAAACGAGGTGTCTCTTAACAGGTTCAGCTCGCTATCTTTTGCGCTAACTGTAGTGCTGAAATGCTGGTTTTGCACCTGCATGGCATTTAGCTGCATGTTTGTATCGTTAAGACGGTTATAAAGATTATACAAAGCCACGGCGCTTGCTATTAATAAAGCAAGACAGGCGGCAAATGCATACTTGTAAAAATTGGTTTCTTTTTCCGGCTGCATAACAACAACGTTTTCACGTTCTACGTGCGTTTGTGTAGGAAAGTTATTGTCGTCGCCAAAGTTGGTAAGTAAGCTGCCTAATATCCGGCCGCGGAGATGTTCGGGTGGTTCAATGGCGTTTTCTTCAGCATACAGTTCTATCGAGCGCTCAATTTCATCCAGTTCAGCTTTAATAGCCGGATGTTTTGAAGCCATCTCTTCAACCTGTAACTTTTCGGCAGAGGTTACATCCCCCAAAACGTAAAGTTCCAGTATCCCTGATTCTATATATGCTTTTAAATCTTCCACTTTCAATTAAAATGTTTTCTGAGTTCCTGGATAGCCATCCGTAACCTGGTTTTAATGGTGCCCAACGGAATGCCCAATTCTTCGGCAGCTTCCACATGGGTATAGCCTTTAAAATACACCAGATCAATGATCTGCTTTTGCTCGGGTTTTAGTTTTTGCACTAAATCTTTAACCCCCGTTAACTCAGGCTTGTAAACTGTGTTTCTTTGCTCGTCAATGAAAGTTACGTTATTTTCAATCTCCTGGTTTTTGTTTTGGTTTTTAAAATCTTTTGATCTGATCTTATCTATCGCGAGGTTGCGCGCGATATTAACCATCCAGGTAAATAAACGGCCTTTTTCAGTACTGTAGCTTGAAAAGGAATGCCAGATTTTTACAAAAGTTTCCTGTAAAACATCTTCGGCTATAGCGGTGTCATTTATAATGCGTGATATTACCCCGAATAACGAGGCCGAATACATATCGTATAACGCTTCGACGGCGATTTTTTCCCGGTGCTGTAATGACAGCACCAGTTCATCTTCCGACATCGATATTTTTCGTTTTTTACTCAACTTGGTGAAAGATATAAAGGAATTATCACATTTCAAACAGATGTTTTTCTGCATGATAGGATGAGCGTACCAACGGGCCGCTTTCCACATATCTAAAACCCTTATCAAGTCCAAATTGTTTGTAACGGGCAAACTGGTCGGGATGGATCCAGTCTATCACCGGGTGATGGTTACGTGTAGGTTGTAAGTACTGCCCTAACGTAAGGATGTGAACACCGGCAGCTAGCAAATCGTCCATTGCTTCCAGTACATCATCTTCAGTTTCACCTAAACCGAGCATAATGCCTGATTTTGTACGTAAGCCTGCTTCTGAAATATGTTTCAGTGCTTCAAGGCTACGGTCATATTTCGCCTGGATGCGTACCTCTTTGGTAAGTCGCCTTACGGTTTCAAGGTTGTGCGATACCACCTCGGGCCTGGTTTCTAAAACGCGGGCAAGGTTATCCCAGTTGCCTTTAAAATCAGGCAGCAGGGTTTCTAAAGTAGTATCAGGGCTTTGGCGGCGGATAGCATTGATGGTCTCAGCCCAAATAATGGAACCTCCATCTTTTAAATCGTCGCGGTCAACCGAGGTAATAACACAATGTTTTACCTGCATTAATTGTACCGAGGTTGCTACGCGGTTTGGCTCATCAACATCAACGGCTAAAGGCCTGCCGGTTGCAACAGCACAAAACGAACACGAACGGGTACAAATGTTACCAAGGATCATGAAAGTGGCTGTACCGGCTCCCCAGCACTCGCCCATATTGGGACAATTACCACTTTCACATATAGTGTGCAGCTTATGGGTATCAACCAGGCTGCGAACATGAGCATATTCTTTTCCTGTAGGAAGCTTAACCCTAAGCCAATCGGGCTTACGTACGGGCTGGCTAACAGCAGGAACTACCGGCAATTCTATCATGGTACAAATGTAGTTAAATATTTAGTTGATGGGGAATGGTTCATAGTTCATAGTAGCAGCAAATGACTGCAAAATGATCATTTGCTGTAACGTACTAATATTAAAAATACTTTATGAACCCATGAACCATGAACTATGATCCATGAACAAAATCTAATTCAATACCTCTAAAGTTTCGTCAATCGAGATGCCGCTGTGCGATTGATCAAGGATGCATTCGCCATCTTTAATAAGTAATAATTGTGGCGATTCATGGTGTACCTGGAATAATTGCGCTACCTGGTTTGACAGGTCGCGATATTTGATCAGGTCTAAAAAGTAAAGGGGCATATTTTCGGGAAGATTATCCCAGTCGAGTTCAAAACGTCTTTTTGCCATCATGCTGATGGAGCAACGCGTACTATGTTTAAATATAAGGCTATAGCCTTCCTGTTGTTTGATCGCCATTAGCTGATCGGCCGTCTCCAACGAAATCCAGTTCATATTATTAATAGTTAAAATGCTATAACGTAATTATAACACAAAAACTGCGTAGTGTGTTTAAGCAGGTTTAAAAATGACAATTATCTGTTAACGACCTGTTTTAGGATATGAACCGTAAGCCGGGCATAATTTATTTGAGCAGGATGACACTGTTGCAACCGCAGCGGCTATAAGTGCTATGTAAACTAATTTTTTCATATTGAGCTAAATTAACTGCTTTAACGGGTTTTAACTGTTTAATGTTTCAGCAAGGGCGGCCATTTTAATGGCGGTGATAGCTGCTTCATCGCCTTTGTTGCCATGTTTGCCGCCAGCCCTGTCAATGGCCTGTTGCTGATTGTCGGTAGTTAATACACCAAATATAACAGGTTTTGAATATTTTATAGATACATTGCTTACGCCGTGCGCCACCGCGTCGCAAATAAAATCAAAATGCCTTGTTTCACCCTGGATTACACAGCCCAGACAGATAACCGCATCAAGACCACCTTTTTGTAATAACAGGTCGGCCCCCGAGGTAAGCTCAAAGCTGCCCGGTACCTGGTATGAAAAAATGTTTTCGGCCAGTGCTCCATTACTTACCAGGCTTTGATATGCGCCCTGGTAAAGGGCATTGGTAATTTCGGCATTCCATTCGGCCACAACTATGCCAAAACGGTATGGTGCTGCTGATGGTATTTCGGTATTTGAAAAGTCTGAAAGGTTTTTAAGATGGGTAGCCATTTTGATTTCGGATTTGGGAATTTCGATTTCAGATATTTTTTATTTCGAATTTCGGATGTTCGATTTCGGATTTAGTTTATGGCGCATATGTAAATAAAAGGCCATAAATAAAAAATGTTCGATCTCTGAATTATGTAAGTTGTAATATCACTACTTCATAAATCCGAAATCGAACATCCGAAATCCGATATTAAAATTATTGTTTTGCTTCGGCGCGGGCTATATATTCGTCGATATTTTGAGCCTCTGCGCTTTCTGGATATTCAGTTTTTATTCTCTTGTATGCTTCAGCCGCATCTTTGTTGTTTTTCTGAGCTTCGTAAGTTAAACCTAACTTTTTAAGGTAAAGCGGAGATAAAAATTTATTTTTTGCTTTATCAGCAGCTTTGCTGAAATAGGTTTCTGCTTTTTCGTAATCTTTCAGTTCAACATAAGCGTCGCCGGTGCTGCCAAAAGCTTCAGCTGCAACCATGTTGTCGTCTCCGCGGTAGTTGGTAAGGTTGTCAATAGCTTTACGGTAATCGCCTTTGTTTAAATAAGCTGTACCTAAATAAAAATAAGCAAGGTTAGCAGCTTTGGTATTGCTGTAATCACTGATGATCTTTTCAAAACCAGGGAAACCGGCATCACCTTTAATAGCTTTATCCCAGTTTTTTTGCTGCCAAAAATCCTGAGCTTTATACATTTGGTTAGCAGCAGTTACTTCACGTGGACCTAAGTATAATTTAATGTAAATGAAATAGATTGCAATAAGGGCAATAATAGCCCCTACAATAAACAGTAAGCTTTTCTGGTTCTCGCGTACAAATTTGCCACTCTGACCAAAATTGTTTTCTGGTGCTGCAATTTTGGTGTTCGCCTGGGTTTTTGACATTGTTGTTCTAAAATTAAGTTTGCAAAAATACGGTTTTCAAATTTACTGGCAATACCTTTTGTATTAAATCTTTAAAGAGGGATAGTTCATAGTTGATAGTTCATGGTTCATAGCCTTAGGCTTGTAGTTTTTAGGCTATTTAGGGAGATATAATTTGGTCTATAAATGATGATAATAGCCATGAACTATCAACCATGAACCATGAACAACCAAATAAAACCGTAAATTTGCCATCCCATGCACCTTCAGCAACTGTCAGTTATTAACTTTAAAAATTACGATGAGGCCGAACTGGTTTTCAGCGAGGGGGTTAATGCTTTTACGGGTAATAACGGTGCAGGTAAAACTAACTTGCTTGATGCCATTCATTATCTGTCGTTATGCAAAAGCTATTTTAACCCGATAGACAGCCAGCAGATTAAGCAGGACGCCGATTTTTTTATCATTACAGGGGTTTTTAATAAAAATGACCAGCCCGAGGCTGTAGCCTGTTCGGTAAAGCGCAATCAGAAAAAACAATTTAAACGTAATAAAAAGGATTATCAGCGCCTGGCCGATCATATTGGATTACTGCCGCTGGTGATGATATCGCCAAACGATACCGGTATTATAACCGAAGGAAGCGAAGAACGCCGTAAGTTTATTGATAATGTGATATCGCAAACAGATAATCATTACTTAGATGAGCTGATTGTTTATAATAAGATCCTCACTAACCGCAATGCGCTTTTAAAGCAGGTTGCTGATACCGGCCGTTATGATGCGGGGCTGTTTGAAGTGATTGATGAGCAGCTGACAGCTTCGGGAAATCGTATTTTTGAAAGGCGGCGTGCTTTTATGGAGACTTTTGTGCCGGTATTTAACAGGCATTATGATTTTTTAAGTGATAACGCTGAGCGCGTTGAGCTGGTATACGAGTCTCAACTGCTTAATGATGATTTTAATAGCTTATTAAGCAAAAGTATTGACCGCGATAAGGTATTGCAACGTACCACCGCCGGTATTCATAAAGATGAGCTGCAATTTAATATTCACGGCATGGCAATGAAGAAATTTGGATCGCAGGGGCAGCAAAAATCATTTTTAATTGCGCTTAAGCTTGCTCAGTATACTTTCTTGTACCAGCAAAAAGG
Source organism: Mucilaginibacter sp. A5337 (assembly GCF_059690695.1). Taxonomy (NCBI): domain Bacteria; kingdom Pseudomonadati; phylum Bacteroidota; class Sphingobacteriia; order Sphingobacteriales; family Sphingobacteriaceae; genus Mucilaginibacter; species Mucilaginibacter sp. A5337. The sequence goes on along the minus strand of NZ_JCAWEC010000010.1, from coordinate 46,573 downwards.
GTTTAAGCCATTGCTTTTGCTTGATGATATTTTTGATAAGCTCGATGATGGACGGGTTACCAAATTAATGCAAATGGTATCTAACAACGATTTTGGCCAGGTTTTTATCACTGATACCGGCGTTGAGCGTGTTGAAAACGTTTTTAATAAAATAGGAGTGCCTGTTAAGCTATTTAAAGTAAAGGGAGGAACGATTGATGCGTAAAACTAACGACAAAACACTTAAAGAAGCTATTGAGCAAATGCTTAATGTGTATAAGATCAAAAGGCGTTTTGATGAAACCGGCGTTATTACAGCATGGCCAAACCTGGTAGGCAAATCGGTAGCTAACCGCACTAAAGAGTTATTTGTACGCGACAAGAAATTATTTCTGCGGATAGAATCATCAGTAATAAAAAATGAACTGATGCTGATGCGCAGCCAGATAATTGAAAAAATAAATAACGAAGCCAAAAGTGTGCTGGTTGAAGAAATTATCTTCCTCTAAGCATGCGCAAACTGTGGTGCTTTAATTTAAGATCGTCGGTAAGCTTTGAATAGGCAAGGATGAACAAGCCCGGGATAGTGAAAGCAAGTTGTGCTTCAGGATGAGTTCTGTAAAGCATAATAGAGCCAATAACCAATAATACCAATATTAGTACGTAAAAGATGTATTTGAATAGCGGTTTCATGGTGCTCAGGGTTATCGGTTTTTCTAAATATGTAATACAGTTCAGGTGCGGATGTAAAGTTAAAAAAAATGTAACCATACTTGCAAGAAAAACGTAAACATTTCGGGCGCAACCCGCTGATTGCTTGATTACGCCCGAAATAAGGCTAATTAAAACCTTTCAAAAGCCGAGAAAAAGAAGTTTCCTTCAATATCGGCATTCTCATCAGAGTCTGAACCGTGAACAGCATTTTCGCCAATTGACCTTGCATAAAGGTTACGGATAGTGCCTTCGGCAGCATCAGCCGGGTTAGTAGCTCCAATTAAAGTGCGGAACTCAGTAATAGCGTTGTCTTTTTCAAGGATCGCCGCTACGATAGGGCCTGATGACATAAATTCAACTAACCCATTATAGAAAGGGCGCTCTTTATGTACTTCGTAAAACTGTCCGGCTTTTTCGGCAGATAGTTTAGTGTATTTAAGCGCTACAATTTTAAAGCCGTTTTTGGTTATAATGTCTAAAATTGCACCGATATGGCCGTCAGCAACAGCATCAGGCTTGATCATGGTAAATGTTCTGTTAGTTTTCATTGAAATAATTATTACTTTTTTGGGTTATTAATAAACTATTTGCCTTTGTTCGGTTAGTTTTAATCCACACTTGCGCGGATATTTAAAATTTGCGGCAAAAATAGGCTTTTGTAACTGTAAGATAAAGCTTTTTGAATTAAATTAGATGGTTTGTATTTCATTTATTTATTTAGCTTTGCAACTCTTTTTTTAAGAATTGATGTTAGATTTAGCTTCGCTTACTGACCTTTTAACGAAACCTCAAAAAATAGTGATCACTACCCATCATAAACCTGATGGTGATGCTATGGGTTCGTCATTGGGCTTATATAATTATTTAATACAGCAGGGCCATCATGCCAGGGTTATTGCCCCTACAGATTATCCTGACTTTTTAAGCTGGCTGCCCGGTAATGAGAATGTTATTATTTATACTGAGCACCGCGAAGAAGCTGCCGCGCTGATAGCCGACGCCAATCTTATATTTTGTCTTGACTTTAATGCCCTAAGCCGTATCAATGATATGGGCGAACTTGTAGGTGCAAGCAGTGCCTATAAGATCATGATCGACCATCACCTGGAGCCGGCCGATTTTGACGATTACAGGCACTGGGATATCAATGCCTGCGCCACCGCGCAACTGGTATATGATTTTATTGTAAATGAACTTCACCATAAAGAGCTTGTAAACAAGGACGTGGCAACCTGTCTTTATACAGGTATCATGACCGACTCTGCTTCGTTCAGGCTTCCAAACACTACATCGGCAGTGCACCGCATTGTAGCCGACCTGATTGATGCAGGTGCGGTGAACTGGCGTATTCACGAATTGGTGTATAATAGTGCGTCTGAAAACAGGCTCCGCTTTTTGGGGCATTGCCTGGCTAATTGCCTGGAAGTACTGCCCGAATTTAATACCGCTATTATTGCCGTTAGCAAACAAGATCTGGAACGGTTTGACGTTGAAACCGGCGATACAGAAGGCGTAGTGAATTATGCATTATCAATGGCAAGCATCCGTTTGGCAGCCTTTATAGTTGAACGTAGCGACAGGGTAAAACTTTCGTTACGGTCAAAAGGAGAGTTTCCGGCTAACGAGATTTGCAAAAAATACTTTAATGGGGGAGGTCACCGTAATGCCGCCGGCGGCCATTCTGAACATAGCCTTGAAGAGGTTATAACTCAATTTAAACAAATTTTACCCGAATATAAAAAGCTATTAATACAGTAAAAAAGTAATGATGAAAAAAAAACTGATGTTTCTGTCACTTGCGGCTATAGGATTTGCAAGTTGCAACGGTGGGTTTAAGCAGGGCGAAGGCGGCTTGCTTTATAATATCCACACTTCAAAAGGCAATCCTAAAGTTAAGGAAGGTGACTTTTTGACACTGAACATGATCCTTAAAACGGATAAAGATTCAATTATCAATAACTCATATGATAATGGCCAGCCTATACCAACGCTGATGCCTAAACCTCAAACTAAAGGCGATATTGTTTCTGGTTTAAGCTTACTGGGTGAAGGCGATAGTGCTACATTCAAAATAGCTGCCGATTCGGTATTTAAAGGAGGCCAGCAACGCCCGCCGGGCTTTAAAGGCAAATACCTGGTTTATACAATTAAAATTGAAAAGGTTATTCAAAAAGGCGCTCTTAATGAGCAAGCTTTCCGCGATCGTGTTACTCAATACATGAAAGGTCAAACCGATGCGCTTAAAGGTAAAGAGCCTGCTAAAATCCAGGGTTATTTAGATGGTCATAAAGACCTGAAATTTGTAAAAACAGCTTCAGGCTTAAACTATGCTGTTACTACTCCGGGCAGCGGTGCAAATGTAGCGGTTGGTGATACTGCAGTAATCAACTATACTTTAAGGCTTGTTAGCGGCAAAGTTTTGGAAACAAGTATTAAAGAAGTTGCTGTGAAAGAAAAAATGCAGATCAACCCGATGAACCCTTATCAGCCTATCCGTATCCCGGTAGGTGAAGGTAAAGTGATTAAAGGTTGGGATGAAGCTTTCCAACTGTTTAACAAAGGTACCAAAGCGGTGTTGGTTGTTCCTTCATCATTAGGTTATGGAGATCAGGGCAGCCCGCAAATGCAGCCATACACACCGCTTGTATTTGAGGTTGAGTTGGTAAATATCGTCCACCCAAATCCAAATGCACCAAAACCGGTTATGCCGCAAATGCAAATGCCAACGCCAACGGCAGCTCCGACCACGAAATAATTATACTATTTTACAAAGCCTTTCCTGCCCAAAACAGGGAAGGCTTTTTTATTTATAGCTTATGAAAAAATACATCTTATATTTTATAGCTCCTTTACTAACCATTTCGGCTTTAAACGCTAATGCACAAACAGGTGGCGTGAAAAAGCGTACGGTTGCAGCTAAAAGCGGAGTTGTAAAAAAGCCTGCTGTTGTGAAAAAGAGCGTCACTCCCGCCGAAGTGACCGGAATGCTTAAAACAAGCAAAGGTTCATTTTATAAAATCTACACTGCTAACCCTGGTCCAAAGGCTAAGATTAGCGACGTGATTACCTTTAACTTTATTCAAAAAACAGGTAAGGACTCCGTGTTATTTAGCAGCTACACTGCCGGGCACCCTGCACAAGCGCAAATTCAGCCATCGCGCGGTTTGGGCGATATGATGGATGTTTTTCCATTACTTGCAGCCAAAGACAGCGCATTGGTGAAAATTCCTGCCGATTCAATATTTAAAGGCCATGAAGAGGCCCGTCCGCCGTTTTTCCCTAAAGGCAGTTTCCTAAGTTTCGTGATAAAAATGGAAAAAATCCAGTCGATAAATGAAGCTATGGCCGAAAGAAATGCTGCGATGGAGAAACAAAAGCAAGCCGAAATTGCGGCTGCCAATGAATACATAACCTCTCACGGACTTAAAACTACCAGCACAAGCTCTGGTCTTCAGTATGTTATTACAGCGCCTACCGATAAATACAAACCGGTAAATGGCGATACCGTACTGGTAAATTACACAGGCAAATTACTTAACGGAAAGGTATTTGACAGCAGCATTGAAGCTAACGCCAAAGCTGCAGGTTTAGATCAGCCTGGCCGTCCTTATGAGCCTATCAGTGTTGTTGTTGGCGAAGGCCGTGTGATACCCGGATGGGAAGAAGCCTTACTGTTGATGAACGAAGGCTCAAAAGCTACCTTCATCATTCCGTCGGGCCTTGCTTATGGCGAAAGAGGTTCGGGGGCTATCCCGCCAAACAGTACGCTGGCGTTTGACATGGAACTGGTAAAAGTGAAACCTGCCAAAAAGACCAATTAATTGGAAATGTATCATAATCAACCTTCTGCCCCAAAAGCAGGAGGTTTTTTGTTTACAGGAGGCAATTTTTAATTAAGCGGGTTTATACTTTGCAGTTATAAATTCGTTATTAAGTATTCAAGGTTTATTTTTGCAGCATGGTTTTAACCGACACGCATACCCATCTATATTACGAAACCATTCCTGAAAAGCGCGCAGCGTTAATGCAGCGTTGTATCGATAATAACATCACCCGTTTATTTTTGCCCAATGTTGATGCCGCTTCTGTGCCATTGGTTTATGGCCTGGTAAACGATTATCCTCAATATTGTTACCCGATGCTGGGTTTGCATCCCTGCGATGTAAAGGAAAATTGGGAGGCCGAGCTTGCAGCGATTATGGATGCCCATCAGCAAAATAAAATTTATGCCATAGGCGAGATCGGTATTGACCTGTATTGGGATAAAACCCACTTGAAGGAGCAGGTAGATGCCTTTGTAAAGCAGATCAACTGGGCTAAAAGCCTTGACCTGCCGATAGTGATTCACTGCCGTGATGCTTTTGACGAGGTATACGAAGTGCTGAAACAGGAGGCTGATGAAAAACTGCGCGGTATTTTTCATTGCTTTGGCGGTACAGTTGAGCAGGCGCAACAGGTGATCGACCTTAATTTTTATCTTGGGATAGGGGGCGTAGTGACCTATAAAAACTCAGGACTCGATAAAGTAATACCGGAAATTGACTTAAAGCATATAGTTTTAGAAACAGATTCTCCGTACCTTACGCCCGTTCCGTTCAGGGGTAAACCTAATGAAAGTTCGTACCTGGTGTATATTGCCGAGAAGGTAGCCGAGCTTCACCACACAAGCATTGAAAAAGTGGCCGGGGTCACTACCGAAAATTCCAGGCTTGTATTCGGAATTTAAATTGTTTAATATTTTACCACAGCATAAACTTAATTAATGAGCCAAATTTTAATCATCTATACCGGAGGGACAATAGGTATGATGAGTGATCCGGTTACAAAGGTGCTCAAGCCTATCAACTTTGAGCAAATAATGGATAATGTGCCTGAGCTTGAAAAGCTTAACTGCCGTATCAAAGTACATTCATTTGATGAGATCATTGATTCGTCGAACATGAACCCTGAGATCTGGAGCGAGCTTGCCGGACTTATCCAGTCTAACTATCATGACAACGATGGCTTTGTAATTTTGCATGGATCAGATACCATGGCTTACACTGCATCGGCATTAAGTTTTATGTTAGAGAACTTAGGCAAGCCAATCATTTTCACAGGCTCACAATTGCCTATCAGCGCTATCCGTACGGATGCGAAGGAAAACCTGATGACGGCTATTGAGATAGCCAAAGCCAAAAAGAATGATCGCGCCCGTGTGCCTGAAGTTTGTATCTATTTTGATTATAAACTTTTCCGCGGTAACAGGGCTTTTAAGTACAATTCATCAAAGTTTGAGGCTTTCCGCTCACCAAACTATCCAATACTGGCGGAATCGGGAGTGCATTTACGTTTTAGCGTAAACGATATCAGGTTGCCCGAAGATGAAAGCTCCCTCATTGTGCACAACAACCTGGTAAGTGATGTGGGCGTATTGAAACTCTATCCTGGTATAAGCCCTAAAGTGGTTGAAAATATTTTAAGCGCTGATGTGCGGGGCATAGTAATGGAAACTTTTGGCGCCGGCAATACTACCACCGATAGCTGGTTTATCGATCTGTTGAAAAACGCCATCGATAGTGGCAAAGTAATTCTTGATATCTCGCAATGTAAGGTTGGTACCGTTGAACTGGGGCGTTATGAAACCAGCAAACACCTGAAGGATGTAGGAGTGGCTAACGGTTATGATATGACTTTCGAGTCTGCGGTAACCAAAATGATGTACCTGCTGGGCCAAAGCGATGACCCATTGCAGGTTAAAGAATGGCTGGAAACGGATTTGAGGGGGGAGATAACAGTATCGTAAAGAGATAAGCATTATGTAATTTTTTATAGCAAAGAGGCTGTATCATAAACCGTGATACAGCTTTTTTTTACTTATTCAGATACTCAAGCGATACATAGTTTCCATTTAATTAACTTTATTAACAAAATAGGGGTTAACAGGGTTAACATAATTTAGCACTAATTTTTATTTAAACTATTTATAATAAGATAGTTAAGTATTTTTTAGGCCCAAAAAGTCTTAACCCCCTTTTTTAGTGTATGGTTTTTTCGGACGAGTCAAATGTTATAGTTTAAATTTCAATTCATAGGTAACACAACATCCGGAGCATATTTTAGGTTAAAATATATATATGACTCATTTACAATATTTAAGATTACCAAATGGAAGCAACGGATACCATAAACATAGCATACCACATTAATGCAACTATAGCCGGAGTTTGGAAAGCCTGGACAGATTCCAGCCTTATTCTGAAATGGTTTGGCTCCGATCCTCAGGGCACAGGGATTAAAGCCAGGCTTAATGTACAACCAGGTGGTACTTTTGAGGTTACTTTTAAAAACGGTGACGGAACGGTACATACCTGCTATGGTGTTTATGCAGAAGTTGACGAACCGAATAAACTAACTTTCACATGGAACTGGAAAAGTGAACCTGGCGTTAAATCATTTGTTACGGTATTGCTGGAGCCTGATGGCGAATCCACTCAAATGAAATTTCAACATGCTCATGTCGGGCACGAATCGGCCCATGATTATGAGTTTGGTTGGAAATCTACTTTTCAGAAACTTGATAAGGTGTTAGGTCAAATCAATTCATGAGCTGATCTATTTTACTCTCGTGACAGCCCATATACTCAAAATATCCTTTTATTAATGATCGCCATAAAGCCATCCTTAAATTTTTCGCTCACCGGGATATGTTTATCGGCGATATAAATGTGATTGTCCTGAATTTTTACCAGTTGCCTGGTGTTTACAATATAGGAGTTATGTACACGTACAAATGGGGCCGAAAGCTGTTCTTCAATATCCTTAAGCCTGCGGTAAATAAGCAGTTGTTCTCTCCCGGTAACGAGGCGTACATATTCCTTTTCGCCTTCAAAATATAAAATCTCATCCAGCAGGATCCTGCGTAATACTTTGCCCGATTTTACGAAGAAGTAGCCTTCATCAACGGCTTGGGTTTTAGGTACTACCTGTGCAGCCTTCCCAAAATAAGCTTCAATCTTTTGCATAGCTGCTAAAAAACGTTTCAGTGTAATGGGCTTGAGCAGGTAATCGATGGTTTGATAGGTGTAGCTCTCAGCAGCGTATTCCGAATAGGCGGTTGTGAACACGATTTTGGTTTGCGGGGGCAGCAGACCGGCCAGCTCCATACCGGTTAACTGCGGCATGTTGATATCCAGAAAGATAAAATCGACCTTGTGGTTTTTCAAAAAAGCCAATGCCTCCAGCGCGTTATAGCACTTGGCTTTAAGCTGCCATTGGGTACTTTGCTGCACCAATATTTCGAGCAGGTTTACCGCGTTGGGTTCGTCATCAATTATGATACAGCTTAAGTTCATGCTACCGGGATCTTTAAAAATGCCGAAAAGGTATTATTACTGTTGTCGATTTTCAAATCAAAATCTGCGCCGTACAGCATGGTTAGCCTTTTGGTTAAATTGGCAATACCAAAGCCGGCAGTTCGCTTGCTTCCTGCTTCGGTGTGAATAGCATTGTTGGTTTTAAAAAACAAGTAGCCATCCTGCTGAACCAAAGATATACCAATAAGGTTTTGCTCGCTTGATTTATCTATGCCATGCTTAAAAATATTCTCAACAAAAGTCATCAGCAACATAGGCGGAATACGGAGATCGGAATTAAAATTTTTTTCAAAAAATACTACTACTTCATGCCTGATCCTGATTTTTTCTAATGCGATGTAGTTTTCGATGAACTGTACCTCGGTACCAATGGTTACATCATCCTTCGGGCTTTCATCAACAAAATAGCGCATGATATCCGAAAGTTTTTCAATTAATGCCGCCGTCCGGGGCGCTTCCCGATAAGCTTCGTAATAAATATTATTGAGTGTATTGAACAAAAAGTGCGGCTGTACCTGCGATTTTAACAGGTTTAGCTCGGCCTGGCTTTTTTGTATGATGATCTCTTCGGTTTGTTGTTTCAGCTTAAAATATTCCAGCGCTATCCGGAATATCAGGCTCAGCATATAAATAAGTACCCCGCCCGCAATATAGTTAGTAATAGCTTTTAAGTTGACCGGCTCCGGCGTTTTCGCAAAGTAGCTGTTGTAGAGTAATAAAGTAATATATCCGCGCAGTGCACCGGTTGCCGCTATAAATAGGATCACCAGCAATACATACCAAACATATTTGCCTGTTTGATAAAACAGTGGATATAAAACCGATATGTTGCCATATATAATGATGGCATAAAAAGCGGTAGTTACACTGGCGTACATGGCCGATTGAGATGCCCCATCCATCGGCAAATAAGAAAAAAAGAGGAGCAGGCACACAGATACCCATACCAAAACCTGGAGCTGTTTAATTGTTGGACGGGCTTCAAATAGTTGCATTTTTTAAAATTACTAAGCTTTTTGTTTGTTAATGCCGGGTTTAAACCATCGCTGCTATTTATTCAATAAATGCAGGTAATAGTTTAACAAACCGTGCTATGGGTACATTATTGAATAAATGTAGTATCGGGCTAAAAAGAAAGAGGCAGTGGTTTAATTGATTTTACCCGGCGGTTGATAAAAAGCAGCTTTGAATTATTAACAGAAAGCGTCCTTATCAAACAATCAAATTATCATGAAAACCGAACAATTAGCCGAGAAAATCATAGCCGTGAGCCTTAGCCTTTTACTACTGTTATCACATACGCCCAAAGTATTTGCCCAAACTGATACCATCCGCATAAAAGACAAGCGCCTGAATACTTCAACGCTTAAACCGGGGTTAAGACAATACCTGGTATATTTTCAAAATACCAAAGACAGCCGCGCCCTAAAATTCTGGCTTTGGCTGCGCGATATCAATCTCGAAACCCGCAACGGTGAAAAGGTATTTACCGTAACCCAGCACTGGTATGGCAGCGATAGCTCATCGTATCGATCGATATATTCCATCAATAAAGCAGCGAATTTTGAGCCGATCTATCATTCAGAAACCATCGGCAAAAAAACAAAAGCGTTTAACTGGGCCTCTGATAAGATCACAAGTGCCGATACCGTTGCCAATAATGAAGCAAAGAATTTTAAGCTTGATTTTACTTTCCCTAACCTTAACTGGAATTTAGACATTGAAACCTTTGAGATGTTACCGCTGGCCGAAGGCAAAAGTTTTGCCATACCTTTTTATGAGGCCGGAATCCCGGCACCGCTTTATGTGGTTTATAAAGTAACCGGCAGCGAGGTAATTGCCACTTTAGATGGTAACAGGGTTGATTGCTGGAAGCTATACAACGAAAGCGATTATAATGGCCGTCACTTTACCGAAACATACTGGATCAGTAAAAAGAACCACGAGTTTTTAAAAGAAGAAGATGCTTTTGGCGGAGGTTATCGGTATAAAATAAAAATGATGGGTGCCGCCGCTAACCTGTTGCCGAGGTTTGTAAAGTGATTTTTGATGAAAATAACAAATTACTGTTGTCATTTCGAACGAACAGGTAGGGGACTTGTGTGGTAAGGGTGAGGAGAAATCTTCTACGCCCTGCATTTGCATTTGTCCGGGTGTACAAGATTTCTCATTCGCCCCAGCGCCCATGTCCGTCCGGGCTCCATCGAAATTACATTTTCATGGATTAGCAATAAAAAGATATACAATACTTTGAAAAGCAGCCGGGGCTATGATACTGAAATCATAGCCCGGCCTTTTGTATAAGCAGTTAATAGTTTTATTGATTTAAACCAAAAGCTTCCCAGCCCGATGCTGTGGCCCGGTTACAGGTCATGGCTTGCGTACCGTTTTCGCTGGAAATGAATTTGCCGTTGTTGCCACGCAGTGTTATTTTGCCGTCGGTGGTAACTATCCAGTCAAATTTTTCCCAGTCGCCAGGTGTGTTACGGTTACAGGTGATGGCTTGTGTGCCGTTCTCTGATGATACGTATTTACCCATGCTGCGCAGATAGATTTTGCCGCTGCCTGCATCAAGCACAGTGAAATGTTCCCAATCGCCCGCTGTTGCCCGGTTGCAGTTCATAGCTTGCGTGCCATTTTCGCCACTTACGTATAGGTTGTTGAAGCCTTTAAGCGAAATAACGGTACCGATTGGCGGAGATGATGGCGGCGTTGTGCTGCCGTTGATAACAGAGTTAATGGCCGAAAGCAATGAGTTGGAACCTGTAACATCCTGAGATAGTTCCCACATCATAATACCGCCGCCCTGGTTAATGGCCAGGGTAGTTTTGCTTTTAATAGTTGGGATGCCGTTGTAACCAATGCCATTCCAGGTATCTGAATTAGGACTGCCGCCTCCGGCAAGAATATCTGCATAAGAAGTGTAAGGTTCCCTGCCATAAAACGGAACTCCCAAAATGGCTTTAGCCTTTGGCAAGCCGCGACCGATCCAGTAGTTTAATGATGTTTGTGCCAGTGAGTATGGTGAGTGGTTTGAGCCATCGCCATCATAAGCCATCAGGTTAAGGAAGTCGACATAACCAAATACGCTGTTCAATACACTTGAGCCATCACTTGATATCACTGCTGCGGTTAACAATTTACCCTGGTTGTGAAGCGCTGTGCTTAACTGCGACATTAAGGCGGCATAGTTGTTAGCCGAAGCGCCGTCATCAGGATATTCCCAGTCGATATCGATGCCATCCAGGTTGTATTGATTGGCAAAGTTGATAAGATTGTTAACAAAATTGGTACGGGATGTTGCGTTGGCAGCTAATGTTTCAAATGCGCTGTCGTCGCCATTATTCCAGCCGCCAAATGATACCAGTACTTTTACACCATTGGCATGGCCGGTTGATACCAGGCTTTGCAGCTTGGATACATTATCTACCGCGCCAATACCGCCCGACGGAGTAGGCGCCACAAAAGCATAATTAACATGGGTAAGTTTTGAAAACTGAACGGAGCTTACCGCACCGGCCCAGCTTGGCAAATAGCCTACCACTTTAAAGCCGGGTACAGCATCAACTGCTACAGGTTTTTGAGAACTGTTATCAACCGGGTTATTAGGCTGATTGGGTGAAAAATTGTCTTTACGGCATGATGAAAGCGCGAAGAATACTACTGCTATGCACCATAGCAGGCGGGAGTTTAAAGTTGTTTTCATAAAGGTGGTTTATTGGTAAACGGATTAAGGCATAAGTCTTAAAATTCCCTCCCTTGGGAGGGGCGCGTAGGGATAGAGCGATAGCAGGGAGGGGTTATACGCTTTGCCTATAACAGCATGTCATCGAACCCCCTCCCTGCACCCTCCCAAGGGAGGGAACCGCTCGTCCCCCCTGCTTTAATAATATTTTTTTTTCTACTGATTCAACCCAAAAGCTTCCCAACCTGATGCTGTGGCCCGGTTACAAGTCATGGCCTGGGTGCCGTTTTCGCTGGAGATGAATTTTCCGTTGTTGCCGCGCAGGGTGATCTTGCCGTCGGTGGTAACTATCCAGTCAAATTTTTCCCAGTCACTTGGGGTTGTGCGGTTACAGGTGATGGCTTGCGTGCCGTTTTCTGATGATACATATTTGCCCATGCTGCGCAGATAAATTTTGCCATTGCCTGCATCAAGTACGGTGAAGTGCTCCCAATCACCGGCGGTTGTGCGGTTACAGTTCATGGCCTGGGTACCGTTCTCGCCGCTTACGTATTTGCCGTTAAAGCCTTTAAGTGATATAACAGTGCCTATTGGCGGTGTATTTGGTGGTGTGGTAGTGCCGCCTGTGATAACCGAGTTAATGGCCGAAAGCAGGGAGTTAGCCCCTGTTGCATCGCCGCCCAGGTCCCAGATCATCATACCGCCGGCCTGGTTAAGCGCCAGCGTGGTTTTGCTTTTAATGGTTGGGATACCGTTATACCCAAAAGTTTGGAAAGTATCTGAATTAGGACTGCCGCCAATAGCCAACACGTCAACATAGTTCATGGTCGAATAATCGTACCGGTTATCCCTGGCATAGAATGGAACACCCAGTATGGTTTTGGCAACAGGTAAACCGCGTCCGGCCCAGTAGCTTAAACAATCAACTGCCGACTGATAAGTTGAATGCTGGAAGTTGTTATCATCATAATCCATGATGTTGATCCAATCCAGAATGGAGAACATATTATTGGTAACATAGGTTGCTCCGACCGAAATGGAAGCAATGGTACAAACCCTGCCACTATTGTGCATAGCTGTTGATAACTCCTGCAGCAGTAAATAAAAATTATTGGTTTCGGTACCTGCCGATGGGAACTCCCAGTCGATATCTACCCCATCAACATTGTACTGGTTACAAAAATTAACCATGTTATTAACAAAAGCAGTACGGTAGCCCGAATTAGCTACAATAGGGTGGAAGGCATCGCCACCACCACCGCCGCCAACAGATATAATTACTTTAACATTGTTATTGTGCGCGTTTGATACCAGGGTAGTGAATTTGGAAAGGTTATCAAGCGGGTTCAGCCCTCCGGTATTGGTGGGGGTAAGGAAAGCATAGTTAACATGGGTTAATTTGCTGTACTGTACCGTATTTACGTCGCCCTGCCAGCTGGGGAGATAGCCAACTACTTTAAATGAAGCAACCGGCACTGCGTTGTTAACAGCTACTGTTTTATTGCTGTTGTTGGTGTTAGCGTCGCCACCGGTTTTAAACTGGTTCATGTTATCCTTTTTACAGGATGATAGTGCCGCCATAGCGACCAGGAATAGCCCAAGGAGGTAAGAGTTAGATTTTGATCTCATAAGTTAAGTTTGTTAAGTGGTTTTTGATGTATTATTTGGTTTATAAATAAGCCGGGCAATAAAACACAAACCTGTTAACCAAATTCATGATACTTATGAATATCATATACTAATATCAGGAAAGACGCGTTAATAGGTGTAATAGATGTTTTGGTATGAGTAAAATTATATAAACATCTATTTATAAATACCTAATAATAACCTCAATACGATTTAATCGCAAGCGTAGTAGTGCTTTTGTAGTGCAATTTTAACGGGGGAAATCCACCTTTTTAGCAAAGAAATATTTTTGTGATACGCTTAACTCACAGTTATATATTATTATAGCAGGGGAAAATGAGCTGCTGGGGTAAATCGCTTACCCGGTTTAAAGCCAGATAAGCGGGTGCCTGATGGGTAAATTGCGGATAACTTCTTCAACCTGAGGGTTATGGTCAAGTTTTTGCCAGGTAGTAAGCCATGTATTTTCATGATATGCATTAGCGCCAAACAGCAGGAAAGGTTGTGCAACTGGCCAGTTGTTCCAATACATTACATCTGGCTTTAAAGTCCACTTGTTTTTGTCTGCTACAAAGGGGTAAAGGTAGCTTATTCCTTTTTTGATGGATTTGCCATCCGGTGTTTCAAAATTCCATAAGTTATCCTGTGAAGTTGAAAGGATCTGGCAAAGCATGGTCATGGCATCAAGATTGAATATTGAATAGCCATACGGCTTGGTACGTGCAAGCTCTAAAGGGAAGCTACCGTCAGTTCCCATTTGGCGGGGAAGTAATATATTTTTATATCTAAAACGTATGGAATCAAGCACTACATCGTTTTTACATAGTTTGGCAAATGAGGCTACCTGCATGGCCCAGCAGGTGGCATGGTTGTTTTTGACATCTCTTTCCTGCATGCCCGGTTTGCTGGTCATGAGCCATTGGGTATAGTCGGCAAACCATTTTTTAGCACTGGCAACGGTTTCAGCATCCATGGCTTTTTCCATCACAATAATGCCCTGTGCAACTTCCATCAGGTGAATGGTATCGATAATGCCATAATTACGACCGGTAAATTGCCCTTTAACTGCCTGTGCAAACCATAGGCTTGGGTTCATCATGGTTTCAGGATCAATAAACCAGGCTTTGAGGTGGATAACGGCCTGTTTAACATATTTTACATCGCCGGTTAATTTATATGCTGAAGCCAACGCGCCGACGATCTTGCTGAAGCGGATCATTGCTTTGCGGTGTTCCACAAAATTATCCGGGTTGGTCATGCCATCACGGTTTATGTACGGGCCGTCGGGATTTTTTGGATCGGGCCAGAAATAATCGGCTTCCGAAAAAAAGTCGTGCTTACCACCCGCACTTCTGGGTGAAGATGACGCTGTAACGGTAACCGGTTGCTGCTGCATGGCCCAGGCAGCTTCGGTCATGATTTGTTTTTTGAGGATTTGTTCGGCAGCTTTTTCTGCAGGAGATTTATCTGGCTTGGCTTGTTCAGGCGTAAACGCAAATTGCGTGAGGGTTGTAACAGCAATTAAAATTGCAGCAAATAATTTTTTCATGGCGATGGTTTACAAAGGTGCCGGCAAGATAAGAATAGCCAAGGGAATTGGGTTGGTATTTTTAGTGTGTAGGGGATTTGCAGAGGCTTTTTTTAACGACAACGTTGAAGTAAGAGACTCTTAAAGGCGATTCTTCATCAGGATTTGCAGGTCCCAAGGCAAATGGCATAACTATTGATTAAATAATCTACACCCGTATGTAAAAAGCGTTGTTTAACCATAAAATTATGGTTGGGCACTATAAACATTATGCCAACGTTTTTTATGTTTACGCAAATCATTAGATATGAAAACTCTAAAAACACCTTTATTAGCTCTTGCAATAGCTGTTTTAGCTATCACTACCCAGGCCTGCAAAACCAAAAAAGCTGTGGTACAAACACCGCCCCCGGCTCAGCCAGCACAACCTGCAACACCTCCGCCTGCTCCAAAACCAGCACCAACTCCGCCGCCGCCACCTGCTCCGGCTCCGGAAAAACCAGATTATAATTTCACCAATATTCAGTTTGAGTTTAACTCTGCAGTGTTAAAAACTGCATCTTATCAAACTTTAGATCATATTGTTAAGGAATTGAAGTTAGACCCATCGGCTAAGTTTATTTTAAATGGTAATGCTTCTGCCGAAGGTACCGCCGAGCATAACATGTCATTATCTGTTGACAGGGCAAACTCTGTAAAATTGTATTTAGTTAACAGTGGTGTTAACGGCGATAACCTGACTGTAAAAGGTTGGGGCGAAAGCAAACCGATTGCTGATAACTCTACCGAAGAAGGCCGTGTACTTAACCGTCGCGTTGAAGTGAAGTTGGCACAGTAACAAAAAATTTAATAATAAAGTATAAAAGGCAGCTCATCGGGTTGCCTTTTTTGTTGGATAAAATTATTCGGTACCGTTAACTAATTGAAAAATGGTAAACAGGTGATGAGCCTCGTGCAGTACAAGAAACTCAGCCCATTTTAAAATGGTAAGCCTGCCATATTTAGGGTGCACTCCAATACGAGACAGTTCTATTTCATTAAGCCCCGATAGCTGATTGACGATAGTTGTTCTGTCTGTATTAATGATATCAAGTAGTTCGGCCAAAGGCATTAACCTGAATGGTGTAAAATCCGGGTCGAGATCTCCGTTGTACCGATCAAAAACAGGTGTATCTTTATTAAGGATCAGATGTATGCGGGCTATAAATATTTTCTGGTATCGGGCAAGGTGGGCTATATTGTCTAACGCGCTCCATTTACCGGGCGCAGAAAGTTTGGTTAGCTTATCATTGCTGATGTTAGCAACCAATTGTTCGATAGTAAGGTGCTGGGTTTTTAATCGTTCGGAAAGGGAGATGTATAAGCTCATATGCTTGATGGACACAAAGTTCATCACAAAAATGATACGATTTTACCAATAATTGAGCCGTTTTGTGTAAAATGATTGCCTTAATTTGGAGTTTGCAAAACTGTTCGTTGTGCTGTATATGTTCATGCATAGCAGCCCCGGACATTTTAACCATCCTGCTTTTATTGAAAACATAAATTTAACCGGCCCTGGTGCAAGGTAATATGATCGCCTATGAATAAATGTAAACTGTATGCCGGTTTATTTTGCGCCGGTGCAATAGCGCTTGTTTCGGGTGCATGGCAGGCTAAATCAGCAAAGCAAGTCAAGCAGGCAAAGAAGCGACCTAATATTATAGTCATCATGGCCGATGACATGGGCTTTTCTGACCTGGGTTGTTATGGCGGGGAGATCAATACACCCAATGTCAATTATCTTGCTCAAAACGGCATCCGTTACCGGCAATTCTATAATACATCACGTTGCTGCCCAACAAGGGCTTCCCTGCTTACTGGTTTATATAATCAGCAGGCTGGTATAGGTAAAATGACCGATGCCGAAGACGAACCCGGCTACCTTGGCCATATTACTGATAATGCGGTTACTCTGGCTGAAGTGTTGAAATCTGCCGGTTATCATACGGCCATGTCGGGCAAATGGCATGTGTCAAATACCAACGGTCAGCCTAATGCACAGGATCAGTTAGCCTGGTTAAACCACCATAAAGATTTTGGCGATTTTTCGCCTATCAGCCAGTATCCAACCAGCCGTGGGTTCGAGAAATTTTTCGGAACCATTTGGGGTGTGGTTGATTTCTACGATCCGTTTAGTTTGGTTAGCGGTACCACGCCTATTAAAACAGTCCGCAAAAATTACTATCATACAGATGCTATTAACGATACGGCGGTAGCTTATATCAGGGGCTATGCTAAATCGTTAAAGCCATTCTTTTTGTACGTTGCCGAAAACGCACCGCACTGGCCGTTAATGGCAAAGCCAGAGGATATTGCCAAATATAAAGACGCCTACAAAGGTGGCTGGCAGGCAATCCGCGAAGCGAGGTACAAAAAAATGGTGAAGCTTGGCCTGATCGATCCGACAAAAACTAAACTATCCGACCGATGGAATGGCGACCTCCAATGGGAGAATAACCCTGATAAAGAGTGGGACGCTATGGCGATGGCTGTTCATGCCGCCATGATCGATAGGATGGATCAGGGCATTGGCCGCATCATCAAAACATTGAAGGAAACCGGTCAACTGGATAATACGCTGATTGTTTTCCTGTCGGATAATGGCGCCAGTGCCGAAAACTGTGCTGCTTATGGTCCCGGATTTGACCGCCCAAATGAAACTCGTGATGGCCGTAAAATAGTTTATGCTACAAAAAAGGAAGCATTGCCTGGTCCGGAAACTACGTATTCATCCATTGGTCCCCGCTGGGCAAATGTGGCTAATACCCCGTATGAGTATTGGAAAGCCGAATCATACGAGGGCGGCATCCACACCCCGATGATTGCCTTTTGGCCAAAGGGAATTACTGCCAACAAAGGAGGTTTTAATGACCATGTAGGGCATGTGATGGATTTCATGAGCACTTTTGTTGAGCTGGCCGGGGCTCAATATCCTAAAACTTATAAAGGGCATAACATCCCGCCGACTACGGGCATTAGTCTTGTACCAAGCTTTAAAGGCAAACAAACTCGCGGTCATGAGGATTTGTTTAACGAACATTTCGGCGCGAGATACGCCCGTTCAGGAAACTGGAAGCTGGTATCGCTAAGTAATGATACAACCTGGCATTTATATGATTTGTCGCAGGATAAAACTGAAACTACCGATCTGAAATTAAAACATCCGGAAAAAGTGCACCAACTGGATAGCCTTTGGCATAACTGGGCAAACATACACCAGGTTTTTCCAAAGCCGGGTAATAAGAGTAAATAGTAAAACCCAACAATAAACATTAAAACCAAAAAGTAAAACGTAGTTTATGAATCGCATTTTCAAAAAAACGTACCTGCTCGTTTCCGGATTAGCAGCATCGTTTGCTGCACAAACAGCGTCGGCTCAGGATAAGATGCCTTCTTATCCATTGATCACGCACAATACTTATTTCTGTGTTTGGTCGAACACTGATAAGTTAAACGAATCAACCACCAAACACTGGACAGGAAAAGACCAATCATTATTGGGTTTGATTAAGGTTGATGGCAATTACTACCGTTTCATGGGAGCATCAGCCGTTAATTATAAAACCATTTTGGCGGCTACCGACGAAAAATCATACACCAGCCAGTACCAGGCCGAGACAGCCCCGGCAGCAGGTTGGGAAAAACCGGGTTTTAATGATCAAAGCTGGAAAAGCGGCACCGCCCCATTTGGCGATGAGCGCGCAAGTAAAGGCACCGACTGGAGAGGCAAAGACATTTGGGTTCGTCGTAAATTTAATGTTGCTGAATTGCCGAAAGGGCGTTTGATGCTGAAGATCTATCATGATGATGAAGCTGAGGTATACCTGAACGGGCAACAGATTGCTGCTGAAGGCGGAGCTAACGGCGATTTTGAAACCGTTGCTTTACCGGCCAGCGCAAAATCAAATTTAAAAGTAGGCGAAAACGTTTTGGCTATCCATTGTAAAAACACTGGTGGTGGCTCATTTATTGATGCCGGTTTGGCCGAGGAAGTGTTGAGCAAGGATGACGAAGCCGTTAAACTGGCCGGGCAAACGAGCGTTAAAGTTACTGCTACCCAAACAGTATACAACTTTAAAGCCGGTGATGTGAACCTGAAACTTACTTTCACCTCGCCATTGATTATAAACGATTTGAAATTGCTTACTACCCCTGTATCATACATCACTTATCAATTAAAATCAACTGATGGTAAGGCGCATGACGTTCAGATTTATCAGGGTGTATCAAGTAACCTCGCTGTAAACACCCCGTCGCAGGAAGTTACAGCATCAAAATACAGTCAGAATGAGCTTAAACTGTTAAAAGCAGGTACTGTTGAACAACCTGTGTTACAGAAAAAAGGTGATAACCTGCGTATTGACTGGGGCTATGTTTATGTTGCTTCATCAACCGCGGGAGCTAAACAATACATCACTCCCGAAGGTGATGCAGTATCATCATTCCTGGGCGCACAAAAAGGTGAGGCTACAGCTACTGGTAAACAATTAATGTTAAGCACGGTATTGCCATTTGGTAAAGTGACCGCTACTCCGGTATCTAAATTTATTTCTGTTGGATATGACGACATCTATGCTATTCAATATTTTAAAACCAACTTAAGGCCATGGTGGAGAAACACCCCGGGAGCAACTATTGAAGGTGTACTGAGCGATGCTACCAAAACTTACGCTAAAGTAATAGGAACATGCGCAAAAACAGATGCGAAGATCTGGGCCGACGCAGTTAAAGCCGGTGGGGAGAAATATGCTAAGTTATGTGTTATGGCTTATCGCCAAAGCATTGCTGCGCATCAGTTGGTTAAAAGTCCTGAGGGCGAATTGTTATTCTTATCAAAAGAGAATTTCAGCAATGGTTCTATCAATACAGTCGACATTACTTACCCTTCGGCTCCGATGTACCTGCTTTACAACCCTGATTTGTTGAAAGGTATGATGAACGGTATCTTCTATTTCAGTGAAAGTGGTAAATGGAACAAACCTTATTCATCACATGATTTGGGCACCTATCCATTGGCTAACGGCCAAACTTATGGCGAGGATATGCCGGTAGAAGAAAGCGGTAATATGATCATCCTAAACGCTGCCTTGGCAAAAGTTGAGGGTAACGCCAACTATGCTAAAAAACACTGGAAAACATTAACCACCTGGACGGAATACCTTGCCAAATCGGGCTTTGATCCGGGTAGCCAATTGTGTACTGATGACTTTGCCGGTCACCTGGCGCACAATGCTAACTTATCTGTAAAAGCTATCGTAGCTATTGATGCTTATGGTGAATTGGCGGGTATGTTAGGCGATGCCGCAACAGCTAAAAAGTACAAAGCAATGGCTAAAGACATGGCTAAAAAATGGGAAGAAAGAGCCAACGCCGGCGACCATTACGGACTGGTGTTTGACAGCAAAGATACCTGGAGCCAAAAATATAATATGGTTTGGGACAAAGTGTTGGGCTTGAATTTGTTCCCTCAAAAAGTGTACGATACTGAGCTTAAATACTATCTGGCGCACCAAAATGAATTTGGTTTGCCATTGGACAGCCGTAAAACCTATACAAAAAGCGACTGGATCCTGTGGACAGCAGCCATGGCCGACAACAGAGCCGATTTTAGCGCTTTAGTTGCCCCTGTTTATAAATTTGCCACTGAAACTTCATCGCGTGTACCCTTAAGCGACTGGCATGAAACTACCAATGGTAAAATGGTAGGCTTCCAGGCGCGTAGCGTAATTGGTGGTTATTACATGAAAATTTTGAGGGATAAGTTGGCGGCGAAGTAAGCGCTGATATTCTTTTAACTTGACAAAGGGCCCGTTTTCGCGGGCCCTTTGTTGTTTTATATTTCTCCTTGTGCTGGTCGAAGTTTAGCGATAGCGCAACTTCGTCCCAAAATGATGGAAGCATCCTGCTTCTGTAACCCGACTGCCCACTTATTTGTAGCGGTTAAGCTGAAAGCTTAACCTGTTTTAGGACGAAGTTACGCTATCGCTAAACTTCGACCAGTACAAGTACCACTTGGCCTCTTCCTTACTTTCCCCTAACATTACAATCATCATAATTTGATATCTAATAATTAGGTTTTATGATTACTTTCATGCTTCGTTAGCTATAATAATTTCTATGCCGTTCCCTTTGAAAAAAATATTGGTTAAAACGCTTAAAATAAGCGCTATTACCGTTGTTAGTTTATTGCTGCTGATGTTCCTGTTACCTTATCTTTTCCCGGAAACGGTAACTCAAAAAATAAAACAATGGGCGGCAGGCAGCGTAAACAGTAAGCTTTCGTTTTCGAGTACGCGCCTATCTTTCTTTAAAAAGTTCCCATCGTTAACGCTTACACTTAATGATTTTGTGCTGAACGGCAGTGCACCCTTTCAGAATGATACGCTGGTTTCGGCTAAAGAAATTTCACTGGCAATTGATCTTTCGTCGGTGTTTAAGAGCAAGATCAACGTAAACAAGATCTATCTTGACCATGCGCTGATCAACATCCAGGTTGATAGCGCCGGTAAAGCCAATTATAACGTTTACAAGTCATCACCTCCCAAACAGGATAACAAAGCTGATACTGCCAGTGCATCGTTAGGAATTGAACAAATCCTGATAGACAAAAGTCATTTGGTTTATGACGATCGTTCACTGCCGATGCAGATCAATGCGCGGGAACTTAACTATAAAGGCAGCGGCGATTTAAGCAAGGATATCTTTGACCTTTACAGCCACGTGGATGCCGCTTCAGTAGATTTTTATTACGGCAACAAGGCTTACGTGCTGAAGAAAAAAGTAAATGCTGACCTGGTTACCAGTATCAATACCAAATCATTGGCCTTTGCATTTCAAAAAAACGACCTGCTTATTAACAAGCTCCCGGTTAAATTTAAAGGCCGGTTTGAGTTCCTGAAGGATGGCTATGATATGGATTTCAAGATCAGGAGTGATCAGAATGATCTTGGCGATGTTTTTACCGCCATCCCGGATGAATACGCCAAATATGTTGATAACATGGATATCAGCGGTAATGGCATCATCCAGCTGGATCTTAGCGGAAAGTACATCGCCTCAAAAAACATGATGCCTAACCTGAGCATCAGTATGAAAGTGCGCGATGGTTCCATCGTTAACAAAAGTACTCCCGCACCGGTTAAAAACCTGTACCTGAACATGGATGCCAGTTTGCCGGGGCTTAATCCTGACAGCTTAAACGTTAATATTGATTCGGTTTACTTCAATATTGGCAAGGATTACTTTGGTTCGGTATTGAAATTAAAGGGGATTAAATCGCCATATATTTATGCCAAGGTGAATACCGAAATTGACCTGGAACAATGGTATAAAGTTTTCGGAATTAAGCCATTCCAGGTAAAAGGAAGGTACGGCTTGCATTTGCTGGCTGAAGGTAAGTACACCACCGGCATCAGGAAAACGGGCTTAAGAAAAAAGGTTGATACGGTGATCACCAGTATCCCTCAATTTAAACTTAAGTCAACATTTAGGAACGGGTATTTTAAATATACCAAACTGCCGCAAGCCATCAATAATATCAGTTTTGACCTGGATGCCGCCTGTCCCGATCATAATATTGCCAATGCTACTATGGATGTGCGTAACCTGAATATTAACGCGCTTAATAATTACATCAAAGGCTATCTGAAACTCAGTAATAAAGCAGGCGCTTTGATTGATGCCGGTTTGAATGCTAAATTTCATTTAGATGATATAAAACAGTTTTATCCTATTGATAGCATTGATTTTCGCGGTGATTTTGATGCTAATCTGCAAAGCAAGGGCAGATATATCCCTGCCCGCCGGATCTTCCCGGTTACTAATGCCGAGATCAACCTGAAAAACGGCTACATCCAAACCAAGTACTACCCGCACCCTATGCAGAATGTACGGGTGAGCGTGAATATATTTAATAATACGGGTTCATTAAAAGGCCTTAAGGTGAATATCAAACCGGTTTCGTTCAACTTTGAAGGTCAGCCATTTTTGCTGAGGGCCAATCTCCGCAATTTTGATGACCTTGATTATAACGTGGCCTCACGCGGTAGGCTTGACCTGGGTAAAATTTATAAAGTTTTTGCTGTGAAAGGATACGATGTAAATGGATTTGTAAGTACCAACTTTAAACTGAAAGGCAAACAAAGCGATGCTACCTCGGGTCATTATGATAAACTGGACAACTCAGGCAGTATGAAGGTGAAGAATATCAAACTTACCACCGAGTTGTTCCCTAAGCCATTTTTTATTACCAATGGCGTATTCAGCTTTAACCAGGACAAAATGAAGTTCGACCAGTTTAAGGCCAACTACGGTAAATCGATAGTGGCGCTTGACGGTGCTTTATCCAATGTGATAGGTTATGCTATGCAGCCAAATTCACCGCTAAAAGGTGAGTTTAATTTGAAGAGTGACCTGATCATTGCCGATGATTTTATGGCCTTCGCAGGTGTACCTGCGTCTGCCAAGCCAACCAAATCATCTGGGGTAATATTGGTGCCTTCCAATCTCGATCTTAATTTTGCTGCCGATGTTAAAAAAGTAAAATATAACGGTTTGGATATCAGTGATGCCAAAGGTGCAATGAATATCACCAATGGGCAGATCGTGCTTAAGCAAGCCGGATTTAGCCTGATAGGGGCTCCTGTTGTTATGGATGCAACTTATGGTAGCATCAACCCGCAAAAGGCGTTTTTTGATTATCACATTAATGCCAAAGAGTTTGATATTCAAAGAGCTTACCGTGAGATCAAATTGTTTCATGACATGGCAACTTCGGCCGAGCATGTACAAGGTGTTGTATCTTTAGATTATAAATTGGCCGGCAAGCTTAACAGCGATATGAAGCCTGTTTATCCGTCGTTAAAAGGCGGTGGCGTACTCTCCGTAAAACAGGTTAAGGTATATGGGTTGAAGCTACTGAGTGCTGTAGGAAAACAAACCGGGCACGACAGTGTTGGCCACGGCGATGTGAAAAAAGTAGATATCAAATCAACCATTGCCAACAACATCATGACCATCGAGCGCACTAAAATGCGCATTGCCGGTTTCAGGCCAAGGTTTGAAGGCCAGGTAGGTTTAGATGGTAAACTAAACCTGAAATTCAGACTGGGACTGCCGCCTTTCGGCATTTTTGGTATCCCGATGACCATTACAGGTACCCAGGATAAACCTATTATCCATTTGGGTAAGGGTAAAAAGGAAGATGAGCTAAAAGAAACGCAGGACGATGAATAGAAGCGGGTTGAGCGGCCTGATTAGTGTAATATAGTTAACATGCTGCGGTTTGTTAACATTAAAGTAACATTGAAGTGCTTCTTTTGTATGCTCTTTTGACGCTTTAGTGGTTAAAGAGTGGCTTCTTTCGCTTAAAGATCACCCCGCTCAATTTTCAGATATGATTAAACGCTACGCCAGGCTTATTCAAATAACGCTGTATCTGTTTTTATTAATAACTGGTACAACGGTTTTGGCTCAGTCAAACAAAACTGACCGGTTTCAGGAACTGCAATTACAGGCCCAGCAGCATCCCGATTCAGTGCTCCTCGTTCTTAAAAAGATCCATGCCGATGCAATTCAGGATAATGATAACCTTACTGCGGGCTTGAGTCTGCAGCAAATGGGGCAGATCTGTTTTAACCAGGGGCATTATGCCCAGGCCCTTGATTTTTATTTACATGCTGATAAGGTATTCGGGCAGATAGGTAACAAAGATTTGATGGCCGAAAACTGGGGCAAGATGGGGATCCTGTATTATTACAACCGGCAGTCGGACAAATCATTTCAATTATACAACAAGGCACTCAATCTTTACAAGACCACCAATAATAAAAAAGGACAAGCTGAAATTTTCGGTGCAATAGGGCATCTCTATGAGAAACATCATAAGTACGATAGCTCTTTTTACTACCAGCGCCTGGCACTGAACAGCTATCAGCGCATAGGTGATGATTATGGACAGGCAAAAATTTACGAGAACCTGGGCAGTATCCATGAAGACCTGGCCAATTACGATTCATCATATTCCTGTTTTAAAAAGTCATTAGAAATCTATAATAAGTACAATAACGAGGTTGCCAGCATTGAGGTGATCAATAACATCGGCGATATTTTACGAAAAACCGGCAAATATGAAGCAGGGATTCTGCAATCGCGCAAGGCATATGCATTATCATTAAAAACAGGAAACCTGTACCAGTTAGCTGCCTCCTGCCGTGACCTCGGGAAATCATATCAGCTGCTTAACCGTATGGATAGCGCTTATCATTACCTTGAACTGAGCCGTAAGTATTCGCTTGATGTATACTCAAGAGAAAGTTTAAAGCAGACCTCGTTTTTGCAGGTGCTGTATGACATGGATAAAAAGAGTGATGAAATTGTTCGCCTTAACAATATCCGCAAAACCAACCAGATAATTACCATTGCAGGTATTTTGATATTTATGCTACTTGTTGTACTTGGGTTTGTGACGTTCAGCAGGCAGCGCCTTAAAATGCGCGACCAGCGCGCCCTGGCCGAACAAAACCGGTCCATATTTGAAGCCCAGCGCGATTTAATGGAGCTGGAACTTAAGAATAAACAGCTACAGGAAGAAAGCCTTAAGCAGCAACTGGAACTTAAAGGGCAAGAACTGTCATCGCACACATTAAACCTCATCAAGAATAACCAGTTGTTGGAGAGCATGCGCAATACGCTGCAGGATATGGTGAAAGAGGATAAGCGCGATCAGAAACGTCAGATGCAGCAAATCATTCAGCAAATAAACCAAAGCTTTAACCATGAGCAACATTGGAAAGAATTTACTGTTGCTTTTGAACAGGTTCACCAAAGCTTTTTTGAGAAGCTGAAGCAGCAGAGCAATGATCTTACCTCAACAGATCTACGTTTGATTGCCCTGCTGAAAGTTAACATGGATTCAAAGGATATTGCCGGTTTATTGGGTATCTCTATTGATAGTTTACGCGTTGCCCGCTACCGTTTACGCAAGAAACTCAATATTGATCAGGGTGAAAACCTGACCACTTTTATACAGGCTCTGTAGTTTAATTGCCGCTGATTTCTTTGTCTTTTTGCGGCTTAACATTAGCTTAATGTAACGGTAACTGAATGATAATGGAGGTTTGCGTTTTTGTTATTTATTTGAAAATCAATTGATTGAAATTTTATGCTGCTGTTGCGTATACGCCTCATGTAACGCTGTTTCCTTTTTGTAACGGCATGTTTTAGCAAATGTATTGTTGGTTTAAACACTTTTGCGCCGTCAAAAAGCAAATCACAATTGCATTAATCGTTTCGCAAAATGAAAAAATACTTACAATCATTATTATTCATGCTGTTATGCGTTACCGCCGCTAACGCAACCAAGCTAAAAGGGCATGTTTATGACCGTAAAACCGGCGAGCCTATGGTGGGGGCCACCGTAAGCCTCGACCGAACGAAGATTGCTACGACCACCGGTTTGGATGGCTCCTTTGAGTTAAAGGATGTGCCAAAGGGTTCATATACCGTTAGGGTATCTTACATTTTGTACACTACGGCAACGCAACAGGTTGAAATAGCCAAAGATGATAACCCGCATCTGAAAATATACCTGGAAGAAGCCAATAAACAATTACAGGAGATCAGCGTAGTGTCGCAAAAAAACGGCTCGACCGAAAGGACAGCCCGCCGTATTGAGCAGCAGGCCACACAGGTAATGAACATTGTTTCGGGCAGAGCTATCGAAGTTTCTCCCGATTTAACGGTGGCTAACGTGATTTCCCGCGTATCCGGTGTATCGGTTGAACGTAATACCAATGGCGATGGCCAGTATGCCATTTTACGTGGTATGGATAAACGCTATAACTATACTCTGGTAAATGGCATTAAAATACCGAGCCCGGATAATAAATACCGTTACGTGCCACTTGATATTTTTCCTTCAGATCTGCTATCAAGGCTGGAAGTTTATAAAACGCTTACCCCAAACCTGGAAGGCGATGCCGTTGGTGGTGTTGTTAACATGGTGATGAAGGATGCCCCGGAGCGCTTTGAAATTAACGCAAATATCGCGGGTGGCTACAGCCAGTTGCTTCTTGATCGTAAGTTTATGAGCTACGATTATTCAGGCATCAACCACAAATCGCCTTATGAAATAAACGGCAAAACATACCAGGCAACCCAGGCCGATTTTGGTACCGGCACTTTAAACTATTCGCTTAAGCACCCTGCACCAAACCTTGTTGGTAGCTTATCATTAGGTCAGCGCTTTTTTAGCAATAAATTGGGCGTGTTGGTAGCTGGTAGCTATCAGAATACTTATCGCGGTAGCAACAGTGTGTTTTACAACACCAAAGTAGTTCCAACTGCCGAGTACGCCGCTGTTACCAGCCGGGCCGACAGGCAATACTCAGAACAACAAAAGCGTTATGGCTTATTTTCAAAAGTTGATTACGTGATAAACAGCCGCAGTAAACTGAGCTTGTTTAACACTTATGTTAACTTAACCAATATCCAGGTCCGTGATGAAAAATCTACCAGCTTTTCAACCGATTATGATCCGGATAAAGGAAATGCGCAGTTAGGATATTCAACCCGCAGCCGTTTTACCGAGCAACAAATTTACAGCGGAACGTTGCGTGGTGATCACAAATTATTTAACGATAAACTTAAGGTGCAATGGTCGGCAGTTTATTCTTCGGCCGAAAACGAAGTGCCAAATAATACCACCATTAGCCTGAATGGTGTGCGCGAAAACTTTGTAGACAGGCCTACCTATTTAACCAACGGTACCTCGCTTACCCACCGTTGGGAGCGCAATACCGACGAGGATAAAGCAGGTTATTTAGACCTTACCTATACCACGCCAATTGGAGGTGTTAATGTAGATTTCTCTGCCGGTGGTTTATATCGTGATAAAGAACGCAGCAGCTTCTATAACAACTACAATCTTACTGCTGCCAATCCAAGTGCATTGTACGGAACAGATTTTACAAACTATACCCAGCTGAATTTTAACGTAACCAACCCGGCCGGCGCGGTAAATAATTCCTTAACCAACGATGCATCTGAAAAAATCGGTGCTGGTTATGGTATGTTTAAATTCACCACAAAAACTATCCAGGTAGTTGGTGGTGCACGTGTAGAACATACAGACCAGGGTTACAGGATGCTTTTCCCGCAGGGCGAGTCAAGGCCAACAGGCAATCAGAAATATACCGATGTATTACCGAGCTTAACGCTGAAATACTTCCTGACTGATAAGCAGCAGTTTCATGCTTCTTACTTTAAATCAGTTAACCGTCCCGGCTTTTATGAGCTTATCCCGGGCGGAAGAATTGGTGATGAGTACAACGAGCGTGGTAACCCTGATCTTAAACATGCCGTTGCCGATAACTATGACTTAAGGTACGAGTTATTCCCTGATGCAAGCACTCAGTTATTAGCAGGTGCATTTTACAAAAGGATCACCAATCCTATTGAGTACAGCTTCCAGGCGGATGCAACACGCGGCCAGGATACTTATTATGTGCCAGGTAACTTTGGTACAGCTAAAAACTACGGTTTGGAGCTCGATTTCATTAAATTCTTTAACAAGTTTGGTGTAAAGGCAAACTATACCTACACGCACTCGCGCATCACTACGCCTAAAGACACTTATGTAACTGATGCTACTACTGGTGATACCCACAAAATTTCGGTAAATCAAACAAGGCCATTGTATGGTCAGTCAGAGCATATCGCCAACCTTTCATTGTTATATAAAGACACCAAAAAGGGCTGGGATGCGCAAATTGCCGGAGCTTACACAGGGCCACGTATCAACACAGTATCGCAGTTCCTGAACAATGACCTTTGGCAGCGTGGCTTTATCCAGATGGATGCATCTGCCGAAAAACGTTTCAAAAACAACCTGAGCGTATTTATCAAAGCGGGTAACCTGCTTAATACACCGGCTAAATTGTTCCTGAAAGGTACCAACCCGGAGAATGCAACATTGAAAGATGATAACATCGTAGCAAACGGACAAACGCTTATCCGCAGCGACTACTACAAGCAAACTTACCTGATAGGCGTTCGCTATAAACTTTAAATTAATTTATCAACCATAAATAAAAGGCATTACAATGAAACTAAAACAAATATTTGCAGTAATGCTGCTATCGGCCATAGCCTTTAGCAGTTGCAGAAAAGCTAATCTTGACGTTGATGCAAGCTCTGGCGACGGATCAGCAAGCGGTGAAGTATCAGGTGTTTGGGCTAAAGGCAGCACGCAGATCATTAAAGGTGATATCATTATCCCCGAAGGTAAATCGCTTACTATTGAAGAGGGTGTAACCGTACTGATGGATACCATTGCCAAACCTGAGTTTATAGTAAAAGGCAACCTGTATTCATTAGGTACTGCCGAAAACCCGGTAAGGATAACTGTAAACCCGGCATATCGCACCGACGCCAAAAAATTCGGTAAAATGTGGGGCGGCATCCTCGCAGCTAAAACCTGTGCCGAGCTGGTGCTTGACCATACCATTCTGGAGTACGGCGGCAACACTACATCTGATGGTTCAACATCAGTAAAATTAGGCCTTTATAAAGCTGTTGCCGGCGAAAACTTACCTGCCCTTTGGTTTTCAAACGTGAATGGTAAATTGATTGTTGTAAACTCAACTGTGCGTAACTTCCAGGAAGATTGTACTTATATTGAAGGTGGTAAGATCATTTTTGCCAACAATACTTTTTACACTACCGGCGTTACTGGTGGCGAGGCCATGAACTTTAAATCGGGCTGTTTGGCCGATGTTGGTTTCAACCTTGTTTATAGTGCCAACACCAATGCCTTGAAATTATCAAACTCGGGCGACCGTGACCCGCAGGCTTACATCATCTGTTATAACAATACCATGGTGAATACCGGCTGGCGCAGGCCATCGGCTAAAGGTGGTTCTGTTTGGCTGGAGAATAACGTTCGTGCTGATATCTATAACAACCTGTTTGCAAACACCCGTTTTGGTATCAAACGCGATACTAAATCAACCGAAGATAAACGTACCGTGATCAGCAATAACCTTTACTACGGTTATGATCAAACTACGGTAAACCAGTTCCAGCCATCAAAGGATATTATTGGCGGAGTAAATGAGATCAAGGGTACCAAAGCGGGCGATAACGATCCGAAATTTGTGAACTATCCCGAATCAACTCCGGTATTGAATGCGGTTTATGATACCAATTGGGATTTTCATTTACAAAGCGGTTCTCCTGCTTTAAATAAAGGTGTAACCAACTTTACCCGCCACCATGCTGCAGGTATCACCGTAAACGGGATAACTTACGTTTCTCCTGATCCGGCTACTTATATCGGCGCCTTCGGAACAAAATAAATTAACTCATCGCAATGGTTCTGCATACTCCTGCAGGATTATTTTTTATTACTAATGATCAATGAATAAACTGAGCAAATTAGCTTTTGTAGCACTTGCTGTTGCCATAGGTAATGCCGCTTGCGGTCAGAGCCAGGTACATAACAGCAAAGCACTTACCATTCCCGGCAGTACAGCATCCGAAATAAAGCCGGTAGTAATTACCGAAGCTGTATTATATGACACCGACGATCCTGCTATATGGGTTAACCCGGTTGACCCTTCTAAAAGCCTGATCATCGGCACCGATAAAAATAGCGAAGGTGCCCTTTTTGTGTTCGATCTGCAAGGTAAGATTATTAAAGATAAAGTTGTACGCGGCTTGAAACGCCCGAACAACGTTGACCTGGCCTATGGTTTAATGCTTGGCGGCAAACCAACGGATATTGCTATCACCACCGAACGCATGACCCACAAACTCCGGATCTATTCATTGCCAGATATGAAACCGGTAGATAACGGGGGCATCGATGCCTTTGTTGGCGAAACCGGCTTTGAATACCGCGATTTGATGGGCATCTCTATCTACACTGCGAAAGACGGAAAAATGTACGCTATAGCGGGCCGCAAAAATGGCCCGCAAACCGGCGGATATATCTGGCAGTATTTGCTTGAGGATGACGGAACCGGTAATGTGAAAGCCACGCTGGTACGCAAGTTCGGTAAATACAGCGGCAAAAAGGAGATTGAATCAATTGCTGTTGATAATGAGCTGGGTTACATCTATTACTCAGATGAGCAGGTAGGTGTTCGCCAGTATTATGCCGATCCTGAAAAAGGCGATCAGGAACTGGCAATATTCGGTACATCGGGTTTTAAAGCCGATCACGAAGGGATTTCCATTTATAAATTAACTGACACAACTGGCTACATCCTGGTATCTGATCAGGGGGCTAACCGCTTCCAGATCTTTAGCAGAGAGGGTACCAAGGCAAATCCTTTTGAACATAAGCTGCTGAAAATAGCCAATGTAGCCGCAAGGGAAAGTGACGGTAGCGATGTAACCGCTACTCCATTAAACGATACCTTTAAACATGGTATCTTCGTGGTAATGAGTACCGATAAAACTTTTCATTATTACCGTTGGGAAGATATAGCAGGCAAAGAGCTTAAGGTAAAATAACAGGACAAAAAAACTTCTATGTGTCCATATCTTTTTTATTGTACTATTATATAAAAAATGTCATTTCGACGAACCCAGGGTGGGATTTATGCGTTGGAGGCGAGGAGAAATCTTCTACGCCCTGCTTTTACAGGCATAGTTGCAGAGCCTGAAGTAGAAGATTTCTCTTTCGCCCCGTCGTTCATGCCCATCCTGCTCTATCGAAATGACATTTTTTTAATTGTGTACGCACAATAGCCTTTGGATAGGGTTTGCATGAAAGTTGTTTCCCCCAAAAATCATAATATCTGATTAATTATCTCTAAAAACTCCAGCTGAAAACTTACGCCTTTATCTTCATTATACCATTTCTGGAGCGCTATCTTTTTTTCGCTCATTTCAACGTGGTCTTTAACCATTTGCAGGTATAAGCGCTGGCATTCTGCTGGCCGGGGACCCCAGGTGCCGAGATCTTGATTGTTTTCATCTGCAATAATAATTTTCGGTATTGACCGGGTACTATTGGTAAGATAGCTCTCAATCAAAAACGGCGGAGAATCCCTTAGCTGATAATCAACCTTGATGAGCGGATTCAATTCCGAAAGACGATGCAGGAAGGGTATAGTATGCGATGCATCGCCGCACCACGCTTCGGTAATAACCGTCCATACTTGTGGTTTGCTGATCTTTTCAATGGCGGCTGTCAAATCAGGGTTCAGTACGCCAACTTTTAACCATCGCTGCTGGCGCGACCAATTTAGCTTTGTATAATTTAAATAATCCGGGTTGTCATAAGGAGCCGGCGGATTAGGGCTGTTCAAAATATCGAAAAATAGCTGCTGATATGCTGTGAAATCCATAATAATTGCATTTGGCGCCATTTATGGCAATTCCTTTTACGACATGAAATTAAATAATGTACAGGTGAATTTTGTTGATGTAGGTTAATTTCGATAACCTTTACAGGGTTATGATAAAATGTGCGATATTTCCTTTATCCATAAATCCACAAATCTGCTCCGAATAGTCTCCTAAAGCTATTTTTCTAAAGATGTTTTACATGCAGAATAATTGTTATATTGACATCAAATTTGCGATGCCCATTATCGTAGCCACAATTAAACCAAAATGAAGATATTCCGGTTCCTATTCCCGCTTAAAAAGCGAAAAGAACGATTGTTTTTGCTGTTTCCCGCCTTATGTGTTCTGATACTATCCGCAGGTTGTAATCATGAGTCCCCTGAAAGTTCAGATCAACCTTTATTTAAACTATTGCAGCCAGAACAAACCCATATTGATTTTGCAAATACCTTAACCGAAGGTTTGAACACCAACGTACTGATGTACGAGTATTTTTATAATGGCGGTGGTGTAGCCGTTGGCGATTTGAACGGCGATGGCTTGCAGGACCTTTATTTTACCGGCAATATGACCGATAATAAATTGTATCTGAACCAGGGCAATATGCAGTTTAAGGACATTACAACTGATGCAGGCGTGGCCGGCAGGCCGGGTCCGTGGAAAACAGGTGTTACCATGGCCGATGTTAACGGCGACGGTAAGCTGGATATCTATATCTGCTATTCGGGTAAAATACGGGCCGAGAAACGGGTTAATCAATTATTCATAAACCAGGGAAACAACGCTGCCGGTGTGCCCATATTTAAAGATATGACTGCTGATTACGGTCTTGATTTTCCATCGTTCAGTACACAGGCCTACTTTTTTGATTATGACCGGGACGGTGATCTCGATTTATTGCTGATTAACCATAACCCTGCACGGATCAGCATTCTTGATGATGCTTTTGTAAAGGAGATGTCGGCCAAAAAAGATAGCGAATCGGGGATCAGGCTACTAAGGAATGATAATAATCATTTTACTGATATTACCGGCCCTGCAGGTATTATCAATACTTCACTGTCATATGGCCTTGCAGCAGGTATTGCCGATATTAATGGCGATGGATGGCCGGATGTTTATGTATCAAATGACTACAGCATTCCCGATAGGTTGTATATTAACAATGGTAAGGGTGCTTTTACGGATGAACTGCAGAAACAAATCGGTCACACTTCATTTTATTCCATGGGGAATGACGTGGCCGATATCAATAACGACGGCAAGCCAGATATCTACACGCTGGACATGCTTCCTGAAGATAACAAGCGGCAGAAACTGCTGTTCGGCATTGATAATTACGAAGCTTTTGATCTGAACCTGCGGGTTGGCTTTTATTATCAATACATGCGCAATATGCTGCAGATTAATAATGGTAATAACTCGTTCAGCGAGATAGGACAGCTGGCAGGCATTTCCAATACAGACTGGAGCTGGTCGCCCCTTTTTGCCGATTATGATAACGACGGCTGGAAAGACCTTTTTGTAAGCAATGGCTATACCCGCGATTATACCAATATGGATTTCCTGAAATTTATGGGCGATAACCTTAAAGACAGGCGCGTAATGAGGCAGGACCTCCTGGATATTGTGAGCCAGATGCCATCATCGCAAATGAAAAGTTATTTGTTTAAGAACAATGGTAATACAACATTCACCAATAAAAGTGAGCAATGGGGCATAACACTGCCATCAAACAGTAACGGCGCCGTTTATGCCGATCTGGATAATGACGGCGATCTTGACCTGGTGGTAAACAATATCAATCTCCCTGCTTTTGTTTATGAAAACCAGGCAGCTAAACAAAATGATAACCATTATTTGGCTATTAAGTTAAACGGCAGCGGTGCAAACACGCAGGGAGTAGGAGCTAAGGTCAGCATTTATTCGGGTAATAAAACACAATACCTGGAGCAAATGCCAAACCGCGGTTATCAATCTTCAGTTTCAACTATACTGCATTTTGGCCTGGGGAAAGATAAGCAGGTTGATTCATTGCGGATCACATGGCAAAGCGGCAAATCGCAGGTACTTCAAAAAGTAAAAGCCGACCAACAAATTGTCTTAAACGAAAAGGACGCTACTGCCGCAAGCCCTGCGCAAAAACTAATCAATCCGATATTTAAAGAGGTACCTGCCCCCATCGCAACCAGTGAGAGAGATAATACCATCAATGATTTTAAACGGCAGCCTTTAATAGTTAACTCTATCTCGTTTTCGGGCTCTATCCTTGCCAAAGGTGATGTAAACGGCGATGGATTGGAAGATATATATGCCGGCGCGCATGATGGCAAAGCCGGTGTTTTATACCTGCAGCAAAAGGATGGTAAATTTATAAGCAATGCAGTTGCCGCCTTTGAAGCCGATAAGAATAGTACCGATGCCGCAGCTTTGTTTTTTGATGCCAATGGCGATGGTAAGCCCGATTTGTATGTAGCCTCTGGCGGTTATGCCGATTATAAACCGGATGACATCCTGCTGCAGGATAGGTTATACCTTAACGATGGCAAAGGGAACTTTAGCAAAGCTAATGGCGCCTTGCCCAAAATGATCAGCAGTAAAAGTTGTGTAAAAGCAGCCGATATTAATGGTGATGGTTTCCCTGACCTGTTTGTTGGCGGCAGGGTAATACCCGGGCAGTATCCCGAAGCGCCCGAAAGCTATATTTTGATCAATGACGGTAAAGGGCATTTTGCCGATGAAACCGCAAAATATAACCCGGTATTAAAAAATATAGGTATGGTGACCGATGCCGCCTGGGTTGATATGAACGGCGATAAAAAGCCCGACCTGGTGCTGGCCGGCGAATGGATGCCGATCACCGTTTTTGAAAATAGCGGCGCCAAACTAACCGATGCCACAACAAAATATTTTGATAAAAAATATGCGGGCTGGTGGAATTGCCTGCAGGTAAGCGATATCAACCATGACGGCCATCCCGATATTATTGCCGGAAACATTGGCTTAAATACGCAATGCAAGGCAAGTGACGCCGAGCCGGCAGAAATGTTTTATAAAGATTTTGACGATAACGGCTCTGTTGACCCGATGCTTTGTTTTTACATTCAGCATAAAAGCTACCCCTTTGTAAGCCGCGATGAGTTGCTTGACCAGTTAAGCGTTATGCGAGGCCGCTTTCCCGATTATAAAAGTTATGCTGATGCCACGATGGACAAAATTTTCACCCCGGAAGAGTTGAAAGGCGTGAAAAAACTGACCGCTAATGAACTTGCAACAACCTGCTTTATCAGTAATACGCAGGGACGCTTAAAGCAAATGGCACTGCCTTTACAGGCCCAATACTCGCCCATTTTTACCATTACTACGCTTGACTATGACCATGATGGTAAAGATGATCTTTTGCTTTGCGGCGATATCAACAAGGCGCGCATCCGTTTTGGTAAATATGATGCTAACTACGGCGTATTGCTTAAGGGAGATGGAAAAGGCAACTACCAATATATAAATCAGCAGCAATCGGGCTTCAACATCAGGGGCGATGTAAGAAGTGTACTTCAATTAAATAACATTTTACTGTTTGCTCTTGATAAAGGCAAACTAAAGGCATATAAGCAATAATACAAGGTGATGAAAAAACTGTTAATGCTGATACCTGCCTGCGGCTTATTTGCAATGATAAGCTGCAGCAAGAAAAAGCAACCCGAATTAACCAACCAGGATGTAAGCAAGGTTATTGGTCACATGACCAGCGTAATGATCCATGATGTTACCAACCCGCCCTTAGCCTCGCGTTTTTTTACTTATACCTGCCTTGCCGGTTACGAGATTGTCGCCGAAAATGACAAGCAGATCAGGAGTATGAGCGGTGTATTGAACCAGTATCCTGATATCAAACATCCCAAACAAAACACGGGTTACAACTATCAACTGAGCGCTGTACTGGCCATGTTTGAAACTGCAGCCAAGCTACAGCCATCAGGTACTTTGATGCTGGGATATGAGGCTTCATTTATTGATTCATGTAAAAATATCGGCTTCAGCAGTGAGGTTATCGACAGTTCAAAAAGTTATGCCAAAGTAATCAGTAAACAGATCCTGGCCTATGCCAAGGCCGATGGCTACAGGAAAATAAGCAACTACCCGCGTTATAAGCTTAAGCAAACACCGGGCAGCTGGGACCTCACCCCGCCTGCTTATATGCTACCAGTGGAACCTTATTTTAATACCATAAGGCCCATGACGCTTGATTCGGCGGGGCAGTTTGTTCCTGATGCACCCATTCCTTTTTCAACCGATAAAAACTCAACTTTTTATAAATACCTGCAAATGAGCTATGCCAAAAGCGGCGACGGCTTAAAGCAGGAAGAAAAGGATATTGCCAACTTTTGGGACTGCAACCCTTTTGCTGTTCAAAATGACGGGCACATGCTTATCGGCCTTAAAAAGATTTCGCCGGGGGCGCATTGGATGGGAATAACAGCCATTGCATGTAAGCAGACCAAAACCGGTTTCTCTAAAACGATGCAGATCAATACAGCCGTGGCCATAGGCCTGCTTGACGGTTTTATTTGCTGTTGGGATGATAAGTACCGCACCAACCGCATCCGCCCCGAAACGGCTATCCGCAGATACATCGACCCTCATTGGAAACCCCTGCTGCAAACCCCGCCATTTCCGGAATACATCAGCGGGCACTCGGTAGTTTCATCATCAGCGGCAGTTATCCTAACGCATTATTTTGGCGATAATTTTAAATATACCGATAATGTGGAAGTGAGTTATGGCATACCACCAAGGCATTTCAATTCGTTTACCCAGGCCGCTAAAGAAGCTGCCATATCAAGGTTTTGGGGCGGTATCCATTTTATGGATGCTATTGATAATGGTATTGTGCAGGGTAACAAGGTTGGCAACCTGGTTGTTGCTAAACTAAGCGGGCAAAAGAAGCCGTAAAATAAGATGACAGGGAGTGATAAAAGGTTTTAGCTTTTTAATACATATGTATATGTGACAGTTGTTATATTTGGTTTTTATATTTCTTTGTTCTGAATCTGCCATATAAAAATCAAATCATTGCAAACAATTATATATACCTATGTGCCAATCTCATTTTAACAAACAATTCCTTAGGGTTTTGTTGCTTTTCATTTTTGTTTTTAGCCATAAAGCAGGCTTTAGCTTTCAGCAGGCAGATAACGGGCTATCAAAGTCAGATACAGCTTCTGTTCCGAAAGAGATCGAAGATCCCGAAAATATCGGCATCAATAAGGAAGCAAGCCATGCCACGCTTATGCCTTATGCATCTTTAAAAGAGGCTTTGGCCGGTAATAGGCGTGCTTCAACCTTTAGCCGCAGCCTGAACGGGCTTTGGAAATTTAATTGGGTTGACTGGCCACAAAAACGCCCGGTTAATTTTTATAAACCCAGTTATGACGTATCCGGCTGGAAGGATATCAAAGTGCCATCAAATTGGCAGGTTGAGGGCTACGGTACACCTTACTACAGCAACTTTACCTATATTTTTCAAAAAGATTTTCCGAGGGTGATGAGCACCCCGCCGGTAAAATATACCGCCTATAAGGAAAGAAACCCGGTAGGCAGCTACCGCCGCGATTTTACCGTGCCTGCCGAATGGAAGGGTCGCCGTATTTTTATCACTTTTGATGGGGTTGATGCAGGTTTCTTTATTTGGGTAAATGGTAAAAAAGTGGGCTACAGTGTAAACAGCCGTAACGCTGCCGAATTTGATCTTACCAAATATGTTAAACCCGGCAAAAATACATTGGCCGTCGAGGTGTACCGCTTTACAACCGGCAGTTATCTTGAAGACCAGGATATGTGGCGCTTAAGCGGCATATTCAGAGATGTAACGCTTTGGAGCAGTCCGCAGGAGCATATCAGGGATTATTTTGTAAAGACCAATCTGGATAAACAATACAAAAATGCTGATGTGCTGGTATCGGCCAAAATAAAAAACTACGGGACAGCCGCTGTTAAAGCCCGTTTACTTGATGTTGCTTTGTATAATGGCTCGGTTCCTGTTCCTGGTGCTGCTGTTAAAAAAGCTATCCCGGCCCTGAAGCCAGGTGAGGAAGTAACGGTTGAAGCCAGCTTCCATGTAAATAATCCGCAGAAATGGACGGCAGAAACACCAAAACTTTATACTACGGTAGTAAAAATTGATGATGGTACCAATACCGTTGAAACCCTCTCGTCACGAACCGGTTTCAGAAGTATCGAAATCAAGGGCCGGTTGTTTTTGGTTAATGGCGTACCCATTAAACTCAAAGGCGTAAACCGCCATGAAAACTGGCCGAATGATGGCCATGCTGTTACCGAAGAGCAAATGATCAGGGATATCGTATTGATTAAACAAGCCAATTGCAATCACGTACGTACCTGCCATTATTCTGACGATCCGAGATGGTATGAGTTGTGTGACCTGTATGGAATTTACCTGGTTGCCGAAGCCAATTTGGAAAGTCACGGTGCATGGGACGAGTTTAATGAAGAACCAAGGATCAAGGCCGCGCTGATTGACAGGAACGTGGCCAACGTAGAAAATTTTAAGAATCATCCTTCGGTTATTATCTGGAGCTTGGGTAACGAATGCGGCAGCGGCGGCTCAAACTTCAGGGCTATCCTTAAGGTGATCAAAGGCATTGATGATACGCGTCCAACACACTACCAGGGTTTTGGCATAGGCAAAAACAATCCTGCCGATATGGACAGCGAAATGTATACCGATGTAGAGAACCTGGAAAAACATGCCAACGATCAAACCCTAACCAAACCGTTTTACCTGTGCGAGTATGCACATGCCATGTTTAACTCCATGGGGTCGGTTGATATTTATAATGACCTATTTGATAAATATCCGCAGTTGTTAGGCGGTGCCATCTGGGAATGGCAGGATCAGGGAATCTATAATAATCGCGACCCTAAACATCCTATAACTGCTTTTGGCGGTGGCTTTGGAGAGTATCCTAACGATCAGTATTTCATTCACAAAGGCGTTGTATTTTCCGACCGTTCGCTGAAACCGCACTATCCTGAATTAAAGCATGCTTATCAGTGGATCAG
Organism: Mucilaginibacter sp. A5337; assembly: GCF_059690695.1. Classification (NCBI taxonomy): domain Bacteria; kingdom Pseudomonadati; phylum Bacteroidota; class Sphingobacteriia; order Sphingobacteriales; family Sphingobacteriaceae; genus Mucilaginibacter; species Mucilaginibacter sp. A5337. Next base: position 7,200 of record NZ_JCAWEC010000010.1, on the reverse strand, counting down.
CATTCATCCAAAAGATCTGAAAAATGGCCTGGTAACAATTAAAAACCGCTACCAGTTCATTAACCTGAATAGCTTAACTGCTAAATGGGAGGTGACTGAAAATGGAACATCCATATCGTCAGGTAATTTAGCACTTAAGGAAATCAACCCGGGCGAAGAGCTTGATGTAAAAGTTCCGTACCAGGTTGCCCCTAAACCCGGAGCAGAATATTTCCTGAGGATATCATTTGACCTTGCTACAGATAAAATGTGGGCCAAAAAAGGGTTTGAAGTAGCAGCTCAGCAGCTGGAACTGCCAATTGCTATTCCGGCCGCCAAAGAACAACCTGCAACGGGTAAACTATCTTTATCAGATGCCGGTAACCAGATCAAAGTAAAAGGCGACGGTTTTAGTCTCGAGTTTGATAAAGAAAAAGGCACTTTCTCAAAAATGGAGAAAGATGGGGAAAACGTTTTGCAAAATAACGGCGGCCCTATGCTGCACTTATGGCGTGCACCCCACCGCAAAGATGATATGTGGGCTTATGAGGATTGGGTTAAATATGGTTTGAAAGAGATCAGCTGGAAAACTGATGCGGTAAAAAGTATGCAGTTGTCAACCGGCCAGGTGGAGATCAAAGTAAATCTTACCGGTACCGGTAAACATGATTTTGTTATTCATCACCAGGTAATTTATACCATAAATGGTAACGGAGTTATCAAAGCAGATAATAACGTGAGCTTTAATGCGGATCCTAAACTGGTGCTGGCCAGATTAGGCGTACGCTTGTTTTTGAAAAAGGACCTGGATCAATTTGAATATTTTGGTCGCGGCCCGATGGAAAACTATGCAGACAGGAAGAGCGGCTTCGATGTTGGCCGTTACTCAAGCAGTATAGCACAGCAGCAAACCCCGTATGAAAAACCAATGGATTGCGGCAACCACGAGGATGTTAGGTGGGCCAATGTGAGTACTGCTAAAGGTATGGGCATTGCTGTTAAGCAGGCTGGTGAACTGTTCCAGGTAACTGCGCTGCCATACAGCGATGAGGAAATGACCGATGTGGAGTACAAGATAGATTTGCCGAAAAGCAAAGGCACCGTACTATGCATCAGTCATAAAACTTTGGGCGTTGGCTCATATGGATGTGGCCCTAAACCGTTGGAGCAATACAGGGTTTATGCAAAAGATGCAAGTTTTAGCTACCAGATCCAGCTATTCAGTAAAAAATAGTTGCTGGTTAAAATAATATAAACTGGGGGAGCAGATGATCATTTGCTCCCCCAGTTTATTGATATCCCGCTGCCTGCAAACTAAATAATTCGGCATAACGGCCGTTGTTTGCCATTAGCTCCTGGTGCGTGCCGGCTTCAAGGATCTTGCCTTTTTCTAATACGATGATCCGGTCGGCCAGCCTTGCCGTTGAAAACCGGTGCGAAATAAGCACGGCCGATTTACCCTGAGTCAGAGATGAGAAACGTTGAAACACCTCATACTCGGCCCGGGCATCAAGCGCTGCAGTGGGCTCGTCAAGAATAAGCACCTGCGCATCTTTCATATAGGCCCTTGCCAGCGCTACCTTTTGCCATTCTCCGCCCGATAATTCAACACCCTCATTAAACCGCCTGCCCAGCCATTGCTCATACCCCTGCGGAAGTTTAGCCGCAAGTGCATCTGCAAGGCTTTCATGCGCAGCCTTACGGATCAGCTCAGTATTGTCCTGTTCATCAATATTTCCTACTGCTATGTTTTGCGAAAAGCTCATCTGGTAACGAATATAATCCTGGAAAATAATACCCAGGTTTAGCCGGAGATCGACGATGTCATAATCTCTCAAATCTGCGCCATCCAATAGGATCCGTCCTTCTGTAGGATCATATAAGCGGGCCAGCAGCTTAACCAAGGTTGTTTTACCTGCACCGTTTTCGCCAACCAGCGCAATCTTTTCGGCGGGGTGCAGTGTGAAGTTCAGATGCCTGTTGGCCCATGATTCGGCGTTGTTGTATTTAAAACCAACATCCTCAAATGTGAACCCTTGCTTTATTGGGTTTGGAAATGGTAAAGGAGAAGCAGCAACTTTGATCTTTGGTTTGATCTCGAAAAATTCATGGAAATCATTGAGGTAAATAGCGCCTTGTGATACGGAAGTAAACCGGTTCAATGAATTTTCCATCAGGCTGCTCAATTGCCTGAATGAACCAGCCAGGAAGGTGAGTGTACCTACCGAAGATTTGCCCGTGACGGTTTGATAAATAATAAAACCGTACGCTGCATAGTAACCAACACTGCCTAAAACAGAAAAGAAAGTGCCCCAGGCCGAACGCCGCACGGCCAGTTTGCTGTTATCAGCATAAAATTTATCTGATAATGTTTTAAAGCGGTTAATAATAAAATCAGATAGGCCGAAGATCTTAACTTCTTTAGCTGTTTCATCGCTCGCGCCAAGGTAGCGTACATAATCCAGTTCTCTTCGTTCAGGCGTTTGGCTCCGGGTGAGTGCATAATTTTGGCTGTTGAAATAGCTTTCGCCCATAAATGAAGGGATGATTGATATAAGCAGCAGCAGGATGAGCCAGGGATTTAAAGTTAGCAGGCCGGTAAGCAGGAAGCCTATGGAAATGAAATCCTGAATCTGGCTCATTACCTGTGATAAAAGTATGGTACGCCCAACGGTTTGCTGTCTTGCCCGTTCCAGCTTATCATAAAAAACAGAATCTTCAAACTGCTCCAGATCGAGGGTGGCCGCGTGGCGCATGATGCGCATAGAGGTGTAGTTGGCAAAAAGATCGCCCAGTAAGTTATCCATGAGGCTGATCATGCGGTTTAAGCCGTCGGTTGCAACCGCCAGCAAAAATTCGATGATGACCAGTTGCCACAATTCATGCTGGCTACCACCGTGGCGGTTAAGTAATACAACCTGGTCTATAATCAGCTTGCCTACATATAGCAAAGCAACCGGCATGGCCGAACGTACGATGCGTAGCAGAAAACTCATGGTTGTTTTACCCGGGCTGCTTTGCCATACCAGTTTGAAAAACTCGGGGAGATTGCTTAATGCCGACAGGCGCTCTCTGAACGAGATCTTTTGTTCTGGTTTGATATTTCTTGTTTTAGCCATCTGCCGGTTTTGATAAATGCGATTTTAAACAAAAAAATGTTCATTGCTACTGCATTGCAGGTTTAAGGGCCTATTTATGATGGTTTACTGACCAAGCGGTAATTAAAATAAAAAAAGATTTGTGCAATCGATTGCACAAATCTTTTTTTATTTGTTACTTAGTGAAATAAACCATCAATAAAAATTTTCGGAGTTATGAGGTCAGTGAAGCTGTTAATTGTAGCGCTGTTCGCTTGTTTGATATTGCCGTGCTATGGAATAGTGCGCTTGCCGCAATTGGTTGCCAATGGCATGGTGCTGCAGCGCGATGCCAAAGTGAAGATCTGGGGATGGGCAGATGCGGGTGAAAAGATCACCATTAACTTTCAGCATAAAACATACCGTACAGTTACCAACCAAAGCGGCTCATGGAAAATTACCCTGCAGCCAATGAAAGCAGGAGGGCCATATACCATGGAAATTACCGGTAATAACCACATCACAATCCAGGATATCTTGATCGGTGATGTATGGTTCTGCTCGGGCCAGTCAAACATGGTTTTGCCTATGGAGCGGGTAAAGGAAAGATACCCTGATGAAATAGCTAAAGCCAATTATCCGCAGATCAGGAATTTTTTTGTGAAGACAGAAGCAGATGTAACCAAACAGCATCAGGATCTGTTACCCGGTAAATGGGTTAAAGCCGATTCTGTAGCGGTGTTAGGTTTCGGCGCAGCATCCTGGTTTTTTGCTAAACAGCTGTATCAAAAATATCACACACCTATTGGTATCATCAACTCAAGTGTAGGCGGTACGCCTATTGAGGCATGGATCAGCAATGATGGCCTGAAAGACATCAAACCCTATCATGACCGGGTTGCCCAGTTTGGTAATGCTGCTTTTATAGACAGCGTGATGAAAAAGCGCCCGCAACCCGAGCTTCCGGCTAATGTTGATAAAGGTTTAAATGAAGACAGGCCATGGTACGATACTGATTATTTGCCGCACGGCTGGCACCATTTCTGGCTGCCCGGCTATTGGGCCGATCAGGGTATAAAAGGCCTCAATGGCATCGTATGGTTCAGGAAGGAAATAAACCTGCCTGCATCCGTACAAGGTAAAGCGGCCAAACTGTTTTTAGGCAGAATAGTGGATGCCGATCAAACATACATTAACGGCAAACAGGTAGGGAACATTACCTATCAGTATCCGCCAAGGCGTTACCCTGTGCCTGCCGGGTTATTGAAGCAGGGGAAAAATATTATTGTGGTACGTATTACCAATACATCGGGCAAAGGTGGTTTCGTGCCCGATAAACGGTACTACCTGGCAATAGCCGGCGATACTATCGACCTTCGGGGCGACTGGCAATACAAGGTAGGGCAGGTGTTTGAACCGGTTTGGATGAAACCGGAATTTTCGGCGCAGAATGAACCCACCGGGCTATATAACGCCATGGTAGCGCCGGTTATCAATTATACTATCAAAGGCATGGTTTGGTACCAGGGCGAAAGTAATGCTTCCCGTGCATCCGAATATGGTACACTATTAAAAGCCCTAATTGCCGATTGGCGTAACCGCTGGCAACAAGGTAATCTCCCCTTTATCTATGCACAGCTTCCTAACTTTAACGAGGTACAGTACTCGCCAGCGGAGAGTGACTGGGCGAAGTTGCGGGAAGGGCAGCTTAGTGCCCTGGAAGTACCCAATACAGGAATGGCGGTGACCATCGATGCCGGCGAATGGAATGATATTCATCCCCTCAATAAAAAAACGGTAGGCGAGCGGCTTGCCCGTGCTGCCGAAAATGTGGCTTATGGTGATGCTAATGTGGTCCCATCCGGCCCTATTTATCAATCTGCTAAAATTGAGGGGAATAAAATAGAGATTACTTTTAAAAACGTAGGTGCAGGACTTGTTGCTGAGGATGGCGATGAGCTGTCGCAATTTGCAATAGCCGGTGCCGATAAAAAGTTTGTTTGGGCGAAGGCGGTTATTAATGGAGATAAGGTGTTGGTTTGGAATGATAAAATCTCAGCGCCGCTTTATGTAAGATATGCCTGGGCCGATAATCCGGATGGAGCGAATCTTTATAATAAGGAAGGCCTTCCTGCATCTCCATTTCAAACGGAGAAACTACAATAACCATAAACCCAAATTAAATCAGGAGCAATGAAAAGTACTGCCTTCTTTTTCTTACTCACATGCGCTATCGCGGCCAAAGCTCAAAATGCTGCACCGGTAAACTTTACTGCCGATCAGGATCATCAGAACATGATGAAACAGTTGGGGATTAAAACCTTACGTAACGGGCCCAGCGGTGATGAATCTGCCCCTAATCACGCTAATTATGATGAAGCGCTGGCTAATCCTTACCCGGATTTGCCCGATGCGCTCACATTAAAAAATGGTAAAAAAGTAACCACAGCCGAAATGTGGTGGAAGCAGCGCCGCCCCGAAATTGTGGAGGACATGGAGCGCGAGGTTTACGGTCGCATTCCTGCCAACGTGCCCAAAGTAACATGGTCGGTTAAGGTTACAGATAAAGAACGGGTTGGCTTTTATCCGGTGATCGCCAAACAGCTTATTGGTCATGTTGATAATACGGCTTACCCACTCATCAATGTCAATATTGAAATGACCCTGGTAGTTCCGGCAAATGCCAAAGGGCCGGTACCGGTATTGATGATGTTTGGCCGAAGCGCTTTACCTGCGCCCGCGCAACCCCCTGCGGCCGATGTAGAAAAAATCAACACTGCATTAAAAGAGTTGCTTGTAAAAGAACACCCCGAGTTTAAAGCCATTTTTGAACAATATCCCGCCTATAATCCCATTGCCGAACAATCCCCTTTTGGCCCCGGTGGTTTCCCGGTTATGAAAGGTGATCCGCCAACGGCAACGCAGCTGATAGCCAACGGCTGGGGTTATGTGTTAATTGATCCGTCGTCTATTCAGGCGGATAATGGAGAAGGCTTAACCAAAGGGATCATCGGTTTGGTTAATAAAGGCCAGCCACGTAAACCGGAGGATTGGGGCGCTTTGCGTGCCTGGTCGTGGGGAGCGGCACGCGCGTTAGATTACCTGGAAACTGAGCCCGCTGTTGACGCTAAACATGTAGGCATTGAAGGTGTATCCCGGTACGGAAAGGCTGTACTTGTAACACTGGCTTTTGAGCAACGGTTTGCTATGGGGTTAATCGGTTCGTCGGGGGAGGGTGGGGCCAAGCTACATCGCCGAAACTTTGGCGAAGCTGTGGAAAGCCTTACCGGTGGAGGATACTATTGGATGGCCGGTAACTTTATGAAATACGGCGCATCAGATGCCTCGTTTGGCGCAAAAACTGCGAAAGACCTTCCGGTAGATGCGCATGAACTGATTGCCTTGTGCGCGCCGAGGTTTACTTTTATAAGTTATGGTGTTCCGGAACAAGGCGATGCCAAATGGCTCGATCAGCAGGGGAGTTATATGGCAACCGTGGCAGCCGGTTCTGTATTTAAACTGCTTGGTGTAAAAGATATAGGTGTTTCAAACGATTATAAAACCGAAAAGATGCCTCCGGTTAATATAGGGCTGCTTGATGGCGAACTCGCCTGGCGTCAACATGATGGCGGCCATACCGACGCTCCAAACGTAAAATATTTTATTGCCTGGGCCAATAGATTGATGCATTATAGGAAGGAAGGCAGTGGGAAGTGATTTATCAAAGAGCGATGCTGAATAGGTGAATTTCTGTGGTCTTTGAATGTTAAATAACATTAAACTATTGTCATTCTGATGGAGTAAAATTCGCTGAATTTGAAGGAGATATGGCATTTTGCCCTTTGTCATGCTGAGGCACGAAGCATCTTCTTCGCCCTGCATTGCGGCTCTGTATCTTGTAGAAGATTCTTCGCTGTCGATCAGAATGACAAGCTTTTTTTAAACATGCCCGGTCTCATCAGGGTCTCTGCGAGTTTAAGTTAACCCACAAAATTGTTTTGCAGTTTAATCAGCAAGGCGTTCTGTTTTGCCCCTCTGGGGCAAATGGTATTTCTATACTTTTTAAGCTACAAACTGTCTCGTCCTAAAAAAAGTTTACAGGTTTTAAGATAATCCTGTTATGTATTTACAGGTTTGATAATGT